>NZ_JBBHKC010000007.1:0-305673 GCF_037482985.1 Pedobacter immunditicola | reverse complement strand
TCCTGTTTAAATTAGTGGCTTGTTTAATATTCCTCAGAATCACCTCTTTCGCTTTTTTCTCTAAGATGATCGAACAACCCAGTGGAAGATGAGAAAAATCATCTTCAAATTCTTTCAATATGGAGGTATGAGTTTTCCCTATTAATGACCTAAACTTATGCTCGAAATCATATTCAGTTCTGGAGTTACCAACAAAATCTAAAACGGTTAAGCAGTCCTTTCCCTCAGCCAACCTCAACCCTCTTCCCAGTTGTTGTAAAAAGATAGTTAAGCTTTCTGTGGGCCTCAAAAACAAGACTGTGTCTAATTCCGGAAAACGTGATTTGGCAGAATCCCGGTTTTGTTTAGCATTATCAAAAGCAGATTACCTCACTAGTGAATGGAGTGTGAAAAGCATTATGATAAGATGTTAATATTGATCCAAATGGATTATAAGCGATTTTCGAAAAGGGAGGGTTAGAATAGAACTAAAGATAAGGCTCCACCGCTATTTCAAGCATATTAACCAATTCTGCATCCATATACTGATATTCATCAGGAATGTCTAATACAATGATCTGCTTTCCATCCAACGAAGAAGAATACTTTTGATTCAACCATTGCTTATGGTGCTTTTCCATTACAAATATCAAATCTGCCCATTCCAAAAGCTTTTCATTTACCTTAATTCGGGCGGAACTGGAAGTACCAGCAGAACGAACATTCAAACCGTCAATATGCTTAAAGATGTCTTCGGCTGTTTTGCTCCGCCATTTATTTCGACTACAAATGAAAAGAAAATTACTTGGCACCTTCCCTACCTCCCAATACAATAAATATAATAAACTGATTTACAAATAGTTCTATCATAATAGATACAAAGCAGATACAGCTTTGATAAATTAACCTATTTTCTCTCGAAAGGCAAAAACACTAATGCAATTATTTTACATCTATTGCTATAAAACCTCCATTAGATTTCTTACTGTTGAAAACACAGTTTTATAATCGTCGCCATCATCAACAATTTCCGCGTTGTCAAATCTAGAGTTGTAACTGCGATGTGCTGCAACTCTTGAAAGATAATTATTAGATTTGCTTTCAATTGAATAAAAAGCGAGCTTTTCAGGTTTATCAAACCCGTATCTCAAAGCATTTGGAAGACATTCCAGAACTGCTAATTTTGCAATTGAAATTTCCGCCTCAGCTGCAAGGCGGATTGTAATTTGAACAACCAAGGTCGTAAAATAAGAAAGTTGGCGCGATGCAATATTTGTGACTAACTCCCTAGCTCGGTGGCAAAGCTTGTCACGGCCAATACCATTCCCACCCATACTATAATCAATAACCTGTAAAGTGTCACCAACAATCCAACAATTAAGTCCTGCTAAAAGTCTATCCAAAGCTGCATTATAAGAATCATTGTTAATTATTAATATACCACTAACTCTCTCTAATGGAATCAAACGCTTGCCAAAACAGTATCTAGCTGCTTCGGAATTTGCTTTTAAGTACACAATTATCCAGGTATTCCAAGCTTCCACGGTTTGAGGCAATTCTTGGAGTTGATTTCTGATAGCATCATGTAAACTCACGATAACATCTGGAGATATGCCAGATTGAATTGTCAACCTTGAAATCCAATCAGGCGTATTTTCCTGTTGAGGAATTTCACCAATTGCTTGTTTAAATTGTGCGATTTTATGATCATATGTTTCTAGATAATCTCTCTTCTCGGCTATGAAACGCCCAAAAGACTGCGTCATTATGGAGTCGACAGAATTAGCCTCAGGAGAGTCCGAATACAAACGGTGAAACATGTAAACAACATCCTCGGTAGGCTTGGCTCCTGTTTGAATTTGATCTAGAACCATTTCAATAGGATCACTTATTGTGACACAACGTTCATCTTCTGGAATTATCGATGCCAAAATTGGCAACGCTTCTTCAACAGGCAGATTGTCAGAAAATGTAAGAACTCGACGAGGAATTAAGAAGACTAAACCATTTGCAAGAAATCCCGCGCGCCCTGCACGGCCTGCAGCATTCAGCAGCTCATGTGCCTGTAAATTATCTTGGCTATACCCATCACCATCTTCGTCCTGCATGGCCCTTTGATCCGCAGAGAGTATGGCTACTTGAGCTGGTAAATTCATGCCTTGAGAAAGGGTTGTTGTGGCAAAAATTACGCTTGCACCGTCAGGACGTTTGTAAAGGGACTCCGCTAGCCGCCTCTCAAAACCTATTAAGCGGGCATTATGAGGCACAGCAGATTTCATGTTTTCAAGCATAGAGGCGCTGAGACTACCGATTTCGATTTCAATAGTGTTAAGAAGCGATTGTTCGTGTGGTGTGTAATTCACGTTATCTGGTAGACTTGTCTGAATATCCTTTGCAGATGTATAAGTAGATGGCGCTGTATTAATAAATACAATTGTTTTGTAACCAGAATTTACACATGAAATCGCAATTCTTTTAGAAACTTCAGTTCCGTTAGACCCAGGTTGCACTCTTCTACTGAAATTATCAGCAAATTTAGGATCAAGCAGATAATCCTCATCTGCTATCTTTTTAATGCGTATATCTTCTGGTGCTCCTACGTTCCAATTGTGTACGAGACCAAAAAGCGCGTGTGGCTTTACTTTCAGCATTCTACCAGGAGCAGCACGGACACCTTTAGACACCCGACCTCCATTTGCTACCACAATATCATCAGCCACTTTTTGTGCATTAGTCGACGCTTCAACGGCTGCATCTAGTTCCTCTTTATTATAAATCAGGATACCTCTTGACTGCCTACTTGGCTTCCAAACCATATTAATTGGCAAGCAAGGCCTCCCAGTTATAGATGCAATCCATTCGGCGAAATCATCAACGTTCTTTACCATTGCAGATAAAAACAAATAATCTGCACTAGGAGCGTATCCCTGAAATGTTAATACGGTCAACATCGAGTCTATTGCGCGACGCAAACTTCCAGAGGATGGACTTAACATGTGACACTCGTCAAAAACTAATAAACCAACGTCTCCAAAAGCAGACGGGTTGAAGTTTAGGAATGCCAAGCACTTTTCAGGTGTCATTACTTCCAAGGGACCTAACGCATCATCACTGCTAAAAAAGAAATCACTTTCAAATGTGTTGCCTTCTCCAAAAATTACTTCTGGTAGCCCATCACGAAGGTCGTTTTTCAATTGCTCGACCAAAGCGTTGGTAGGTGCCAAAAAAACAACTTTTCTCCCAGTAGCCAAGACACCTGCAATCTTAAATTCTGCCATGGTTGTCTTGCCAGCCCCAGTTGGTAAAACAATTACAGCAGAGTTTCCTTGCAAATGGAAATTTTGATCAATAGCGACACGATGGTTTGGCCACAATATAGGCTTTGATTGCGCCCTATGTTGAAGCCATTGTTTCCACTTGTCTTCATTTGCCGCACCAGGCAACGCAACAGTCATCACCGAGGCTTCTTCAAGTGTTGTAGAAGCCTGAATCAGCAACTTTGCTAGATGAGCCGCACCAGGATAGGTAGTGATTAGCCCGTTTCCAAAAGAATCACTTTGGTGCTGTAGCGTGCATAATTGAAGTACAGAATTAAAAAACTGCACAGGAGTTTCGTACTGATTAGTCACAAACTCAGGGCGAGCTTTAGATAAAACTCTTGAAGCGAGCAACTCAACGCCCTGCAAAATGGTCTCATAAAGTTTATGGGCGGCACGTACTTGGATATCCAAACCTTGCTGCGGATTATATACACCGCGCCTTATGCTCCGTTCAAGTATGGAATCAAATCTTTCTTGAACCAAATCGCGAAGACTTTCGCAAAGCATCTGTAAAATCAGAGGATAATTACCTTGTGGAATGAGAAATCCGGTAATTGCCTCTTTGGAATCAGGATATTGTTCGGCTATTAAAAAAAGCAGCGAACTAGCAATTCGCCCGTCAATATGATCTCTACTAAGCGGTATTGTCTCATTTTCACTATTTATTTCAGCACTTTTTGCTAAAATCTGGTAAGCACTACCTGAAACAAACGCTGAAGCTCTCCTTAATTGTTCATCGCTGACCAATATTGAAATTGCTTCATAGGTATTGGCTATCTCCATTAAACGTAGGATTGGTTGTAGATCGAGGACATCATTATTAGTCTTTAATCTATTAACTACGATTTCTGTGTAAATATCAGTGAGTACTCGAGGCAAATCCTTTGGTGAAATCCCCGAAACTTCTGGTGCTTGCCGTAATAAATTGGCAGATTGAGCGTCAAACATATTACATTTTTTCTATTACCTTATTTGCGAACTGTTCAAACCAATTTCTAATATCTTCTGAAGCTATCAACATACCCCCAATCCTGCGTTCTTTAGAAATTCCATTCAATTTTTCATACCTTTCAAAAATATTCGTTCGTCCAGACGCATTATCCATCGAAGGGGGAATTGGAAAACTTGCTCGATAACCCCTTATCGCGAGTGATATTGATTTTGCAGCAATCGCGGGTCTTTTAGCCAATGGCACGGCTGCTTGTATAATGGTGCTGGCGCTTTCTAAAACTTTCCTATTGTTAACATGGAATCTCAACAAAGCTGGTAACGTATCGTACCTAAAAGTTTTTGGTGGATTTTCCACACATTTATCCTCAAATATTACAGTAGATAAAACGGTTTCGTTGTCTTTACTAAGCTCAATCATCAAACCATCTAAGCCTTGAGTCGTAGGAGAAATGTGAGGATCACGCATAAGAGCATTAGGATGCTCCTTCCTTGCAACAATCCATGAAATTGCTTCAAATATGATACCATCTCGATGCCATTTTGCTGTACCTCTAATCTCCCTACCACGTGTATCCTTCGGAATAGTTAAAGCGTCAATAGCACTCTGTTTTATTTCTTCATTTAGGCCTGCGTCAAATATGATAGGGTCAGATTTAATACCTGTTAAAATATTCTGTGCATGGATAGCTTGAGCCTTTGTGATTAGAGCTACTAGGGCTGCTAGGCTGTCTTCATCATTTATTACCCAACGATTGCCGACACAGTGATCTGATATTCCGACAATTGTACTTGAAATTGGCATATTTTTGCTATAGCTGAATATTGGTTGTAATTATTGGACACACTCTATGTACTTAATACTTTTATTCAATACCCCTATTGCAAAATCAATTGGCGCACCTGGAATTAAGCTTTGATTATTAATCTAGAAAGGTATTTAATACTCCTCTTACTTCAATCGTTCTTTTTCGAATTTCTTCTAAATCAGAATCGTCTCTTTTGTTAGATAATTTTTTCATTAAAGGATAAGTACTGAAATCTATCCTACCAGTCTTATTGTTATAATAACTAGTGCCTAGTAGCATATTTCCAATAGCATATTCATTAGTTCCATCCTCAACATTTGCTGCAACATTAATTAAGTTTGGATGATCCCAAAATTGACAGATGTTTTTGTTGAAGTTTAATTCTTCTTCCGAATCAAGAAATTCCAAGACACTCCATAGCTGAACTCTTTCGTAATGACCTATTTTTCTAGTGTCATTAATTATAGTTTCTAATTCTCGGCCTTTTATGACAGTTTCATTAATGAATTTTTTAAGTATCGTTAATAAATACAGATAAACGGCCTCTTCTGAATTATTCTTAAAAAAATGCCAGGTTGAAATAAAACCATCTAGTAAAAAGAGCTTATCGACAGATTTAACCAACATACAATATCCCTTTCCAGCAACGCTTCTATGTTCAAATCTTCCGTACTTTAGGTAAAGAAGCAATCGATAAATATTTTTAAATTTCGTTTTGTGTGAGAAAGTAAATACTTCAAAATTAATGCTACGATAAGTATTAAAATAATTTTCTAATTCAATTATGTCATGTTTATTGTCTGCCACATGAAATAATTGTGTTAAATCTCCCATGAAATCAGTATAATCCTCCCATCTCTGCAATACCTCTTTTTGTTCAACGAAAAGTAGTTTAAGCTGCTCTTCTTCATTAAACCATTCATTTAACTTCACATTTTGTATTGGCTTTAAGTTTGCAGAATTTGTTCTGTAATGTAAAATATCTTCCAAAGAATTTGCATTTTCAATAATTTGAAGCACATAGCGCCAGTCCACATAATGAACATTTCTGTAATCCCATTTCTGGTGGAAATAGTTTTTGCGCAAGCGTCTTAGAAATTCATAACAACCATCACCATCATTTTCAAATTTTGCGATAAAAGATAAAAGTGGAATCAATACGTTTTGTTGCTTGATTTTGGATAGTTCTCGCAACCCAAATATCCCTTTTACCTCCTTATTTTCATTGATAAATTTGAATTGAGCCTGATATTTATCGATTTCTAGATATTTGATAACTTGCTTTAAAGCAGCAAAATAACTATCAATCCTTACTAAATAAGCTTCATTGATTTTTAGCTTTAAGATTTCTTTTGCCTTTTTTATAATATCGAACTCATCTTGTTTGTCAAATGTTTGGATGCACCAATTCAAGAAATCATTTACCCCATTATCAGCTATATTCTCTTTTTCTTTAACTCTATTTTGCCAGAAAAACGTTTCTCTTTCTTCCCATTCCTGAGCAAACTTTGAGCCTTCAATACTTCCTAATAAAATAGGCTTAATATTCTCTGTCACAGTCAGACCTTTTCCAGTAGTATTGATGATTACAAAACGTTCCTCCCCATGTTGTTTATCCTTTACATCGTAATATTGGATTTTTATTTTCTCAATAACGAACTTTGAAAATTCACATTCTTCAATGTATTTCAACTTTCGTTCGATAATACTTAATGCCGATAAAATACTTATAATGGATGGGTCTAATTTGTACTCATTGAAATACCACGGTTGCTTATGTATTTCACTAACCGCCAACGAGTTTTTTTGAATAAAAAAATCATTAACTAAGTCTCTAAGAAAGAACACAGTACTTTCCCTCACCGCATATTGTAAATATGGTTCTTTATCATCATCAATTTCTTCTAAAGCAGAAATCAAACAGGCTTTTAATTTAAGCTTTAATGTTTCCTCCTTCCCAAACTTATAAAGCATCCCGATTAATAGATACAAGGTTGTTAGTCTTTGTTGACCATCCGTTAAATAAATATGGTTTTTGGGAAGCTCGTATACATCGATCTTCCCCAGTAAAAGATCGGATTCTTTGTCGTTTTTAAACTCCTCTAATAAAGTATCTAGAAAGCCAGTAATAATATCTGTATATGGAGGAGCACCATGCGTCTGATCTCCCCAACAGTAATCCCTTTGAAAGTCAGGGATGATGATCTTCCTGTTTGGCGTTGCGAATAGTTCTGATAAGGAATAATATTCGTTGCTAACTAACTCTTTATATTCCATAGTACTTACTAAGTTGTGTTATGGTTGCTTTTTTATTTTCGATAATTTCCTTTTCTTTCCATTCAGACTTTGCAAAAACGGAAATGGTATGTAAAAGATTCCTACTCCTAAATTTTTCAGAGGTATTGAAATAAGTGTTTTTTTTATCTATAAATTCCTTTGCCCCAAAAGAAGAATTATCTCTACCATATAAAAGAACCAAGTTACCTATACAGTGTATGCTTCCGTCCAAATAGTCATTTTCAAAGTTCAAATCCCCTATTTTAGATTTAGGGTATATATGTTCCAATGAACGGTTATCCCATATTGTAAAATTAAATTTCCGTTTAAGCTTATTATCTTCTATTAAATTAAGTAATAGTAAAAAACGAAAGGTGTTTTCTTTTCTTTGATCACTAAATTCAACATCTTTTTCATCCCAATAAACATATTTTTCATTTACAAGACTTAATGCGTCCTGAGCTTTTCTTTTCTTAATAGATATATCTAGTGTGGAAATTTCTCCTAAATCATTTTTTTCAAGTAGATTGTTTATAATCTCTAAATGGGTCGCACCAACTAAAGACCATTTAGCATAATCTTCTAATGAATATTTATTTGTATTTTTTGTATCTAAGAAGTAGCATAAGGAAATTTCTTTCGAATTACTTGTATTCAAAATTAGACCTAAAAAGTTGTGACTTTCATAATTATTATATAGATCTTCAAAGGTCTTCTGTAATTTTCTCAGTCCCTCAAAAGTATGTTTTGAACTATTAACAGAATATATAAACTGCTTTTTAAACTGATTAAATGAAAAGTCTTTGGACTTACTAGTATCTTGACTGCAGATATTGTAGTATGTTACCAATAAATAATATAAAGAATGATTATTTCCTATTCCAAAATAATTTTTTACATCTGGCATGTTCCACCAGTATAACCATTTATCCCAATTGCGAGCTAACCGCCCCCTATCTTCATTAACTTTCCATTCAATTCCAAATTGCTCTTCTTTATTTAGTCCCTCCAGGTTTTTAATTCTCGAAGATTTGATTAATAAATCTGACTTAATCAGCTCCTCATCTTTCATGATAGCTTTTAAGCCATTTAATGCAATAAATGTATTAACAGCCTTTTCTTTTGGAATTTGATTATATAGTAACCATACTTTTGTTTTAATAAATGCTAAGAATGCATTCTTTTCAAGATTTTTGGTTGCTTCTTTAATTTGCACTATTGCTTCTTTGAAATAGAATATGTCTTGTACGTCTTGATCTTCAATAATTTCTTGTTCAATTGATATTTGGTTGTTGAGCCACTTGTGTGAATCCTCCCTAATATAATATTTCAATTTCCCTTTAATTAAATCAAAGTCTTCTAAAACAGTAAAAATTAGAAATAAGGACGTTGTTCTCTGCTGGCCATCAACTAGAACTATTTCTTCGTTCTCTTCATCTACCACTGTAACTGCTTCGATAAAATATTCATTCGAATCTTTGGCATTTATTAAACTATCTAAAAAATGTTCTAAGGAGCTCTTCCCGTTTCTCTTCTTTACAGACCATTTATACCCTCGTTGGTAATCTGGAACGGCAAATATTCCTTTTTCGAAATATTGTTTAATATTAATTTTGTTGGCCATTAGCTAAATTGGTTAAATATAATGTTGCTCAAACCATCGCATTACTTAGAGCATCTTGATTCATTTAATTTTATTAAATAAATTATAAACTGTTCACCTGGGTATAAATAGAAGAAGAAAAATTAGTATTAAAACGGATAAAACCACACAGGTTGTGGTTTCTTAACCGGTTTCACATATTCAACAAGCCTTTCAGGATTTGCTAATTGCCAGGCATATCCAGTGCGTTTATTACCCTCACACCCGGTAATTTCAATCGAACCAATAATCACCCCCCTAGGCAAATCTTCATTCTTGATACCTAACCGAACAAAGCCATCAATATCAGCTAAGGTATTAGAAGCATAAATATAAACCCTACCCCTTACATTGGTTGGAATAGAACGATATTCTTCGTTTTTTATACCTCGCATGATTTGTTCAGCATAAGGCTGCCGAATGCTTAAAGTTCGTCTGGTTTTATCAAAGGGCTGTATCGCCTTGATCTCCAAAAGTTCAGCATTATATCTGTAACCAACAATATCACCAGTGACGATCATTTCAATCGCTTGTTCAATTACTGGCAAAGGTGCGATAAACCATTCTCTGGGTACCGTTCGGTTTCCTTTTGCATCATAAACATCAACATTTAAACAAGACGAGCCAAAGAAATTATGCAGTAACTGCTCAAGCTTTTGCGGGTTCATATTATAGCACTTAAAAGCAGTAATTATGGTCACTGGCGCCATCAAGTAAGTTGAATCCTGAGCGGCATTTTTAACTCTTTCTTCAACAGCTCCTTTAGAATAACCTATTTTATATAAATGTTCGATACTGGCGATATCTTCACGCGTACTCTTTGATTTAAGCACATAAATATACCCCGCTTCTTCATCCTCCTCGGTAATCGCATCAAAATTATCAAGCAGCTTTTCATTTTGCTCAGTTACTCTCCTACCATTTTTATATAGCTCAGCAGCTAATGAACGTAAAAGCATATCTGATTCAGTGCCGTTCTCAAAGATGCACCTTAAACGAGCATTAACTTTACCATCTTTCTTTTCCCTTTCAGCAATCTCAGCAACGTAAAGCAGAATGCCTTTTAATACAAAAAAGTAACCTTTGTCAATCTGTTGCTCATTCTTAAAAGGGTATAACTTTCTTTTAGAGGATTGTAAATCTTGGTGACAAGCAATAAATAGATGCTCAAAATTTTCAAAATCTGGACATGGTTTACGAGATGCCACATAATCGGGCATAGTAGTTTCCTTAGGGATATGCTTTAAGTTGAAAATGCTCTCCGCATCATTCTCTAGGAGGCCAAAAGAATCGTCTTCCCAAATGTCCTTAATAGATTCAATTGGCTTCTGTGGAGCTGCCAATAAGTTAAATTTATCATGAGGAAGTAGCATTTCGCTCTTCAGTGCATCAGCTCTAAGTCCTTTTAAACGAGATAGTAATTGGTGCTCCTGTACACCATATCCTGGTAAAGGCTCACGAGCATTTTTCTCATAAAAACTATTAATCTCCTCAAATGAGGCCAATAAGCGCTCATCTGCATTTCTTGCAGGCGTTCCCGATGGTTTAATATTTAATAAACCAAAAGGATCATCATTGAAAATATCTTGAAGTGAACCTTTAATTGCCATTTGCTTGTCTGCGTTTTTGGTCCTTGATATAAAGTAAAACCTCCGCCATTCTTTTTTCTAATGGATCTAAGGAAGCAAAGCTCGGCTCTCTATTAAAAGTAGCATAAAAGTCCTTAATCTTTGGCCAGGTGAGTATCGCTTCATCTTCCGAAACCTGGATACGGTTAATTTCTATGCTTTCCTGAATCAACTTTAACACGTGGGTGGTAACCGACTTGGATAAAATTTCAAAAGCTTTTTGGAAAGGATTAATGCGGTCAATCAAATCAATATGCAAATCGTCAATATTCACAAAACTATCCGCCATACGAATAAAGCGTTTATCCCCTATTTCCTTAATTTCTGCATTCTTCACTACAGAATCAACCACTACATATTGGCGGAGTTCTTCAACTTCATCTTCCGTTAAATTGGGATACTTAATTTGAATGATTTTAGGAATAAGCACTTTATTAATTACTTCCGGATCCATATTACCTGGCATCGCCTTTAGCATCGTGTTATCCTGCAGTATCGCTGCTTTAAGGTCATTTAAGTCAGATTCAACGATATCCTTAACTCTTTTAGAACTTGGCTCCTTCAAGCCCCTGATTTTGATTTCGCCTGGTTTTGCTTCATCATCATCATTTAGCTTGGTCTTAAATTTAAAGTTTGGTGCTAACACCTGTTCCATTAGCAAAGAAGCCGTAATTGCCTTCAGCATATTATTTACTGATAAATTAACTTCTTCACGCTGGGCATCAGGCTCCGCAATAAGATTAGTAAACTGTGCATGTGTTTTATTATCGCTGTCTCTGGTACATCGGCCAATAATTTGAATAATCTCAGTCAATGAACCTCGGTAGCCAACTGTTAAAGCATGTTCACAATAGGGCCAGTCGAAACCCTCTTTTGCCATACCAAGTGCAATAATTAAGTCCATATCATCAACAGAATTCATATCCCGGAGATAAGCCACAATTTTATCACGATCCTTAGCATTATCGTTAACCAGATCGGCTACTTTTATAATTTTACCATCAAGATGTCTTCTAACATAAATAACACCGGTATCACTGTCCTGATGAGTTACGTCACCAATCGCATCTAAAATAAATCCAACTTCCTTTTCTTTATCTTTTGTGGATTCACCTGAATTTACGTTCGGGATGTGAAGAATGGTTTTCTTAGTGGTATCCAGGATGTCCAATATAGCTGTTGTATACCTGCCTTGGTAAAAATGATATCCAATTCCCAAAGATTTAAGATGTCTATATCCATTCAACTGCTCGTAATAGTTGTAGGTCACTTTGGTGAACTTTTCTTCATCTTCAGGTAGCAAAACAGGAACACTGTCTCCTCTGAAATATGAACCTGTCATCGCCATGATATGGGCATTTGATTTCTTCATGATCGAACGCAGGTGTTCTCCTAAACGGCTATCTGCATCTGCTGAAACATGATGAAATTCATCAATCGCCAATAACGTTCCGTCAAACATTGACTCATCTAGTTCATCTACAGCAAAACGCAAAGTCGCATGAGTGCAAATAATGATCCTTTCACCGTTGTTCAAAAAGTTTTTGAAGGTTTGAACTTTGCTTTTACCTCCATCATCTCCTGGAGTGCATAAATTATAGGCATCGTTTATTTCCCAGTCGGCATAGAATCCATGATCCGTTAAATCGGTAGAACGGAAAGAACCACCAATTGATTTTTCGGGCACGGCTACGATAATCTTTTTAATTCCTTGATTGATTAGTTTATCTAAAGCAATAAACATCAAAGCCCTTGATTTACCGGATGCTGGCGGAGCTTTCAACAATAAGTATTGTGCATCGCGAGCTTGATATGCTTTTTCTTGCATTTCGCGCATCCCTAATGGATTTGTACTAGCGCTTTTTCCCGTTTGGGCATAGGTTACATGGACTATATCTGGCATATTTTGAGAGGTTAGTTGTGTATCTGGCTGATTTTTTTGACAAATGGCATTATTAATTAATTATTTACCTCTGTTTGTACCGTCTTAAAGACTACAGCTTAATTATAAGTTACTTAACTGAGTTAATTACATTTTTATATTTTTAGTCTTGATTTTTCCTGCAATAAAGTAACAACATGCTTTTCTTCTGTCACAATGTTTACATATAATTTAAACAAGTGTTCTAATCTTTCCTCATCACTTTCAAAGGGTTTTGAACGATAACAACGTTCTACCGCAAGATCTAATTGATGATGGGCTTCCTTCAAACTTTGAGGCATTTTATCAGCATCGTATAACTGAGCTAAGGTTTTTTCAGAAAATTGTTCCCTTTCTTCCAAAATATTAAATGCATGTTTCTCCAATTCTTTTTTTTGAGATTCATTAATATCAGGAAATGGAAATGTATTATATGTTAGATTTACTGAATATCTTATATCGGATTTTAATCTACCAGACGTTATCTTGATCCAGGCCATATGCATACTGGAAGATAGAATACTAAATAAATATATAGGCGGTTCATAAATTACAAAAACACCATTACTAAAGACGGTGCCAGGATTAAAAAATCCGACAGGAATATATTTTCGTCTTTCAGAACTTGTCATAGGTAATATTAGTGCATCTTGCTCTTTATACTTTCTATAAAAAAATCGGTGTGGCACACCAGCAGCCTTTTTGGCATCGCGCCCTGCAGAAAATCTATAAATTTGACATTTTTCTATTCTAGCCTTTATTAAGTCGCTTTTATATGCTTCTTGCACATCGTCATCCTCGATCCAGATGCAGTACCTTTCATTTTTATCTAAAAAATCCTGCCCCCCCACAAAAGGCTTAATAAATTTTGTAATAACGGGGTCCGATTTTATAAATATATCTCTGTCCTCTTTTGATAACATCAGATGTCCACCATCAATTCCACTACTTCCTAACCCCATGGTTTTGAAATTTGACATGGAACTAGTGCGTTGAGACATTACTGTCTGCCCACCTTCAACTAAATACGGACTAATACTTTTAACAATTTTTATTCTATTATCTGAATACAACCTTTTCATGTTGTTCGTTTTATTTTGTATTCCTACAATTACGCAGATGACAGCAGCTTTTGCTTTTGCATTATTAGCCCATTTAAAAGACTTATGTGCAAAAAAAATTTCCTGATTTTTTAAAAATACATATGGCCAAAGTAAACTCACCTGCTCACCCTGACAAATTGAATTTGTAGAAACAAACGAATATCGAACATTACAGTTTTCAATATAATCAGTTGCCTTTACAAACCAACAGCCAATATAATCTAATCGTTGTATATTGCTGACATGTTGTAGTGCTATATCCATATCAGTCTTTTGATTTATATCACGCTCATTAAAACCCAAATATGGAGGATTCCCCAAAATATAAATCTCATCCCCATCCTTCTTCGGGCAAACTTTTTCCCAGTCTAACCTCGTTGCATTACCTTGAAAAATATGGCCTCCTTCCTTTAATGGTAAAGTTGGATTACCTTGCCCTAACACTTCCTTGAACTTCATATTCATTTGATGTTGCGCAAGCCAAAGTGAAAGAATTGCTATTTCATGAGCAAAATCATCAAGTTCAATTCCGTAAAATTGGGTTAATTGTATTTGTGAAAATAGCTGCTTTTGATACATCGCAGCAAGGTTATGCTGTGCTTTTGGGATTAATGCTAATTGTTTTTCTTCAAATCCAGTGGCTGCATGCTGTAAGTGTTCCAAATGTTTGATAATCTCAATTTCTAGAAATCTCAGTTCCTTGTAAGCAATAATTAAAAAATTACCACTACCACATGCAGGATCAAAAATCTTCAATTTAGAAAGCCTATATAACAGTTTTTCCAGTTTCCTCGGCTGATTCTTACTTGCTTCAAATTCTTCTTTCAAGTCATCCAAAAACAAAGGCTCAATCACCTTCATGATATTCGGAACGGATGTATAATGCATTCCCATCCCTCCGCGATGTTCAGGTGTGATTACAGCTTGTATCATCGAACCGAAAATATCCGGATTGATATCCTTCCAGCTCAGATCCCCACATTCTAAAATCGCATTTAACGACTTGCGAGTGAAAACTGGAATAGCATATTGCTCGCTAAACAAACCGCCATTTACATAGGGGAACGCATTTAGATACTGGGGTAAGTTTTCCCGCATAGGATAATCAGTATTTAAGACAACGAACAACCTTTCCAAATAAGATTTTAAGTCGCTTCCATCTGCCTGTGTATGTGATTTAATCGCATTAGTAAATTGATTTTTACTAAAAATCTCCGTATCCTCGGCAAAAAAGCAAAATAAAAGCCTGGAAAGGAACACATTTAACCCATGAACTTCTTCTACTGTTGTAGTTGGATTATCTTTTTTAATTTCATCGTACAACTTTGCCATCTTTTCAGCGGCCTTTACATCAGCAGGATTTTCGCCTTTGTATTGTGCCTTTTCCATTCCGGCTAGGGGCAAAAAGAAATCAAAATTCTTAGCCAAATTTAAAATTGAAATATCTAGGCTATCTTGATTTTTGGTGTCGATTGCTAAAAAAGTTTTAAAATCGGTTACGATAATAAATCTTGGTGTATGAGTTATAACGCGTGGATCTGTCTTAAGCGCGTCGATGGTCAGATGCGTATCTGAATTTAAGGCTTCCTTAAATAACAACTTCTTTTTCCAAAGAATTTCTCCTTCGATTTTAGAAAGGTTTAAAGCGCCATCTTTTAATCTTTTAACGTTAGATTTTGGAGTATCGTAGGCAAGTAGAAAGTCGTAAATAAAAGTTTCATTATTTAGAGATTCTACGAGATCCAGTAAATTATTCTCTATTTGAGCGGCGTTCATTAATCGTATAAAATTATTTGTGGGATAAATTAGTAATTATATCTTAAATATTTGAGGTAACGACAAGAATGTCTCGTTATAAATAAAATAATGGATCATTAACTATATCGTCTTTATTAGAAAGCCATTTGTCAAAACCATTTTCGTTCACTATATTTGATTGTTCACGTAACGTGAACATATTAGTAAAATGAACGAAACTAAAATTGCCACCCAAGCACTCACACATCTAACTGAACATACTGGGTTAACAGGTGAATGGTTGCCTCTGAAAAATGAAATTGATGGAGTACTTTATTTATTGCTAAAAAACAAAAAAATACGTTTCACTGCTGAAGTTAAAAGGGAACTACGCGAGTACCATTTACCAAAGCTATTGGAGATGAAACATAAGAATGATGACCTTATAGTTATTGCTGAACGAATATTTCCAACGTTAAAAACAAAACTTAGAGAATATGAAATTGCATATCTGGATGGTGCTGGTAATATCTTCATAAACACTGATGACAATTTTATCTGGCTTGACGGTCAAAAACCAATAGAAGCTGAAAAACCAATCACTAATAGAGCCTTTACAAAAACTGGATTAAAGACTGTCTTTTATTTGCTTTTAAATGAGGACGCTATTAACCTCCCTTATCGGACGCTAGCTATAAACACCAACGTTGCCTTAGGCAATATCAAAAATATAATTACAGGTTTAAAAGAAGCTGGATTTATTCTGCAGATTAATGATAAGGAAATGAAGTTGCAGAACAAAAAGGCATTACTAGATAGATGGATCACTGGTTACAAAGAAACTTTAAAACCAACTATTCATCTCGGCAACTTCCGGTTTTACAACAATAGCCTTTTTGTAGATTGGAAAAACCTGCCAATTAAGCCTGGTGAAACGCTATGGGGAGGTGAACCTGCTGCTGAAATAATCACCAATTATTTAAACCCGGAAATTCTAACCATATATACTACAGAAAATAAAGCTGAACTTATCCCCCAATGGAAGTTAGTACCTGATCCAAATGGAAATATTAGATTCTATCAGAAATTCTGGATTGATCATGTATTTGACAAGTTACCGTACACCCCATATTTACTTACCTACGCAGATTTAATCTTAACGGATGATCCAAGATGCATAGAAACCGCTGAAATGATTTACAATCAACATTTGAAGAATGAATTTGAATAATATTAGGGAAGGTGAATTAAAAGAGGTGTTTGATGCTTTGGAGGAAGCTTTCGTGAGCAAACATGTTAACTTTTATCTTATCGGTGCATTAGCTAAAGATGTATGGTATTCCATGGGCGATAAAGTGATGCGTACCACCAGAGACGTGGATTTTGCCGTTATGATCAGTAACAAGGCAGATTATGAAGAGGTAAGGAAATATCTTGTCGATAAAAAAGGTTTTCAATATCAAAAAAGCAATGACTTTATTTTAATTTCACCATCAGGTGTAGAAATCGATATTCTACCTTTCGGTGCAGTTGACATCAATGAAGACATCAAGGTCAATGGCTTTATGGAGGTCTACAAGTCAGGCACCACTGAACTCACTTTACAAACGGGCCATCATTTTAATATAGCGACCCTCCCTTCCATTGTGCTTTTAAAACTGATTGCATTTGATGATAGACCGGAAAATCGTTTTAAAGATCCCAGGGATATTATTAATATCATATTTCATTTTTTTGACTTGCAGGCAGAATTAATTTATAGTCATCATTCAGATTTACTTGCAGGTGCTGAAATTTCATTAGAAAAAATTTCAGCCACTGTAATTGGCCGGGAAATAAAGAAAACTATTGAAGAAAATGAGGAACTATACAGTCGTGTAAAGGAAATTTTAAAAATCCATCTTAAAAAAAAGGAAACAAGTGCATTTATAAGGGCTATGGTCGAGGAAGCAGATTCGAATGTCGAAAATGTTATGGAACTTATTATTGCTTTATCAAATGGCCTAAACAGAGGCTAGCTTAAGGGAAATGCTAAATATATGGCTCCACGGCTATTTCAAGCATATTCACTAACTCAGCATGCATATACTGATACTCATCTGGAATGTCCAATACAATAATCTGCTTACCATTCAACGAAGAAGGAAATTTCTGATTCAACCATTGTTTATGATGCTTTTCCATCACAAAAATTAAATCTGCCCATTCCAAAAGTTTTTCATTTACCTTAATTCGCGCGGAACTGGAAGTACCGGCAGAACGAACATTCAAACCTTCAATATTCTTGAAAATATCTTCGGCTGTTTTGCTCCGCCATTTATTTCGACTACAGATGAAAAGGAAATTATTGGCACCTTCCTTACTTCCCAATACAAAACTTACTAAATATATTCTCAAGCAAATCATCCGTCGTCACCTGCCCGGTAATCTCCCCTAAATAATGAAGCGCCTGTTTAATATCCACCGACAAAAACTCCGAAGTTACCGGATTTTCCAAACCATAAGCCACACTATCCAATGCAGCCCTGGTTTTCTGCAAAGCCTCCACATGCCTGATATTAGTCACCATTGTATGACTGTCGCTCAATTGATCACCCACAGCAAGCGCATATAACTGTTCTTTCAATTCCTCCACATATTGGTTCTCTTTAGCAGAAATGGATACAAAATGAATGGCCGGAGGTAAATCCAAAGAAACAAAATCAAAAGAAGCAACCAAGTCAATCTTATTCGCAACGGCTAAAAAAGCAACCCCTTCACGGTACAACTTTAAAATATCCGACTTAATTTCCGCAGCACTTAAAGCAGAAACATCAAATAGATACACCAGCACCGCACTTTGGTCGATCTTCTGCATGGTCTTCTCCACCCCGATCGCCTCAATGGTATCGGTAGCTTCCCTGATCCCTGCCGTATCAATCAATCGGAAGTTAATGCCGTTGATATTTAAAACCTCTTCAATGGTATCACGGGTCGTACCTGCAATTTCACTTACTATGGCCCTTTCCTCGTTCAGTAAAGCATTTAACAAAGTAGATTTACCAGCATTTGGCCGGCCGGCGATCACCGTATTGATGCCCTGTTTAATCACATTCCCCAGTTCAAAAGAACGGATCAGTTTGTTCAATACCAGGGTAATTTTGTTGATCAGTTCCTGCAGCTGGTCACGGTTAGCAAATTCTACATCCTCTTCAGCGAAATCCAGTTCCAGCTCAATCATGGATGCGAAATGAATCAACTGTTCGCGTAAACCTTGCAGTTCTGTGCTGAAGCCGCCCCGCAATTGGTTCATGGCCACGTTGTGTGCAGCAGCAGAATCTGAAGAAATTAAATCAGATACAGCCTCCGCTTGCGACAAATCCATCCCACCGTTTAAGAATGCCCTTAGGGTAAATTCACCTGGTTTAGCGGCCGAAGCGCCTTTCCTGATCAGCAGCGATATAATTTGCTGGATGATATAATTGGAGCCATGACAAGAGATCTCCACCACGTTTTCCTTGGTATAGGATTTAGGTGCCACAAATAAGGCGACAACCACTTCATCGATCACCCTTTCCCCATCGACGATTAAACCAAAGTGTAGCGTATGTGAATCCTGTAAGGTCAGGTCCTTTCCTTTAAACACGGTATTGGTCAGGCTAATGGCATCTTTTCCCGAAAGACGGATCACGCCGATCGCGCCGATTCCAGGCGGGGTAGATAAAGCAATAATAGTGTCGTTCCTAATCATTGGGCGAGTTATTCTAGGGTAAAGCACAAAACTAGCCAAACATTTCTTACCTTCCGGTGTTAAATTTGTAAATTTAAGAAAACATATATATGTCAGAAATGCCGCTTACGGTTAAAAGATCAATTGAATTATTAGGGATAGTAGCGATAGGCGTGATCTTTGTGCTCGGTGCGGGAATCATCATGCCCTTGCTGATGGCTTTTTTTGTGAGTTTACTCCTCTATCCAACCTTTAGTTTCCTCCGCAGGTTCAAAGTACCCGAGGTGCTCGCTATTTTCCTGCCCCTCCTCATGCTAGCCGTATTCGTGGCCGGTATTGCCTGGTTTTTCTCTTCACAGATCTCCATCCTCATCAAGGACTTCCCGCAGATTAAAAACAACGTGGGCCTCCATTTAAAGGCATTAAGCGATTGGATCAGCAGTGTGAGTGATTATTCCACCAAAGAACAAACCGATTTTATCAAGGAAAAAAGTGACGACTTATTGTCTTATGCAGGGAACATGGCCAGTGGTGCCGCTGTGACCGTCACTTCAATATTTGTATTCGTTGGCCTGGTGCCGATCTACGTATACCTGATTTTATTTTACAAGGATATCCTGCTTCGTTTCGTCTTCATGTGGTTTAAAACAGACCATCACCCAAGAGTAAAAGATGCGATCTATGAAACCAAATCTATTATCAAAAACTACCTGATCGGTCTACTAATCCAGGTGACCTATATGACCATCCTTTTAGGGGGTACCCTGATGCTCTTTGGTATCAAACATGCCCTGCTCATCGGGGTGATCTTTGCCATCCTCAACCTGATCCCTTATGTGGGTGCCTTATTGGGAAATATCATTGGCGTGCTGCTGACCTTAACTTCTTCAACCGAATTATGGCCGGTCTTGACCGTTTTAATCATTATAGCGATTGTTCAATTTCTGGACAACAACATCCTGATGCCCAGAATCGTAGGTTCAAAAATCAAGATTAATGCCCTGTTTTCCATCCTCGGTGTCGTCGTCGGTGGCAGCATTGCCGGCATCCCAGGAATGTTCCTCTCCATGCCACTCATCGCCGTATTGAAAGTAATCTTCGACCGTACAGATATGTTCAAGCAATGGGGGGTGTTATTGGGTGATGAAAGGCCTACAAGAAGTCCGATGTCCTTCCCTATTTTCCGAAAGAAAACACCGGTTCCAGCAAAAGAAGGCGTCCAAAAATAATCGCCGTCATCAGTAAATGTCGTCACCCCGGACCTAAATCGCGTCACCCCGGACCTGTTCCGGGGTCTATTGATTTACTGAATTAGATCCCGGCACGGGGCCCGGGATGATGCTCACTACGTCCCCTTCAACGGGCAACGACAAATAAAACGTCGTTCCCTCCCATGGGGTGCTGTCGAACCAAATCTCACCACCTTGCTGAGCCATGAAATCCCTGCATAAGATCAGGCCCAGTCCGCTGCCCTTTTCGTTTGCCGTGCCATAGCTGGATGATATATTCAGGGAGAAGATCTTCTCTTGTTTTTCTTCCGTAATCCCTATGCCATAGTCTTTTAGCACAACGATACAGCGTTCGTTTTCGATGAAGGCTTTGATCTCTATTTCCCCACCCAGGTGCGAAAACTTAAGGGCATTGTTCAATAAATTCCGCAAGACGACCTTGAGCATATTCTGGTCGGCTTTTACATATATGTCCGCTGCAATAGCGATATTGATCTTGATCTTTTTCTCCTCAGCCCTTTGTTTAAAAAGGTTGACCGTTTGTATCAAAAGTTTCCCGAAGTCCACCGCTTCCAGTTGGACGTAATTAAGTTGCATTTGGTTTTTCGCCCAAAGCAGTAAATTATTCAACAGGATTTTTGCGTCCCGCAACGAGCAGGCCAAATCTTTTTCAATATCCTGGCGTTCTGCAGCATCCAGCTCTGTTGCCCTTAACAACTCGAGGTATTGTTTGACCGACGACAAGGGCGCATTTAAGTCGTGAGAAATAATGGAGAACAACTTGTCTTTTTCATCATTCATCAACTTAAGTTTCTGAGACTGCCGAATGACAAGCATTCGCTGCTGCTCATAACTGTTGCGAAGAATAATGATACCGGCACAAAGTATCGCCGCAACGTTCGTATAGGTGATCCCCAGGTCAATAAACTTTTCCAGCTCACTGGCGTAGTATTGTTTTACAAAGCTGGGGTTCCGATATTCCATCACAAGCATCACCAGCACCAGGCTTACATTGCCCATGATCCACAACACACCTTGCCTGATGGGTGTTATGAGTATGATCAGAAAGATAGAGATCGAGGATAACAAAAGAATATTACCATCTACACCTGCATTATACTGGAAAATCCCGATTTGCATCAGGATGAGCTTGGCCACACAAAGCGTAATGGCCAGGGTAACATGCCCTTTAAAGCGGCTCAGGTAGTAGAAGCCCAATTCAGCGATCAGTGCCAGCGCACAGACTATCGCGGCCAGTTGCAGGGAGGTATAGCTGTAAAATATTGATTTTGCGAGAAGCGTAAGACTGATCACGATGGAGATCCCATGGAAAATCCTGCTTTGCAGCGAAAACTGGTCTGCATCGCCTACGATGTATTGAAATGACTTTTTAATCATTTTTCTGTTTTACATTTTCTTTTAACTCAGTTCAGCGAGTTGTTTTTTATTCATTTCCCCCATTGGAAGGGAAACATAAAAGGTGGTTCCTTCCGATGCTGCACTTTCAAACCATAAATCGCCACCTTGCTGAACCATAAAATCCTTACTGAGGATCAGGCCCAGACCAGTACCTTTTTCATTTGCCGTGCCATAGCTGGAAGAAACGTTCAAGGTAAATATTTTATCTTGTTTATCATCCTTAATACCTATCCCATTATCTTTCAGCCTGATGATGCAATTACCATTTTCTCTAAAAGCATGAATTTCGATATTTCCCCCAATGTGCGAAAATTTAATTGCATTGTTAAGTAAATTCCGCAACACCACATTCAACATGTTCTGATCAGCCTTCACATATAGATCGTCTTCGGCATATAATTGGACATTAATCTTTTTAAGTTCGGCCTGGGTTTGGAAAAGTTGAACAAGGCCGGTAAGCAATGCTTGGAGACCAATGTTTTCCACTTGCACATAATTGAGTTGCATCTGGTTTTTTGCCCAGAGCAGCAAATTATTCAGCAAGGTACTGGCATCATCCAGCGAGCGTGCCAGGCTTTTCTCAATCGTCCTGCGCTCTTCAACTTCCAGCTCTACCGTCTGTAAAAGGTCCAAATATTGTTTTACCGAAGACATCGGTGCATTTAAATCATGCGAAATAATGGAAAACAGTTTATCCTTTTCCTCGTTTAATTTCAACATACTTAATGCTTTTTCTTCGACCAGTTCTTTTTGCTCATCATAACTTTTTCGAAGCTGTACCGTACCCACATAAATTAAGGCAATCACAATGAAGTAAGTAACGCCCATATTAAAAAACAACTCCGGGCGACTATCATAATGTTGCTGTATCATCACGGGATGTTGAAATTCCAGGTATAGCAGCGTAAGCACGAGCAGCGCATTGAATAAAAACCAAATCAGGCGATGCTTTTTCGGTACGATCAAGAGTACAATAAACAAGGTTACCGCAGAAAGAAGCAGGCTGTTCCCACTCACCCCGGCATTAAAAATATAGCCACCGATACGGGTGATGCTGATATTAATAACTGATAAACTGATAGCCAGGCTCAGTTGGTTTTTGAAACGACTTAAATAGTATAAGCCAAACTGTACCAGCCCTGTACAGATCGATAGATAAACTGCATATTGAAATGGACCAAATGCATACAGCACCGCACCAACCAAAATCGGCACCATACTAATCAAAGAAATAGAATGAAATATCCTGCTTTCCAGCGAAAATTCAGCGGGATGGCCAATAAGAAATTTGAAGCGTTTTTGGAGCATATAATTTAAAAAAATTGACCTCAACAATATATATTATTTTTTACGCATTCGGCAGGGAAACATAAAAAGTAGTTCCTTCCCAGGGTGTACTGTTGAACCAGAGGTCTCCCCCCAGCTGCACCATAAAATCCTTGCTTAATATCAACCCCAGGCCAGTACCTTTTTCGTTGGCAGTGCCATAGCTGGAGGAGATGTTCAGGGTAAAGATCTTATCTTGTTTGTCTCCCGTAATGCCTATTCCATGATCCTTCAAACTGATCACACACTGGTTGTTTTCGCTGAAAGCGCGGAATTCAATCTCCCCGCCCAGGTGTGAAAACTTAATGGCATTGTTCAATAAATTCCGGAAAACAACATTCAACATGTTCTGATCTGCCTTTACATGTAAATCGTCTTCAACGCACATTTTAATGCTGATCTTTTTATGATCGGCCTGTACCCGGTAAAGATCCACCGTTTCGGTCAGCAGCGCTTTGATATGGATCGTTTCCAACTGCACATAATTGAGGTGCATCTGGTTTTTTGCCCAGAGCAGCAGATTATTCAACAAGGTATTGGCTTCATTCAGCGAGCGCGCAAGACTTTGCTCAATAGTCTTGCGTTCTTCGGTATCCAGCTCCACAGCCTGCAACAGGTCGAGGTATTGCTTTACCGTCGCCATTGGCGCAGTTAAATCATGCGAAATGATGGAAAACAACTTGTCCTTCTCCTGGTTGGAATGGGTCAGTTTAAGCGCTTTATTTTCTGCCGCATCCTTTTGCTTGTTGTAATTGTTCCTGAGCATCACCGCGCCGATATAAATCATGACGGCAGCAAGCAGGTAGGTAACCACCAGGTCTACATATTTTTCGGTCCGGTCATGGTATCCTTTCTTTACAATCCCCGGGTTAAGGTATTCCAGGTACACCATCACCAATAACACGGCAACAGTAAGGAGAAACCAGAAAAATCTTTGTTTTTGGGGCACCACCAGCAACACTAAAAATAAGGTCTCCACAGAAAGTAACATCGCGTTACCAGCAATACCTGCGTTATACATATACCCAAATACATGGGTAATGCTCAGGGCGATGACAGTAAGGGAAACGGCTAAATGTAACTTGTTTTTAAACCTGCTAAGATAAAACAGGCCGGTCATGGCCAGTCCTACCATGGCGGACAGCAAGGAAGCTTCCTGTAGCCTGGTGAACTGATAAAATAGGGCCTGTCCAAAAATGCTGATGATCGCTATCAAGCTAAACGTATGAAATATCCTGCTTTGCAGTAGAAATTCCTCCGGATCACCTACTAAATATTGGAAAGACCTTTTTATCATCTGTTGTTTTACATTCGTTCAGGCACCGTAATGCCTAGTAACTTCATTCCCGATTTTAAAATATTTGCCGTCACGAAGCATAGGTTTAAACGGTGATGTTTGATCTTTTCGTCTTCCTCTTTTACAATCGGCGGAATTTCATGGTAAAATTTATTGAACAGCTTGGCTACTTCGTATAAGTAATTGGCCAGTGTCGCCGGACTGTATCCTTTTGCTGCTGCTGCAATTTCAACTTCATATTTAGACAATAAAATCACCATCTCCAACTCTACTTCAGTAATGGCTAAATCGGGATCACTTTGATGACCTGCTGCAAAACCTGCCTTTTTTAATAAGGATTTAATACGGGCATGGGTATATTGGATAAATGGCCCGGTATTACCCTGGAAATCAATGGACTCTGAAGGATCAAACAACAGCCTTTTCTTAGGTTCTACTTTTAAAAGGAAATATTTTAAAGCACCCATCCCAATGTTATAGTACAGCTGCTCTTTCTCTTCTGCAGAGAATTCATTGACTTTGCCCAGCTCTTCCGTTTTTTGTCTTGCCGTGTCGATCATCTCTGCAATCAGGTCATCGGCATCCACAACCGTTCCTTCCCTTGATTTCATCTTTCCGCTTGGCAGATCCACCATCCCGTAAGATAAATGGTGCAGTCCTGTGGCCCATGTTTTCTCCAGCTTCTTCAGGATCAGGAACAGCACCTTGAAATGGTAATCCTGTTCATTGCCCACCACATAAATGGATTCATCCATTTTGAAATCATCGTATTTCATTTGTGCCGTGCCCAGATCCTGGGTGATGTACACCGAGGTGCCATCTGCACGCATCACTAATTTCTCATCCAGGCCATCTGCAGTAAGGTCGATCCAAACGGATCCATCTTCTTTTTTGTAAAAGACACCCTTTGACAGTCCTTCATCCACCACATCCTTACCCAGAAGATAAGTATCGCTTTCATAATAATATTTATCGAAATCTACACCCAGGTTTTTATAGGTTACATCGAAACCGGCATATACCCAGGTATTCATGGTTTTCCAGAGATCGATCACGGCTGGCTCTCCTTTTTCCCAGGCCAGCAACATTTCCTGCGCTTCTTTAATCAGCGGCGCATTTTTCTTGGCTTCTTCTTCTGTTTGTCCGGCGGCTTTTAATTGCTCGATTTCTTTTTTATATTCTTTATCGAAGATCACATAGTATTTTCCCACCAGGTGATCGCCTTTTAAACCGGTACTTTCAGGTGTTTCCTCGTTCCCGAATTTTTGCCAGGCGAGCATGGATTTACAGATGTGAATGCCCCTGTCGTTAACCAGGTTCACTTTATATACCTCATCGCCATTCGCTTTCAGTAATTCGGCTACCGAATAACCCAATAAGTTATTGCGCACATGGCCTAAATGCAAAGGTTTATTGGTGTTTGGCGATGAATATTCAACCATCACCTTATTGCCATTGGGTTTTAAAACACCAAAAGCGGGATCCAGTAATTCGGTATTCAACAGGTTTACAAAGTAGTATTCGGCAATCACTAAGTTTAAAAAGCCTTTGATGACATTGTAAGAGATCACTTCTTCCACATTTTCGACCAGGTATTCGCCCAGGTCATTCGCTGTGGCTTCAGGTGATTTTTTGGAGTAACGGGTGATCGGGAAAACCACCACCGTAACTTGTCCTTCAAATTCTGTACGGGTGTCTTGAACGTTTACCTGCTCTTCAGGGATATCAAGGTTATATATTTGTTTTACGCCTGCTACTGTTTTGGTAATGATATTTCTTTCAATCTTCATAAACTATTCGTTTCTAAAAGCGTTAGTCGCTTTAATTAATATTTCAAAGGCATTTTCTGCCATCTGATTTTCACGGTCTAAAGTGGGGTTTACTTCGGTGATCTCAAAACAGCAGACCTTTTTATGGACCAGCAGTTTCGACATCAGGCTGCCGGCTTCACGTTCGGTTAAGCCCTGGGCTACGGGCGTTCCGGTTCCCCTGGAGGAGGTTGGATCTAAAGAATCTACATCAAAGGAAACATAAACTAAATCGCAATGGTCCAGGTGCAACATCGCTTCAATGGCCACCCGCTCCACACTTCTTTTTCTTAAATCTGCTGTAGTGATGATTTTAACATTATGCTTTTTAATCAGGCTCTCTTCTGCTGCCTCCATATCCCTGGCGGAAATCAGGACCAGGTCCTGGTAAGTGATCTTTGGGGCTATATTATCGACGTTTTTCAGCTGAAACCAATAGTTAATGGTTTCCTGATCAAGTTTGTTCACTTTCGCGTCCAAATTATCTTCATCGAGCACCATCGCCAGCGGCATGCCGTGCATATTTCCCGACGGTGTGGTATAAGGGGAATGCAAATCTGCATGGGCATCGATCCAGATTACCCCCAGTCGCGCCTTGGGGTGAGCTGCCTTAATTCCCGCAATGGTGCCGGCCGCCGTACTGTGGTCGCCCGCTAATACAATCGGAAATTCGTTCTGGGTTAAGGTTTCCTGCACCACATCACTTACCCGCTCCACCATCGTTAAAATACCCGATATGCGCTTTGCATAGGGGCTTCCGGTGCTTTCCAGCAGTAAATGGTTCTCATTGGGAACTTCCACAGATTTATGCTTTTTGAAGAATCTGCTTCCATAATCAAGGGCCGCAATTTTGATTGCATCAACGCCTAAACTGGCACCCCGGGTACCGGCGCCAATCTCTGATTTCACTTCAATAATCTTCAATGTTTTGGTCATAAAAAAAATTACGGCTGTGTTTTATAAAAGGCTTATCTTTGTGCCAAAATTAGGTGAAATTAATTTGCTAAACCTTTAAAAATTGTTCAAAAATATAAAAAATGCAGAGTTACTCCGAATTTCTTGATCTAAGTGTTGGTTTTCCACAGGAAGGCTACGACATTATAGACGATGAATTATACTTCCAGGACCTGAACTTAATGGAGATGATTGAAACTTATGGTACGCCATTGCGTTTCACCTACCTGCCGATGGTCAGTAAAAAAATCCAGCAAGCGAAGATCTTATTCCAGACCGCTATCCTCAAGAACAATTACAGAGGTGATTACAAGTACTGTTATTGTACAAAAAGCTCCCATTTCCGCCATATCGTGGAAGAAGCCCTGAAAAACGGGATCCACCTGGAAACTTCTTCGGCTTTCGATATGCCCATGATCGATGCGTTGGAGAAAAAGGGTGCTGTCGACAAGAGCATCACCGTGATCTGTAATGGTTTTAAAACCTATCAGTATAAACAGTATATCATTGATATGCTCCATGATGGTTATACCAACATCATTCCTGTATTGGACAACAAGGAAGAATTTAACTTGTATGACGATGAGGTGGAATTAGATACACCATGTAATTTGGGTATCAGGATTGCCGCGGAGGAACAACCGGATTCACAGTTCTATACTTCCCGTTTAGGGGTGAGAATGGAAGATGTGATTGATTTATACAATAATAAGATTGCAGTGAACCCTAATTTCAGGGTGAAGTTATTGCATTTCTTCATTAACTCGGGTATCTCGGATACACCTTACTACTGGAACGAGCTGGAGAAATATGTAACTTTATACTGTAAGTTTAAAAAGATCAATCCGGAATTAGATACGTTGGATATTGGTGGCGGAATGCCATTCAAAGATTCACTGGTATTTGATTTTGATTATGAATACATGGTGAATGAGATCGTGAAACGGATCAAGGAAATTTGTGCGGAGCACGATGTCATTGAACCGGATATCATCACTGAATTTGGTAAATACACCGTAGCGGAAGCTTCTGGTATCCTTTATAAAGTACTCGGCCGTAAACAACAAAACGACAGGGAAAAATGGCTGATGCTGGATGGTTCTTTCATCACCAACCTGCCTGATGTTTGGGCACTGAACCAGAAATATGTGCTATTGCCGATTAACAACTGGGATGCGGAATATGAAAGAGTAAACTTGGGTGGGATTACCTGCGATGGTCAGGATTACTACAACCAGGAAGCCCACATGAACAGTGTGTTTATGCCGAAAACGCGTAAAGTGCAGTACCTTGGTTTCTTTAACACAGGTGCTTACCAGGAAGTGTTAAGCGGTTACGGTGGCATCCACCACTGCTTATTGCCTAGCCCTAAACATGTGATCATCCGCAGAAACCGTGACGAGACCTTTAACTTTGAGGTATTCGGTGAGGAACAGAATAGTAAACAGGTGTTGAAAATTCTGGGTTACTAGGAAATATAAAATTATCGTCATCCCGGACGCCGTTCCGGGATCTAATGAAAATCTCAAATCCCCCCTCACCGGGGGATTTTTTGTGTTGATGTATTTTTAAGCATCATCAACGGTAAGTAACTTTTATAGTTCGCCATGAAGCGCCTCCAATGCCTGGTATCGATTTGATGGACGTAGCATAGCCCTGAGCGTTGTACTCAGATACAAATTTTTCCGCTTTGTTCCAGTCTGGATTTACTGTAGGGGCAACATCTCCCAGTTGATGTTCACTGTAAACACTTACAGGATGATGCTGCGAAACTATCGAACCAAAATTATAGGGGTGAAACCCCAGTTGCAAATAGGCCCCATAAAGATGATGTGGGTTGGTGTCATAGCGATAATGCGAATACACGGCAAACGCAGGCCTTACTAAAAATCCTGAACCAGGAGCAATCGACAGATCCAGTTGCCTGCTACGTAAAATGTCATTCTCCTGGTACTGAAAGGTCATCGTCTCCATGACTCCGGCTTTCAAAGGAAGCTCATAATCAACCAGATAAGTGATCGAAGCAGGCAGTTTTGCAACGCCGTTGTACTCGTGTTTTGCGATCACAGAACCCTGATAAAGACTTTTCAACTGTGTATTAACTGTCCCAGCTGATTTTGTATGGTGATGGTGATAGATACTGTCTGCAACAATGGCCGCAAGTCGACCTTGATCATCCCATTGGTATTTCAAACTTTCAATATACTCCTGAGTGAGCCCGAATTGATCTGTTGTAATGCGGTATATGCGCGAGGAGCTGACTTTGTCTTGCTCGCTATACTTAAATTGCCGGTCGTTTATCCGGGAAATACGGTGCTGTTGATCATACTCAAATGTATATTTTAATGTACGTGATGGGATCGATGAAATGGTGGAATGCACTATTTCTTCTAAAGTGGCTATTCTCATTTGATCAGGGGAAGGCTGGTCCTTTTTACCACAGGAAAGTAGCAGGACAGTCAGAAAAAAAGAAATGGAATATACTTTTGAGTATTTAAATGACCTCATCATGTTGATTTAAGTTGTTGATATGACTTTTTAGTTTTATTCCTCATCTGTGACTATCGAATTACTCCCGAAAGTCGCTAAAGCAAAGCTTCGACAGTGGTTCACTTCATCTTGAAATACCCCTGTTTGAATAACGGACTGCAGTTAGTTAAAACTGAAAGACCTATAAACCTACGGCTATTGCATTCGAAATATAAATTCATTTAAGTTAATTCTAATTATCGTTTTCGCAAAAGAAACCATCATAAGATGATGATAGCTTCATCACGGTTAAAAAACAAACTATACACTGATGAAAAAGATATTTAAACTGATTGTTTCAAACTTCATTGCCCAAATACCCAATACATAAAAAAAGCCCTTAAATGTGATTTTAAGGGCTTCTTATCGCTTAGAAAATAGTATCGTTAAACTGCTAACCGCTTGCCTGGCAGGCAAGCGGTCTTTCTTTTAAAAAGGTATCCAATTAAGATACTTTAATCTCGATGTCTTTAACTTTGCTTTCGTCTTTTTTGCCAATGGTAATGTTTAAAATACCGTTTACATATTCAGCAGCTATTTTTTCTGCGTCAACTGTTTCTGGTAAAACGAATGACCTGGCGAAAGAATTATAATCAAACTCTTTACGGGTATAATCTTTTTGCTCCCCTTCTACTGCCTTTTTTTCTGCCCATACAGACAAGGTGTCTTTTTTCAAATTGATTTGAAAATCTTCTTTAGTTAAGCCCGGTGCAGCGACTTCAATTTTATAATCCTCAGCGCTTTCTATAATATTTACCCCTGGAATTTTGCTGATCACAAGGTTCTTATTTAAAGCGTCGCTAAACAATGAGTCGAATACGTTGTTAAAGTAAGGCGCTGTGTTGCGGGTTCTGTTTTGAAAATTTACTAGTGTCATAATTAATTCTCCTTTTTTTATTTTAAGTTTTTTAATTTTATATAGCTAATACCTCCTATTCAACTCTTGTACCAACCCTATTTTCTATGATATTTAAGACATTTTGGCGTAAAAAAGAAAAACGACCAGACAAAACGGCAGAAGTAATCAATCATTTCGACAATTATAAGTATAAAACGACTATCGACACCCGTTTTGCGGATTTCGATATGATGGGCCACGCTAACAATTCCGTCTACTTCACCTACCTTGAAATTGCCCGCACCAAATACTGGCACCATGCCATCAACTGGGACTGGAAGAAAACAGGTGTCGTGATCGCCAATGCATCTTTGGACTACATTACACCTATATTCCTTGAAGACAAACTCATTATTTATGTCCGCACCTCCAGAATAGGCAAAACCAGTTTTGACCTCGAATACTTAATCGTGAAACTGGCTGGAGGCAAAGAAGTCATCTGCAGCAAAGGCAAAACAGTTTGTGTAGCCTTTGATTATGCCGCTAAAGCTGCTGCCGATATCCCCATCAGGGAAAGGGAGAAAATGATGGCCTTCGAACAGCTTACCGAGACTATATAACGGCACCACTTTGGATGCACCCCAGCTCTACAGCATATCTAGGTTTTGCCGGGAAAAGGTAGATACACCGTAGATCCACCCTAGATCCACCCTAGATTCAAATGAAGCTAAGGACAGTCTGGACGTCATCAATAAAGAGGTTGTATCATGAGATGGGCACGTCATGCTGATGGCGCATTTGATCAATGATACAACCTCTTTTTATTAGTAATTAAGGGACTAGAATATCTTTCCGGGATTCAAAATGTTTTTGGGGTCAAAAACTTGTTTGATGCTGCGCATCAGGTTGAGGTGGATCTCGCTGTATTTGATGGGCATGAATTCTTTTTGCACCAGTCCGATGCCATGTTCTCCTGAAATGGTACCGCCTAAGGCTGTAGTCAGCTCAAAAATTTCCACGATGCCATCTTTCAACTTGTTTTTCCAGTCTTCATCGCTCATTCCTGCCTTGATGATATTGATATGCAAATTGCCATCACCGGCATGGCCATAACAAACACTTTCGAAACCGTAGTTGTAACCTATTTCCTTGATGCCGTTAATCAGCTTTGGCAAAGCCGCCCTCGGTACCACTGTATCTTCTTCCTTATAAACTGAATTCGATTTAACGGATTCGGCCATCGTCCGGCGCATCCGCCATAAATCTTCTTTCTGCTGTGCAGTATCTGCGAAAAGCACGTCACTGCAATTGAACTGCTCTAACACCACATTCGTTTTTTCGCAATCCCTAAAGATAGTGTCCATATCATCTCCATCAAATTCGATCATCAAAAAGGCATTGACGCCATCCTTCAAGTCAAATTTGATATCATCGTATTTGATCACCCACTCTACTCCTTTTCTTTCCATAAACTCTAAAGCAGATGGCGTAATACCTGCCCTGAAAATCGCCGAAACTGCTGCACAGGCAGATTCGTTTTCTGAAAAGGATCCGAGCATCAGCACAGTTTGTGTAGGCCTGGGGATCAGTTTGGTGACAATTTTTGTGACCACACCTAATGTCCCTTCCGAACCTATCAGCAGCTGCGTCAGGTTATAGCCGGAAGAATATTTTAAGGTATTGGCACCCGTCCAGATCACCTCCCCTGAAGGAAGAACAACTTCCAGGTTCAGGATATACTCCCTGATCGTGCCATATTTGACTACCCTTGGTCCGCCGGAACAATGGGCTACATTACCGCCAATGAAGCAGGAACCTTTACTGGAAGGGTCCACAGGGTACAACAAGCCGACTTCAGCTACTGCATTGATGAACTCTTCGGTAATTACGCCGGGCTCTACCGTCGCCTGCAGGTTCGCTGTGTCAATATCGATAATGGCTTTGAATTTTTCCATCGACAACAACACTCCGCCGAATATGGGTAAAGCGGCACCACTTAAACCGGTCCCTCCACCTCGTGGGGTAACAGGGACATGTTTTTCTGAACATAATTTCAGCAATGCAGCAACTGCCGCGGTATCCATCGGTTTAACCACTACTTCCGGATAGTATTTTAAATCTTCCGTTTCGTCGTGGGCATAATTGCTCAATGATTCTTCATCGGTGAATACATTGGCCGCACCTACAGCGCTCTTTATTTCATCAAGTAAATCAACAGTGATCTTAGTGTATTGCATTAGTGGTTTAATTGGGTGTAAATTGTGGTATAGATATTAATATTTTATGCGTCAAAATGATTTGTAATAGGTATCACTTTGCTCCGATGCCGTGTAATGTAATTGCACAAAAGAATGGTGAACCGCCCCGGGCATGCATGGGTTTAATTTTTTGATACCGACCTCAATGGTCAGCAAAAATGGGAAAGCACCAAGAATGCGGTAAAGGATGTTTTTTACGACGGTTTCCAGCAGCTGCTGGGTCTTTACCATCTCCTCGCCCATAATAGCATTCAGCACTTCATAATTGACCGTATGATGCAGGGCCTCAGAATCTTCTGATGGTAAAAAGGTGACCGTGGCACTCACCATAAAATGGCTACCAATAAGCTGTTCTTCAGGGTAATAACCATGAAAAGAGAAGAATTTAACATCCTTTAATGCGACGGTTTGTATGAACATGTGCCTGTATCTTTACGCAAATTTAATTTTTTAATGGCATCTTGCCTCCCATTACGCTAATTTATTAACTTTGATTGTTAAGGAGCGGGATTTTGACCGTATTTAATCGTGCGAAAAATATCCCGTAGACCTTTATTAATTTAATATATTTTTGTCAGAATAGCGAACCGAATTATACGATGATAAGGAATGCTGCATACGTTAACAACAAGCTCCTGAAATATAAATACCCGACCTCAAATTAACCCGAAAATGAACAAATCCGCAAAGAAAGACCTCTACGAATCGCCTGATTATTACCAGTTAGATGAATTATTAACGGAAGAACACCGCCTGATAAGGGCTTCGGCGCGCGACTGGGTGAAAAAGGAAGTAAGTCCGATCATAGAGGATTATGCACAAAGAGCAGAATTTCCTAAACAGCTGATTAAAGGACTGGCAGATATAGGTGCTTTTGGCCCTACAATCCCTGTTGAATATGGTGGCGCAGGGCTGGATTACATTTCTTACGGAATCTTAATGCAGGAAATTGAACGTGGGGATTCCGGAATACGCTCTACCGCTTCGGTACAGGGCTCTTTGGTGATGTACCCCATTTTCGCCTATGGTACAGAAGAACAGCGACTGAAATACCTCCCTAAACTGGCATCCGGTGAATTGATGGGCTGCTTTGGCCTTACTGAGCCTGACCATGGTTCTAATCCGGGTGGAATGGTCACCAATATCAAAGATAACGGCGATCACTATATCCTGAACGGCGCCAAAATGTGGATCTCCAACGCCCCTTTCGCAGATATTGCAGTGGTATGGGCTAAGGATGAGATGGGTAAAATAAGGGGACTTGTGGTGGAACGCGGCATGGAAGGTTTTACTACACCGGAAACGCATAACAAATGGAGCTTAAGAGCTTCTGCCACGGGTGAGTTGGTATTCGACAATGTGAAGGTTCCTAAAGGAAATATTTTCCCGGATATCCGCGGCCTAAAAGGTCCATTGGGATGCTTAAACCAGGCACGTTACGGCATTGCCTGGGGTGCTTTAGGGGCTGCCATGGATTGTTATGATACGGCTTTGCGTTATGCGAAAGAAAGAGTTCAGTTTGGCAGGCCTATCGGTGGTTTCCAGCTGCAGCAAAAGAAACTGGCCGAGATGGTGACGGAAATCACCAAAGCACAGTTACTGGTATGGCGACTGGGGGTGCTGAAAAGCGAAAACCGCGCTTCAGCTGAACAAATCTCCATGGCGAAAAGAAATAGCGTGGAAATCGCCCTTGATATCGCCAGAAACGCCAGACAGATGCTTGGCGGCATGGGCATCACCGGCGAATACTCCATTATGCGCCACATGATGAACCTCGAATCTGTTGTCACCTATGAGGGCACACATGATATACATTTACTAATCACCGGAATGGATGTGACCGGACTAAACGCTTTTAAATAACAAATCATAAATTAAAGCGGTAACATAATTTTGCTCCTGATCGCTTTTTTGCCTTTGAATAACGAAAATAAACAAATGAAGACCTTTAAAAAATATTACACCTTCCCTGCGCCTCCTGAAGAGGTTTATCTGGCGATGACGAAAGCACAAAGTATACAGTTGTGGACGGGTGCCGAAGCTGAATTTACGGAGGAAGTTGGCACTGAATTTTCTTTCTGGGAAGGCGACATTGTGGGTAAAAACCTGGAGCTGGACTATGGTAAAAAAATTGTTCAACAATGGTACTTCGGTGACGACAATGAACCTTCTATTGTGACCATTAAACTCCACCCGGATAAAAAAGGAACTTCCCTTGAGTTTGTCCAAACGAATATCCCTGAAGAAGATTATGACGACTTCACTTCTGGTCTAAATGAACACTTTTTTGGTGGCCTGCAGGATTTCTTTGAAGAGGAATAGCAATTAAGCATCAAGGGATCAGGGTGGATAGCTTGATTAATTTTATAATCGAAACAGAAAAGCTGCTCCGTTTGTTCCTTCAGAGAATTTAATGCTTATCATTTAATTAATCGCTACTATGAACAAAAACATCGGACTCATTTTTATCGTCATTGGCGCTATTCTTCTGATCTGGACAGGTTTTACTTACACCTCGAAAGAAAAACTCGTTGATGCCGGACCCATTCAGATCTCTGCAGACCGCGAAAAAACCGTCAACTGGTCGCCTTATGCCGGCGGACTCATTTTAGTGGCAGGTATCGTTATTTTAGTGACCTCAAAAAACAAAGCTTAAGGAAAATGGCATTGCTCAATGTTTAAATTGGGCAATGCCATTCCGTTTCTCCTTATTGACTCCGCTGCGCTTCATTAATCGTTTTTGCTTCCGTATCTTTGAAAAATAGTCATGATGCCCCCGAGCGCTTCATTACTTTAAATAAAAACAATTAGTTACAGATGGAAACCGAGAATCCCTACCAACTTTTTAATGCACAGATTTTAGAAGATTGGAAAAATAATGGTGTTAAATATATTAAACTGGTGGAGTTGGAAACCAATTTAGCTGTGAAGTTTTTCGAGCTTATTCCAGATTCTGAAATCCCCGATGATGAGGACACCATATACCCAATTGATTCGGAAGAAATAGAAGAACTGCTGGAGCCTGAACCAAAAATCAAATTCCTGGTACACCGGGTTTACCTGGAAGAAGATATCTAATAAAAACTGTCTCACCGTCCTTTATCCGTTTAATTAGCCCGCTGCGAAAAAACCTTTCCAGCACGCAGTCAATTGATTTGAGAGCATAGGTGATGCATTTATTTTGAGACCCCCGCCGCAAATACTTTAATATCCTGAACTTTCCATTATTCTAATTATCCGTTTTACGGGTTATTTGCGTTTTAATGGTTATTTCCATTCTATTCGTTATTTCTATCTTACGAGTATTTACGTTTTAAGGGTTTTACATAATGGTTATTCGCGTTTTACTAGTAATTTCGATTTTACTGGTCATTTCTTTTTAACAAGTATTTACATTTTACGGGGTTTTTACGTTTTAAGGTTATTCCCGTTTTACGGGTTATTTCTAATTTACTAGTAATTTTAAATTATTACTTAAACAATAAGGTTTTCATTAAATTATTAATTAAAATAATAACTATCTTTATTTTACTTCGCAAAGGATAAAGCTGCCCCCCTCTCTTTTACATTTTCGCACAATTTCTGTAACTCAAAAAATGTATTATGAAAACGACATTCTTAAACAAGTGGGTCATCTTCGTACCCTTGTTTGCAGCTGTATTGTTCAGCGCATGCGATAAAGAAGAAAATGACGATCCCGTACGTGTAGTAGATCAACCATTTACGATGACATCCGCAACGCACCCACGAATCAGTCCTATTGCCCCCAAACCTTTAGAAGGACAACCAACGATGATTGCATATGCCAATGCAGCGGGTAGCGGAACGGGCACTGCAACCGAGATGGGAGAAATCAAAAACTGGTTTAACCAGTTGGTTTACAGTCCTACAGGCGCAAATCCGCCCACCGGATCAGCTTTGGCCCCAATTGTGGAAGCGCTCAATTATCCGGTTTTGGGTGCCCCTCTACCTTTAATCCAGGAAAATGACTTTGATGAACTGCGCGAAGCCAATACCTGGATTGATATCCCTGTAGCTGTCGATGGCGATATCGTAAACTCTGTAATTTATAATGATAAAGGTGACGCAATATTCACCTCATTGACAACCGATTCTAAACTTACGCCCGCTTCCCCCACCCGTGTAAATTTTAGTGCCGAAGGCAAGTTTGTAGGTGGACGTGGAAAATTTGCAAACGCTACCGGAACCTACACCCACACAGGCTTTTTCAACCCCGAGAATTTTAATGAAGCCGGGTACAACATCGAGGGAAAAATCTCTTATTGATCACCCGCACCTTACCACAGCACCAAATCAATTGGCTTTTCCTTTGCCTTGGTTAATTGATCTGAATGCCCAAGTGTTATACCCTTTCGAACTCCTGCAATAGCATAGCCTTAACGAAACGATGCCTCTAAAAAACTATGATTAATTATGCAACTGGCTGCAGAACACAACCAAGAAAAAACTGAGCAAGCGACCAGCAAACTAACAAAAAAGCTACCAGGCAACCAAAAAAGTAGCCAGCAAAACAACTAATAGCTTACCAAAAAACAACCAAGCTAACAACCAGCTAAACAGCCAGACAATCAACAAAAAAACTAAAGCAACCAATCCAAAAACAACCAAGCTAACAACCAGCTAAACAAACTAAAGCAACCAACCCAAAAACAACCAAGCTAACAACCAGCAAAACAACCAGGCAACCAGCTAAACAGCCAGGCAATCAACCAAAAAAGTAGCCAGCAAAACAACCAAGCAACCAGAAAACCAACCAAAAAAACAACCAAGCAACCAACAAAAAACTAAAGCAACCAATCCAAAAACAACCAAGCTAACAACCAGCAAAACTGCCAAGCAAACAACCAAAACCTACCAGGCAAACAACCAGCTAAACAACCAAAACCTTACCAAGCAACCAACCAAAAAAATAGCCAGCTAAACAGCCAAGCAAACAACCAAGAAAATCCCTGGAACGCAACCCTATTTGCAAATTTGCCTTTTAATTTTGCAGCCTAACAAGATACTTAATTTGAAAAAAAGCTATTGCTGTTTAAGGACATCCGTTCTCTCCTTCTGAGAACGAGGACGAAAACAGCAATAGCTTTTTTCTATTTGTTATACCCAAAATTAACCGCATCGCGCAAATTATAATGCGATGTCATGACCTCACCATAAGCCCCCGTACTCCTGATCGCAATCAAATCTCCCCGCTTCGTTTCCGGCAGCTCCACTTCCTTGCCAAAGCAATCCGTGCTCTCACAGATAGGCCCCACCACATCATACTTAACTGTAGCGGCCTCTTCGGTTCTGCTGATATTTTCAATCTTATGGTAAGCCTGGTATAAAGCCGGGCGCATTAATTCAGTCATGCCTGCATCCAGGATGATAAAATTCTTCTTTTTACCGTTCTTCACGTACAGCACTTTGCTGATCAGCGATGACGACTGGCCCACCAGCGCCCTACCCAATTCAAAATGTACCTCCTGGCTCGGACGAACCTGCAGGAATTCATTGAAGATATTGAAGTAAGCAACGAAGTCAGGGATCTGCTGATCAGGATGGTGGTAATCGATACCCAGGCCACCGCCCACATTAAGTACCTTCACCAGGAAGCCATGATCTTCAAACCAGGCAGCAAACTCATTCACACGAACGCAGAGGTTTTTATACACGTCCAGGTTGGTAATTTGTGAACCGATATGGAAATGTATACCCACAAACTCCAGCTGAGGACATTTCTTCAACATCTCCACACAATCATTCAGGTCCCAGGAGTTGACACCAAACTTATTCTCATCCAGGCCCGTCGTGATGTTATGATGCGTATGGGCATCCACATTGGGGTTGATCCGGATGGCCACTTTAGCAGTTTTACCCTTTTTAGCGGCCAGTTCATTGATCACTTCCAGCTCCTGTACAGATTCTACGTTGAAGCAAAAGATATCCTGGTCAAGGGCAAGGTTAATCTCCTTATCGGATTTCCCCACACCAGCAAAAACCACCTGATTTTTATCAAAGCCAACTTCGATGGCCTTCTTTACTTCACCACCACTCACACAGTCGGCACCAAAACCTGTAGCCTTGATTTTTTTCAAAACTTCCGGATTAAAATTGGCCTTCATGGCGTAATGGACATGAAAATTATACACCTTTGCAGCATCGGCGCAAGCATTCAACGTTTTTTGCAATAAGGCAAGATCGTAATAATAGAAAGGCGTATCCAGATTATTGAGGTGACTTATATCTTTATGAGAAAATATCATGTTTAAAATTCTTATTATATTCGTGTTGATTGGATTGTTGTTGATCTTCATCGGCAATTACCTGGATTTTCGGCGACAAAAGATCGACAAAAAAGAGTACGACAGGAGAACAAGGCTCTTTATCGTACTCATCTTTATTGCGATTGCCATTTTTGTCTATCTCAAAAAGAAATAATCGGTTAATGGCTTTCATGATGCTGCTAAGCGTAGGTTTGAAATAAACTTATTCAAATAAACGGTTGTGCAGACTTCTTAAGGCTTCTGTTTTATCCTTCGTATTGATCAGCAGGGAAATGTTATAATTGCTGCCACCATAAGAAATCATACGGAGTGGAATGTGTTTCACGGCATCCAGCACTCTGGAAGCAAATCCATGTTTATCGGCACTGAAATCACCAACAACACAAACAATCGTTTGGTCTTTATCGATGTCCACAGACCCAAATGCATGTAACTCTTCCACAATTTTATGGAGATTATCGGTAAAATCTACCGTTAGCGACACCGCAACCTCTGAAGTGGTGATCATGTCGATAGGCGTTTTATACCTTTCAAAAATCTCAAATACCCTTCTTAAAAAGCCATAGGCAAGAAGCATTCTGCTGGAATGAATTTTAATAGCCGTGATACCGTCTTTTGCAGCAATAGATTTGATTTTACCTTTCTCACTTTCATTAGAGATTAAAGTACCCATCGCCTTTGGCTCCATGGTATTTAACAACCTCACCGGAATCTTGTATTTCTGTGCCGGGAAAACTGATTGCGGGTGTAAAATCTTCGCGCCGAAATAAGCAAGCTCTGCCGCTTCATCAAAAGATAAATGAGAAATTGGCTTAGTTCCTTTAACGATCCGCGGATCATTGTTATGCATTCCGTCGATATCAGTCCAGATTTGAACTTCTTCAGCAGTGATGGCCGCACCAATTAAGGAAGCCGTATAATCACTTCCGCCCCTTCTCAGGTTATCTACTTCACCAAAACTATTGCGGCAGATAAATCCTTGCGTAATAAATAATGTATTTCCTTTATGTTGTTCCAGAATCGGCTTTAGGTGTTTAGTGATAAAAGGAACATCAGGCTCATTGTCTTCATCGGTTTTCATAAAATCCAATGCCGCTAACAATACTGAAGGCACATTGATGGATTTTAAATAGATATGGTATAAGGTGGTCGACAACAGTTCTCCCTGTGCCAGTACCACTCTTTCTTCGATGGGCGTAAACAGATCGTTAGCCAGGGAAGCGATAAAGTTTAAATGGTAATCTACAACTTCCTGACCTTGCTCCCTGAAATCGCCTTCAGGCAAAAGTTCAGTGATAAAGGTGTTGTAGTGCTGATGTAGGGCGTTAATTAAAGTTAACGCCGTTTCCTTGTCCTCCTTTAAAAGTTTGTTAGAGATTTCCACTAAACTATTGGTGGTGCCGGACACTGCCGATAAAACCACAATTTGTTCTTCTGCGGGATTGATGATATCCAGCAACTTTGCCATCCGCTCTGGGCTTCCGACAGAAGTTCCTCCAAACTTTAATATTTTCATTTCTATATATTTGTTTTTAAGTGGTAATGAAGCTATCATAGGTTTTATGATCGTTTCATTGTTATTTTATTGCTTTTATGGTTTAATTAATGCTATTTAGGGATTTATAACCATAATAATGGTAATATTTATATTTTTGTATAGCTCTTTAACCTTCAGGCCGTGAAAATAATAAAACGATATGAAAAAGAGAGACATAAGCAAAATAATATTTGGAATATGACCTTGTATTAGCCTGCTGAACAAAATAGGATACCGAAGAATTAGTAAAATCCATTTTTAAAAACCGACATAAAACTTATATGCAGCTAGAACCTTCCACATTAGAAACCATCAACCAATGGCTTAATGGTAATTACGATCAGGAGACCAAAAATGAAATCCAACAACTGGTTGACGGTGAAGCATACACGGAGCTTACGGATGCTTTTTACAGAGACCTTGAATTTGGGACTGGAGGTTTAAGAGGAATTATGGGTGCTGGTTCTAACCGGATCAACAAATATACCATCGGAACTGCAACACAGGGTTTGAGTAACTATTTGCTGAAAAAATACCCAGGCAAGGTCATCAAGGTTGCTATTGCGCACGACAGCCGTAATAATTCTGATTATTTTGCTCAGGTTACTGCAGATGTTTTTACCGCCAATGGCATCAAAGTTTATTTCTTTAAGGAGTTAAGGCCTACGCCGGAACTTTCCTTTGCCATCAGGCACCTGGGATGCCGTAGTGGCGTGATGCTTACCGCATCTCATAATCCTAAAGAATATAACGGTTACAAAGCTTACGGATGGGATGGCGGTCAGTTTACGGCGCCCGATGACGTGGAAGTGATGAAAGAAGTGGCTAACATCCGCAGTATCGATGAGGTGAAGTTTGATCGTGTGGAGAAGAACATCCAGTTGATTGGGGAAGATATTGATCAGTTGTACCTCGACAGTATTGCCGCGCTTTCTGTATCACCTGAAGCGATTGCCCGTCAGAAAGACCTGAAAATTGTTTTCTCACCGATCCACGGAACGGGAATTACACTTGTACCAAAAGCACTGGCACAATTCGGCTTTACAAATCTGACCCTGGTGGAGGAACAAAGTACGCCGGATGGTAATTTCCCAACCGTTGTTTACCCGAACCCGGAGGAAAAAGAAGCAATGACCTTAGCGCTAAAAAAAGCAAATGAAATTGATGCTGATCTGGTGATGGCAACAGATCCGGATGCCGATCGTGTGGGAATTGCAGTAAAAAATAACGATGGCCAGTTTGTGCTTTTAAATGGAAACCAAACCGGCAGCCTGCTGATCAATTACTTGTTAACTGCATGGCAGGAAAAAGGCAAACTGGATGGTAATCAATATATTGTAAAAACAATAGTAACTACTAACCTGATAGAGGCCGTCGCTAATGCGAAAAACGTAACCTGTCACAATACGCTGACTGGTTTTAAATGGATTGGCAAGCTGATGACAGAATTGCAGGGTAAAAAAACCTTCATTGTGGGTGGCGAAGAAAGTTATGGTTATTCTGTGGGTGAGCTGGTAAGAGATAAAGATGCCGTTATTTCCTGCGCTTTTATTGCAGAAATGACAGCTTATTATAAAGATAAAGGCACTAGCCTGTACAATGCCTTGCTGGACATGTTTGTGGAGTATGGCTTGTATAGAGAAGAGCTTGTTTCCTTAACCAGAAAAGGAAAAACAGGTGCCGAAGAAATCAAAGCCATGATGGAAAAATTCAGAAACAACCCTCCTGCTGAATTGGGTGGCTCTAAAGTCATCACACTGAAAGATTATGAGTTGGGTATCGAAACGGACTTAAACACAGGTAGTACCAGTCCTTTGACACTTCCAAAATCTGATGTTTTACAATTCATCACAGCCGATGGCAGCATTGTATCTGCCCGTCCTTCTGGTACAGAGCCTAAAATTAAGTTTTATTGCAGCGTGAATGCGCCTTTAAGCGACAGAGCTCAATTTGAAGAGGTGAATGAGCAACTGGGTGCTAAAATTCACAATGTAATGGAAGATTTACAGGCTTAAGCCTGTTCATACCGTTATTTCAAAACGCATGATCACCTTGGTCATGCGTTTTTTTATTTACCTTTGGCTATGCTTAAATACTTCATTACTGTTGTGATGTGCCTGGGGATGATCGTGTGTAAAGCACAGGTAGAACAGCTGACAGATCTCGAGATCTGTATCAGTAAAACGACGACCCATGTAAGCGACTCGCTGGTAAACGCCGGCTGGAAGCTTGATCCTGCCCTCACCGGGAATTACGAAAGTGATTATTACCGGACTTTCTCTTTTGGCAACCTGGAGACAGACCCTAAGAAAGCAATGGCTTGGTTAAGGATCCATACCGAAAGAACAGCCGTGAACCGGGTATACTACCAGGCGCCGGATGAAGAAACTTTTAATCGTTTCCAGCAGGAAATTGAAGTCAGAAAAATAGTCAAAAATAGCCCTCAAACGATCGAGGGGCAAACGATGACGGCTTATGTCGGCAAGGATTTTGCTTACCAGACTATAGTATCCAATGGAAACTTCACCGTTGTTGTGATTGGCAAGAGATATTATGCAGATCATACCCGCTAACCAGCAGATCAGGTTTACCGAGATATTTTATTGTTTGCAAACACAATTAGTTAAATTTGGTTAAGATTCATCAGTTATGGCCTATATAGATTATTACAAAGTACTTGGGGTTGATAAATCAGCTTCCCAGGATGATATTAAAAAGGCTTACCGCAAGCTGGCCCGAAAATACCATCCGGATGTAAATGCCAATAACAAAGAAGCCGAAAAGCGGTTTAAGGAGATCAATGAAGCTAATGAGGCACTCAGCGACCCCGAAAAGCGCAAGAAGTACGATGAATACGGCGAAAACTGGAAACATGCCGAAGAATTTGAACAAGCGAAAAGATCAAGGACGCAAAGGCAATATGCCGGCGGCTCCAATCCTTTTGAGGGTGCAACCTATACCAGTGATGATTTTGGCGGTGGTTCCTTCTCTGATTTCTTCGAATCTTTGTTTGGCAGGCCTTCAGGCGCCGGACGGTCCCAGAGAAGCGCCACGAGGTTTAAAGGACAGGATTTCCAGGCTGAATTGCAATTATCCCTTGAACAGGCGTATACCACCCATAAACAAACTTTAACCGTTAATGGCAGGCAAATCAGGATCACTATCCCTGCCGGCATTGCCAACGGACAAGTGATCAAAGTGAAAGGCCAGGGAGGTCAGGGTGCCAATGGTGGCCCGAATGGCGACCTGTTCCTCACCATTATTGTTGCCGATGATCCTGTTTTTAAACGAATCAACGATGACCTTTATGAAACGGTTGACCTCGACTTATATACTGCCGTATTGGGCGGAGAAGTAATGGTTGACACCATGACAGGTAAAGTAAAACTAAAGGTGTTGCCAGGAACCCAGAACGGCAAAAAAGTGAGGTTGAAAGGTAAAGGATTTCCGCTTTATAAAAAAGAAGATCAGTTCGGCGACTTGTACCTTACTTTTAATGTACTCATCCCCGAAAAACTGACCGATCAACAAAGGGCATTGTTCCAGGAACTGGCTAAATTGTAACCCTGCCCCCCGTGATGGGTAGCGTTGCTCCTGAAATATAACTGGCTTCATCTGAAGCTAAAAACACATAGGCAGGTGAACACTCTACAGGTTGCCCCGGACGACCGATCGGCGTGTCCTTGCCGAAGTTTTCAGGATCCGGCATGGTAGAAGGAATCAAGGGTGTCCAAATCGGTCCTGGTGCCACTGCATTGACCCTGATGCCTTTTCCCGCCGAAAGCAAAATCTGACTTAAATTGGAAGTGAAATTTTGAATGGCGCCTTTGGTTGCCGCATAAGGAAGCAATACTGGTGTTGGTGAGTATGCGTTAACAGAGGTGGTATTGATGATGCTGCTTCCTGGCTTCAAATGGGGTTCTGCAGCCTTACAAAGGTAAAACATGGAATCAATATTGGTTTCGAAAGTATAACGCCACTCTTCTGAAGGGATTTCCTGCAATTCTTTATGTGCCATTTGAAAGGCAGCATTATTTACAAGGATATCAAGCTGTCCGAATTCTTCTACAGCTTTGTTGATGATGGCTTTACAATGTTCCTCCGATCGGATGTCGCCTTTGAGCAACACCGCCTTCCGCCCCGCTTTCTCCACATAACTGGCCGTATCCTGGGCATCTTTATCTTCAACATCTTCCAGGTAGGAAATGAGCACGTCTGCACCTTCCCTGGCAAAAGCAATGGCTACAGCCCTGCCGATACCGGAATCTCCCCCGGTGATGATGGCTTTCTTGCCTGCCAGTTTACCTGAACCTTTATAGGATTCTTCGCCATGATCGGCCTTTGGCATCAGCTCAGCTTCTACTCCAGGTGTTTCCTGTTCTTGTTTTGGAAATGGTGGTACCGGATATTTGGTATGCGGATTTTGATGATTGTTTTCCATAGTTTTTTGGTTTACACTGTTTTAACCTGTTCTTCTATAGCTTTTATTAACTTGTTGTATGGATTTATAAATTTCTGAATACCCTCTTCTTCGAGCCGGTGAGTTACCTCGCTCAGGTCTATACCTGCTGCTTTTAATTGGTCAAGAACCTGTTTAGCCTTATCCATACCCTGTTCCAACGAGTTAGAAGGATTTCCTTCAGTCCTGTATACCACTATCGTCTCCAATGGGACCGTATCAACGGTGTTAGGCCCGATGAGTGCGTCAACATATTTGGTAGCCTTAAACGCGGGATTTTTACTACTGGTACTCGCCCACAGTAATCTCTGTGGTTTTGCCCCTGCGGTACGCAGTTTTTCCCAGCGTGCGCCGCTGAAAATCTCTTTGTACATTTGATACGCAATTTTGGCGGAGGCGATGGCTACTTCGCCCTGCAACGCTGCCAGTCCCTTTTCTTCCAGCATCGGATCGATCATCACATCTATACGGCTCAGGAAAAAACTGGCTACAGAGGAGATGTGATTTACAGGCAGCCCTTTCTCCACCCTGGCTTCTATACCACTAATATATGCTTCTGCTACAGCTCTATACCGTTCTAAACTAAATAAAAGGGTGACATTGATATTAACCCCTTCCTGGATACAGTAACGGATAGCTTCCAATCCCTCCCTTGTACTTGGGATTTTAATCATCACATTTTCGCGGTCCACTTCCTTCCATAATTTTAACGCCTGGTCAATGGTGCCCTGCGTATCCAGTGCTAAACGGGGACTTACCTCCAGGCTAACGAAACCATCAGCACCCTTCACTTCTTCATTAAATACGGGCTTAAACAGATCTGCTGCATCGCGGATATCCGAAATTGCTAACTGGTAAAACAAGACTTCCATATCATCCGTATGGTTCAGAAGTTCCCGGATTTCGTCTTTATAATCATCGCTCCCAGTGATCGCTTTTTCAAATATGGCCGGGTTGGATGTCACCCCCCGCACACCATCTTCATCAATCAAACTTTGTAATTCCCCCGATTTGATAATTTGCCGATCGATAAAATCAAGCCAAATGCTCTGACCAAAATCGTGGATCTGTTTTACTTTATTCTTTTCCATGAGAATGAGGTTAAAAAAGAAAAACAATATCCCTTCTAAACAGTTTTTTCTAAACTGAAATATGACAACAGCCTGCAAAACAGACGGGTAGTGATATATTGAACTAACTATTGACCTGAATATAATTTAAACAAGATGAGTACAGCTGTTCCTGAACAAAATGAAGGTGGTAAAATGGATATCACTGCAAATATAGCCCTGGCCACTACTGAAGATGCCCGGGCATTTTACCAGACTGCCAAACAAAGACTCTTAGCGGTTTATAACTGGTATGAGATCTGTGCAGTCCCGGTTTCTACTTTTATGCTTACGGACCCACATGGAAGGGAAATAAAACGACCTGTACAAGAAGGCGACTACTTCAAAATAGATATTCCAGGCCCCGGAACCTCTACTGGTGATGGCTTTGACTGGGTAAGGGTAGAAAGTATCGAGGAAGAAAGCCTGAACCAGGCAGACACCATCAGTATGACCGTGAGGCCGGCTGCAAATCCTTTAAATGAGAAAGAGGATACAGCGCATTTCTTCAAAGACACGGCAACTTCTACTTTCCAGGTAAAAAGGATCGGAAACGAGGTGTATGCGGAAGTCCACGGCAGAAATGAACTTGCCAACACCGACACTGATCAAATGACTGATAATATCAGGAATACATTGGTGGGCTGGTCGGCTAAACTGGGCCTTTCCGCACCACAATGGAAGAGCCTGGTTACCGGTTTAGTAAAAAAACAAGACGGAAACTAACGTAACAAGCGCTAATCAATCTTGTTGGTTACGCGTTTGTTTCTTGCGGGCAAGGTGCTGGGCCTTATCAATAGAATGAGACTCATGAATATCCCTTTCTTCTTTTGTCTTCTCAGAAAGTTCTTTGTAGAATCTGTGTAAGATATCAAGTTCTTCTTCAGAAAGATCTTCAATATCAACCATACGGTTACTGGCCTCACTATTGGCAGCAATCAATTCATTTAACTTTAACTGGATGGCCTTGGAATCTTTGTTTTGGGTTTTCTGTATCAAAAATACCATCAGAAACGTGATCACAGTTGTTCCAGTGTTCACTACCAATTGCCAGGTATCCGAAAACCCAAATATTGGACCAGTCAGCCCCCAAATAATGATAATAAGAAAGGCAATTCCAAATGCAATGGAACTGCCAGCCCATGAAGTTATTTTAGTGGAAGCCTTTTCAAATAAACTCTCCTTTGTCGGTTTCATTAACATCTTAATATTGCATAAATGCCGGGCCTATTACCGGCAACTGAGGCATTTTCTTTAAAGTTAACCACACACACATACTTTATTGAACTACAAAGGAATAGCTTCATTAACCTACACCATCAATACATTCCTAAGTTTTTTATGGAATAAAATATTAAACATCACATATTCAATATGTTATACGTATTAGCTCAACTGAATGTTTATCGGCTTATTTTTGCAAATGATGATTGGAAGCTGACTCGTTCGGAAGGTAATAGTTGACTGGCGACTTCAAAATAGTTTTTTTAATCACATTCAATAAATGCGTCATGTCGAAAGGTTTCGAAACAAATGCATCACAACCATAATTGCCAAGCGACTGGATGATGCGTTCATAAGCCGAAACAATGATCACTGGTAAAGTCCGCGTGGACGGATTTCTTTTCAGGGCCGCACACATCTCCCCCCCATTTATCCCGGTCATTAAATAATCGATGACCACCAGATCAGGTTGATGTATATTAACCAATTCAAAAATGTCATCTGTGTAACTGCTTGTGCTGACATTGTAACCGTAAAAAGCCAGGGTAGCTTCCATTACTTCAAGCATGTCAACATCGTCGTCAATTAATAATATTTTATTCATTATACAGGATTTAGTTTAATAAAATATCCGTATGAATAATAATTATTCACCTATTGGAATAATCATATCAGATGAATAAATATAGAAATTATATTGAAGATATAAATGCGTAAATGTACGTAAAAGAATAAGCGCTAAACACTTGTTTTATCATGGCTTTTATTGCACAATACCGTTTAAAACTGCGTATCTGATTAAGGAAGCCGTATTTCGTGAACCTGTTTTTTCAATGAGGTTCTGCCGGTGCCCTTCAATGGTTCTTTTACTAATGAATAACCTTTCAGACATTTCGCTGTTGGTCAATCCTTCTGCGATGAGGTGCAAGACATCTATTTCACGCATGGAGAAGTTTTTACTGATGTCCACACCACCATATTCAGCATTAGAACGCTGAATTAACCGGTCTAACAGCTTATTTGCCAGTTCTGAACAAAGGTATTTTCCACCAAGTTTCACATGCTTCACAGAAAAAATAAGCTCATCAGCAGAAATGTTCTTCAATAAATAACAGCTGGCACCTTCAGAAAATGCCTGTATCACGTATTTCTCATTGTCCAACATAGAAAGAATGGCAACTTTGATATCCGGATTGATCGCTTTTACTTTTTTGATCAGAGAGATTCCATCAAGTTCCGGCATATTGATGTCGGCCAGAATCAGATCTACCTTATCGCCATTTTCCACCATACTCAGTGCTTCACGCCCGTTCGTAGCTTCACCTATAACATTAATACTCTTGTCTGTCTCTAATAGCATCTTAATGCCATTGCGGACGATATTATGATCCTCCGCTAAAATTACGTTCATCATGGTTGAAACCGTTTTAATTATATGCGTTCAATATCTGCCAGGTTGATATCATTTTTAAACTCTATGGTAGTGGCGGTGCCTTTAGGACCGCTGTTAAAGGTAATTTCTCCATTTAAAAGAAATACCCTGTTTTTTATACCTCTCAATCCAGAGCCTTTTCTCAATGCGTCTTTTTCGGACACATTAAAGCCCTTCCCATTATCAGAAACGATGATGGATATCTGATTATTTTCAATTTTAACCTTTATATCAGCCTGACGGGCCTCGGAATGTTTGATAGAATTGTTGACTAATTCCTGGATGATCCGGAAAAGATATAACTGAATTTGTGGGTGCAAAAGATCTGCTGCACTATTGATACTGCACTTAACCTTGAAACTGGACGTACTTAACCGCTGTGACATCTCCTTAATCGCAGCCGTAAAGCCAAAGTCTTTAAGTACAGAGGGCGTAAGTTCGTAGGAGATATGACGTGTTTCGCGGATGGCCTGATCAAGCAGCTGGTTCACATTAATAAATTCTTCTTTTAAACTATTGGTGATCTGAAAGTTTTGCAGATGGAGCCTGATTCCATAAAGAACCTGGCAGATGCTATCATGAAGGGCACTGCTAATGATAGACCTTTCTTTCTCCTGCGCCATCAACGTTGCAGATAAAATCAGTCTTTCCTGATTTTTTCGCAAATTCTCCGCTTCTCTTTCCAGCCGCTTACGTGCCGTAACATCCATCATAATTCCCGCAAAACATCTCCCGTTTTTATTTGGATGGGGAACGCTGTGTCCTTTAAAAGAAATGTACTTAAAGGGGCCATTATTGGTAACCACCCTGAATTCCAAATCAATAGCTTCACTGGAGCTGATTCCCTGTCCCAGGCTTTTGCGCATTTTCTCCTGATCTTCAGGATGGATATACTGGAGAATATGTTTGATACTGCCATCAAACTCTTCATGTTTTAAACCGATAATTGCATAACTGTATTCATCTAAATAGACCTTTTGATCGGAAGAATCTATCGTCCAGATACCTGTAGAAGATGCGCTAAGCGTCATTTCCAGTCGGTCTTTTGTTTCCTGTAACTTTAACTGGGATTTCCTGCTCTCCGTGATGTCGATAACAGCGATATAATACTTAATTTGTTTAGCCAGTTTGTTTTGAACGGCAATCCCTTCCACCCGGGTGTAAGCAATTTCATTGTTGCCTAATAATAGTTTAATTTCTGTTGATTGACGGTCGGCAAAATTTTCGGTCTGGTGTAAAAAACTGTAAAAATCTTCCCAGGATTCCGGGGTGATAAAGGATTGAAACCTTTTATACATGACTTCATCCTTGGTTGTTTTCAACAAGCCAACACCACGCTCATTGACGTCAGTAATGATTCCAAGGTAATTGAGAATAAAATAACCTACAGGCGCAAGGTCATAGAGGCTCACAAATTTTGCACGCTCTTCATCCAGAGATTGATAGGACTCCTCAAGTTCGGTCAGTAATAACCTCACATCCTCTTTAGAGATGTTTCCGTAAATGCCAGCGTCGAAATTCGATAATATCTTTTCTGTCCTATTCCCTGTAACCTGTTTAGAAAAGTGATATGGCTCCTTCAATTCCTTAATCTTAATGATGATAATTTTGTCTGCTTAAGCCTATTATTTACCTATTATTTAGTTAACAGAAATAGGTCGAATTTGTTTATTCCAAATTTTCTGGAAAAACCCATTTTAGAGGCTGTCAAATAAACTCTCCCTAATGTAAGGTAATTTTAATATAATGAAAAGATATTGTTTCTCTTAAAAAAAAACAGGCAGTAATCATACTGCCTGTCCATAAAATAAAACGATAAGGATATTATTTAGAATTGTAACAAGTTCATGATGTTTTATCGTGACCTTCAACTTTTACGATCTTGTTGTATAAACCTAATAATAAAAATGAAGGTGCCCATTGGCCAACAAATAAAGCTAAATGGTCTTTTCCGATGCATTTGAAAGTAAGGGAAACAGCCATTGAACCTAAAGCGGCCCAGAGGAATACATCAGAAGGTATTTTTGCGGTTTGCTCTTCAATGGTTCTGGCAATCGGCCCTTCCTGGTGCTGTGGATTGTCTTGTAAGTCCATGGTTTCTCTATTTAAAATGATAAATTAATTGATTATATTTAAGACAGCTTAAATGCAATTATTGTTTATTTATATCGAATAAAGGGTATTTTCCGAAAAGGATCAGGTGCCTGGACGTATAAATACGAATTGAATCGAAGGTTGTTTCTACCATAGCCGATGGCCGCTATAAAATTCATGAAGCAAATGAATTCCTATTTCTTTCTTCAAAGAAGCGATCCAGCGCATGGTCTAGTGACGGTAAAATCAGGCCATGCATACTTGTCAGTGCGCTAAAATTTGGCCGCACTGCAGGGTAAGCCATTTCCAAAACAGGTAAAGGCACCAGATAGGAAGTACTAAAATTGCCCCGCCTGGCCACTTCAATCGCAAGATCAGACCAACTGAGGTTACCATGGTTAGCGAGGTGCCAGATTCCCCTTTCATCATCTATCAACAGATCCAAACTTACATGGACCAGGTCTGGAACATAAGTTGGTGAAATCACCACATCGGCAGCTACTTTCACATGCTCCCTTCGATCTAAAGAGGAAATGATGTGGTAAACAAAATTGTAATTGTCCCAGGGACTAAAAAAAGCACTTGTGCGGATGATCAGCGCATTGGGATCATTTTTTAGAACCTCTTCTTCTGCTTGTGCCTTGCTGGCACCATATACATTCAGGGGGTTAACCTTGTCACTTTCAATGTATGCAGCTTTCTTCTCCCCATCGAAGACGAGGTCTGAGGAAAAGGTTAAAAATTTAATCCCATATCTTTTGCAGGCAGCGGCAAGATTCGCAGGCCCTTCTGTATTGCTTAAGAAACAGTCTTCCTGTTCAATTTCTGCGGCATCTACCCTCACAAACCCTGCGGCATTAACGATGGCCCAGGGATTATATTTCTGGATGGTCTCTTCTATTTGAACCGGTGAAATCAAATTAAGCTCCTGGCGGGTAATGGCCAGGTAATGGATATTGCGCGCCCGGCAAAGTTTAGCAAATGCTTTTCCAAGGGTTCCATTCGCACCAATGATTAAAATTGGCGAACAAAGATCAGGAGACAAAATATTTAATCGCTCTGGATAAAGGATCCTGTCAGGCCGTTTCCACCAGCCTTTACCCTGGAGTAAGGGATGCTGATAGGGCTGCCCCAGGGCCAGGCTTCTCACCTGTTTCGCCATTGCAGTGGCCCTTGGAAAACCTGAACGCAAATCGAAAACACCACTTTCATAATTGCCTTTTCCTTCGGTAAGTAATTTATCCCATCCATAGGCCCCAAATAACGACCAAACCGTTAAGCCAAAAATCGTCACACCCTCCTTCTCCAACTCATCAGCGGCTTCCCAGACTTCCCGAAGCCAGCGGAGTTGTTCTTCCCGCCAGCAATAAAGATGTACTTCTGTAAGTGCAAGCGGCATTTTATACCGTTCCCAGGCTTCTCTCAACAACTTTTTCGGGCCATGGAGATCCACTTTTCCACTTCGCACAGCCTCTACGTCTGCATATTTCACTTTGCCGTTCCCTCCATGGGTATGCGGGGGATAGTACGAAATATGCTCATCCAAATAGCGCTCTGACGTAATGTAATGGTTGAACCCAAGGATAGCTGGCGGCATCGCATTTGCTGTAAAAAACCGGAGTTCTTCAGCCGTAATGCCATGGTCACCTAAATATTTCCACATGAAATGGCTGGGGTTAACTCTTCCGCAGAGTAAATCAAGCCCTAACCAGCGTCGTTCATTCTCAAAGTCTGCCTGGTATTGCAAATGTGGGGTACTGTGAATCCTTCCCAGGTCTTCTGTATGAACCAGTTTAGCATCAGGGTTTATTTTCCGGATGGCTTGCATGGCTAATAGGGTAGCTTTGCATTCGTTGATCAATATCCGGAGAAAGGAATAGTCGTCACGGCCATGTGGATACCATAAACCATAGAGGCCACAAAACCTTGCAGTGGTGAGTGGTTCATTTACAGGCGTGTAGTATTCAATCCAGGGAAACTTTTTGGCGACCGCTGAAGCATAAGATGCCAGGCCATCAGCAAAAGAGTCGTCCATCAGGCTAACATACGCTGGTCCGCTGCCATGATGCACCAGTCCGGCGATAACGGTTATTCCATTTTCCTGCAGGTACTGAAGGTTTTCTTCTATGACGCCCCAATCTGGCGCTACATCCTTTTGTGGCTGGTGCCTTTCCCACAAAACAGGATACCTTATTTTTTGAATTCCGAGGTTGCTGAGCAGGGTCAGATCTTCTTTTCTCTGGTAATGCCCCTGACAATCAAGTTGGTTAAAATATTGATTTCTAACCCGGTTAATGGTACATTCAATACCTCCCCATATTTCCATAACGGCCGTTTTTGTCCAACACTAGTTTTAGTTGACCAGGATTTCCTTATTCCTGATCTTTTTAAACACGGTCAGTGCCTGGGCAACAACCTGGTCCATATTATAATATTTGTAAGTAGCGAGCCTGCCAACGAAATGCGTAGACTGCATTTGCATAGCCAGGTCATGGTATTTTAAGTAAAGCACGGCATTGTCAGGCTTTGGAATTGGATAATAAGGATCCCCCTCTGCAGTTGGATACTCATACACAACAGATGTCCGGTGGTGCTTTTGCCCCGTTAAATGTTTAAACTCCGTAATCCTTGTAAAGGCATAGTCATTCGGATAATTAATGGTTCCGGTTTGCTGGAATTGCTCCACATCGTGACTTTCAAATTTGAAATTGATGGAACGGTAAGGCAATTTGCCGAACCTGTAATCAAAAAACTCATCAATCGGACCGGTAAAAATGAGCTCCTTATAACCTATCTCACCAAGGATATCTTTGTAATCGGTATTCAGCATCACATGGATGTTGGGATGATCCAGCATTTTTTCAAACAACTTTGTATAGCCATGCAATGGCATCGCCTGGTAGGTATCCGTGAAATAACGGTCATCTTTATTGGTCCGTGTAGGTACCCTGGCCGTTACAGAGGCACTGAGTTCTGAAGGATCAAGATCCCATTGCTTTTTCGTGTAGCCTTTAAAAAATTTTTCATAAAGTTCACGCCCTACAGTGCTGACCACTACATCTTCTGACGTCACCACTTCCTTTTTTTTCTCTGCCCGGGAGGCGAAAAAATCACTGAGCTGATCACTGTTCAGGTTCAGGCCATACATGGAATTGATGGTATTTAAATTAATAGGAATGGGAAGTAATTGCCCGTCTACATTAGCCAAAACACGGTGCTGGTAATTTCTCCACTCCGTAAATTCAGATAAATAATTAAATACTTCCTTGCTGTTCGTATGAAAAATATGCGGCCCATATTTATGGATCAAAATTCCGGCCTGGTCATAGTAGTCATAGGCGTTACCGCCAATATGATTTCTTTTATCAATGATAAGCACCTTCTTAAAGGCTATGTTGGCTAATCTTTCAGCTAATACGCTACCGGCGAATCCAGCGCCAACAATTAAATAGTCATACATGATGATTAAGTTTAACTTGCAATTGATATTGCATTGGTATCATTTAATTGATTTTGAATAAGTTTATTCATTTGTGCAAAAGTATCATCCCAGGAAACGGAACTTAAAAACTGATCTACTTTAACGATCCATTGTTTTTTATCAGATCTGTTCAACTCCAATTCTATGCACCTGACAAAGTCAGCACCTTTTTCACCAATATGAACCAGTTTCTTGATTCCATAAGGTTTAATCACATCTCTGATGGGCGTAGACACTACCGGAACGCCCGCAGCAAGATATTCCGGAGTTTTAGTCGGACTGATAAATCGTGTAGATTCATTAAGCTGGAAAGGAATTAAGGCAACATCCCAACCGCAAAGGTAACGGGGAAGCTCTGTATAGGATTTCTGTCCCAGGTAATGGATATTTGGATTTTGTGGTAAACTTTGGGGATCAATTTTAACAACAGGCCCTATTAAGATGATTTGCCAGGATGGGCGATGCGCAGCAATATGTCGGATCACCTCCATATCAAACCGCTCATCGATGACGCCATAAAAGCCAATCTTGACACCCCCGATTTGCGCCTGGTCTACAGGCTCCAGGGTTAACCTGCGCGCCTGGGCAAAATGCGCTTTGTCTATACTGCTTGGAAAGGGAAAAATATTGAGATGCTGTTGTTTTTTGGCTTCATATAAGGAATGACCGCCTGTAAAGACAAGGTCTGCTTTGGCCATTAGCTTTTTTTCTAGTCCCGCTAATTCCTTAGGTGCGAATTTAAACGCAGTAAGTTCATCCATACAATCATAAATGGTCAGCCGGGGCTTAAATTTTTCTGAGTAAGTTAAAGCCATTGGCGTATAATACCAGAAAGTCCAGTCGTTGAGATTGGAATGATGGAAAAACTGATCAAGCAACCCGGTCATGGAAGCATTAACTTCCTCGGCTGTCAAGTTGGCGGGCAGATGGGGGACAACGATACTCAGTTGAGCAGACTTTTTGCAGACCGCGAGGAAAGAATCCCCATCGGTGTCAAAAATCGGTTCTTCGAGAAAGTAAACATTGAGCTCCTGAGAAAAGCGACTAATTAAATGTTGTGGTCTTTGGAAAACAAAATCCCAACGGAGGTGGGAAAAACAAAGAAGGTGGCGAGGTGGTGTGTTGGATGAATTTTTCATATAATTTGGTTAGGCTAAAATTTGCCGTATTAGTTATTTATTTAGCGTTTAATTGTATACATATCAACGAGTTAGAAAAGAAATTGTTCCTGCAGTAACTACTCGATTTAAGTGCGTAAAACCACTTAATTTTTTACGAGTAATACGAGACAACTTCTTTAAATACGTGAAATTCAATTAGTCAAATCAATTAACACCTGCGTTCGTTTAATAATCTAACACCTTAGAAACACCCATTTATGTATACACTTGGAATAAATGCAGTTTTTCATGACTCGTCCGCTTGTCTGATCAAAGATGGGCTGTTAATCGCAGCTGCTGAAGATGAACGCTTTACACATATCAAACATGGCAAAAGGCCGATTCCTTTTTCTACTTATGAACTTCCTTTTCATGCTATTGATTATTGTTTGAAGGTGGCAGACATTACGTTAAAGGATGTTGACCATATTGCTTACTCCTTTAATCCTCATTTATTGGTTCCGGAGGATGAGGTGAACCAACCGCTCACCTATATACCCTTTTATCCATCACTTCAAAATAAAGCGGAAAAAGATCCATGGAATAATTTATTCCTGTCTTCCATACTGAATGCGCCAGCTCAACTGGTAGATGGCTATCCACATCATTTACAAAAAAGATTCAGGGACTGTACTGAAAATGACTGGACCTGGCACTATGTAGAACACCACACTGCACATGCAGCAAGTGCGTACCTGGCTTCACCTTATATGGATGCGGCAGTAATGACGATAGATGGCCGTGGCGAACTGGCAACTACAACTTACAATGTGGGCCAGCAAAATGAACTGCAAAGAACCGGACAAGTTAATCTCCCCCATTCTTTTGGTTTGTTGTATGAGCGGCTCACCACCCACCTGGGCTTCCTTCATTCTTCTGATGAATATAAAGTGATGGCCCTGGCTTCTTATGGAAAGCCTACGTTCGTGAAGGATTTTAGGGAGATGGTTAAAATTGGCAGTAATGGCCAGTACACTATTGAAAATGAGAATCTGGAGGAAAGGTTTGGACTGGCCAGGCGAAGTGATACACCTTTTTCAGGTCACCACTTCAACCTTGCTCATTCCCTGCAGCTGGTGCTCGAAGAAAGTGTGCTCGAAATAACGAACTGGTTGCAGGAAAGCACAAAACAGGATAACCTTTGCCTGGCAGGTGGTGTAGCGCTTAACTGTGTACTCAACGGCAGGATCAGGGACCGTGGCCGCTTTAAAAAGGTTTGGGTGCAACCTGCATCAGGTGATTCTGGCACTGCTTTAGGTGCAGCTTTGTACATCGACCAGCGGGAGAAACCAAAAAGCGGGAAAAGCTTTGTGATGAACCATGCTTACTGGGGTCCGGAGTATACCGATCAGGAGATAGAAAAGTTCTTAAACTGGGCCAAGGTACCCTATAAAAAAATGCTGGATGTAGCGGAAGAAACAGCACAGATCTTATGTGATAACAAAATTATTGGCTGGTTTCAGGGAAGAATGGAATTCGGGCCCCGTGCATTAGGCAGCCGTTCCATTCTCGCCTCTCCGATAGATATGAATATGCAAAGCCGGTTAAACGAAGTAAAGGCACGTGAAGATTTCCGTCCGGTGGCCCCCGTTGTGCTCGAAGAAGATGCTGCCGAATGGTTCAATGAAGCAAATAAATCGCCCTTCATGCTTTTTATTTTTGATGTTTCAGAAGATAAAGCCGCGCAGATCCCTGCCGTTAAACATATTGATGGTACCGCGCGTATACAGACCATCAATGAAGAGCAGCACCCGATCTATTACCAGCTACTGAAAGCTTTCAAAGAAAAAACCGGCGTTCCCGTATTGGTCAATACCTCCTTTAATACCTTAGGAAAACCCATAGTTTGCAGTCCGCGGGATGCCATAGAATGTTTTTGGACTTCCCCATTTGATGCCTTAGTGATGGGTTCGTTTTTAATTGAAAAAGACTATGAGCGTAAAGATTACAGTAATCATTCCTACCTACAAAAGAACGAAGCTGTTGATTAGATGCCTGGAGGCGCTTGTTTCACAAAGCATCCCAAAAGAGGACTTCCAGGTGATTGTAGTGAGCGATGGGCCGGACCTGCAGACACAAAAAGCTTTGGAAACCTGGCGAATGAACAACTTATTGAGCTTAAATTATGTGCAGACACCTTTCAAAGGTGGTCCTGCCGCAGCCAGAAATTACGGCTGGAAAATGGCTCATGCTCCGCTTATTGCTTTTACGGATGATGATTGTATTCCTGATCGGTTATGGCTCGATGCCTTTTTAATGCAGTATTTTGGCCAGCCGTATATTGCTTTTACAGGAAAGACACAGGTACCTCTGCCTGAAAAGAAAACTGATTTCGCCATTAACATCGCCCAACTGGAACAGGCAGATTTTATTACGGCTAATTGTGCCTGTACAAAGGCAGCCTTAAATAAGGTACACGGTTTTGATGAAAGATTTAAGATGGCCTGGCGCGAAGACAGCGACCTTGAATTTAAATTAATCACCAATCCTATTGAAATCGTCCAGGTTCCTGGAGCAATGGTGGTACACCCGGTAAGGGAGGTTCCCTGGGGGATCAGCATTAAAGAACAGAAAAAGGGTATCTATGATGCTTTGCTCTTTAAAAAATTCCCTGCCCTGTACAGAAAAAAAATAGGCTCAGCGATATGGAACTACTATGGCATTATTATAGCAGCGATATTGCTGGTGGCAGGACTGATTTTAAATGTGTTTTACCTGTCCTTTTTTGCAGCATCCGCCTTGATTTTGCTTTTTGCTGGATTCATTGCGCAGCGCTTACATCAACGGCATAAATCCTTTAATCATGTGATTGAAATCATCAGCACTTCCCTGGTTATCCCGTTTATTTCAGTTTTCTGGCGGCTTTATGGATCTATAAAATATCGCGTATTTTTCCTATAAAATGATAAATTCAAACATCAGCAATATCGCTATTTTCAGGGCACTACAACTTGGGGACATGTTATGTGCTATTCCTGCCATCAGAGCTTTGAGAAAGGCTTACCCTCAGGCACGCATTACCCTCATTGGTCTGCCCTGGGCCACTGCTTTTCAAAAAAGGTTTCCGAAATATTTTGATGATTTCATCTCCTTTCCGGGATACCCGGGTTTACCGGAACAGAATTTTGACCAGGCTTTGTTTGATGCTTTTCTTCCTAAAGTACAATCCTTGAAATTTGACCTCATTATCCAGATGCAGGGTAACGGCACCATTGTCAATCAATTGATCAGGTCTTTCGGTGCCCGCTATATCGCCGGATTTTGTCCGGGTCCACAAAACCCCGTACCGAACGAATTTTTATTGCTCTACCCTAATCACGGGCCGGAAATTATGCGACACCTGGAATTAATGGCTTTCCTGGGCATTGCATCAGACGGAACCGACTTAGAATTCCCAATTTTAAAAACTGACGTGGAAGAAATGAATAAACTGAAGCTGCCTGTAAAAGCTGGAAAATACATCTGTATCCATCCCGGGTCAAGAGGCAACTGGCGACAATGGCCCGCTTTATATTTTGCCGCATTAGGAGATTACTGTGTGAAAAATGGTTATCAGGTGGTGATTACCGGTACAAAAGAAGAACTCCCTATTGTGACCGAAGTTGTGAATTTAATGAAATCGGCACCCATCGTTGCCGCAGGAAAGACCTCCCTGGGGGCGGTTGCCGTGTTGATCGATGAGGCTTATGCCCTCATTTCAAACTGTACCGGTGTTGCCCATCTGGCAGCTGCTTTAAAAACGCAAAGCATTATCATCAGTATGGATGGTGAACCGGAACGCTGGGCACCTTTAAATAAGGAATTGCATGTCAGCATCGACTGGACTAAAACAGCAGATTATCATTTAGTGCTAAAAGAAGTTACTGCACTGTTTTTCAGGTTATAGCGTTTAAAGCAGCAATTATTTCATCAGCTTCAGGATATGGCCTGTAACGGCTATAAAGCAATTGATCAACCCACCTGATCACCTCATTATTGCTTCTTAAAAGTTCGGGCACACTGTATTCCAGTACCTGATGGGGCACCATCCAGGGACTATGCTGTGGGTTTGTCTGTGCATGCAACACCACAACAGGGCATTGAAGCGCAGCAGCCAGGTGCACAGTACCCGTGTTGACGGTGATCACGGCTTTTGCCCTGTCAATCAGCGCTGCAAATTCATCCAGCTCCAACAACCCTGCAACCGAAAAACAGCCATCGCCTACCATTCCTGCGATTTCATCAGTTATATTTTTTTCAGCTGCAGAGCCGCTCAGGATTAATGGCAAGTGTTGTTGCTGTAATAATTTTTGCGCTAGGGCAATCCAAAGTTCTTTAGGGTAGCGCCGCTTCGCTTCGCTGACCCCCGGATGTAAAATATAAAAGGGATACTGCTGTATATCCAGACCTGTCGTCTTAATTTTATAGCGGGCGTTGTTTGCAGCTGTTTCAGGAACATTTAATTGAAGGGCTTTTATGGCCGATTTAATACCTATTGCAGCCACTAGGTCTAAGTCCCGCTGCACCTGATGTTTGATCATTTGATAAGGCTCCGGATCGGGAACCCAATGGCTAAGCAGATGATAAGGATTTTCACGGCAATAAGCCAGTCTTAGGGGAATTTCAGCCAGATAAGCTAAAAGTATAGCAGGCATGGGATTCTGACTATAGACAGTAAATACCACACAAGCATCAAATGCTTTGGCTTTAATTTGTGTTAAAAGACTAAAAAACGCGCTGGGGTCGTTATTACCTTCCAGTTTAACCCATGGCACGTCAAATACCAGCAAGTCATCAATAAACGGCAGCATGCTGACTATTCCCTGGGCTTTTGTTGAAGTCAGCACAGTGATCTTACAGGCAAGCTGTTCTTTAATGGCCTCAATTGCAGGTGAAGAGAGCAGTAGATCACCCATGTTATCTGCCCGGATAACAAGCAGGTTTTTACAGTCGGCCCAGGTTTTCATTTTGTGACATGGTTTTTTAACGGCAATGAAGCTATCAATTGAGCAGGGAAATTTTCAACCTGGTTGTTTGATCCATGCGGTTAATAATTGATGTGGTGCTTTGATTGGTGATATAGGGTAAAAACGAGATCTCACAGCCTATCTTTTTCAGGATCTCGGCCTCCGGAAGCTGCGCATCTTCATAATCACCACCTTTAACAAAAATATCCGGCATGACCGTTCTGATCAGGTTAATTGGGGTATCATCGTTTTTTGCACCAAATGGAACAATATGATCCACGCAACTTAAAGCAGCAAGCACCTCCACCCTGTTGGCCAGAGAATTTACCGGCCGGCTTTTGCCTTTAAGGCGTTTGATGCTTTCATCAGTATTCAGGCCCACAATCAGGATATCGCCCATGGCTTTTGCCTGATTAAGGTAACTCACATGGCCGCTGTGTAAGATATCAAAACAACCATTGGTAAAAACAATCCTTTTGCCCTGGCTTTTATACCAGGAACACCTGCTTTTTAAAAACGACTGTCCTGAAATGAATTTTTCAATAGGCCCCTGAGCAGCGCGCAGCTCTTCATTGAAACACAATGCCGTAAGTTCTTTCTGAACAGCAATTGCTGCTGCCGCCGTACTCAAATCGGCCATACGCTGCAGACTTGCCCCGCTGATCATGGCCAACAAAGCGGCACTAATATAGGTATCTCCAGCGCCGCTTACCTGGTGGTTTGGTGCAGCTGGTGCGGTAACATGGCAGATAAATTCAGTTCCTTTAAACAAAAGAGATCCTGCTTCATCCAGCGTTACTGCTGTAATAGCAGCCCTGGTATGCAAATGAAGCATTTGACCGGCATCTTTTATCTGTTCAATGCGATCAGCATGTTGAAAAGGCAGGGAAAGCAGCCGAAGGGTTTCTTCATAATTAGGTTTCACCAACGAGGGCTCCAATGCTGCAAACTCACTTAACCTTTTTGAATCAACAGCAATAGGTTTAGGGTGCTCCTTCTTCAGTGTAGTTAAACAGGCAATCACTTGAGGACCGATCACCCCTTTACTGTAATCCGCAATGAGCACAGCATCACATAATGAATAGGCCTTTCGGATATTGGAGATCAGCTGGCTTTCAGTTTCTGCCGACAAGGCTTCGGTTGTCCCCTCATCAAAACGAAGCATGGCCTGCACCGGTGTGATGATCCTTGTTTTAATCAGGGTAGCACGTGCCGAATCCTTAACCAGCCATTTCGAACTTATTTCTGCGCTGGAAAGCAGCTCCTGCCCTTTTTTTGCATGCTCATCCCGGCCAGTGACGGAACAGAACAACACTTCCGCCCCCAGGGCTTTAAGGTTCGCCGCAACATTGGCTGCGCCCCCCAGACAATAATTTTTATTCAGGATATCTATCACCGGAACAGGCGCTTCCGGCGCAAGACGGTTACAGTTTCCTTTAAAATAAGCATCCACAATAAAATCACCAACGACCAGGATCTTGAATTTCTTAAACTTATCTGTCAATTGAATGAGTTCCGCTTTCATGTTTCTCCAGTCTTAAAGTATGGTGTAATATATATTCAGCCGCCTGATTGATGTTTTTTACCATCGCATCCGGAATCCGCTTTCTGTTCAAATCCCACTCCGTTTCATTCCCATTGTCAATCATAACAGACCGGCACCCCGCATTATGTCCTGCTTCCACATCGTTTAAAATATCGCCTATCATCCAGGATTTTGAAAGTTCCAGGTCGTAATCCGCAGCCGCTTTTAGAATGAGTCCAGGGGCAGGTTTACGACAACTGCAATCCACACGATAGTCTGCTAAAGCTCCCTCAGGGTGGTGCGGACAATAGTAAAACCCACCAAGGTACAACCCTTCCCTGGCCATTAAACCACGGAGTTTAAACTCTACACGCCATAATGCACTGGGTTCAAACATGCCCATTGCAATTCCCGATTGATTAGAAACTACAATCAACTTATAGCCGGCCCGATGCAGTTGCCGAAGTCCTTTAACGGAATTTACTGCAAGCGTGATCTTTGCAGGATCCACATTATAGGGCAAGTCAGGAATCAATGTTCCGTCCTTGTCTATAAATATTGCTTTTTTAGCTGCCATAATTTTGATGTGTTTTACCATTAACATTGCTAAATGCGATGGCTATGTTGCCATTGATAATTTTAAAAGGCGTAAACGCATGCTTCTCCACTTCTTTCATATATTGTTTACCAAACAAGTGATTTTCTATGAGTCCACAAAGCAAATGTACCAGGTGCAAATGAACCTCCTGGATACGCGGGGTGCTGAAGGAAGGCACGATTAAGTTTAAATGGCCAAGCTGCGCCACCTCACCACCGTCCTTGCCTAACATATTGATACAGTGCATTTGCTGTTCCTCTGCCGTTTTGATGGCATTGATGATATTCATCGAAGCTCCGCTGGTACTTAAACAGAGTAAAACATCTCCCGCCTGGCCAAATGCCTGCACTTGTCTCGCAAAGACCTCATCAAAGCCAAAATCATTAGACCAGGCGGTAAGAATTGCTGAGTCGGCAGTGAGAGATATCACCGGCAGTCCCTTGCGGTACGGGATTTCAAACCTGCCTGTCAGTTCAGCGGCGAAATGCTGACTTTCAGCAGCACTGCCTCCATTACCGCACACCAATATCTTTCCGCCGTTTTTAAGCGCCTTGCTCATACAGCCTGCTGCTTCAGCAATTTGCTGGCTCAGCAGTGCCGCCGAATGCTGAAAGGTTTGGGCGGCATCTTCAAAGGCATTAGCGATCAGCTGAAGTTCCTGCTGACGGGTATCTGCTGCCGTAGCAAATACCGCGGCATATAAACCTATCATCTTTTCTGCTACTTTTTTCCAGGTAAAAGATTGATGCACATGTTCCAGTGCCTGCTTACCCATGCGTTTCAATAAGCCTGGATGATTTATCAGCAATGACACCTTGTCTGCTAATAGTTGAGGCTCATGGGGAGCCACCAGGAAACCAGTTTTACCATCTACTACAGTATGTTTGATCCCACCAACCGCTGCGCCGATTACCGGGGTTGCACATGCCATCGCTTCCAACGGTGTAATGCCGAAAGGCTCATACCATGGGGTCGTCACAAAGAGATCTGCCGCATCATAATAATAACGCAATTCATCACGGTCTTTGCGGCCGGCAAAAACAACTTTGTGCTGCAGGTTCAATTCATCGACGATGCCTTTTAACCTGTTCACCTCGCTATTTGCCGCCTGTCCCCCAAATTCTCCGCCAACAATGATCAGCCTAACGGATTTCCCTGCAGCCTGTAACAATGGCAATGCCCGGATCACATTGTCAATCCCCTTACGTGGTACCATGCGGCCCAGTTGCAGGAGCACAAATTCATCTTCTTTAATGTTCAACCGCCGTTTAGACCATAACTTATTGATGGGGAAAAATTCCTTAGGATTAAATCCACAAGGAATAATGGCTAATTTATTGGGATCGGCATGGTAATAGGTCACAAGGTCATCGAAGTCCTGTGGGCATTCTGCGATAATACGGTCTGCCTGCCGAACAATTTCTTCTTCAATGGCAGTTCTTTCCGGCGGAAATTTGTCCTGCTCTTTTTGATGGATCTTCCTTACATGGCCCAGGGCATGAAAAGTGATCACAAAAGGAAGTCCCAGTTTTTCTTTCAGCTGCATGGCCACCAGGCCCGACATCCAGAAATTAGCATGCACCAATTTATAGTCCAGCTTTTCTGCCGCAATAAATTGCAGCATATCCTGCTTGAAGTCCTCCATAAAACAAAGGATATCTTCTTTGGCTACCTGTTCAACAGGGCCTGCTTTTACATGAATCACCCTGACACCGGGCATATAGGGTACAACTTTAGGCAGCTGTGCATTTTCCCACCTGGTAAAAACATCAATTTCATAACCTCTTAGCGCCAGTTGAATGGCCAGCTCGCCGACATATACATTCTGACCCCCTGAATCAGTTCCTCCAAGAGAAGCAAGTGGGGAAGCATGTTCGCTGATAAATGCAATTTTCGTTTTCATCTTCTTTCAATTTAATGCTGCAGGCTAAGGCTGTAATTTGGTATATTCAGAAGCGTAGTCCCCATCAATTACGTGATGAAATAAGGCTTCCCATTCCTGAACAAAACGAACGATGCTAAATAGTTCTTGCGAAGTTTTTTTAGCTTGGTTACTCATCTCCACTGCAGCAGCATGGTCATTCAGCAAGAACTTCATTTTGTCAATGAGGTAATTGATGTCTGTATGTATAAAACCTGAATAACCATTATTTATAGTAACCGACATTTCGGCAGTAGCCAGGCCTACCACAGGCATTCCCAATGCCATGGCTTCACAAACAGCAAGACCAAGACTCGTATACCTGATCGGATTAAAAAAGAACCTGTATTCGCTGATAAAAGCTGGAAGATCCGGATGGCGTATTTCGCCGATTCCATAGTCCTCAGCACCCATGCCTATTAAGTCAAGGGGTATTTCCTTCCTTACTTCATTAAATATGTCAAAGCCAAGTAACCGCCCGCGTTTAGGGAGGTTATTAATGACCACAATCCCGCGGTTCAGCTTACCTGAGTAGCTTGCGGAAGGTTCCGTAACACCATGAGCAATAACACGGGCTGAAAGGTTATGATTGTCCCACATTAAATGGTTAAAATGCGTTACATGAACCAATACTACTTCAGGGTCATTTACCGGATGCCTGGTATCCGTTGGATGGCCCCATGGCGGATCGTGCTCCAGGTAAACCCTGGGAAGCCTGCGCTGGCTTTCTGAAAGTATATCATACTGGTCACGGAAGAAATTGTCATCCGTTTGATAAAGTATAAGATCAAATTCCATGTCCCTTACCTGTTCAGCCTGAACTTCATAAACGTTATCTCCAAAAGGGAAGGTTTCACCCCTACCATAATACCCTTCAGATTTTTCTGCATTTACCGGGATATAAAGGTCATAATTGCCCTGAGACAAATAATACAGGTAACTTCCATGAATGTGCCAGGTAAAAACACGGAGTTTTGGACGGGTTAAAGTACTGAGCATGTGTTTCAAGTTAAAGTGGCGGATATTCCGTACTTTCATCTGTATCTAAATCGGTAGCTTCATCATCATCGTCATCTTCATAGCGTTCATCTTCATCTTCACCCATCCCCGGACTAATTGCATCGTCGTCATTATCCCGATCGGGATCATCAGGATATAGGTTATCATCGTCGTCGTCATCTTCTCTCGGGTCAGGATCTGTAACACTGCTATTAAAAATATGCTGATAACCCATTAATGAATATCCTGAAGTTTCATTGAGGTCATGCGTTCTAAAAAATACCGTTTCCATAATATTTCTGTTTATGCTATCTATTGTGTATTTGATTTCCTGGAAGAAGGAAAAGCAGTTTGAGCGGTGTCACCCGTACCAGCGTATCAGTTTCCACCGCATCCGGCTAGAATGGCCAGTAATAATATTCCAAATCCAATTCGTTTCATCCCCTTAAATTTAAGCAACGATTAGTGCTCCTTAATTGTTAAACAACTTTACTAATAAGGAGTTAGTAACCGAAAAGGTTTAAAGAAACGATTGGTTTTTTAAAAATCAAGGGTATATACTGAGCGTTTTTACAGTATTTGACACGGGCTATCAAGTATACCTAAAATAAAAAACCGTATATAGTGAACTATATACGGTTTTAATCAATAATCTTATAAGTATGCCGGTGGCCAGACTTGTCTATTATATGAAAACAAGTGGCAACAGGTTAAGCAAGCGGACAATTTTTACATCTTTTGCCCTTTTTGTATTTTTCGCAACAAATCTTTTTCTTTTTTTCCTTGTCGCCTTTTTTATGTTTCTTTTTTTCTGATTCGGTCTTTTTTCCCACAGCACTGGTCCTCAATTCTAAAATTGAAGCTATAACCTAATTTATGATCTTATAGCCTCGTTAACCAGCATTATTTGCTGGCTTAAGCTTCGCTGGAATAATGTATTTTTCCAACATGTTTGTCAATTTCCCATCTTCCGGTTCCTTCTTCACCGATCACATCAAATAATTCCAATGCTCTTCTGGCTTTATATTCTTCCTCCCTTTGTTCCTGGAAGAACCAGTTAAGGTATTCAAGTGTCACATAATCCTGTTCCTTATGGCAACGGGCTGCAATGTTCTTAATGGATTGGGTAATATTCACTTCCATTTCCAGGGCTTCTTCGAAAACCTCCCGAAAGCTATTGTATTCATTTTTTATATTAGTAACATCCGGGGAAATAGCAGTTCCGCCCATGTCCAATACATATTTAAAAAATTTAAGTTGGTGAAGCCTTTCTTCTTCAGCTTGTTTGAAAAAGTAATCTGCAGAATTGTCAAAACCATTTCGGTCGCACCATGATGCCATTGACAAGTATAGTGAGGATGATTGGGCTTCTTTTTTTATTTGTTGATTTAAAAGCATCTCTACATCTGCAGAAATTAAGCTCTTTATACGGATGATGTCTTTCATAGCTAATTGATTTAGTAATACATTTCTATAATCAAAAATAGTGCTATTAATTAAGATTTTCCAGTTCAGATCACAATATGGAAAGAGTCTAATATCAATTAAGCTGGTATCCTGTATAAACAATCATGCAAAATATGGTTGAGGCTAAGCATCACAAAAGTCCCTTCCAGCAACTCTTTAAAAGCAATGATTTCCATTATATTCAAGATGTAGAAATGGTCGCAAGCACAAATAAAAACAATTTCTAAATCTGCAGCTTTATGGCTGTTTAATAATAAAGCTTCCACATTCATGCCATATATGGCTTTTTTAAGTTTCAACAGGCAGCGATAATCAAATCGGGCTACTTTACCACCGAAATCAATATACCAACAGTTCTCACTGTCAGACTGATGAACACTGCCATTTTTTGTACTAAACACTTCGGCCCAAGGAGTGGAAATTTCGATCGTTGAATTTTGCATTAAGTATTCGTTTGATGCAAAGATTGGTATTATTTGGAATTATTCCAAATTAAAGACGCGATTGATTATATATGCAATTGCTTATTTTTGTAAAATAAACGTTTAAATATCCCTACACTTGTATACAAAAGATCAGGCATCCGCCATTAAACAAGCATTCTGGACTGCTTATGGCCAATATATGGCATTGCATCTTTCTGCTGAAGGTCAAAAAATAAACTGGATCAATTATAAGACCGGGATCAAACACCTGCATTTTAAAATGCAGGTGGATAATCGTGCCGCAATAATGGCTATTGAAATGTCGCATCCGGATGCTGGGATCCAGGAACTGATGTTTGAACAATTTAAAGAATACCGGAACCTTTTAAAAGGCTATTTGGACGAAGAGTGGGAATGGGAACTGAATGGCCTAAACGAACACTATAAAACAGTGAGCAGAATTTACACCAGCCTTCCACAGGTGAGCATCTTTAAACAGGAAGACTGGCCTGCCCTAATCTCCTTTTTCAAATCACGCATGATTGCACTTGATGAATTCTGGACAGATGCACAATACAGTTTTGATGTTTTCAAATAATTTTATTTCTCACATCATCATCATCCTCATCATCCGGCAGCTCATCATCGTTCTGCTGTTCCTCATCGGCTGCAGGTTCTTCCTCGAGAAAAGAAGGTTCAAAGCCAGGATCTGTTGAAGGATTTTCAAATTCAGCAGCCTCCTGGTTGGTAATTGGCTTTTTGGAAAGATCTTTTGGATCGGGATCCTGACCTTCCAGTAATTGATCGTTTTCCATAACAGTATTATTTAATAGTTGAATGGATAGTTGTTGCTCTTTTGTGATGTGTCTCCAAAACAGGCAATGTTTTAGCCGCAAATTTGCTGATGCTGGTATCACTGTTATTGGTTGCCTCTTTAAAAAGGGCAATATCCTTTTTGTGGTCATCCACCATCATCGACATGTAATGCTTGTCAAAATCAATCCCTTTTAACTTTTTCATTTCATCCAAATGCATTTGTACTTTTTCAGGGTAAGCGGTTGGTAACATCACCTCTTTAGCATCCGCAATCCTTTTCAATTCAGCATTAGCTTTCCTGTGGTCTTTAACCATTAAGGCTCCAAATTCTTTACCCTCGGCATTGCTGGCCTGTTTTTGTGCTAAATTACCCAGTTCCACTTCCATCATGCCCCCAATGGCTGCTTTATGCATAAAGCTGGAGGTGTCATTGTCGTTGATGCCGCTGGTATCAGTAACCATGTTCGTCGAATCGACCATGTCCTGGGAAAGCGTATCAGCTCCATCATTACTATTTTTTGAATTCTGGCAAGCTTGAAAAGCAAAAGCGGCCACGATCAGGGTTGGAAAAAGAATTTTGTGTTTCATAGCATAGGGGTTTTAATTACAAACTAATCTTTCTGTAAGGAAGCATGGACGGCATTAGCCTTTTGACGGTGTTTTTCTAAAACGGGTAATGTTTTAGTGGCTAAATTACTGATCTCTGGATCCTTATTTTTTGTAGCCGTTTTAAAAAGCTCGTGAAATTTAAGCTGGTCCTGGACCATCATAGACATGTATCTTTTTTCGAAAGCTCTACCATTTAGTTTCTTCATGTCACTCAAACGACGCTTGAATCTTTTGGGATAAACTGTAGGTAATATTAATTTTTTATCATAGGCAAGGCTTTCCAGTTCCATGTTTAACTGGGTATGGTCTTTAACCATCATAGCCGCAAAATCTTTGACCTGAGGATTTTTAGTTAATTGCACGGCTATCTGCCCCAGTTCAACTTCCATTTTTCCGGCTACAGCAGCTTTATACATAAAATCCGATGTATCAAGATCGGTTGATCTATCCATTCTTTGAATAGGCGCATCCCCCGAATTCGCCGTTTTATCGGTATTCTGGCAAGTCCAAAAAACACATGCAGCCAAGAAAATGGCTAAGAAAAGAAATATTGATGGTGATTTCATTTTACAAGGTTTTGGTTAAAAACTAAACAAAGCCCTTAAAACTTTGTTTAGTTTTTCTTTTCAAAACACTTGTATTGAAACAATTAGCTAATAGACCGGCTGCGTATGGCCTAAGCGTTCTCTCTGAGTTTGCCCCATACCAGGTAAGAGGCACCCCATGAAAAACCAGCACCAAAGGCTGTTAGCAAGACTTTGTCGCCTTCTTTAAAATCCTCTTTATAATCCCACAGGCACAAAGGAATTGTGGCAGCTGTCGTGTTACCGTAACGGTCGATATTTATTTTTACTTTTTCAATAGGAATTTTGAGGTTATCACCCACCGACTGAATAATTCTCAGGTTAGCCTGGTGTGGCACCAGCCAATCGATATCGCTCGATTCCAGTTCGTTTCTTTTGAAAACTTCATTACAAGTTTGGGTCATCCCTTCTATTGCAGCTTTGAAAACCACCCTTCCGTTTTGACTAATGTAATTAAGCTTCTTGGTCACTGTTTCCATTGAGGATGGATTTAAAGAACCTCCGGCCTGAACAATCAGTTGTTCTTTGCCGCTTCCGTCGGTACGGAAAACGTTATCAATTAAACCTTCCTCCGCCGATGTCCTCTCCAACAATACAGCTCCTGCCCCATCACCAAAAAGAATACAAGTATTGCGGTCTTCATAATTAATGATGGCGCTATTTTTATCTGCGCCTATAACAATCACGTTTTTATAACGGCCACTCTCGATTAAGCTTGATCCTAAGGTCAGCGCATAAAGGAATCCACTACAGGCCGCATTTGAATCTACTCCCCATGCGTTAACTAAGCCAGCTTTTTCACAAACCACACTGGCAGTGGAAACCATGATGTAATCCGGAGTTGATGTCGCTACAATCACACATTCAATTTCTGCTGCGCTTATTTTCCCACTGCTGAGCAAACGCTCTACAGCTTTCACAGCAAAGTCAGAAGTAGCTATTGTTGCATCGTTTGCAATACGTCTTTCTTTTATTCCTGTACGGCTTACAATCCATTCGCTATTGGTGTCAACCATCTCTTCAAGCGCATGGTTAGTTAATATATGGTCAGGTACATACCCCCCTAAAGCAGTAATCCCTGCATTATATCTAGTTCTCATTAATTATATTCTATTCTCGGCCCAAAACTAATAAATATTTACAGCTACATTACACTTTATTTTTTATGTAATGTACCTTTGTGACATGATGCTTAATCCGATAAAACATTTAAAAACATTTTCTGTTCTCTTTTTCACAACTTTAGCGTTGTTTTCATCTTGTAAAAATGAAGATAAATTGCCAATTTATGGTCATCGTGAGGCTGTAACCGTCCAGAATGAAGACGGTACCACCAGAATTGATTCGGTTTATCAAACTATTCCCGCATTCAGCTTATTAAATCAGGACAGTATTTACATCACTAACGACAAATTTAAAAACAAAATATACGTTGCTGATTTCTTCTTTACTTCCTGTACCAGCATCTGTCCGGTGATGCATAGAAATATGAAAACCATCTTTGACAAATACAAAGATAATCAAGATGTTATGTTTTTATCTCATACTATAGATTTTAAATATGACAAGCCTTCCGTACTTCAGAAATATGCTAAGAAACTGGGTGTTTATGGCGACAAATGGCAATTTGTTTATGGTCCTAAAGAAGATATTTATTCACTGGCAGAAAAAAGTTACCTGACGGCAGTCATGGAAGATTCCACCAACAGGGAGGGTTATGTTCACCAGGGCTGGTTTATTTTAATTGATAAAGATAAAAGGATGAGGGGAGCTTATGATGGTACTGATGACGAAGCGGTAGCAAAATTAATCAAAGACATCCCGGTTCTTTTAGCTGAAGATAAGTAACGGAGATGCGCAGAACCATTATTTCGGCAATTTTAACCATTACCATTTCCTGCATTATTTATTCCTGCCAATCCGCAGATCGACTGCAACAGGATATGTATTATGTCAACGGCCGGGATCTTTATATTACCCATTGTCAGAATTGCCATGGTAAAAATGGCGAGGGACTGGGAGAATTGGCGCCACCTTTAACAGACACCGTATATTTGAAAGAAAATAAGGATCGTTTAGCGGGCATCATCAAATACGGATTGGAAGGACCTATTACTGTAGGGGGAAAAGTGTATGATGAAAAAATGCCTGATGAAAAACACATGGCCAATATTGACATCACACAACTTATTGTTTACATCACCAATTCTTTTGGCAACCAGCAGGGCATGTACACCACTGAACAGGTGGATACAGACCTTAAAAACTACAAATAGGATCGTTTTTCTTATCTTTGAAAAAAATGTAAGCCGTTCTATCGCTTGATCCCTGACTGACTGATGATTAGCTCAACGGTCAAATACAGATTCAAGAGGAAAGTCCGGGCAACACAGGGCATCTCGCTTCCTAACGGGAAGAGGTTTGGGAATGAATACCCAAATTATGGAAAGTGCCACAGAAAATACACCGCCGATGGCTTTTAAGTACAGGTAAGGTTGAAATTGTGAGGTAAGAGCTCACGACTGTGCCGGGCGACCGGCACATTGGCAAACCCCGGGAGTTGAAAGACCAAATAGGCTAACGCACGTAGGGCTGCCCGTCCGATGTTAGTGGGTGGGTCGTTGGAGGTAAACGGCAACGTTTATCCTAGATTAATGATAGAAGTTTCAGCAATGGAATACAGAACCCGGCTTATAGGCTTACATTTTTTATAATTAATCCAAATATTGGTAAATAATAATATATTAGTGTCCAAAAACAAACATTTAGCATAACCTATGGCAAAATTATTAATAATTGATGATGAGCGGGCGATAAGAAGCACCTTGCGTGAGATCTTAGAATATGAAAATTATGAGGTTGATGATATTGATAATGGCGTTGAAGGTTTAGAACTTATTAAAAAAAAGAAATTTGATCTCGTACTTTGCGATATCAAGATGAATAGAATGGACGGCATGGAAGTGTTGGAGCAAGCCCTTGCTTTTAGCCCTGATCTTCCTTTTATCATGATCTCTGGTCATGGCACTGTAGAAACTGCCATTGAAGCAAGCAAGAAAGGTGCATTTGATTTCATCTCTAAACCGCCAGATTTAAACCGCTTATTAATTACAGTAAGGAACGCGTTAGACCGCGGTAACTTAGTTACAGAAACTAAGGTTTTAAAAAGAAAGGCCAGCAAAACCAGGCATATCCTTGGTGATTCGGAGGTAATTAATAAAATTAAGGAAACCATTGAACGCGTTGCCCCTACGGAAGCCCGTGTGTTGGTTACTGGTGCCAATGGTAGTGGTAAAGAACTGGTTGCCCGTTGGTTGCATGAAAAATCTCACCGTGCAGACAGCCCTCTTATTGAAGTGAACTGTGCAGCCATACCATCAGAACTTATTGAAAGTGAATTATTTGGCCACGAGAAAGGATCCTTTACTTCTGCTGTTAAGCAACGGATAGGGAAATTTGAACTGGCAAATGGCGGTACTTTATTTTTGGATGAAATCGGCGACATGAGTCTTTCTGCTCAGGCGAAAGTACTTCGTGCACTGCAGGAACATAAAATTACCCGCGTAGGTGGCGAAAAAGAATTTGAAGTAAATGTTCGTGTCATTGCCGCAACCAATAAGGACCTGTTAAAGGAAATTGAAGATGGAAATTTCAGAATGGATTTATACCACAGGTTGAATGTGATCAATATTCATGTGCCGCAGTTAAATGAACGTATCGAAGATATCCCTGTGATTGCGCAAAGCTTTTTAGAAGAGATTTGCAAAGATTACGGAATGCCGGTGAAGAAGATCAGTGAAGCAGGAATTGTGGCCCTACAACGTTTACCATGGACAGGGAACGTACGTGAACTGCATAACATGATTGAGCGCTTAATTATTTTAAGCGATAAGGTGATCAATGAGCATGATGTTGCTGCTTTTGCTAATCCGGGAGGCGGCACTAATATCGGTGCAGCTAATTCAGCCCATATTGCAATTCCAAATGCGACAGCAGGTCTGGATTATGAAAAGTTCAACAACTTCCAGGATTACAAAGATTATGCAGAGCGGGAGTTCATCAAATTTAAATTGGAGAAACACAATTGGAATGTGTCCAAAACTGCAGATGATATCGACATTCAGCGCAGTCACCTGTACAGTAAAATAGAGAAATTCGGTTTAAAGAGAACCGTCGAGTAATAGAAGATCAGTTCTTGCATGGCTTAATAGTTCATGCAAGAACTAATTTATAACTTAGCTGTCAAACTTATCCAGCAATTTAATCAGGGTGGCAAAGTCTTTTGGATAAGGTGCATCAATGACGATATCCTGGTCATCCATGCCTTTGAATATCAAATGCCTTGCATGTAAAGCAAAACGTTTCATAATAGGCTGCTCCTCTTCATCTTTAGCTATGCGGTAACCTTTTTTAAGGTTAGACAAGAACACCGGTTTGCCACGATACATAATGTCTCCACAAATAGATGCACGTTGTGTAGCTAAATGTATCCTGATCTGATGCATTCTACCGGTTACAGGTTTACACTCTACCAGGGTATAATGTTTGTAGTATTTAATGGAGTTAAAATACGTTTCTGCACGCTTCCCCTCCACCCTGTCAATGGTTACATTTTTATTGCCGTCATTCAAAATCGGAAGATCAACAAACAGGTCATTAAAGGTAAACTGACCGTCAACCACGGCGTGGTAAATTTTTGTCACCTTGCGTCTTTCGAATTGCATGGATACAGACCGGTAAGCTTCGGGATGTTTGGCAATAACGATGGCGCCACTGGTTTCCTTGTCTAAGCGGTGACATACCTGGGCATCGTCGCTATACTGCCGGGCCATTCGAAGGATATTCACTTCTCCGGAACCGCCACGCTCATCAAGTGAAGCCACGAACGGAGGTTTATTTACAACGATGTAATCATCGTTTTCGAAAATAATAAGGTCTTTAAATATTGGATATTTCAATGATGTAGATTTCTAAAATACAAAAGTACTAAGAAAGTTCGAATTTATAGCCCACACCCTTTACCGTAGATACATAATTCTCTCCCAACTTCTCCCTTAACTTGCGAATATGCACATCAATGGTACGGTTGGTGACCACAACGGAATCTTCCCAAATATTTTTAAGTATGGATTCCCTGGTATAAACTTTTCCTGGTTTCGAAGCCAGAAGATATAGCAATTCGAACTCCTTCTTTGCCAATACCACTTTATTTCCGTTTTGAAAAACAAGATAAGCTTCCCGGTCAATCACAAGATCTCCTATTTCTACCTTGTTCTCAGAAATATCATCACTGCTCACATTTCTTCTCAGGATCGCATTGATCCGGCTCACCAACGCTCTGGGTTTAATCGGTTTAGCGATATAATCATCGGCTCCAACATTGAAACCAGCGATTTCACTATACTCTTCACTCCTTGCTGTCAGGAACACCATGAAGGTGTTTTTAAACTCAGGTATAGAACGCATTAAACGACAAGCTTCTATTCCGTCCATTTTAGGCATCATAATATCGAGGATGATCAAATCCGGGTGTACCTTACGGGCAACTGAAATTCCATCTTGTCCATTACTGGCTACATAAACCTGATATCCCTCTTTCTTTAGATTGTACTCAACTAATTCTAAAATATCAGGTTCATCATCAACAATAAGGATCTTTTGTTTTGTAGCACTCATATCTTTTAATTATTTGTTACGAAATTAGGGATTTTAACCTGTCCCTAAGTTAAATACAAGTTACCAAATTGTTAAGTGATAAAAGCACCTTAACATAAACAGGACTTAACGTAACATTTTATTTAAAAACTCATCTAATTGCTCGGCCCTGAGGTTCTTTGCAATGATCTTTCCCTGCGGATCGATTAGAAAAGAAGTTGGAATGGCATCAACCTGGTATTGTTTAACGACCGGGCCTTCGAAATCCATCAGCTCGCCACCCTGGGTCCAGGCCAGGTTATCGGCCTGTACAGCTTGTCTCCATGCAACGGGATCCTTATCCAGTGAAATGCCGAATACCGTGAAATTTTTATCTTTATAATCGTTATAGGCTTTAACCACATTCGGATTCTCCTGTCTGCAGGGCTGGCACCATGATGCCCAGAAATCAAGTAGTACATACTTACCTTTAAAGTCTGCCAGGCTGATCTTACCCCCATCAATGGTACTGATGGTAAAAGCGGGCGCCGGCTGTCCAACTTGTACTGTTTTAAGGTTAGCCATACGTACCAGAAATTGTGTTACGGAAGGGTTTTTATTGAAACTCGTTTTAATCTGCTCAGAATAGGCAACCATTTCCTGTTCATACTCTGAAGGGTTCAGTAAATTTATAGCATAAAAACCTGCAAGGGATTTGGTATTGTTTTGAGCAAACTTCAATATTTCCTGATTTAGGGATTCTATTTCCTTAACATAGGCCGGACGCATACTTTCCATGATAGCTTCCCTGTTATCAGGATCTTCGGCCACCTTTTCATCAAACTCCTTTTGAACCTCATTCAGCCTGGCCATAAACTTATTTTTGGTCACATTCAAGGATTCCAACTTATCAGCCTCTTCAGCACCTGAGATGCTGTAATTCATGTTTTGATCGGCCAGGTCAGCACTCAATTTAATATCATCACCATTTTTTGCAATGATCATGTACTCGTTTTTTCCTGCTGCAATTTTAAAAAAACTAACTTCCTCGGAATCGTAACCAAATTTGAATTCACCCTTTTCAGACATCACTGTTGAATCAACAGGAATTGGATTGGTTTTATCCAATGCAAAAAGGTATACCTTATTTTCAGGTGCTGCATTTTTAAAAGTCCCGTTGATCACAAACTGATCTTTATCTTTACAAGACATCAGCGCAATGCTGGCTATTAATATATATACTAATTTCTTCATCATTTTTAACTTAACTTTTCCTGAACAAGGGCATTCACCTTCTGAGGATCTGCTTTACCGTTTGCCATTTTTAACACTTCTCCTACAAAGAGGCCTAATACGCCCTTTTTACCTTTTTTATAAGCTTTCACCTGGGCATCATACTTCCCTAATACCTGGTCAACAAACCCACTAAGCGCCTCATCATTATCTTCGATCAACAGGTTTAATTCCTTGGCCATTGTCACCACATCTGCATCAGCAGCAGTTTCAAGCGCTGGCAACAATTGCTGCAAGGCAGATTGCTGCGATATTTTCTTCTCATCGATCAGGTTAATGACGGCTGCCAGTTGGATGGCGCTAACCGGATAAGCTGATACCAGGATGTCCCTGTCATTCAACAAAGCCCTGATCGGACCAATAAGCCAGTTAATTAAGCTTTTCTGCTGATTAACTATGGTTAACCCCGAATGGAAATAAGCTAAAAGGTCTGCATCACCTGCAAGCAACGTTGCTTCAGTAAGGCTGATGCCATAGTCGCTGACAAGCTGGTTGGAAATTTCCTTTGGCAAGGCTGGCATGGCGTTTTTAATTTCCTGCAGCCATTCATCGGAGATCACCACCGGTGCTAAATCAGGATCCGGAAAATAACGATAGTCGTTAGCCTCCTCCTTACTTCTCATTGGCGAAGTGGTGCCCTGATCAGCATCAAAGTTAAGGGTACTCTGCGTAATGCTCCCGCCGTCTGTAACCCATTGAACCTGCCTGTTAAATTCAAAATCCATCGCACGACGAACGTTTCTAATGGAATTCAGGTTTTTAACCTCACAACGGGTACCGAATTCGGTAGCCCCATGCTTACGGATAGAAATATTGGCATCACACCTCAAACTACCCTCTTCCATATTTCCATCGCTCACATCCAGGTGGCGCACCAGTTTCCTCATCTCCGTAAGCAGTGCTGAAGCTTCCTCAGCCGAGCGGATGTCAGGTTCGGTAACAATTTCAATTAAAGGTACACCAGCGCGGTTTAAATCCACCAGTGAGTATTGATCATCCTGATCATGAAGACTCTTGCCTGCGTCTTCTTCCAGGTGGATACGATTAATGCCGATGCGTTTCACATCGCCATTACTAAGGGTAACCTCAAGAAAGCCGTTCTGGCAAATAGGTTTATTATCCTGGGTAATCTGATATCCCTTGGGAAGGTCGGCGTAAAAATAATTTTTCCTGTCGAAATAGTTCGTTTGATTGATCGTGCAATTCAATGCCAGGCCCATTTTTATAGCTTTAGCTACAACTTCCTTGTTCAACTTAGGTAATGCGCCGGGCAATGCCAGTGATACAGGGGAAATATGCTGATTCGGTTTGGCACCAAATACAGCACTATCAGCAGAAAATATTTTTGTATTCGTATTCAGCTGAACGTGAATTTCCAAACCTGATACCAATTCAAATTCAGAAGTAGTACTTACCTTATGTGCACTCATTTATTGATTTTGATCTAAAACAAACTAATTATGTTGTTCTTGCAAATATAACCAAAATAGTCTTAAAGAGGTATTTAAAACAATTACACGATTGTAAACTAATTGTGGCATCACTTTTGACTTCAGCTGTATACACACATGAAACCTGCAAGAACTTACACCTCAACCTATGAATTGTATCTAGATCATGCACGCTTCATAACCAGTTAAATAATTATTCACTTTAAAAAAAAGGTTATGAAAAGATTAATTGTAATTGCAATGTTAGGTATTGCGGCAATTTCTGCAACACCGGCAAAAGCTCAGGTTAGCGTTAACATCAACATTGGAGCACAACCAGACTGGGGGCCCAGGGGTTACGACTATGTAGATTACTATTATTTGCCCGAGGTTGAATCTTATTACTACGTCCCCACCCGTCAGTTTATCTATTATAGTGGCGGCAACTGGATACATACCCGTAATCTGCCACACCGCTATAGGAATTACAATTTGCACAGTGGCCGTAAGGTCGTTATTAACGGCAACCGCCCTTATTTAAGGCATCATGATTATAAAAACCGCTATGCAAAGAATTATTCTTCCAACCACCGTCGCGTAGCGGAGAGAACGAGTTATCACAAGTCAAGTTCAAAACACTATCGTAACAACGATAATAACTATCGCAACAACAATAACTATCGTAAAAACGATAACTATCGCAAAAATGATAATTATCGCAGCAACGATAATAACCGGAATAAAGGAAATAACAAACACAACAAAGGAAGAGATAACGGTAGGGATCACGACCGCGGAGACCGTGGCCGTGGAGGTCGCCATTAAATCTTAAATATACCATTGAACAAAAAGACCCTCTGTGCCATTGCCAGAGGGTCTTTTTATGTAAATAAGCTTTTTATCTTAAGCTACTGTTTTATTTCACAATACTTTCAGCTTTATGTAGCACCAACTGCAGGCCCTCTTTATTTTTTCCACCGGCAGTTGCATAAAACGGTTGTCCGCCACCCCCGCCCTGGATATCTTTAGCCAGTTCTCTCACAATTTTAGAAGCGTTGAAACCCTTCTCCATCACCAGATTCTCCGATAGCATGACGGTGATGCCAGGTTTATCATCAATATTGGTGGTAAACACCAGGAACAGGTTATCAACCATATCCTTAATACTGAAAGCAAGGTTTTTAACCGCATCCGCCTGTGGCAAGTCCACATGTGCGGCAATAAAATTAATCCCGTTAATGGTTTTCACATGGTGAACAATATCATGTTTAAGCTTGTCTGCATGTTCGCCCAGCGCTTTCTCCGCCTCTTTTTTAAGCTTTGCATTCTCTTCCAGCAGGCTGGCTACAGCAGATTTCAAATCTTTGTTTCCCTTTAACAGGTTCCTCAATTCGTTCAGCTCTTTGGCTTGTTCGGTGATAAAAGTCTCTGCCCTGTCGGCAGTAATTGCTTCAATCCTTCTCACACCTGCAGCCACCGCACTTTCAGCAATGATTTTGAAATAACCAATTTGTCCGGTTGCATTTACATGTGTACCTCCGCAAAGCTCCTTGGAATAATGATCATCAAAAGTAATAATGCGCACTAAATCTCCATATTTTTCGCCAAAAAGAGCTGTTACCCCACTGGATAGCGCCTGTTCATAAGGAACATCCCTTTGCTCTTTCAGTGGGATGTTCTCCCTGATTTTCTCGTTAACCAGATGTTCAACCTTAGCCAGTTCCTCGTCCGTAATTTTAGCAAAATGAGAAAAATCAAAACGCAGGTAATCGGGGTTTACCAGGGAACCTTTCTGATTCACATGAGCACCCAACACCTTTTTCAGTGCTGCATGTAATAAGTGTGTAGCGGAATGGTTATCCTGAGAAAGCAAACGCTGACTTTTATCAATCACCGCCCAGAATGATCCTTCCAGGTCTTCCGGTAAAGAATCTGTATAATGAATGGTCAGGCCATTTTCCTTTTTGGTATCTGTTACTTCTACAAAAAACAAACGGCTATGGTCTTCCAAACGGCCGGTATCTCCTACCTGACCACCGCTTTCAGCATAAAAAGGCGTCTTGCTCAGGACAACCTGGTATTGCTCCTTCCCTTTCAGATTTACCTTGCGGTATTTTATAATTTCAGTTTCTACTTCAAAATCATCATAGCCCACAAATGTGGAGTCCAGTTCGGGATGAAGAACAATCCAATCACCCGTATCAATAGCGGTCGCCGCGCGGGACCTTTCCTTCTGTTTCAACAAAGCAATATGGTATTCATCCATATCAACCACCCACTTCTTTTCACGGGCCATTAATTCTGTTAAGTCTATTGGAAAGCCATAAGTGTCATTTAATTCAAAAGCGAAGTCCCCGGAGATCACCATCTGATCTTTTAAGATACTGTATACCCATGGGTCTTCAAAAGATTTCTCCATATCAATGGCGTTATCTGACATCAATATTTCTGCCTGCTTTTTAGTATAACTTTCAAATCGTTGGATACCGGTAGCTAAAGTTCTTAGAAAAGAAACTTCCTCTTCCAGCACTACTTTTTGCACAAAATCCTGCTGTTCTCCCAGCTCATCAAAAACGCCTTTAAATTGTTGTGCAAGAACGGGTACCAGCTGATTCAGAAAAGGCTCTTTTAAATTAAGGAACGTATAGGCATAACGCACTGCACGACGTAAAATACGGCGGATGACATAACCAGCCTTATTGTTTGCCGGCAATTGTCCGTCGGCAATCACAAATGATATCGCACGGATATGGTCTGCCATTACACGCATGGCAATATCTGTTTTTTCAGCTGAACCGTATTCAATACCGGATTTCAGTGCAATAAACTGTATCAGTGGCTGAAATACATCAGTATCATAGTTGGACTCTTTATGTTGAAGCACCCTCACCAGGCGCTCAAATCCCATTCCTGTATCCACATGTTTGGCAGGCAACGGTTGTAGGGAACCATCTTTCAAGCGGTTGAACTGCATGAATACGTTGTTCCATATTTCAATGACCTGGGGATGATCCGCATTCACCAGGCTTTTTCCCGGAACGGCGGCACGTTCATGATCAGGGCGGCCATCCACGTGGATTTCTGAACAAGGTCCACAAGGACCTGTATCACCCATTTCCCAGAAATTATCTTTTTTATTACCTAAAATAATGCGGTCTTCAGGAACATATTGCTTCCAGAGCTCATATGCTTCGGTATCCTGGGGCAAACCTTCCTTTTCATCCCCTTCAAAAACAGAGACGTATAGTTTATCTTTAGGTATCTTATAAACTTCAGTTAATAATTCCCAGCTCCAGGCGATGGCTTCTTTTTTGAAATAGTCACCAAAGCTCCAGTTTCCAAGCATCTCAAACATGGTGTGGTGATAGGTGTCAATACCCACTTCTTCCAGGTCGTTGTGTTTGCCTGAAACCCGCAGGCAACGCTGAGTGTCTGCCACACGTTTGTATTTTACAGGGGCTTCACCCAGAAACAAATCTTTAAACTGGTTCATCCCTGCATTGGTGAACATCAGTGTGGGATCGTTTTTAACGACTATAGGTGCTGAGGGAACAACATGATGTTCCTTGGATTCAAAAAATTGTAAATAAGCACTTCTAATTTCTTTTGCGGTCATCCTTCTTTTATTATCCAACAAAATTAAAACTTTATTGCGTTATTCTACTAAAATCCCTTTACATTTGAATACTTTAATTAAATGCTATAATCACCTTATAATCAACATACAACTATGCCATACAAAGAAAGAGAAATTAATAAAATGTATTACAGTATGGGTGAGATAACGGAAATGTTTGGCGTTAACGCTTCCCAGATCAGGTTTTACGAGAAGGAATTTGATGTACTGCAGCCAAAGAAGAACAAGAAAGGCAACCGCCTCTTTACGCCTGCAGATGTTGAAAACCTAAAGATTATTTTTCACCTGGTCGACGACAAGGGCTTCACCTTAAAAGGTGCAAAAGAACACCTTAAAAACAACAGCGGAGAAATAAAGGAAAACCAGAAAATCATTGATTCTCTTGAAAAACTTAAAGACTTTTTACTAAAGTTAAACGCTGAAATGTAAATGAATTATTATTTTTTATTTAATTAAATTAATTGTTGTTTTGAGCGCATCACGCTCGAATGGAAAACACAGCTTATTTTAATTGGCGCTCTCTTTTTCTCCTCTTTTTACTCTTTGGTATCTATGTTCCTGCGATTGCGCAGCAGCAGGAAATTATCAAAGACATTGTAGAACGTATTGCACCAGATTTACCGGAAGATTATGATCTTTCCGAATTACTGGAACAACTGCAATACTATTCCAGTCACCCTATTAACCTAAACCAAACCAGTGCCGAAGAATTAAAGCGCCTGGTGATGCTTTCCCCCTTGCAGATCAGTAATTTCTTTAGTCACATCGCTGCTAACGGGAAATTACTTGACTTGCTGGAACTTCAGCAGATTGATGGTTTTGATGTGCAGACCATACAAAACCTGCTCCCTTTTGTCACGCTTAAAGTACCATCTGGATATCGTTCACTCAACTTTAAGAACCTGTTAAACAAGGGGAATAACGACCTTATATTAAGATATGCTCAAACCATGGAAGAGCAAAAAGGTTTCCGGAGTTTGCCGGGAAGCCGGTACCTCGGCAGCCCCGAAAAACTGCTCCTTAAATACGGTTATCAATATGAACAGCTCTTTACCATTTCTGCAGTTTTTAAGAAGGACGCCGGCGAAGAACTGTTTACGGGCAGCAATAACCATGGCTTTGATTTCAACTCTTTCAGCATCGGCCTATACCAGCTGGGCAAAATCCGTAAACTTGTTGTCGGTGATTACAGCCTGCAATTCGGACAGGGTTTGACACTCTGGTCAGGTTTTTCTTTTGGCAAAGGGCCGGATGTGGCCGGTGTGGCAAAAAAGGACATTGGTTTAAAGGCTTATACCTCTTCCAATGAATCCTCCTTTTTCAGGGGCTTCGCCAGCACCCTTAACCTGTACAAAAATATAAACCTGACCACCTTTCTGTCCTATAGAAAGCTGGATGCAAGTCAGACAGATCTGGAAAATGGGAAGTTCGCCCAGGTAAACATCAATATCAGCGGACTTCACCGCACTAAATCAGAACTCAATAATGAGCGCAGCCTTGCGCAATTTGTATACGGAGGTGCACTACAATACCTTAGCAATAATCTTTCCGCAGGCCTTATAGCTTACCAGTCACACTATGGCAGCGAATTTATAACAGGTACACAGGCCTATAATGCACATCAGTTTACCGGCCAGGACCTGACTAACCTGGGAATGCACTACAACTACACTTTTAAAAACATCTATTTTTTTGGCGAGGGAGCCAAAAGTTTAAACGGAGGCATAGCATTCATCAATGGTGCAATGGCCAGTATTTCGCCAAAAATATCAGCAGTGCTAGTCAACAGAAATTATGACATCAATTACCATAGCTTTTTTAGCCAGGGACTTGGGGAAAACAGCGATGCGGCTAACGAGAAAGGCTGGTATAGCGGTATCAATTATGCCCCTCACAGCCATTGGACTGGATCCGTTTATGCTGACCTGTTTCGTTTCCCCTGGTCAAAGTACCGGGTCAATGCAGCATCTTCAGGTTATGAAGTCATGACACAGGTGATGTACAGGCCTAAGAAAACGTTTTCTGCAATTGCCCGATTTAAAACAAAAGAGAATCAACAAAATACCGATCTGGATGTAAAAGAGAAATACCTTGATGAGGTATCCAAACAGAATTACAGAGTGGAGGTCAACTGGCGTCTGAACCGGAAATTCAGTTTCCAGAATCGCTTGGAATTAGCCCGCTTTAAAAAAGGAAATGCAGCAAGGGAGAGTGGTTACCTGGTTTACCAGGACATCGATTATTCGCCAATGTCTTCCAGGTTCTCCAGCAACATTCGCCTGGCCTATTTTAACACCGACTCCTACGACAGCCGTGTTTATGCTTATGAAGATGATGTATTGTACGGCTTCAGTTTTGGCATGTACAATGGCAAAGGGGCGCGGACTTTTCTCAACCTGAAATACAAGCTCATGCGAAGGATGGATGTATGGACGAGGTATGCGATGTTTATTTACCAGGATGCAGAAACCGTAGGTTCAGGCCTTGATGAAATCCAGGGCAACCGTAAGTCAGAGTTAAAGCTACAATTAAGGTATCAATTCTAAGTCATTGAGCACAAGAGCAGAAACTGTATTCGTCAATTTGCTGTTCCCTTTGATGGCGGGTATTTTTGTGGCTCATCAATTCCCCTCAAAAGCGCTGCAAAACGGCTTTGCGATAAGCATATTTTTGTTGATGGCTATTTTGTTAGTCCTTAATATTGGCTACATTAAATTCAAGGCATACCGTTATAAAGTCATCCTAACCAACCTGGTATACCTCCTTATTTTTTGTCTTGGCGGCTGGTCATTACTGCTGCATACCAGCAATTTGCAGCCAGATCATTTTTCAAAACTTAAACTTGATGCCATCAGTGTGATCCTTGATGAAGCACCCGAATGGAAAGGAAACCAGGTCCGTGTTAAAGTAAGGGTTAATTATGGTTACCGGGAAAAGCAGCTCATTCCCACGCAAGGCAGGCTCCTGCTTACCATTACATCTGGTAAAATGCAACCCAGGATGCTAAATTATGGTGACGAGTTAATGCTGCCGGCAAGCTATGTAACTATCGAGGGACCACAAAATCCCGCAGAGTTCGATTTTAAAGGTTGGCTGGCCAACCAAAACATCGGCCACCAGATCTATATCAATCATCAATCCACCCTTTTAACTGGTCGTCATCGCGGTCGGCCGTTAATTGCTTATGCCCTTGCCTTACGCCAGCGTCAAATAGAAAAACTGGCAAAACTCATCCATGATCAGGAAGCTTTTGCCGTTGCCTCTACCCTTATTTTAGGTTACCGTGCAGATTTAAGCAAAGAGACTTTATCGGCCTATTCCGATACCGGAACCATCCATGCATTGTCTGTTTCCGGTATGCACGTAGGCATTATTTATGTCGTTTTAACCTGGCTGTTAAGCTTTCTCGATCGCTGGAAGACTGCAAAACTTCTAAAGACGCTTTTGATCATCGGTTTAATCTGGTTTTATGCGCTGGTGACGGGCTTTTCACCTTCCGCATTGCGTTCCGCCATCATGCTCACCTGCTTTATACTGGCTAAAAGCTGGAGCAGACGCAGCAATAGTTTCAATATCATGGCCTTCTCTGCCTTTGTTTTATTGATTGACCAGCCTTTGCTTTTATTTGATGTGGGTTTCCAGCTGTCTTACATCGCCGTAGTCGGACTGATTTATTTACAGCCACTTATCTATAAACAGTTGTATTTTAGGTTTAATTGGGCTGACCGCCTCTGGCAATTTACAGCCTTGTCGGTTGCGGCACAATTAGCAACTTTCCCGCTGAGTATTTACTATTTTCACCAGTTCCCCGTTCACTTTTTGTGGAGCAACCTTTTTATCCTGCTCCCCGTAACCCTGATGATGTACATTGGCTTGGGGATGCTGTTGTTCAAATTGTATGTACTTGCACCGGTGTTAGAGTGGATCATTAAATTCACGAATGCCGGCTTAAAATGGATTGCAGCCCTCCCTTATTCCACGGTTACTGCGGTTTGGTGGGACAAGACCATATTAATCCTACTAATCAGCTTCCTGGTCCTATTAATTTTAGCTTTAAAGCACCGACATAAAAAACTCCTTTTCAGCGCCTTGATTGTCTTTCTATTGCTGCAGAGCAGCCTAAGTAGTCAACAGCTAAAAGCTTACCGCCAACAGAAAACCATCGTCTTCAAGCTGAGGAAGAATTATGCTATAGCACATCTTGAATCACATCAGGCCGTATTATACACCGATGTTGATCCTGCAAGCAAAGTTTACCTATATTCCATTAAACCATGCCTTGACCAACACCAGATTAAGGCAGTTCAAATCAAACCAGTTAACTTCATCACCGTTAAAAAACAATAATAAAATGATGAAACCATCATCAGCTTACAGCTCACAAACAGCAATGAACAAGCTGATGATAGCTTCATCACCGTTAAAAAACAATAATAAAATGATGAAACCATCATCAGCTTACGGCTCACAAACAGCAATGAACAAAGCTGATGATAGCTTCATCACCGTTAAAAAACAAACTATAAAATGATGAAAATAAAGCATCTTTGATAAAAAAAACCTTTATTCAATCATGGAAGAGCCACTGGTTTTATATTCAATTGCCGACAGGGTTGCAACGATCACGCTGAACAGACCGGAAAAGCGCAATGCGCTAAACCCAGAGATGGTGAGTTTACTGACAGCAAAAATGCTGGAAGCAGCGGCTGATGAGCAGGTAAAAGTAGTGATCCTTAAAGCAAAGGGCATCAGCTTCAGTGCAGGTGCTGATCTTGCCTACCTGCAACAATTACAGCATTATAGCTTTGAAGAAAACCTTACTGACTCCAGGAACCTTAAAAATCTGTACCACACCATTTACACTTTACCAAAAGTAGTCATTGCACAAGTAGAAGGGCATGCAATTGCGGGTGGCTGCGGACTGACAACCGTATGTGACTTCGTATTTGCTGTTCCCGAGGCAAACTTTGGTTATACAGAGGTCAAACTTGGTTTTGTACCAGCAATTGTCTCCTGTTTCCTGATGCGTAAAACAAGTGAAACCGTAGCGAAACAACTGCTGCTAACCGGGGAACTTTTTAACGCGCAGCAGGCTTATGACTATGGACTGATAAATTTTGTAACAAACAAGGAAATAATAGGTCAGAAAGCCAGGGATTTTGCTTTAAATTTGTGTCATACCACTTCTGCTCATTCATTGATGGTGACCAAGCAGCTGATCACGCAGACCACTAATCCTGGTTTGTCAGAAAGCCTGGAATTGGCTGTACAGCTCAATGCACAGGTGAGAAATAGTGAAGATTTTAAATTGGGAATTGCTTCCTTTCTCCAAAAGGAGAAAATTAACTGGTAAACTTAAAACCAACAGAATATGTTTAAATCCATAAAAACCGGCGTACTGGCGCTTTTATTAATTAGCACAGCTGCTTATGCCCATGCACAGAAAAAAATCAACCAGGGTGTAATTACTTATAGCATTGCTTATGAAATCAGCGAGGATCAAAAATCCACTATTGATGTTTCAAGCCTTCCTAAAGAGAACAAACTGGAATTTAACGGAAACTTTTCCAAATTAGGAATGGAAATGGGGCCATCCTTGTTGACCATCATTAAAGACGGTGGAACAGAAAACGCATTGCTGCTGATTGATATTCCGATAGCCGAAAAAAAGATTGCCGCTAAAATGTCAAAAGGAGATGTGGAGAAACAATCTGGCGGAATTAAATACAGTGATTTCAGGGCCACAGGTGAGAAAGTGGAAATTTCTGGTTATAAAACAGAAAAATATACTTACAAGGATGACAAGGGGAATGCTTATGAACTTTGGGCAACAAAAGATATTACTTTAACATCAGGGGCCAATAATTCGGAATTCAAAAACCTTAAAGCCACCCCTATAAAATTCACTTTGATCCAAAATAATGTGAAGACCATTTTAACGATCAAAAGCATAACGGAGCAAAAAGCGGGTCCATTCACACTGGACATTCCTGCGGGATATGATGTGATGACCATGGCCGAGTTGGAAGCATTACAAGTTGGAGGTTAGTTTTAATGTTAAAAAGCGTTCTATTTTTTATTCGTTTCTACCTGTTCTGGCTATTGTTTTTTTTTGTGGACAGAGCTATATTCCTGGTCTTATACCGCGAAAAATTAGCTGACATCCCGCTTTCTACTGTAATGGCAACTTTTCATAATGCCATCCCGATTGACTTATCGATGGTGGGCTACCTTAGTGTAGCCCCCTTGTTGTGTTATCTTTTTTGGTTCTTCAGCCGCAGGCAAACCATCGCCATTAAATGGCTGCAGGGCTATAATACCTTTTTTATCGTGGTGTTCAGTATCCTTTCAGCCATCAATTATAACATCTACAGGGAATGGGGAACAAAATTAAACGCAAAGGCCCTTGGTTTTGCCTTTTCTGATCCTACTGAAGCCTTCGCATCAGCTGCCTCCTCTCCGATCATACCTACCCTGTTTATCGTTACTTTCTTAATGGTCACCGGCCTGCTATTGCAAAAAGTGCTTATTGAAAAGAAATTTAGTTTTGTACCGTTCCCGCTAGCAGCGAAAATCACCCTGGCCATATTATTGGTGGGCCTCAATTTCCTCTGTATCAGGGGTGGTGTGGGCGTTTCCACCATGAACCAAAGTGCAGCCTATTTCTCTGATGAACTGATTCTTAATCATGCCGCCGTGAATACAGAATGGAATATATTCGAGAGCTCCTTATCGTCGGGCAAGGCCAGTAAGAACAAATACCTTTACTTTAGTAAGGAAGAAGCTGATGAAACCGTAAAAGAACTATATGTGTCAGTAAAAGACACAACAGAGAAAATCTTAACCACCAACCGGCCAAATGTCGTTTTGTTCATCATGGAAAGTTTCACTGCCGACCTGACCAAGTCTTTGGGTAATGCAGATGGCATCACACCCAAATTCGACAGTTTGGCAAAACAGGGCGTATTGTTCAGTAAGATCTACGCTACCGGCAATAGAACAGATAAAGGACTCATCGGCACCTTAGCGGGTTTCCCCAGTCTTGCTTCAGGCAACCTGGTTAAATACACCAATAAAATGCAGCAACTTCCTGCAATACCACAGGAATTTTCAAAAAACGGTTATGCTACCTCCTTTTTTTATGGTGGTCAGTCGGAATTTGATAACTATAAAGCTTTTATTCTTACCCATGGCTTCCAATCCTTGATCGACAAAAACAATTTCAAGGAAAAAGACATGAATTCAAAATGGGGTGCACACGATGGTGTCCTGTTAAAAAAACAACTGGAGGCGCTCAACAAAGAAAAACAACCATTTTTCTCGACTACGCTCACCCTCACCAATCACGAACCATTTGAAGTTCCCGGAGCCTATAAATTTGGGTCGGCAACAAATGCCGATAGTTTCAAAAGCACTGCTTTTTATACGGATTCCTGTATAAATGATTTTTTAACAAAAGCTAAAAGTCAGCCATGGTACAAAAACACGCTGTTTATCTTCATTGCCGATCATGGACATAATTTACCGAAGATGACCAGTGAAATATACATGCCCGAACGTTACCATGTGCCCCTACTGTTTTTTGGAGAAGTGATCAAGCCAGCTTACAGAGGCAAGGTATATGACCGGCCGGGCAGTCAGACAGACCTGGCAGCAACCTTATTGAAACAACTCGAGATGGATGCAACACCCTATACCTGGAGTACTAACCTGCTAAATCCTTACACCAATGCCTTTGCTTTTTTTAGCTGGGACAATGGATTAGGTTTTATCACGGAACAGCAAGCTGTTGCCTTTGATGACACCGGAAAACAGGTTTTATATGAAAAGGATAAGGAAAACAAGCAGCAAACGGCAGAAACACTGCAACAAGGAAAATCATACCTTCAAAAAGTTTATCAGCAATTTATAGAATTACAGCCATGAAATTAACACACATTCTTCACCGCATCGCTTTATTAGCGGTTTTATTGATTTGTTGTGATACCCTGCAAGCACAACAGGGCAATAAGATCAACTGGGCAAAAGATGGTCATTCTTATTACCAGATTACAGATGGGGGAATTGTTTCCATTACCCTGCCGAAACAGGAGCGACAAATCATTGTGCCACCTGCCCTGTTGATCAGCAAAGGACTGACTGCAAATAACATCAGGTCTTTTGAACTTTCTGGGGATGGCAAAAAAGCCTTGCTTTTTACCAATACCAAAAAAGTGTGGCGATACAATACCCGTGGCGACTATTATGTGGCTGATTTAACCACCAACCAGGTTACCCAAATTGGCAAAGACAAACCGGCTTCCTCACTGATGTTCGCCAAGTTTTCTCCTGATGGCTCTAAAGTAGCTTATGTAAGCAAACATAACCTTTATGTAGAAGACCTTGCCAATGGCAGTTCAAAGGCGCTGACTACTGATGGCACGGATCGTATCATCAACGGAACTTTCGACTGGGCCTATGAAGAAGAATTCAATGTCAGGGACGGTTTCAGGTGGAGCCCCGATGGCAGCAGCATTGCTTACTGGCAGCTGGATGCGCGGAAGATCAAAAACTTCCTGATGATCAATAATACAGATTCAATTTATCCCTTCACCATTCCTGTTGAATATCCTAAAGTGGGGCAAGATCCCTCTGCCTGTAAAATCGGCGTGGTTGACATCGGCACGGCGAAAACAGCCTGGATGCCGGTACCAGGCGATCAGGTGCAGCATTACATCCCAAGGATGGAATGGGTACCCAACAGCAGCTCGATTATTTTACAGCAGCTCAACCGCGAACAAAATGTAAGCAAGCTTTTTGTAGTGCAGACAAAAACAGCTGCAGTAAACAACATTTACAGTGAAACCGACAAAGCCTGGGTGGATGCCGGTGAACCTTGGGAATGGTTGAAAGACAACAAGGAATTTACCTGGATGACTGAAAAAGATGGCTGGAAACACTATTACCGCATCAGCATTGATGGAAAAAAACAAACTTTAATCACGAAGGGTGATTATGACGTCATCGAAAGTACCTTGATCGATGAAAAGAACAATACTTTTTATTTTATTGCTTCTCCTGAAAACGCGACGCAGAAATACCTATACAAAACAAAGTTAGATGGCAAGGGAAAGCTGGAAAGGGTTACCGCTTCCGTATTCCCGGGTACACATAGTTACGACATATCCCCCGACGGGCTTTATGCCCGCCACACTTACCAGAGTGCCAACATCAGGCCTTTGACGGAGTGGATGAACATGACCACAGGCGTTTCGCTAAGCATGGAAGGCAGCATCACCAACCAGCTGGCCAAAGTCACACCTCAGAAAAACAAAGTGGAGTTTTTTAAAATTAAAACTGAAGATGGGATTGAACTGGATGGCTGGATGAAGAAACCAGATAACTTTGACCAGACGAAAAAATACCCTGTTGTATTTTACGTGTATGGTGAACCAGCATCCCAAACGGTTACAGACACTTACGGCGTGAGCAGTGCCCATGTATATGCCGGAGACATGGCAAGGGATGGCTATATTTATATTTCCTTGGAAAACCGTGGTGCCCCTGCGCCGAAGGGCCGTCAATGGCGTAAAAGCATTTTCAGGAATATTGGCAGGCTCAATATCAGGGACCAGGCTATGGGCGCTAAAAAGATCCTTGAATGGTCATTTGTAGACAAGAACCGTGTGGCTGTCTGGGGCTGGAGCGGTGGTGGTTCTTCTACCTTGAACCTCCTGTTTCAATACCCTGACATTTATAAAACCGGTATTGCTATTGCTGCCGTAACCAATCAGCTTACCTACGACAATATTTACCAGGAACGTTACATGGGTTCGCCTTTAGCCACAAAAGAAGCTTACGACTTGGGTTCACCACTTAAATATGCTGGGAATTTGAAAGGAAACCTATTGTATGTCCACGGCACAGGAGATGATAATGTTCATTATCAAAATGCCGAGCTGCTGATCAATGAGCTGGTTAAATACAGAAAAGTATTTCAACTGATGGCCTACCCTAACCGTACACACAGCATTAATGAAGGCAATGGAACCAGTGAACACCTGGCCCTGACTTTTACGAAGTTTCTAAAAGAAAATTGCCCGCCGGGAGGTATATAATCACTTTTAAGGTGACACAAGCTATCCATTAAAGAAACCCTGGGTTAAGCTTGGGCTACAGCAATGGAACACTTGAAAATGAGAACATACAGACAGGGGCCTGCGCCGGACCTGCTACCGGACTCGTACCGGAAAAGCGGTCACGGTCACCATTCAAACCCCTGTCTGGTATACCTTCTCTCTGACCTGTGTTTTAGTGATCGGTTGCTAATGCTCAAATGACCAGCAAGGGAACGATCATCAGTCCATTGGAACTTCCATTAACAGCACTTCAGCACCGGCAGTGGCTTTGATAGCAATTGAATCGGTATCCCAGATTCCAAAACCATCCCTGGTGTCCAGCACCTGGTCATTTACCACTACGCTGCCTTTCAACACAAAGAAATACACACCGTTGCCTTGCTGTTTAACCTGATAATTTAGGGCAGTATCCTGATCGAATTTACCTAAATGGAACCATGCATCCTGATGGATCCATACACCGGCATCTTCCCTGTCCGGAGATAAAATCTGGATCAATTGATTTATTTTAGTTTCATCTTCAACTTTTAGCTGGTCGTACCTTGGTTTTACGTTTTGTTGGTTTGGCAAAACCCAGATCTGAAGAAATTTAACCTGCTGGTCCGCGTTCTTATTGAATTCTTTATGCGTAATACCGGTACCGGCACTCAAAACCTGAATTTCACCGGGCTTAATGACTGCCACGTTTCCCATACTGTCTTCATGCTGCAATTCCCCTTCCAATGCAATAGAAACGATTTCCATATTCTGATGCGGATGGGTACCGAAGCCCATGCCCCCGGAAACCTGGTCATCATTTAACACCCTTAACGCCCCAAATTGTACCCGCTCCGGGTTAAAATAATTCGCGAAACTAAAGGTATGATAGCTATTTAACCAGCCATGATTTGCATGACCACGCGTTTCGGCTTTGTGTAAGATCGATTGTGCCATAATTTTTATTTATACACAAAGGTAGCTCAGGCATTTTCCATGGCTCTTGACCTGTGTTAATTAATTCCTTTCCCGAACTTTTAAAGGGTATCTAATGTTTATCAAGGAACTGCGTTAAGGAAAAATAAATGGCTATACTTAAATTTACCGATAAAGGGATCTATTGTGAGCAGGGAGATTTCTATATTGACCCCTGGAAACCAGTAGGTCTGGCAGTGATCACGCATGGCCATGCCGACCACGCCCGTTGGGGCAATGCGGCTTATTTATGCCATGAACTCAGTAAACCCATCCTTCTACATCGATTGGGAGAAATTCAGCTACAAACTCTCCCCTACAACAAGGAAATTTCTATCAATGGTGTAAAATTAAGTTTACATCCTGCAGGGCACGTCATTGGCTCGGCCCAGGTACGATTGGAATATAAAGGCGAAGTGGCCGTGGTTTCGGGAGATTACAAGGTTGAATATGACGGCATCAGCACGGCATTTGAACCTGTGAAGTGCCACACCTTTGTATCTGAAAGCACCTTTGGCCTGCCAATTTACAAATGGAAAGCGCAGGCGCGTATTTTTGAAGATATTAAAAACTGGGCTTCAGACAATGCCGACCAGGGCAAGACCACCGTTTTGGTGGCTTACAGCCTTGGCAAGGCGCAGCGGCTGATCAAGAACCTTGCTGAAGCCGGTAATATATACGTGCACACTGCCATTGCCAACCTCAACGAAAGGTTCATTGAAGCAGGCGTTGACCTTCCGCCAACCATCAGAATTACCCCAGAGATCAAAAAAGAGACTTTACAGCAGGGAATTGTGATTGTTCCTCCGGCTTTGGCAGACGGTCGTTGGATTAAAACTTTAAACCAGGCGGCCGTCGGCATTTGTTCTGGCTGGATGCAAGTTCGTGCCGGTCGCAGGTGGCGAAGTGCCGATGCAGGTTTCGCCTTAAGCGATCATGCCGACTGGCCAGGCCTGCTGGAGGCTGTTAAAGCCACCGGCGCCGAGCAAGTTTTCGTTACCCATGGCTTTACCGCAACTTTCTCCAGGTACCTGAATGAAATAGATATCCAGTCTGCTGAGGTAAGAACACAATTCGGAAATGAAGAGGAAGAAGAAATAGAATTACTAACCAGGGAAAGCTCATCTTGAAACGATTTACAGAACTTATACAACAGCTGGAAACGAGCAACAAGACCAACGACAAGATCGCTGCGCTGGTTGACTATTTCAGCACCGCTGATGAAAGGGACAAGCCTTATGTCATCGCCATGTTTACGGGAAAAAAGCCTAAACGACCCGTAAGCACCGCGCTGATTAAGGAATGGGCCATTGAAAAAAGCGGGGTACCCGAATGGCTTTTTGCCGAGAGTTACCATAGTGTTGGCGACCTGAGTGAAACCATTGCCTTGATTTTGCCACCGCCAGAAAAAGATACTGACATCAAACTTCATGAATGGATCAATGCCCTGCAGGATTTAACCGGTAAAACGGATGAGCAGAAAAAGACTTTTATGCTAGAAAGCTGGAACAGCCTGGATACCGCACAACGCTTTGTTTTCAATAAACTGATCTCCGGAAACTTCAGGATCGGTATATCCCATAAAATGCTGGTGAATGCCCTTGCCAAACAGAGCGATACCGACAGCAACAGGATCATGCACAGCATCATGGGCAAGTGGAAACCTGATGAAGTCACCTACCAGGAGCTGGTGGAGGGTTTTCATGTGAATACTGATAATTCATGGCCCTACCCATTTTGCCTGGCCTATGCGCTTGAAATTACGCCGGATCAGTTAGGTGATCCCGCTGACTGGCAGGCAGAATGGAAATGGGATGGTATCCGCGGACAAATTGTAAAACGCAACGGTGAGTTATTTATTTGGTCGAGAGGTGAAGAGCTCGTTACCGAACAGTTTCCGGAACTTCATTTTCTAAAAGAGGAACTTGAAGATGGGACTGTACTGGATGGCGAGATACTTTCTGTAAAAGATGGAAACGTTCAGGCATTCAGCATCCTACAACAAAGACTGAACCGAAAAACCATCAACAAAAGTCAGCTGAATGATGCACCGATAGGTTTCTATACTTACGATTTACTGGAATACCAGGGTAATGACTTAAGGACCCAAAGCCTGAAAGAAAGAAGAAAACTGCTCGAAATTACCTTATTAAATTTAAGAACCACCGGAGTCGTATTGGTATCACCCCTTGTCGACTACGACAGCTGGGAACAGCTCAGCGCACTCAGGCAAAAGTCAAGGGAAAACAACAGCGAGGGTTTGATGCTTAAAAAACTGGATTCACAGTACCATACAGGAAGGAAAAGAGGCGACTGGTGGAAATGGAAAATTAACCCCTATACGGTGGATACGGTGATGATCTATGCACAAAAAGGAAATGGCAGAAGAGCTAACTTCTTTACAGACTACACCTTTGCCGTACGGGATGGCGAAAACCTGATTACGGTTGCTAAAGCGTATTCTGGTTTAACAGACAAAGAAATTAAAGAAGTAGATACCTTTGTAAAGAAAAATGCAATAGAGAAATTTGGGCCTGTGCGCACCGTAAAGCCTGAACTGGTGTTTGAAATTGCCTTTGAAGGAATTGCCGAAAGCAAAAGACATAAAGCAGGACTTGCCTTGCGTTTTCCGAGAATAGCGAGGTGGAGAAAAGACAAAAAAGCCGCTGAAATCAACACCCTTGATGATTTAAGACAGCTGTTGCAATCCACATTAAGCAGTTAACATGAGCATAGAACAAAGCAAAGGGTATAAACAAGTGATTAAATGGCTTCGTACCCATAAGAAAAAGCCATTTCAGTTTCAGAAAGATGCCTGGCAATATTTTGCCGAAGGTTATAGCGGTCTGGTCAATGCGCCCACAGGGTTCGGGAAAACCTATTCTTTGTTTCTTGCCGCGGTGATAGAAGAGCTCAACAGGGAGAGCGATACAGAAAAAGGCAAGAAAAACAACCGGAGCAAAACAGGCTTAAAATTAATCTGGATTACGCCCCTGCGTTCCTTGGCCAAAGATCTGGCCCGCGCCATGCAGGAAGTGTGCATGGAATTACAACTCGGCTGGCAAATTGGTGTACGTAATGGTGATACCTCGGCCAGCGACAAGCTGAAACAAAAAAAGCAAATGCCCGAAGTGCTGATCATTACGCCTGAAAGCATTCATTTGCTTTTGGCGCAAAAAGGCAGCTCGGATAACTTCGACTACCTCAATGCCATTGTTGCCGATGAGTGGCATGAGCTGATCGGTTCAAAACGTGGCGTTCAAACGGAACTGGCTATATCAAGGATAAAGGGGATACTGAAAGAGAAGCACCCCGAAAGACTTTTAAGAATCTGGGGAATTTCTGCCACCATTGGCAACCTGGAGCAAGCACTGGAGGTGTTGGTGCCATATCAGGAGGTGCTCAAAACCATTATCAAAGCGAACCTGGAAAAGAAAATCGACATCAGGTCGATACTACCCGACCATATCGATATGTTGCCCTGGGCAGGACATTTAGGTCACAAGTTAGCACATAAGTTACTGCCTGTCATACATAAAAGCAAGACTACCTTAATCTTTACTAACACCCGGGGACAGGCGGAACTCTGGTACCAAAACTTGTTGTCGCTGGATGAAAGCCTGGCCGGCTTAATTGCCATACACCATGGCTCCATTGATTTTGAATTGAGAAATTGGATAGAAGATGCTTTACATTCAGGTCAATTGAAAGCAGTGATCAGCACATCGTCCTTAGATCTGGGGGTAGACTTTAAGCCTGTCGATACCGTGGTGCAAATTGGATCGCCAAAAGGTGTTGCCCGGTTTTTACAGCGTGCCGGCCGAAGCGGACACTCACCTTACGAAACTTCCGTCATTTACTTTCTTCCCACCCATGCCCTGGAACTGGTAGAAGCGGCAGCTATTAAAGAAGCGGCGAAAACACAGAATATTGAAAGCCGTGAACCCGTAGTCATGGCTTTTGACACGCTGGTCCAATACCTGGTCACCCTTGCTGTTGGCGACGGTTTTAAGGAAGAAACCATTTACCGGGAAATTAAAGAAACTTATTGTTTCCAGGACATTTTACCCGCTGAATGGCGTTGGATCATGCAATTCATCACTACAGGTGGAGACAGCTTAACAGCTTATACAGAGTTTAGTAAGGTTGTTTTAAAAGAGGGACTATGGAAGGTGGAAAGCAGACAAATCGCCATGCGGCACCGACTGCATATTGGTACCATTGTAAGCGATGCCATGTTAAAAGTTAAATTTTTGACCGGTGGTTATATTGGGATGCTGGAAGAATCTTTCATTTCGAAGATTAAGCCTGGCGGCAGCTTTACCCTTGCTGGCAGGGTACTGGAATTCATTATGGTGAAAGATATGACCGTGCTGGTGCGTAAGAGCCGTCTGAAGAGCGCCATTACCCCCAGCTGGATGGGTGGCAGGATTTCACTGACGGCCAACCTGGGCAGCATCCTGAGGAAGAAATACAATGACACCCTGAATAAGGAACAGGAGGATGATGAATTAAGGATTATCTTGCCCTTGTTTGAACGACAGGCAAAGGTATCCCATGTACCTAAAAATGATGAATTCTTAATAGAGCTCATTCATACCAGGGATGGCTACCATCTTTTCGCCTATCCTTTTGAGGGCCGGCTGGTGCATGAGGTGATGGCTGCCCTGATCGCTTATCGTATTGGCAGAAAAACGCCCATCAGCTTTTCTATTGCCATGAACGACTATGGCTTTGAACTGTTGAGTGAGCAGCCCATCCCCGTTGCGGAAGCGGAGCTAAAACAGCTTTTTACGCCGGATAACCTGGCTGAGGATATTGTAGCCAGCATCAATGCCACAGAAATGGCCAGGCGTAAGTTCAGGGATATTGCCTGCATCTCAGGTTTGGTGTTCCAGGGATTTCCCGGTAAATACACCACCAACAAGCACCTGCAATCTTCTGCAGGATTATTTTTTAATGTTTTTAGCGATTACGATAAACATAATTTGCTGCTGCGACAGGCCTATGACGAAGCTTTTTACCAGCAAATAGAGGAACCCAGGCTAGCAGCCGCCTTAAACCGCATACAATTCAGCAAACTTATTGTCGTTAAAACAAATAGCTATACCCCGCTTTGTTTCCCGATTAAGGTAGACAGCCTGCGTGAAAACATGAGCAGTGAGGAATTAGGACAAAGGATTAAAAGAATGACTGCAGAAGCAGAAAAACCAAGAAGGAAATCTAAAAATGACCATACAGTTTAAAAACGAAGAATTACTGCTCTGCAAAGAAAAAGCGATCTATTGGAAAGCCAGAAAGATGTTAATCATCAGCGACCTGCATATTGGTAAAACTGCCTTCTTTAGAAAATCAGGCATCCCGGTTCCACGCGGACCTGGACAGACAGACCTCGATACACTTAGCCTGCTTATAAAAACTTATCCAACTACAAATCTGGTGATTACCGGCGACATGTTCCACAATTACATGAACGATGATGTCGAAGCATTCAGACATTGGCGGGCAGCACACGCTAAACTAAAGATACAGCTCATTAAGGGCAATCACGATGCATTGAAAGCTTTGGATTACCTGGAGCTGGACCTTGAAGTAGTAGAAAAAGAACTCCTCCACTACCCTTTTCGTTTCATCCATGAGCAGCCAAAAGTAGCAGATGAATATTACAGTTTATCCGGACATATCCATCCCGGTATTTCCGTACATGGCAGAGCAAGGCAACATTTAAAGTTCCCCTGTTTTTACTTTGGAAACACCTATGCCATTTTACCGGCGTTCAGCGTATTCACAGGCTTAAGCATGATACAGCCGCAGGAAGGTGACCGTGTATTTGCCATCACGCCGGACAACGTTTTAGAGGTTTAAAGGTCCATGGTCTTCAACAATAGCGCTACAACTGTCCGATCAGTTTTAAAGGTAACATCCTCGACCTTCAGGTCCTTCAACTGTATCCAGCGGAACGACTGTTCGCCGTTCTCTTTGAAATCAAATACTTCTGTATTAAAGGTTAAGTTCAAAGGCTGTAACGCTTTGACAAAGTAATAGATACTGATAACCTGACTGTCGTTGAAGGAAGACTTTTCATAAAAATCCGTGGTATAGAAGTGAGAAAGCACTTCAATATCCACCTGGCATTCTTCCATAAATTCCCTGATCAAAGCATCTTTTAGTCCCTCACCAAGTTCCAGTCCACCGCCGGGAAATTTACTAAAACTTCTTCCTTCTGAATGCTCATCACTTATTAATATACCTTTTTCAGGGTCTATCAGTAAACCGTAAACCCTTACATTGAAATAACTCATTGTTCAAAATGTTTTTTATTTTTTGTGGCATTCTCAATCGTCCAGGGAATCTCACCACTAAAGTCTGCCTGCCTGACCGGGCATTCTTTCATCTTACAATAATGGCAGCATTCGGGCAAACAAGGATCTGCATGGATAAATAACTCGACAGCTCTTTCTTTCTTAGTGTTAATGAGTTTGTCGATAGCAGAAATTTCTTTATGTACCTGGTTAAGGTCGTAATAGTATGGAAAAGTAAAATGACAGTCTATATGCAGATCCGCGCCATATTGCTGTGCACGGAGGTTATGGACATCGATCCAGGGATCCCGCCTGTTGTCTTGTAGAATGCCCACAATCGCTTCAACCAACACCGTGTTACTTTCATCCATCAACCCACCAACAGATCTTCTGGTGAGCTTGTAGCCGTTATAAACGATATATAGGCCGAGGAGAATTGAAATCGTTGAATCGAGCCAGTAGATCTCTGTAAAATAAATGAGCAGCACGCCAATAACGAGTCCGCCGCTGGTAATGGCATCCACCATCAGGTGTTTGCCATCAGCTTCCAAAGTCATGGAATGATGTTTTTTCCCAGTATTGATCAGATAATAACCGACCACTAAGTTGATCAGTCCGGTTCCGGCAATAATCAGGGCACCTTCAAAAAGCTGTTTGATTACGGTTGGATAAACCAGGTTATAAGAGGCCTTTCCGATGATGATGATACCGGCAATGGCAATGAGCACCCCCTCCAAAAAGGCAGAAAAGAATTCCACTTTACCATGTCCGTAGGGATGGTTCTGATCTTTAGGACGGGTAGTGAGGTAGATACTGTAAAACGCAAAGCTACTGGCTATTACATTGACAATACTTTCTGCAGCATCTGTAAGAATTGCGTTGGAATTGGTAATAAAATAAGCGGTAAACTTAGCAAGCATAAGTAATATGCTGACGCATAAAGAGATTATGATTGCTTTTTTCTTTGGATTCAAACTTCAGTAATTAGCCAACAAAAATAAGGTTTAACAGTTAAAGTATCGGAATAAAGAATTTTTTTAGTTCAAAAATGCCTATAGGTTTCTATATTTGCTACTTAACAAAATTATATTTTGCCTAGCTGCCAAAAATTATGACACTTTTATCCAACAGAATCAATAACCTCTCAGAATCGCAGACCATTAAAATGGCCAAACTCGGTAGGGAACTCTCCGCAAAAGGGATCGACGTAATCAACCTGAGCTTCGGTGAGCCGGACTTTTTTACACCTGAACATGTGAAGGAAGCAGGTAAAAAGGCTATAGACGAAAATTACTCCTACTATACTCCTGTTTCGGGATACCCGGAATTAAGGAAAGCCATTGCTGAAAAGCTATTAAAGGAAAATGGCTTAAGTTATAACTTTGACCAGATTGTTGTTTCCACAGGCGCGAAACAATCACTTTCCAATGCGGTATTGTGTTTGGTTAACCCTGGCGATGAAGTTATCGTACCTACACCTTATTGGGTATCTTATTCAGAGATGATTAAGCTGGCTGAAGGCGAGACTGTTTTTATAGACGCTACGGTTGAACAAAACTTCAAAATCACTGCAGAACAGTTAGAAGCTGCAATTACACCGAAAACGAAATTGTTCATGTTCTCCTCCCCTTGTAACCCGACAGGATCGGTGTACAGCAAAGAAGAACTGGCTTCATTAGCAGCGGTATTTGAAAAATACCCGAATATTTACATTTTATCCGATGAGATCTATGAGCACATCAATTTTGTTGGCGAGCATACTTCTATCGCTTCTTTTGATGCCATTAAAGACCGTGTGGTAGTGATCAATGGTTTCTCAAAGTCTTATGCCATGACCGGCTGGAGAGTAGGTTATATTGCAGCAAATAAAGCAATTGCAGATGCATGTGATAAATTACAGGGACAGATTACTTCTGGCACTTGCTCTATTGCACAGCGTGCTGCTTTAAAAGCATATCAGGATGGATTGGATACTGTTTTGGAAATGGTAGCTGAATTTAAAAAACGCAGGGATATCGTTTACAATTTGTTGAAGGAGATTCCTGGTGTTAAAGTGAACCTTCCTGATGGTGCATTTTACTTCTTCCCTGAGGTGAAATCTTTTTTCGGAAAAAGCGTAAACGGTCAAACCATCAACAGTGCTGAAGACCTTTCTTTATACCTGTTAAACGAAGCACATGTATCTACAGTAACGGGTGAAGCTTTTGGAAATGCCGATTGTATCCGTATTTCTTATGCTGCTGCAGAAGAAACGCTAATTGACGCCGTGTCAAGAATCTCAAAAGCATTAGCTAAATTAAACTAACATAAAACACGTTAAAGTAAGTAAAAGATAAAATACGTTAAAAACGAGGCTGTTTAATCAACAGCCTCGTTTTTTTTGCCTGGATTTCGTTCAGCATTTGAATTAAAACAAAGGATGATGCTTGAAGAAATCTCGGGCTACTTAATTAAGAAAAACTGTTTTATTGGATGTTGCAGATTCCTTTGCTGCTTCAAGGATTTCTACTACCGTTACATTTAAAGGTAAACCATAAAGGTCATTTTCATCAAGTTTTAATTGTCCCCTCATCACCATCGCGAGTACGGAAAAAGGATCGGTATGAGGCGCAGGACGGGGTTCAAGTTCAATGGATTTTTCAGGTGATTTGCCATTTAAACGTTCAGTGACATGAGTAGCATCAACAGCAATGGCATATCCTTTATCGCCGTACACCGCCATGTCCTTACGGGCAAATGTCCAGTTCCAGGAAGCTTGAATGATACACTGTGCAGTCGGATACTGGAGGATAATGGAAGCCTCATCATCTACATCCTTGTAAATATGTGGTTTATTCTGCTGCGTCACCGCAGTCACTGAAAGTGGCCGTTCTCCCTTCATTAACCAGGTCATCAAATTAGCACCATAGCAACCAAAGTCATATAATGCCCCCGCCCCGTTTTTGCGGGGATCGGTCAGTATTTCCAGGAACTCTTTGCTGACGCCAATTTCTGCCGGGCCCTCGTGACCATCATTCACCATCACTTTTCTGATTTTCCCAATCTTACCGTCTTTAATCAGCTGGTTAAGGTATTGGTTACTGGCATACCAGGAAGTTTCGAAATTTGTTAATACATGGATACCATATTTCTTGGACAATGTATTAATTTCCTGTGCCTCTTTAAGGGAAACTGCCAATGGTTTTTCTACCATCACGTGAATGCGGCGTGGTGCACAGGCTCTTATAATAGTGATATGCTCACTGATTGCGCCGAAGGCAGAAACTGCTTCAGGCTTTACCTGGGCAAGCATTTTGTTTAAATCGGTAAAAAACAAAGTGGAAGGAAGTTGATAACGTTTAGCATAACGTTCTGCCAATTCCTGGTTAGGTTCGTAGATACCCACCAATTGGATGTCCTTTTTCCCCTCACGATTAAATGCCCAATCCACATGGCCATGACTTAACCCTGCAATGGCAAGCTTTAGCGGCGCAGCAGCAGGAGCCTGGGCATGGACGTGCGTATATATAATCACACTTAAAAGGGTAATCAAAATCGTTTTCAACATATGCTATTGTTTATAAAAGTAAGGAAGCTATTCTAAGTTTAAGACCTGATCGCTTCTACGGGATCTAATCTGGAAGCTGAAAAAGCAGGCCAGAATCCGGAGATTGCGCCAATAATTACAGAGATACTGATCCCTGTTACGATATTTTTCATGTCAAGGATGATTTCGACATCCATGGCATAGGTAAATACCACTGTAATCATATATACTAAAAATAAGCCCAGGGCACCACCAAGCAGGCAAAGGGCAATAGCCTCAAACATAAACTGTAAGAGTATAAAATAATTTTTTGCACCCAGGGACTTCTGGATCCCTATAATATTAGTTCGCTCTTTTACCGAAACAAACATGATATTGGCGATACCGAAACCACCCACCAAAATAGAGAAACCACCGATCACCCATCCGGCAATATTTACCATATTGAACATGAGGTCTAATTGGTTAGAGAGCAATGTGGCTTTATTGAGGGAAAAATCGTCTTCAACACCCGGTTTTAAACGATGGATGGAACGCATTAAACCCTGCAATTCACTTTCCACCTCTTCCAGGCTAACGTTTTCCCGTCCCCTGACTGTTATTGAGGGGCCGTAATTTTCATTCTCTATATCGAAAAGACTTTTAGCTAAGTTTATAGGGATCAGGACATTTTTATCCTGGGACATACCCAGCATGTCCTCCCCTTCTTTTTTAAACACACCGACTACAGAAAGCCTTCTGCCCATCACTTTCACTTGTTTGCCCAGGGCAGGCGCAGTCCCGAAAAGGCCTTCAGCAATATCTGCCCCCAGGATGACCAGGGGTGCACCAGACCTCCCTTCACTTTCGGTGAAGTATCGGCCTTCACTAAAATCAAGGTTCCAGGTTTTATTATAATCCTGAGACGCCGCATTGATCCCTACATTCTCCACAGAATTGCTCCTGTATTTGATAATGCGGTTGCTCGCAGAAGCCTCAAAAGAAATCCCCTGTACGTTCTCCATGCGATCTTGTAATGCTCTAAAATCCTTTTCACTTGGCTGAGGACGGTTGACATACCTCCACCATGGGAAGTTGTCACTGAATACCCATGGCCATTTCTGAACAAAAATAGTATTCGAACCCAGTTTATCTACACTGGACTGGAGTTTATTTCTTAAGGTATCAACAGCCGAAAAAACAGAAATTATGGTAAAAATACCAATGGTGATGCCCAGTAAAGAGAGCATTGTGCGGAGCTTATTCTGGCGAAGGGCATCGAAAGCGAACCAAAAACTTTCGGCTATAAGTCTAAAGATCATCATAATTACTGTTTAGACCAAAACTACTTAAAAAGGTTACAGCTTATAAGGTATATTGTGAAAAATATTACTGTTCGGGCATCATTTTAGCAGTAAAAATGATAATTTATAAATTAGCAAATTTATTCGTAAATTTGCGCCCTTAATTATTACATCGAAAAACATGAAGTTATCTCAATTTAAATTTAATTTACCTGAGTCATTAATTGCCAATACGCCATCAGACCAGCGTGATGAAGCCCGTCTAATGGTTTTACACAAAGATAGCGGCAAAATTGAGCATAAAATATTTAAAGATGTTTTAAGCTATTTTGATGATCAGGATGTAATGATCTTAAACAATACCAAGGTTTTTCCTGCCCGTTTATATGGAAATAAAGAAAAAACCGGTGCTACTATTGAAGTTTTTCTGTTGCGCGAGTTGAATAAAGAGTTACGTTTATGGGATGTTCTTGTGGATCCTGCTCGTAAAATTCGTGTCGGTAATAAGTTATACTTCGGTGAGGATGACCTATTGGTGGCTGAGGTGGTAGACAATACGACTTCCAGGGGACGGACCATCCGCTTCTTATTTGATGGAACAGATGAAGAATTCAGAAAGAACATAGAAATATTAGGTGAAACACCACTTCCAAAATATATCAAGCGTAAGGCTACTGCTTTAGATAAAGAGCGCTACCAAACGATTTTCGCAAAACATGAAGGAGCTGTTGCAGCGCCTACCGCGGGCTTACACTTTAGTCGCGAGTTGATGAAAAGACTGGAGCTTAAAGGAATTAATTTTGCTGAAGTTACCTTGCATGTTGGTTTAGGCACCTTCAGAGCTGTGGAAGTTGAAGACTTAACTAAACACAAGATGGACTCAGAACAGTTCATTATTGAGGCAAAAGCTGCTGCGATGGTAAATAAAGCGCTTGAAGACAAAAGAAAGATATGTGCAGTCGGAACAACATCCATGCGTGCCATTGAATCTGCTGTATCATCAGGTAGATTATTGAAACCGGCTAACGACTGGACCAGCAAATTCATTTTCCCTCCTTATGAGTTTAGCATTGCCAATTCCATGATTACCAATTTCCATACGCCTGAATCTACTTTATTGATGATGGTTAGCGCATTTGGTGGTTATGACTATGTTAGAAATGCTTATGAAGTAGCGTTAAAAGAAAAATATCGCTTTTACAGCTACGGTGATGCCATGTTGATTATCTAACTAACCGGTAAGCGTTTAAGAAATTAGGATAGGAGATTTTAAGCTTTGGCTGAGGTCTCCTATTTTTGTATCAATACCATTCCAGATCATATCATTTAATCCGTTCAGGCAGAAATTACATGAAGAAATATTACGCTATTATTGTTGCCGGGGGATCTGGCAGCAGGATGCAGACGGCAGAAGCAAAGCAATTTTTGCTCCTGGATGGCCTGCCCATACTCATGCACACCATGAAAGCGTTTGACGATTGTATACTGAAACCACAAATATTGTTAGTTTTAAATATACACCAGCAGCAGCATTGGGAAGAATTATGTACTAAATATAACTTCAGTGTCCCCCATGAAGTTGTCAAAGGTGGTCAGGAAAGATACCATTCTGTTAAAAATGCATTAAAGCTGATTAAAGGCCAAGGCATTGTTGCTGTACATGATGCCGTAAGGCCGCTTGTTTCCACTTCTTTAATAGAAAAATCGTTTCTTGTTGCCGAAGAAAAAGGGAATGCAGTTGCTGCTGTTCATCCAACGGATTCGATCAGGATCACGGAGTACGATAGGAATAAGGCTTTAAACAGAGATATGGTCCACTTGATACAGACACCGCAGACTTTTCAATCTATACAGCTTAAAAAGGCGTATTTGCAGCCTTTCCGGAATGGTTTTACGGATGATGCCTCGGTCGTGGAGCATGCAGGTTATGAAATAAATATCATTGAAGGGGAGCGTGAGAACTTGAAGATCACCTATCTTGTGGATTTGGCTTTGGCAGGCCTGATCAGACAAAAAAAAGGCTCCTGATATCAGGAGCCTTAATATTATTAAGTAGCGCGATTAATCACTTTTAAGATAATGGCAATAATTGCAATTACCAGTAAAATATGAATTATACCACCTACATCACCAAATCCCTGGAAGAAAAAGCCAATAATCCACAGTATTACCAATACCACGGCTACCAAATAAAGTAAATTTCCCATAATTTTTAATTTTAGTTTCTAATGTTAATTAAATGTCTCAGGCAAGTATTATTTACTTTCCTGACATTACATAAACAATCATCGTTCCAAAAAATTAAAAAGCCCCAATGTTGGGGCTTAAAATGGGCTATTTAGTATTCATCTTCATTAAAGAAGAAATCATCTTTAGTTGGATAATCAGGCCATATTTCTTCAATTGTTTCATATGGCTCACCGTCATCTTCTAAAGCTTGCAAATTCTCAATCACCTCTACAGGTGCACCTGATCTAATGCCGTAATCAATTAATTCATCCTTTGTTGCAGGCCATGGAGCGTCTTCCAAATGCGATGCGAGTTCTAATGTCCAATACATATCTTTATCGTTATTTTAATCCTTATTATTTCCGCAAAAGTATATTAAAAAAGCTGATGAAAACAAAATTTTTTTTAATTTATTGAATTCGCGGAATCCAGACGTTTTCTTCGGTTTTAGCATCCGAATTCAGCTTTCTCGCCAAAACAAACAAATAATCGCTTAATCTATTCAAATAAATAGTCATTTTTTCGTCAACAAAACTTTCCGCAGCCAACTGGAAGGTAAGTCGTTCAGCACGCCTGCAAATGCATCTGGCTAGGTGGCAATAAGATACCACTGTATTTCCCCCTGGCAAAATAAAATGCTTGAGTTCGGGCAGCACTTCATTCATGGCATCCATTTCCCGCTCCAGCAGGATAATGTCTGCCTCATGTAAATCGGGGATTTTCATTCTTGACTTTTCAGGATCAGCGGCCAGTGAAGCGCCAATGGTGAAAAGCCTGTCCTGGATTTCTTTCAGTAGCTCCTGCTCATGGGAAGGAATATCCTGGCAGCGAATTAGCCCTATGTAGGAATTAAGTTCATCTACAGTTCCGTAACATTCAATTCTGATGTGAAATTTAGGCACACGGGTACCGCCAATAAGCGAGGTGAGTCCCTTATCACCGGTTTTAGTATAAATCTTCATTATTGATAAGCTGAATTAACCAATGGTTTCGAAATCGTCTCCTTTTTCCTGCAATACACTTAAGCGGGGGGACACTGTTTTAACATCATTATTGAGGTAATCATTTTCAATCAGCCCATCTCTCATCCTTACAATCCGGTGCGCATGCTGTGCAATATCCTCTTCGTGGGTAACTAAAATGATGGTGTTTCCTTTACGGTGAATTTCTTCGAGCAGGCCCATGATCTCAATCGATGTTTTAGTATCAAGGTTACCTGTGGGTTCATCTGCAAGAATGATAGAAGGATTATTAATCAAAGCACGGGCAACAGCCACACGCTGGCGCTGTCCGCCGGAAAGTTCGTTGGGTTTATGTGTGACCCTGTTCCCTAACCCTACATTCTCTAATGCTTCATGTGCTCTTCTATCTCGGTCAGCCTTGCTTACGCCGGCATAAATTAATGGAAGCGCCACGTTGTCTAATGAAGTTGATCTTGGCAATAGGTTAAAAGTCTGGAAAACGAAACCGATTTCTTTATTTCGGACTTCAGCCAGGTCATTGTCTGACATCCGACTCACATCAATTCCATTAAGGACATAAGTCCCTTTAGTTGGTGTATCCAAACATCCCAAAATGTTCATTAAAGTAGATTTACCAGAACCGGAAGGCCCCATTAAAGCTACGAATTCACCTTTTTCAATATTTAGCGTCACAGATTTTAAAGCATGGATTACCTCTGTTCCAATGACATATTTCCGGCCAATATCTTTAATTTGAATTAATGGTTTTTCCATTGGTTTTTCCTTTTTAGACAACAGTTAATGGCATAATGTTACAAGTGATTATTTTTCTATGATTTTTGGTACCATGAAAAATTCCTCATTGTGTTTTGCGGCATTGCTTAACCCCTCCTCAACAGTAATCTCTTGTTTGACTACGTCATCGCGGAATACGTTAACTTCAGTGTTGAGGTAAACCAAAGGTTCCACATGCTGAGTGTCCAATTCATTCAGCTTCTCCATAAAGGTAAGGATTTTACTCATCTCCAAGATCAGGTTATCCACCTGTTCTTCCTTTACGTCTATGCGCGCAAGATCTGCAACTTTATGTATGGTTTTCTTATCTATGTTCATTCTGTCACAAATTTACTGTTTATTAAATTAAACACCCTTTCCTTTAAAAATTCTGTATCCTCTGGGGTCATTTCTGTTGTTGAAATAGGTTTGTGAATGTAAATATCGCAAATCCCCGGACTACTTCCATACCTATTGCCATCATCCCACATCTTTTTCCATACATCGCACATGGTAACCGGCACCACGCTGACTTTTTTATCTATGGCAAGTCGAAAGGGACCGTTTTTGAAGGGCACCAACCGTGGCGGATAATCCTCCCCTTCTATGCCGCCCTCAGGGAAAATGATCAGGCTCCTGCCCTTCTCGAGGTTGTGGGCGGCTTTTTTAAACGCACGGTAAGCCGATATACGATGGTTTCTGTTTACAGGAATGTCTATGGTATTAAAAAAAAGCTTCAATACCGGATTTTTAAGCAGTTCTTCTTTACCCATAAAATGGAAGTTCCCTTTTGCCAACAGGCAAAAGATCATGATATCCAGATTAGAACTGTGGTTGGCGCAATAGATATAAGTTTGATCATGCTCCAGCGTATCCTCATAAGTCATTCTGAAATATATACCGCAAAAAAAACTGCAGCATAAACTATTCAGCATGCGCAATTTATTCAACAAACGATACCACCTTGGACTGCTCGCCGCGAAGTAATAAAAAGGATAAAAAAGAAGGAAGAAAGAAACGATAACAAGAATGACGTAAGTGCGGTGTATATGTCTGATGCGTTTATTCATTCCTCTCAAAAATACTAAAAAATGGCAGATGCCTATTAAATTGCCATTCCAATTTAATTTTTTATTAATTTCGGCCATATGAAAGAAACGGTTGTTAGTGGCATTCGTCCAACGGGGAAGTTACACCTGGGGAATTATTTCGGTGCGGTCAGTAATTTTGTAAAAATGCAGCATGAATACAATTGCTACTTTTTTATCGCTGATTTGCACTCTCTTACTACCCATCCTACGCCACAGGATTTAAATGGTTACGTAAAACACGTGATGGTTGAATACCTGGCCTGTGGTATAGATCCTGAAGCAGCCACCTTATATGTACAATCTGACGTACCCGAAGTGGCTGAACTCTATCTTTACTTAAACATGAATGCTTACCTGGGTGAACTGGAACGAAGCGCTTCTTTCAAAGATAAAATACGCGCACACCCGGATAATGTAAATGCAGGTTTATTAACCTACCCTACTTTAATGGCAGCAGACATTTTGATCCACCACGCTACAAAAGTCCCAGTGGGCAAGGATCAGGAGCAGCACCTGGAGATGACCCGTACATTTGGCAACCGCTTCAACAGGCTGTATGAAAAGGATTACTTTCCGGAAGCCCATGCCTTCAGCTATTCTGATAAACTGGTAAAAGTACCAGGCCTGGATGGAAAAGGAAAAATGGGCAAATCAGAAGGTGATGCCAACTGCATTTATTTGTCAGACACCCCAGCTGTGATCCGTAAAAAAGTTTCAAGAGCAGTGACGGACGCGGGACCCACTGCAGAGAACCAGGAAAAGCCAGAAGCCATTCAAAATTTGTTCGACCTGATGAAAATTGTTTCCAGTGCAGACACATTGGCGCATTTTGATGGCTTGTATAATAAAATGGCCATTCGCTACGGAGATTTCAAAAAACAACTTGCCGAGGATATGATTGTTGCAAACGCCCCGATCCTGGAACGAATTGAAGGTATATCAAACGATACAGATTACCTGAGAAAAGTAGCCCGTAATGGTGCTGAAAAAGCAAGGGCAAGTGCGCAAAAAACCATTAGAGAAGTTAGGGAATTAATTGGTTTTAAACCATTTTAAATAAAAGATGCATATAGCAATAGTTGGGAATATCGGCGCAGGAAAAACTACTTTAACAGGTTTATTAGCGAAAAATTATGGTTGGGAAGCTTTATATGAAGCTGTGGATAATAACCCTTACCTGGAAGATTTTTATGGTGACATGAAAAGATGGAGCTTTAACCTGCAGATCTATTTTTTAAATAGTCGCTTCCAGCAGATCGTAGAAATAGAAAAGCTTCAGCGCAATGTAATCCAGGATCGTACCATTTACGAAGACGCCCATATCTTTGCAGAAAACCTGCATGACATGGGATTAATGACCTCAAGGGACCATGAGAACTACAGAGCCATTTTTGATAACATCACCTCTTTCATCAAACCGCCTGACCTGTTGGTTTACCTCAGGGCATCCGTGCCTACCCTGGTGAACAATATCCAACGCCGGGGAAGAGAATATGAAGCAGGCATCCGCATTGATTATCTGTCTAAGTTAAATGACAAATACGAAGAATGGATAAAAGGTTATAAGTTAGGCAAATTACTGATTCTCGATAAAGACAAACTGGACTTTGCTAATAATCCAGAAGATTTGGGCACCATTATACAGTCTATTGAAGCAGAAATTCACGGTCTTTTCTAAAACAAAAACACAATAATCTATCTCATGAAGACTTTAGGCATCATTCCTTCCCGTTACGCTTCTACACGCTTTCCTGGTAAACCTTTGGTGAAAATTGCAGGGAAAAGCATGATCAGAAGGGTTTACGAACAGGCCACTAAATCAAAATCACTAGATGAAGTGGTAGTGGCTACCGACGACTTGCGAATTGTGGAGGAGGTGAAAAGTTTTGGTGGCAAGTTTGTGCTCACACACAGTAACCACCAGAGCGGAACAGACCGTTGTGCAGAAGTGATCACTAAACTTCCGCATTTTGATACCATCATCAATATCCAGGGAGATGAGCCTTTTATTGATCCTGAACAAATTGACCTGCTTGCAGGGTGTTTTCTTGATGGCTCGGTGCAACTGGCAACTTTGATTAAAGGCATCACCACGGAGGAAGAACTATTTAATACCAATATTCCAAAAGTAGTATTGAATGCTTTTGAGGAAGCCATATATTTCAGTCGCCAAACCATTCCCTATTTAAGGAATACCACACAAAAAGACTGGCTTACTGCACACCAGTTCTATAAACACATCGGTATTTATGGTTATAGCAGTGAGGCGCTCCTGGCCATCACTAAACTCCCCCCTTCTATTTTAGAGCTTGCAGAAAATCTAGAGCAATTACGCTGGCTGGAAAACGGGTATAAAATCAAAACTAAAATCACTACCCTGGAAACTTTGGCTATTGATACGCCGGATGATTTGGATAAACTCATTTAATTTAAATTATTATCTTAGGGCTTATTTATAGCCTATGAAATATATTCTACTTACCTTATTTGCATTTACCTTCTTATTATCCGCATGTACCAACCCTTCTGAAAAAAACAGCAGTAAACCTCCAGCAGACTTAAAAACCACGATACAATCTTTTAGTGACACAGCTAAAATGGACACCTTTAAGGTTGTTTTGCAGGGGAAGAGACCAAAAGACATGCTGCTTACTTTTAGCATTACAGCTTTTGATGGCAAGGAGATCTATAAGAAAGAATTAAAAGGCCGCGATTTAATAGACAATTATAAGGAGACACTGGACCTGAGCAAAGAGAACAGCCAGCGTGATTTCATCATGGATGAGTTTAATTTATTTTTCGATGAGGAAAACTTTTTATGGCCTGCCCTTACCGCGGAGCAAACACCTGACAAATATGCTACTGATAAAACTTTTTTCCAGGAATTACAACAAAGTAATTTGAATGGTTTTAAGTACAGGGTAAGTAAAGAAACAAATATATATATTGCCTGGTCTGAACAAGAAAAGAAAGTGAAAGTCTATTATAAGTGTTGTTAACCTACAGAAGCAAAATAAATCACCTGATTTACAACCACTTAATAATTTAAATCGCAATTGTTATTGGAATGTCAAATTATCTTCTTAACATTATAGAAACAAATAATTAAAAAGAAAGCAACCCAAAACCGCATATTCTAACCAAATATAATTACAAATAGCGCCTGGATTATTCCAGGCCTTTTTTTTGCCTGATAGTCAGGTATGGTAGGCTTGCAGGACTTTATATTTTAAAAAGAGAAGGCGAGTATCCTTTTATTTGTTAACTTTGTATCCCGTACAAAAAAAGATAAAACAGGCCATAAAAACGTGCCTGTTACACAAACTCACAATCATGACTAAGTATATTTTTGTTACGGGCGGTGTTACTTCCTCTTTAGGAAAGGGCATCATCTCCGCTTCATTGGCCAAGCTTTTACAAGCAAGAGGCTACCGGGTAACTATCCAGAAATTTGACCCTTATATCAATATTGATCCGGGAACTCTTAACCCATATGAGCATGGTGAATGCTATGTGACTGAAGACGGCGCCGAAACAGATTTAGATTTAGGTCACTATGAGCGTTTTCTAAACGTTCCTACTTCACAGGCGAATAATATTACCACCGGTAGAATTTACCAAAACGTAATCAATAAAGAACGCCAGGGCGAGTATTTAGGTAAAACGGTGCAGGTTGTCCCGCATATTACTGATGAGATTAAACGCAACATGCGCATTCTTGGTGAAAGCGGTGATTATGATATCGTCATCACTGAACTTGGTGGTACTGTAGGTGATATTGAATCTCTGCCATTTATTGAAGCGGTTCGTCAGTTTAAATGGGAAGAAGGTGCCAATAACGCTATTGTTATTCACCTTACCTTGATTCCTTTCTTAGCTGCAGCTGGAGAGCTAAAAACCAAACCTACACAGCACTCGGTAAAAATGTTATTGGAATATGGTATTCAACCTGATATTCTGGTTTGCCGGTCTGAACATCACCTTTCCCTTGACATCCGTAAAAAGATAGCCTTGTTTTGTAATGTGAATATCAACGCGGTAGTGGAATCTATTGATGCCTCATCGATCTATAGTGTGCCCTTGTTGATGATGAAGGAACAATTAGATAAAACTGTACTCAGCAAGTTAAAGTTACCTTCTAAGAATGAGCCAAACATGGATAGCTGGAAAGATTTCCTTGGCCGTTTAAAAAATCCGACTTCAGATGTAAAAATCGGTCTGGTTGGTAAATATGTAGAACTTCCTGATGCCTACAAATCTATTATAGAATCATTTATACATGCCGGTGCTAAAAATGAATGCAAAGTAAGGTTAGAGTTTATTCACTCAGAGGGCCTTTACCCGGATAATGTCAAAGAAAAACTTGGTCATCTGGACGCCGTTCTGGTTGCTCCTGGATTTGGAAGCCGCGGAATTGAAGGTAAAATTGATGCCATCAAATATGTAAGAGAAATGGATATTCCTTTCTTTGGTATTTGCCTGGGCATGCAGTGTGCCGTGATTGAATTCGGCAGGAATGTATTAGGTTTAAATGGGGCCAATACAACCGAAATTGATGCAAATACTGATTTTGCGGTCATTAATATGATGGAAGATCAGAAAAAGATAACAAACAAAGGTGGCACCATGCGTTTGGGTTCTTACCCATGTGACCTTAAGAAAGGCACAAAAGCTTTCAGTGCTTATGGAAAAAGCCATATCACGGAAAGACACAGACATCGTTACGAATTCAATAGTGATTATTTAAAGCAATATGAAGATGCAGGAATGATCGCATCGGGAATCAATCCGGACAGTAAATTAGTTGAAATTATCGAGCTTAAAAACCACTCATTTTTTGTCGGCGCACAATTTCATCCGGAATTAAAATCAACAGTTGCAAATCCTCACCCACTTTTTGTTAAATTTGTCGCCGCTGCGATGGAGTATGCGAAGAAAAAACAAACAAATAAGCGTTTTAAACAAGAATAATGGATAGAAATACATTTACAGGGTTGTTCCTGATCATGATCGTTTTAGCGGGTTCTTTTTACTTTTTTAAGCCGAGTGAAGCGGAAATAAAGAAAGAGCAAGAGAGAATTGCTCTTGATTCGACCAAAAAGGCAGGAGTTAAACCTGCAGAAATAGCAACCACAGCAACCACAGCAGCTCCAACTACCCCGGTCCTTGATTCAGCAGCACTAAAAGGTCCCTTTGGTGCCAATATCACAGGCAAAGAAACAACCAGTGTATTAGAGAATGAAAAACTAAAAATTACATTCACTAACAAAGGTGGTAAAATTCTATCCGTAGAAGTTAAAGACGAAAAAACCTATTTAGGAAAACCTGTGATCTTATTTCAGGGTGACCAGAATAAATTTGGTTTAAACCTAAATATAGGCGGTAAATTAGTGAGCACTAATGAACTTTATTTCAGTGCAGCACAGCCATCGGGTAATGCGGTAGCCATGCGTGCAACTTATGGTGAAGGCAAATACATTGAATTCCTCTATAATTTACTTCCAAATAGTAATAACGTTGATTTTAATATTAACCTGAATGGTTTAAATCAGGTCATTCAAAACAATAATATTACCCTGAACTGGGAAGCCACTATATTGCAACAGGAAAAATCTGTAAAGATTGAACAACGTTATTCTGCGCCATATTACAAATATGCTGTAGAAACGCCTGATCACCTGGGTGTAGATGAAGATGTTAAAAAAGAACTGAACGAAGGTAAAATTGAGTGGATTGCTTTCAAGCAGCATTTTTACTCTAGTGTTCTGATTCCAAAAGATGGCTTTGAAAAAGGCGACCTTGAAGTTAAAGTAAGCACGGATTCAGGAAAAATAAAATGGAACGGCGCAAACATGCAGTTGAAGTTTAACCAGCTGGCGTCACAAAACTATTCCATGAAGTTTTATTTCGGTAACAATAAGTTTTCGGAACTGAAAAAACAAGGTCATGAAATAGAGAAATTAGTTGAGATGGGCTATTGGCCTTTAAAATACATCAACAGATTTGTAGTGCTTCCTGTCTTCAACTTTCTTGAAGGTTTTGGATGGAACTATGGTTTAATCATTCTTGTATTAACCGTTCTATTAAAGGTGGTTCTTTCACCATTGACTTATAAATCATACATCTCGATGGCTAAAATGAGAATTTTAAAGCCTGAAATGGATGAGATTAAAGCTAAAGTTGGCGATGATAACCCTACCCTGCTTCAACAGGAATACTTAAAATTATATAAACAAGTTGGCGTGAACCCGCTGGGAGGCTGTTTACCGATGTTGTTACAGTTACCAATTGTAATGGCTTTCTTCTTCTTCTTCCCCAATCTGTTTGAATTAAGAGGACAAACATTCCTATGGATGAAAGATCTTTCTACTTACGATGATTTTATCAGGTTCGGTTTTACCATTCCTTTTATCGGTGATCACTTAAGTTTGATGTGTATCCTGATGACGATATCCACCTTGATCTATACTTATTATAACAACCAGATCTCAGGGGCTACCGGACAAATGAAATACATTGGTTACATTATGCCTATCATCTTCCTTGGCGTACTGAATGATTTCCCTGCAGGTTTGAACTATTATTATTTCCTTGCCAACATGCTTACTTTTGGCCAGCAGTTCTTAATTAAGAAAATGGTAAATGACGAAAAGATTCATGCTACTTTAAGGGAAAACAAAGTTAAACCTAAAGAAGAAAAGAAAAAATCTAAGTTCCAGACCCGTTTAGACGATTATATGCGTCAGCAACAACAGGCTAAAATTCAGGATAAAAAGAAGAAATAAATTTCTCAAAAATAATTAGGAAAAGGTGCCCCACAAGGCACCTTTTCTCATTTTTAAAATGCCTTAATAATTGTATTTTTAGCCAACTACATTTATAAACCTGACCTTATGATGAAACCAACGCTACTCCTCTTCTTACTTCTGATTTCGAGCCTAAGTTATGCACAGAAAAAACCACTGGATCACAGTGTTTATGATAACTGGGAAAGTATAGGCACAAAAATGTTATCAAACAATGGCCAGTGGGCTGCATTTACAATTTCAAAACAAGAGGGTGATGGAAAACTTCACTTTAACCACCTGATCAATAACATCAAGAAAGAAATACCCAGGGCTGAACAAGTTAATTTTAGCACCACCTCGAAATACGCAGCCTTTTTAATCAAGCCCTTATACAAGGATACCCGTTTAGCAAAAATAAAAAAGAAAAAACCCGAAGAGATGACCAAAGATAGTTTGGGCATATTGAACCTGGGAACGTTAGCCATCAATAAAGTGGCCAGCGTGAAATCTTTTAAAATCCCTGAACAAGGAAACGACTACATTGCCTATCAGTTGGAAAAACCTGTGGATACCGCAAAAAAAGCAAAGCAGGCAGTTAGCGACAAGAAAGGCACGGAGGAAGGCACAGACTTGGTTTTCAAAAACTTGACTACTGGTATCGAACGTCGGTTTAAATCCGTAACGGCCTATAGTTTCAGCAAAAACGGGCAGCAATTAGTTATCGCCTGTTCAGGATCAACAACCGATAAAAGCGCGCCAGTAGGCGTATTTCTCTTCCACACCGAAAAGGGAACCTTAAAAACCCTGGTCTCTAAAAAGGGAAATTATAAAAGCTTCATCTTTGATGAAGAAGGTGAACACCTGGCCTTCTTAGGAGAAAGCAGTCCGGAGAAAGAAGAAATAAAAGACTATAAGATCTATTATAATTCGCTGAGCCTGGATACAGCCCAGGTATTGGTAGAAAAAGATTTCCCCGGCATGCCAGAAAAATGGGCACTGAGCGGCGATGGAAAACTTAGCTTCAACAAAGATGGCGACAAGTTATTCTTTGGTATCGCGCCTGAAAAGAAAGTGAAGGATACTACACTGGTGGAATTTGAACATGCCAAACTAGACATCTGGGGCTATAAAGATGACTACCTGCAGCCTATGCAATTAAAAAATGCAGACAACGAAAATAAAAAAAGCTATTTAACGATGATCGACATCTTCAATGTCGATCCTAAAATTGTGCCTTTAACAGATGTTAAGCTTCCTGATGCCAGCCTCCTTAATGAAGGTAATTCAGACTATGTTTTAGCATCAACAGATTATGGCAACAGGATCGCCATACAATGGAGTGGATCACCAAGCCGTGATTATTACCTTGTGAATGTTAAAACCGGCCAGAGAAGGAAGATCATTGAAAGCTTAAATGGCTATGCCACGGCTTCCCCTGCCGGAAACTATATCTTATATTATGATAAAAAATCAGCAATCTGGCATACTTATGCGACAGAAACGGGTAAAGTAACTGCCTTAAATAAAGAACTTAACGTAAAGTTTGCTGAAGAAGACAATGATGTACCGGCAGATCCATCTTCCTACGGGATGGCTACCTGGACAGAAGATGATAAAGCGGTCCTGATTTACGATCGTTATGATATCTGGTCCTTTTCTCCCGATGGTAAATCTCCTGCTAAAATTATAACCAATGGTTTTGGCAGGGCGAACAACATTACTTTCCGTTACAGAAGCCTGGATCCTGAGCAGCGTTACCTTCCTAAAAAAGAAGTCCTGATTTTAACAGCCTTCAATAACAGCACCAAGGAAAATGGCTATTTCCGAAAAAACCTGGGCGACAATAAAAACCCGGAACAGCTGATCATGGCGCCCTTTAAGTTTGGTATTTTGGTGAAAGCAAAGGATGCAGACCGCTATTTGTACGATAAAGGAAATTACACCAAATCGCCGGATGTTTATGCTTCCACAGATTTTAAAGCAGAAGTTAAATTAAGTTTAACCAATCCGCAGCAGCAAAACTACAATTGGGGAACTGCGGAACTGGTAAAATGGACGACGCCAAAAGGCTTTAAGTCGGAAGGCATTTTATACAAACCTGAGAACTTTGATCCCAACAAGAAATATCCGATGATTGTGTATTTCTATGAAAAGCTATCAGATGGTTTGTATAACTATATCGCCCCAGCACCAACCCCATCGCGGTTAAACATTTCTTTTTTTGTGAGTAACGGATACCTGGTATTTGCACCGGACATCAGTTATGAAAAGGGCTATCCTGGTAAGTCGGCCATGGAATTCATCAATTCAGGTGTAGAAAGTTTAAAGAAAAACAATTGGGTTGACGGCAGCAAAATAGGTATCCAGGGACAAAGCTGGGGTGGTTACCAGGTGGCTTATCTGATCACACAAACTGACATGTATGCTGCAGCCTGGGCGGGTGCACCGGTTGCCAATATGACTTCAGCTTATGGCGGCATCCGTTGGGAAACCGGCATGAACAGACAATTCCAATACGAAAAAACACAAAGCCGCATTGGTGCTACCTTATGGGAAAAACCGGAACTGTATATTGAAAATTCGCCCTTATTTTATTTACCAAAGGTAAATACGCCACTGGTGATTATGCATAACGATGCGGATGGCGCAGTGCCATGGTATCAGGGCATTGAATTGTTCACAGGATTAAAGCGCCTTGGAAAGCCATCCTGGCTATTAAATTACAACAATGAAGCACATAACCTGATCCAACGCCAAAACAGAAAAGATATACAAATCAGGGAACAGCAGTTTTTTGATCATTACCTGAAAGGCGCAAAAGCACCGGTATGGATGGTAAGTGGCGTTCCTGCCACGGAAAAAGGCAGGAACTGGGGCTTTGAACTGACCAATGAAAAGCCTTAAATACAGGAGAAATAGAATTTAAATGCAAGCAGAAATTTATATAAAAGAATACCACAGATTTAGAGAAGCGGCTTTCAACAGCCGCTTTTTGAAACACCATGCGATGATTGACCTGCTGCAAAAGCTTCCGGCAGACTTTGAGCGAACACCGGTTGGAAAATCATACCATGGCCGGGAGATTCATTTGATTAAATGGGGTAAAGGCAAAACAAAGGTTTTTTTATGGAGCCAGATGCACGGTGATGAAGCTACAGGCACCATGGCCCTGTTTGATCTCTTCAATTTCCTGCAGGACGAAAATCATGCACAGCTGGGCACGCTGCTTGCCACACAATGCACGCTCTATTTTATGCCCATGGTTAATCCGGATGGCGCAGAAAAGTTCAGCCGTAGAAACGCACAGCAGATCGATATCAACAGGGATTTCCATCAAACCGTAACCCCGGAGGCAAGCCTATTGAAATCAATCCGCGCTAGCCTATCCCCTGACTTTGGCTTTAACCTGCATGATCAGTCCACCCTATGGAGTGTAAAGAATACAGGTAGCCCTGCCAGCCTCTCTTACCTGGCGCCCGCTTTTGATGAAGCCGTAAATGTCAATGAAGTGCGAAAAAAGGCGATGCTTGTGATTGCTGATATGCACCAGACAGTAAGCCACTTTTTACCTCATCAGATCGGTTTATTTGATGATGAATATGAGCCGCGTGCATTTGGAGATAACTTCCAGGCTGCAGGGACATCTACTATCTTAATTGAAGCAGGTGGATTACAGGGGGATGAAGAAAAACAAGAAATCAGAAAGTACTTCTTCCTTTCTATTTTGAGTGGTTTACATTCCATCAGCACCAAAGCATACACCCTTCAGGATCTGGCACATTACCATGCAATCCCGAAAAACAACAAGGAAATCTTCCATATCCTGATTAAAGATCTTGTACACCAGCAAACGCCGCTGAGTATTGGGATCAGTTATGAAGAAGAAGCACTTGACGGTGGTGATGCCACTGAAAAATGCTACATTATTAAAGATATCGGTGACCTTAACCGATTAGGTGCCTATCATGTTTACGAAGGACAAACCCTTGAGATAGAAGGACAAATAGAAATTTATAAACCTGCCGATTTTAGGCTGAAAGCAGGCAGTGAAATAATTTTAGCTTTCAAAAACGGATTTCTACAATCAAAAGTATAAATTAGCCCCCCTATAACAAAAAACATACATGGCATTAAGCAGAATATGGTCAGCCTTTATTATCGTAGCAATCGTAGTCGCCTGCTTTAAATGCTTTTTCCTCGGACAATCGGAAATTTTCAACTGGATGGTCATCGGAAAAGCAAGTGACCCCGGAAACCCACTAGGTGTTGACGGAATTATAGAAACCTGCTGGACTGCGGTGAACATCTGCTTGAAATTGATCGGGATCATGGCCTTGTTTATGGGCTTTATGAGCATTGCGGAAAAAGCCGGCGGCATCAGGTTGTTATCGAAAATTATAGGGCCTTTCTTCGCCAAACTATTTCCGGATGTTCCAAAAGGCCATCCTGCAACCGGCCATATGGTGATGAACTTCTCCGCTAACTTACTCGGTCTGGACAATGCAGCTACCCCGTTTGGCTTAAAGGCCATGGAGAGCCTCCAGGAATTGAATCCCAACAAAGAAACCGCATCCAATGCACAAATTATGTTTCTTTGTTTGCACGCATCAGGCTTAACCCTCATTCCTGTAAGCATCATTGCCATCAGGGCCTCGCTGAATTCGGCCAACCCCACAGATATTTTTATACCCTGCATGATTGCCACTTTTATGGCTACCATTGCAGCCATGATGATTGTTTCTTTTAAACAAAAAATCAATGTCTTTCAACCTGTGATCCTCATCTGGGTATTAGGAATTTCAGCTATTATCGCCTTGCTGGTTTTATACCTGACCAGTTTAAACACCGGAGAATTACAAACATTTTCTGGAATTTTAAGCAATGGACTCTTATTGCTGATCTTTTTCCTGATCATTTTAGGCGCCGTTTATAAAAACATTGATGTCTTTGATGCTTTCATTGACGGGGCAAAAGGTGGTTTTGACACAGCTGTCCGTATTATTCCTTATTTAGTAGGTATGCTGATTGCTATAAGTTTATTGCGTACCAGCGGCACATTTGACCTGGTTATTAACGGCTTAAAATATGTCTGCACTTTGTTTGGAGCAGATTCAAGATTTATAGATGGCATACCCACGGCACTGATCAAGCCGTTAAGCGGTGGTGGCGCCAGGGGCATGATGATTGATACCATGACGACCCATGGCGCCGATTCTTTTGCGGGGCGCTTATCCAGTATTTTACAAGGCTCCAGTGACACCACTTTTTATGTGATAGCCGTTTATTTTGGCGCAGTAAGTGTTAAAAATACCCGTTATACTGTTGGAGCCATGTTGCTGGCAGATTTAGTTGGCATTATCACTGCCATTTCTCTTTGTTATCTATTCTTCGGCTAATTTAAGGGGTATCCCACCATAACCGGTCGGCCAGGGAGGTAATCTGGGGTACATTGCTTCCGTTTTCACTCTTTTCCGCATCCACATAGTCCACCCTTCTGATGAACTCAGGTATCGCGGCATTAGCTGGCAGCGTAAAATCTTTATACTGATAATCATATCTTCTGGCATCAACCCAGGCCTCAGGACTCAGGTAAGTGGCGATGTATTTTTCTTTAAAGATAAGATCCAGATTTAAGGTAGCAGCTGAGGCCGCTACAGCGGGACTGGCCAGGTATGTTGCCTGATCAGCAGCATTTACACCCAATAGATCCATGTTGGCCCTGATCCCTTCTAAATACGCCTGATAGGCTCTTGCCGAACCTGCACCTTCCAACCTGAATGCCGCTTCAGCTTCAATGAACTTAAGTTCTGCATAAGTAGCAATATAAATTGGCGAAGCTCTGCCAGTTAACGGAGAGTTTAAGCTGATATAAACCTCATCTTTAACGGTGTTAGAAGCCGGGCCCACGTTACCTACGCCATTCGGTGTACCGACATAGGTTCCGGTGACAGTAGGATCAGTAATTCTGGTAATCCTTGGGTCTACCACCCCGTAAGTTTTACCGTTCATGGCATCAACAAACTGCTCCGACAACCAGCCGCCCAAAAATAGGTTCGCATTATCTGACGCAATATTAGCCCAGGGGTTATTATCGGCATAGTTCCCCATCCTGGCATTATCAGCATTCCCCGTAAAAGATAAAGAGACAGCGGCCAAAACCGCAGCAGGGTCATAACTTGCTTTTTTGGAGATCTTATTTAAAAGTCTTGCCTTTAACAAATTTCCAAATTTAATCCACCTGCTCTTGTCCCCATTATAAATCACATCAGCTGAACCTAAGCCTACCCTAGTGGAATCCGTAGGTTTACCAAGTTCAGCCAATCCTTCGTTTACCAGCGTTAATGTGGAAATATATAAAGCTTCAGGATCATCATACCTCGGGGTGAATATTTCTTCATTAAAAGCTTCCGAATAAGGGCCATGACCCCACAAATCAATCACGATATCAAGGTGATATGCCATTAAGAGATTACTGACACCGATATGTTCAGTGCCCCCTTCCGCTATCGCCTTTTTCTTCATCTCATTGATATCTCCCATGGTATAATACAAGGAGTCCCAGACCTCGGTATAATCAGTAAGCTGGTAGGTATCCGAACTGCCGCTCACGGTAGGACTTGCGAGGTGCTGGGTAAAAAAAGAGGTGATTTCTGCCACAGTGAAAGTATTATTACCTGCCTTGGCAGTTACCGTGGTTAATAAAGAGTTAATCGGAGGGTCAATAATTTGATTCGGATTTTCACCCACATCTATATACTTTTTACAACTTGAAAAAGAGAACAATAAAACCGCGGTGGTGATTACCGCTATATATATATTTGAACTTTTCATGAGTGTATGATTAAAATCCAACATTTAGCGTAAACAGAAAACTTCTTGTTGCAGGGTAGGAAAACCCAGAGAAACCTGTAACGTTACTGCCGCTGTTAAAGAAACTGGTTTCGGGATCAAAACCCTTATAATTGGTGTGCAACCATAAGTTGTTACCGGTTAGACTGACGCTGGCATTTTTAACGAACAAGGGGGTAAGTAATTTTGCGGGCAGGTTATAAGTAATACTTAGCGATCTCAACCTGAACCAGGAGGCATCCTGCACAAAGTTTTCAGAAAAACCACGATAGCCATAAGTACCATTTCTATAATAGCCATCGCCATAATCAACACCATCGGGTCCAACACCCTGGCCCAGCCATACCGCTTTTGTATTCGGAGAACCATCAGCCAGTACACCATTGAAAACTTTGGTGTCATTCCTGTCAAGGGTATATTTAGCAATACCAAAAGCGGCGAAAAAGTTATCCAGCTGATTGTATTTATATTGTCCCTGCCGGGTATCGAATAAAGCATTTAAAGTGAAATCCTTATAACGCAAGGTCGTCGTGAGGCCACCTATCCATTTAGGTTGAGAATTAGCAATCAGCAGATTCGTTCTTTTAACCGGGAAACCATTTTCACCAATCAACCATGGATCGTTGTTATCAATCAAGTAACCATCGTAATTGCTATTATATCGTGCATAGCCGGTACCGAATAGATCACCGTAGGCATTGCCCTCAATTAGCTTAGAAGTAACCGTAGAGCCGGAATAACCGAACTGAGAAGCCAGGATGATCTCTTCAAGACCTTCAGCCAGATCAAGGATTTTATTTCTGTTGGCAGAAAAGGTAAGCCCTACATCCCAGGTAATGGCATCCGTTTTTATAGGCGTACCACTAATTGCCAATTCGATTCCTTTATTACGCATACTTCCCGCATTTACTGCGGCCCTTACATAACCTGTGGCAGAAGAGATATCAGCAGCAATGATCTGGTCTTTCGATTCAGAATAATAATAAGAAATATCTAAACCTAACCTGTTTTTGAAAAACTGCAACTCAAAACCACCATCATAAGTATCAGTAAACTCAGGTTTTAAATCGGGGTCTCCTAGCAAGGCACCTTTCATGTAACCCGTAAAACCACTTCCAAGACTTTGGTAATTCACAAAACCGGTGGAATAAGAATATGGAAGGGCATCTTTTCCCACCTGCGCATAAGAAAACCTGAATTTGGCGAAACTAATCACCTCCGGTAATTTTAAATGATCGGAAAACACGTAAGAAACACTGGCAGAAGGGTAAAAGAACGAATTATTTGGTTTCAAGAGCGATGAAGTCCAGTCATTTCTACCCGTTAAGGTCAAGAACAAATAATTCTTATAGTCAAATGAGAGCTCACCAAACACCCCCATTAACCGGTAATCAATTCTATTGTTACTTCCCCTTACATTTCGGGCATTAGAAATATTAAAGTTATTGTAAACCGCAAGTGTGTCACCGGTAACACTTACGGTGCTTGATTTGCTGTCGGAAATATCATGTCCCACCCTCAGGGTAGCTTTGATGTCATCTGTGATGTTTCTGTTAGCCGTAGCAATAAATGTAGAAGTAATGATCCGGCTATTGGTATTATAATTATAGATAAAACCACCGCCATTGTCAGTAAATACACGTTCGCCGGGGAAACCCTGCGGACCAGGAGCTGTGCGTTCCCTTTTATCGGTATAGGCATCCACACCTGCCCGATAAGTAAAATTCAGCCATGATGTTGGGTGGTAATTAAAATTGATATTACCAATCACCCGGTTCACATTATCTTCAAATTTATTAGTATAAGGACCGTACAGCGGATTATCATTACCATATGAGTTCATGGTGCCTTGAGGCGTTAAAAAATCTTTAATGCTCCACCTGGGCGACCAATAACTTATGTTTTCATTGTACCGGTCGGCATTATACCTGTCGCCACCTGAATTGATATAATTGACACTGGCACCGGCCTGAAATTTTTCGCTGAACTTGATATTACCGCTCAGTTTTCCACTGATGTTCTGGTAATCAGTATATGGTATGGTACCATCCTGTTTAAAATAGGAGAAAGAACTGGTATACACTATCTTTTCCGATCCACCGGAAATACTCAAGGTGTTTTTAGACTGCCAGCCTGTATCATATGCTTCATCAAAAGTATCAAACAATTGATCAGGATGGGTAGGATCAACTGCTTTAGCTTCAGCAACCGTAGGTCCCCACCTTGGGAAGAAATTCGCAGGGTCATAAATACCCCCGAAACCCTGCGTATAAACTTGTTGCACAGCAGGGAACCTATTGACCACATCAATTCCGGTAGTGGTAGAAACATTAATTCTCGTGGCACCCGCCTGACCTGATTTTGTGGTAATGACCACAACACCGTTTGAGCCCCTTAAACCATACAAGGCCGTAGCAGCTCCCCCCTTTAAGACGTTGATGGTTTCTATATCCTGAGGATTGATATCCGCACTGCGGTTAGACATGCCTCGCAGATCTGCCTGGTCACCAACAGTGGATGTAGAATTGTCAATAATGACACCATCAATTACAAATAGCGGTTCATTACTGCGGTTAGGATCCAAGGAGTTTATGCCCCTGATTTGAATGGATGCGCCTTGTCCCGGTGCACCACCGCTACTTGAAATGGTAACGCCGGCAACTTTTCCCTGTAAAGCATTGACCACATTGGTTTGTCTGTTTTCATTAAGTTCCTCCGACTGGACCACCTGTGTAGAATACCCCAGGGATCTCTTTTCCCGGGTGATGCCAAAGGCACCAACCACAGTCACTTCCGAAAGACTCTGTGTAGTAGACTGCAGTTCCACGTCAACGGTTGTGCGGTTATTAATTGGAATTTCCTTTGTAGTAAAACCCAGGGCTGAAATCACCAGGGTAGCGCCACCAGTAGGCACTGTTAAAGTATAAATTCCGTCGTTATTTGTTGATGTTCCAGAAGTGGTGCCTTTGATGAGGATGCTGGCTCCTGGAATTCCTGAACCATCGTTTGCATCACTAATTCTGCCCTTAATTACATTTTGAGCAAAACTACTGAAGAAACAAAACAATAAGCAGGAACAAAAAAGAGTAAATTTTCTGTTCATCTTAATAGAATTTAAGTTTACCTTAATTTACTAAAAATAATAACAGGAAATTCAAAAAAAATAACAACATAATTAATTGTTTCCAAAATATTGGAAAGTTCACACCTTTCTTGTGAGGAGACGGAAATTAAACCGGTTGATTGGAAGAAAGTCTTCTTAAAATATTCTCCAACACACTTGGTTCAATGTTGGTATATTTGGATGTTCTCCAGGTAGAATTTGAATCCAGCCATACGCAGAAAGAATGACATCCTTCCACAATAACAGCATAGGTTTCATGAAAATCATCCTGGATTCTCATACAAAACCCTTTGACGTGCTTACCTTTAACATCAAAATCGAAATTTAGATAATTACTTAACATACTTATATTTGGCTTTAGTACGTAACAAAGTTCAGTATAAATAGTTTACTAAAACACCTTTTCTGGTTGTGTAATTATTAACAAATTATTAACAAATCAAATGTTAATAAACCCTATATTCAGCGAGTTTAATACAATAATGGATTCCTTTAAAAGAGATTCGTGAGATTTATCTACCCTTATCATTAAATTCCAATGAGCGAACAACAAATTACAGCAATTACAGAATTAGACCAGTCAAATTATAAAACAAAAGTTTATGCAGGCGGACATTTCATTTATGCAGATGAGCCAGCGACACTTGGTGGTACTGATGAAGGCATGTCGCCCGCTGCCTTACTATTAGCAAGTCTGGGAAGCTGCACTGCTATTACCATGAGGATGTATGCAGATAGAAAGAAATATAAGTTGGAGTATATTAAAATTGAACTAGCCATTTCCCCTGAAGATCAGATGGACAAAAGCACCAAAATTACCAGGAACATCACGTTGACGGGCGACTTAACCGAGGAAGAAAAAACAAGGTTGATGCTGATTGCTGACAAGTGCCCGATTCATAAAATGTTGTCGAATCCTATTAAAATTGAAACAACTGCAAAAAATTAGGAATTGTTTTACTAAATATGTTAGTATCTTTGCAGGAGATTTAACACTTCATCCTCATGCATTTTGCTGTTGTAGATATAGAAACCACTGGGGGATTTGCCTCAGGGAATGGTATAACTGAAATTTCGATACAAATTCATGATGGAACTACTGTGATTGATCAGTTCGACAGCCTGGTCAATCCGCAGAGTTATATCCCCCCCTATATAGAAGCCTTAACTGGTATCAGCAATGAGATGGTGGAGGATGCGCCAAAGTTTGAGGCTATTGCAGAGCGTGTATATGAAATGCTCCGTGACAAAATATTTGTGGCTCATAATGTCAACTTTGATTATTCTTTTGTAAAGCACAACCTGGCTTTGGCTGGCTATGACTTACAGTGTAAAAAGCTCTGCACCGTAAGACTCAGCAGAAAGATATTCCCTGGTTTTGCCTCCTACAGCTTAGGAAAACTCTGCACTTCTTTAAACATCAGCATTCACAATAGGCACCGCGCCAGTGGTGATGCAATGGCGACAGCTGTTTTACTTGGCCTTTTACTTGAATCAGATAGCGAAGGACATATTAACCAGTCGCTCAACCGGAGTTCTAAAGAACAAGTTCTTCCGCCTAACCTTTCCAGAGCGGTGATTGATCAAATCCCTCAAAAACCAGGGGTTTACTATTTTAAAGACCATAAAGGTGGAGTAATCTATATTGGCAAAGCTAAAAACCTGCAAAAGAGAGTTTGTTCGCATTTCAGCGGAAACAATACTGGCCCCCAGCGGCAAGAGTTTTTAAGGAGCATTTATCATATTGATTTTGAAGTTTGCGGAACAGAATTAATGGCTTTCATTTTAGAAGCCACAGAAATCAAAAGACTTTGGCCCACCAATAACCGGGCAATGAAACGTTTCGAACAGAAATATGCACTTGTTTCTTATACTGACCAGCAGGGATATATTAGACTGGTCATCGATAAATACAAAAAGCTGGTTCCCTCACTCTTTAGTTTCAATAGCCTTGCTGATGGCCACCAGTTGTTGCGAATGCTGATTAAAGAACATATCCTGTGTGAAAAGCTTTGTAATATTCAAACCAGGAGAATGGCCTGCACCCATCACGAAATGGGCTCCTGCAGCGGCGCTTGCGTGGGAGAAGAATCTGCAGCCGCTTATAACGTAAGGGTAAAATATGCGATCAAGCAATTGGAAACCTTATTGCCATCATTCGCTTTGATCGACCAGGGAAGAACCGAAGATGAACAGAGTTGCCTGTGGATTGAGAAAGGTCAGTTTTACGGGATGGGTTATGTTTCTCAATATAGCGATGTAACGGACATGGAACTGCTAAAATCAGCGCTCAAACCCTATCCTTCTAACGATTATATCCTTAATTTGATCCTCACTTATGCAAAAGCAAACCCTTCCAAAAAGTTAAACATAGAATTTCAGCCTTAAAATCAACTCCTTAGCAATATTTGACACAATTAATTTGCTCTTATAAGGCTTTTCTCTTATCTTTGGCGCTCCAAGAAATGGAAATGCATCCATAGCTCAGCTGGATAGAGCAACGGTTTTCTAAACCGTAGGTCATAGGTTCGAATCCTATTGGGTGTACACAAAATAACCGTCTTTAATTAAATTAAAGACGGTTTTTTATTTTAAAATAGGATTCCCTAATGCTTCATTTTTAACGGATATAACAGGATCAGTTTTAAAACCATGTGCTAAAACTACCCGCTCTATTTCCCCAACCTCAACTTCCCCGAATCTGCTTATCCTGTAGTTCAGTCTTTGGTGAATGGAAAACCAGGAAAAATAACCTCCGACATCTACCTGCTGATTGATAAAGGCTCGGCGAGCCAGAATAAACAATCCAGGCCTCACCCCTTCCTGACAGAGCGCATGACCTATATTATCGCAGGTAAGCTCACAGGCCCTGGAATAGGCAGCGTGTAAAAAAGGTACGACGATTGCAGGCAATAGCAAAACAGATTTAGTCATATGGTTACGTTTAATATATCCTAACTCATGACCAATGATAAACTTAAGGGCATTTAAATCTTCTACCAAAGCTGACTTCATAATATCAGCGTTAAGCACGACATAATTGGCACCAAAAAACCGCATACCAAAAGCGTTTAATGCGTTATCACTTTGCAGCATGTAAACTTCAGGATATTTTTTTAATCCAAGTAAATTGCTTTGTTGTACAACGATGTGATGTATTTCAGGAAAATGTACTTTCGAAACCTTTACTGCATTCCGCATGAAATAAGCTTTTAAAATCCCCATTCGAAAAAGCAGATAGAAAAAAATCAACCCAACAAAAAAGAAGAGCGGCACAAAGGCAACTTCGCCTTGGGTTTCACTCAATAGTACCGTGATTATCCAATAGATCCAAGTATAGCCAGCTAGAGCGGCTATTATTTTAATTATAAAATAGAATTTCTCTTTGGAATGGATTTCGTAATTAACTGTTGATTGCATAATTATTAAGGTTGATATGCCCTTTATGATGCCAAAACAGGAGTTAAATTGACAAGAGGGGTTCTTCTCAATTTAGTATAGCTTTAAGTAATTTCCAAATATATTTAACTATTTAAATAACTTAATATTATTATTAGAAATCTAACGACTCACAAACTCATATTTTATTTCTCCGTCAGGTAATTCCTTAATTACGATAAAACCAAGCCGATCAAACATATTTCTTGCTTTGTGGTTATCAATGGTTGTAACGGCCCAAATCCGTTTAAGTCCGATGTTTTTAATGCCAAAACCGATGGCTAATTGCATGGCAGCCATCATAAGACCCTGGCCGCGGAATGAAGGCAATAAAACACAACCCAATTCACCTTCGCCTTTATCTAATCCCCGGTAATAACCGCAGGTCCCGACAATTTGATTTGACCCCAGGTCTGCAATCCCCCAATGAATTGAATTGCCCTGGAGATAATCTGCATTAATCTTATCATGCATTTCAATCGCTTGCTTTATGGTTGAGGCCTTAACTGCATCGTAATAGGAGATTTCAAGAATGTCTTTGATATCCGACTGCTGAATTTGTCGCAATGTAATTTTGTTTCCAGAAATAGTTGGGAAAGCATCGTAAGGAGGAAGTGAGATGTTGACTTTCATAATGGCTGCTGAGATTTGTGAAGCCATTGAAAAAACCATAAGATGTCCGCCGCCTGAAATCGAAATATCCGGCGTTGTATATTTTATTGGTAATATTTTATCAAAGGTTCCATGAATATGAGTGAGATTTGCAGGCTTAACCGTATTTCTCCATTTAACTATGGATGATAGTGCCCATTTTAAAAACACAGGATCGGTATCAATTAATATATTTTTCAGCATATTCCGTTCACGCTTTGTTTTAATACCGAACAAATGATAGGAAATTGAATTTGCCTTCTTGAAAAAGCTGGTCGGTATGAATTGATGCAACTTAAAGCTGCCTAATAAACGATAATACCAGGGGATCCCGGAAAAAACAGCGGTACTCGAAAGAATAAAGGTATGTAATGGGTTCAAATTTTTAGCAATTTCAGTGGCCAGGAAACCTCCAAAAGAAACACCGATTAAATAAAAAGGTGACGTTTGATCTATCTTCAGTGCAAGTCTGGCCGCATATTCTTCCAAAGATTCGTTTTTCTGCGTACTGATCCAATCAAGAAATATTAATTGTGTATCAAGATCAAATGTAAGTTTTTCAAAGACTCGTTTATCCGCACCCAAGCCACTTATCAGATAAATTCTTTTCATCATTCGACTATCTTAATTCATTATTGATATTTCCATCTTTCTTCGTTTGTGATGCGCTGTTCAAAAATACTTAAAGTAATCAAATTTTAATTGATGATCACGAGTGTTATGGTAGCGAACTTCAGCACACCAATTCCAAATTTGTATTAAAAACTCCTCATTATTTCTTACATTATAACAGCATAAAATAGAGAAGGATGAGCAAATCGGATTTAAAAACCAGCCTTATTCTCACCATTATCCTCACGACCCTAAGCGTGATTGCCGCTGCAGGTGGGCTACTGTTAAATAATCTTTATGGCGATAATGATTTTGTTAAATCAGCCTGGTCTGCTAATGATACCGTCACTCTCTTTGTAGTTGTACCACTGCTCTTATTTTCTATGATTTTAACAGAAAAAGGTTATCATCGATGGTTGTTTATCTGGATTGGCTTAGTAGGCTATATATTTTACAATTTCGCCTTTTATCTTTTTGGTGCTGTTTTTAATAAGTTCTTTCTTATTTATGCAGCACTTTTTTCCTTATCAGCTATTACACTTATTTCGATGCTGTCCAAACTTAACATCCAGCAGCTGGCTGGAAAGTTCAGCAATAGAGTTCCGGTCCGGTTCGTCAGTTTTTACCTGTTGTTAATCGCTGCTATACTTTTGATGGTGGAGATGAGCATGATCATTCCCTTTATTACATCTGGCAGGATTCCCGAAACCATCAAACTGACTGAACATCCAACCAGCATCGTATTCGCACTAGATCTCACGATCATACTTCCCCTTAGTATTTTAGCTGCTATTCTCTTATGGAGGCGCCGCGCATGGGGTTATGTGTGGGCTATCATTATGCTTGTAAAAGGCTTCACCTATGGCTTAGTACTGTGCATTGGCACAATAAAACTTGCCAATGCAAAAACCTATGGACATTTGGACCCGCTGATGCCTTTCTATGCTTTCCTTACTATCGGTGGAATCTTTTGTTGCTGGTTAATCATGAAATCACCTGAGCAAAAAAATCTTTCGTCATGAATAAGCTACTCATCATCAAAATTGTACATACCATGATCTGGCTATTTTTTAATGTGGTCATTTTCTATTTATTGTACGCAGCCATCACCAATCGCATTAATACATGGGTTTGGATAGGCGTTGGCCTGGTATTAGTAGAAGGCTTCGTGTTATTATTATTTAGATGGATGTGCCCACTTACGGTGATCGCCAGACATTATTCAGATTCAACTAAAGATAACTTCGATATCTTTTTACCCCAATGGCTTGCCAGGCATACCAAACTGATCTATACCAGTCTTTTCGCTATTGCACTCCTGATCCTCCTTTTCAGGGTTGTAGTTACAAAAAATTAATGACGATAGCCCATAAAAGCCCTAACATCCCTCCGATAAACATACTTCTGTCACAATCAACTGAAAATCATACATTTAGTGTATTTTAACTGTATATTGCCACTTATGACTGACCCTACGTTACAAATTCAAACCGAAACCATTACCAAAAAACAGCAGTTCGAAGAACAACTTCAGATATTAGATGCCAAATATGTGAGGTATTTCAGTGAAAGAATTAATGAATTTACTGGCGAAACTGACAATATTTACAATTACTATCGTTATTTTACCCCAGCGGATGGTTCTGTTCAACTTTATTTGAAAGATGGCCTGCCACTTGAGATTGGTAAAGATTGCAGACTAGCATTTGCAACCATATTCAACAATTAAAAACAACTTCTTGTAGTAATTAAAAATAGCAGATCAGCTAAGCTGTTTCTCCCAAAAAAGGCCTGTATTATAAATCATGATCAGGCTTTTATTATTTTATAAGAATTTAAAGGTAGTACTATCAGCATTGAGATATAAGACCGCCTTGCTGCGATCTTTAGCAAGTGCTGCTGCAGCTGCGATAAGATAAAAGTTAGCCTAATAATTAAATAGCCCTTGGTGTTTGTTTTTTCCGTTTTTCATTTCTTCGTCAAGAAAAGTGATGAATAACAGGGCAACTGATTGTCTAATCCCAAAACTCTTATCTTTGCGCAAACATTAATGAAGCATGAAGAAAAGGCTTAGCCGCCAGGTTAGAAAAGCAAGGTATATTTTTTATAGGGAAACCCTGATCAATCACACAGAACATGCCTGGACTTTTCTTGGGTCCTTTTTTGGGATAGGGTTAATTGGTTTGTTGCATACCAAATATTTGAGTCCGTCAGACAATTTGTTTTTAATTGGTTCATTTGGCGCTTCTTCGGTATTAATCTACGGCATTATCAACAGTCCGCTGGCACAACCAAGAAACCTGATCGGGGGACATGTCATTTCTGCCATCGTCGGGGTTACAGTCTATAAGTTAATCCCGGGAGAATTGTGGTTATCCGCCGCGCTTTCAGTTTCAGTATCCATTGTGTTAATGCAGATGACCAAAACCCTCCATCCTCCAGGTGGAGCTACAGCGTTAATAGCAAACATCGGATCAGAACACATTAAGTCTATGGGCTATTTTTACGTTTTGAGTCCGGTATTATCTGGTGTAATGATCCTGTTATTGGTAGCCATCGTTTTCAATAACAGAACCTCCCATCGTAGTTATCCGAAGAATAAGAAATGGTTCCTATTCTGGAGACGAAATAAAAGATAAAGGTTACCTTAGCTTTCCAAATTTTTACATGAAAAATCCATCTATAGAATCAGATTTAGCAAATAAGACGGTATTCCCCATCCTGTTCGCTATCAGTTTTTCGCATTTATTAAATGATACTTTACAATCACTTATTCCGGCAATATACCCTGTAATTAAAGATAGTTATAGCCTGTCTTTCTCGCAGATTGGCATAATTACATTGGTTTTCCAACTTTCATCATCACTGCTGCAACCTTTCGTTGGCTTATACACAGATAAGAAACCACAGCCCTACTCATTAGCTATGGGAATGGGTTTCACCTTGATGGGACTCGTATTACTTTCCTTATCTAAGCAATATAATATGATGTTGGTGTCGGTAGCCCTGATTGGCTTTGGCTCTTCGATTTTCCACCCTGAAGCATCAAGAATGGCCCATGCGGCCTCTGGAGGGAGAAGAGGACTTGCACAATCAATTTTCCAGCTGGGTGGTAATGCAGGCAGTTCTTTAGGCCCTTTACTTGCGGCATGGATCATCGTTCCTTACGGTCAGTTCAGCGTAATCTGGTTCTCCACCATTGCATTATTAGCTATCCTGGTTTTATCATATGTGGGTAACTGGTATAAAGGTGTGATGGGTAAACTCAAAAAAGCACGTCAGCATGTTGTTTTAACCTCGCAGTTTTCAAAAAGAAAGGTTGTTTTCGCTGTTGGTATTTTGTTGGTCCTTATCTTTTCAAAGTACTTTTATATGGCCAGCCTGACGAGTTATTTCACCTTTTACCTGATGGATAAATTCAATGTTTCGGTGCAGACCTCACAAATATACCTGTTCGTATTTTTATTTTCTATTGCCGCAGGAACCTTAATCGGTGGACCAGTTGGGGACCGATTTGGAAGAAAATATGTCATCTGGTTTTCTATTTTAGGTACAGCTCCTTTTGCTTTGCTGCTTCCTCACGCTAATCTATTTTGGACCGGTATTTTAATAGTACCCATCGGAGTTATTTTAGCTTCTGCTTTCTCGGCTATCCTAGTGTATGCGCAGGAACTGATCCCCGGAAAGGTGGGTTTGATATCAGGCTTATTTTTTGGTTTTGCTTTTGGTATGGGAGGTATAGGTTCTGCCCTTTTGGGTAATCTGGCAGATAGAACGAATATTGAATATGTTTTTTACATCTGCTCATTTTTACCGCTGATCGGAATCATCACAGGCTTCCTCCCAAACATCGAAAGCAAAAGGAAATAAAAGGATACCACATCAGGCTGTTGAAAAATAGCCTGATGTGGGTAAAATTATTGACCGTAAACCGTTTCTAAGGTTATTGGAACACTTAAAATTTTGGAAATGATACAATTGGCTTTAGCACCTTCTGCAATCTGTTGAAATTGTTCCTCGTCTACCCCATCAATCTGGGAGCCTTTTAAGTTTAATTGGATACCTTTAATACTCAACGAAACCATATCAAGGTCTACAACTGCCTCGGTATTTAAATCGCCGGGTGTAAAACCTGCTTCAGTAAGCGCAGCACCTACCGCCATGGTAAAACAGCCTGCATGGGCTGCAGCAATCAATTCCTCCGGATTGGTACCTATCCCATCCTGGAACCTCGTTTTAAAAGAATACTGGGTAGAGTTTAACACGGTACTTTGGGTGGTTAATTTACCACTACCCTCTTTTAAAGTACCATTCCAATTTGCTTTTGCTGTACGTTTCATAAGCTTATGATTAAATATATTTAATTGATTTTCTGCTGTATTTGTGGTCAATTAAGGCGTTTTAAGCAAAGAAAAATAGCAGCTTGAATCCATCTGCAAATTGACTTCCATTCAAACGACAGGTCTGTATGAACTATTTCCGAGAAGGGATAACCAGCGAAGGCATGGCTAATCTTAACATGATAATAGCCAAAACTAATCCAATAGTATTTTTACAGGAGGTCTTTGAAGCTTTAAACATGCTGAACAGATCTTTATGTTTTTATAAACATATTCTAAGTATAAAAGTTTAATAAGGATAATTAATTGAGGAAGCTCCACTTGATACCTAAGTAAAAGAATTCTTACACATCAAATTTCGCTTGATTTGGCATGAAAAAACTATATCTTTAAATACATTTAATCGTTTTTCTATGATATCTATTCCTTACAAACCCTTAATGTTAGGGATTGCCTTAACGGCAGGATTAACTGCCTGTAACAACAGTGAAGTAAATTCGGCAACCCAACAAAGTCCTGCTGACACGGTAAGTTCCGGACCTTCGGTAGAAACGCAGAAACCCAACACGGATTATAAGCCGGCTAATCCTGGTCAAACGCGGGCACCGGGAGTAAAAACAACGACACCTATTGCGGCAACCGTTATCAACAGTGATCTGAAACAACCCTGGGCAATTTGCAGTTTGCCGGACGGCCGTTTTTTAATTACTGAAAAAAGCGGCACCATGCGTATCGTCAAAGCTGATGGAAGTTCAGACAAAAAAATAACCGGTTTACCCGCTGTTGTGGCTGATGGTCAAGGTGGTTTATTAGATGTAAATATTGATCCGCAATTTGCTACGAACAGATTAATTTTCTGGAGTTTTTCACAACAGACTCCTGGGGGTAATCTACTGGCCGTTGCTAAAGGAAACTTATCTGCAGATGAAACTAAGGTGGAAAATCAGGTGGTGATCTACCAGGCTACTCCCGCTTATAATGGCAATCTTCATTACGGCTCAAGGATTTTATTTGATAAACAAGGGAATCTTTTTGTAAGTTCTGGTGAGCGTTCATCAAAGGAAACACGCGTAAAAGCACAAGATTTAAGCACTTCATTAGGGAAAATACTGCACCTCACTAAAGATGGAAAGCCGGTTCCAAATGGCCCTTTCGCTAATACACCGAATGCCAAACCGGAAATTTATGCTTATGGTTTCCGTAATCCTCAGGGAATGGCCTGGAATCCAGAAACAGGTGATTTATGGGAAGTGGAATTCGGCCCTCGTGGAGGTGATGAGGTTAACATCGTACAGGCCGGTAAAAATTATGGCTGGCCGGTAATCACCTACGGGCTAGAATATAGCGGTGAAAAAGTTGGAGAAGGTATACAGCAAAAAGAAGGAATGGAACAACCGGTGTATTACTGGGATCCTAGTGTATCGCCTTCAGGTGTTACCTTTTACAGCAGCAACGCGGTTCCAGAATGGAAAGGAAACTTATTTATAGGTTGCCTTGGTGGTACACACATTGCGCGTCTTGTGATTAAAGATAATAAAGTAGTTGGTGAAGAAAGATTGGCACACGACCTTGGCGAACGCTTCCGCGCACTTACCGAAGGAAAAGATGGTGCGCTTTATGCCGTAACTGATGGTGGTAAATTATATAAGATCGGTAAAAAATAATAAATGAATATTCTGGTTTACACTAATTTTAATGAAGCACAACGAATACGGTTAAACAAGGCGCTGCCCGAAGGTTCGGTATTGCTTTTTAAAGCTGATTTAACAGCACCGGAGTTGATTCCAGCGTTTGAAAATGCGGAAATAATATTGGGTAATCCTCCTGCAACTGATTTTAACAGGGGTTCCTCTAAACTTCTCTTTTGGCACATTGATTCTGCTGGTATTGACCAATACCAGCAGCTCAATTTAAACGTTCCTGTTGCCAATATGGGAGCTTTTTTTGCGCAAAGTTGTGCAGAAACTATTGTTTCCGGCATTCTATGTTTTTATAGACAAATACACCAACTTGTTCGTTTACAGGCGGAAAAGAAATGGGAAGGAAAACAAATCCGGACTGTACTACAAGGATTAACCAACAAAAACGTACTTATTCTTGGCGCAGGCGCTATTGCTTCAGCGGTAAAGAAAATGCTATCGGGCTTTGATTGTCAGGTGATGACAGTAGCCAGGAAAAATCCATCAGCAGACCTCCATGATTTTAATAAAGTGCTTGAAGTTTTGCCGGAGATTGACCTTGTGATTAACACACTGCCTGGTACAGCAGACAATTATGTATCAACAGCATTTTTCAATGTCCTTAAACCGGGAAGCCTCTACGCAAATGTTGGCCGGGGGAACACAACGGATGAAACCGCTTTAATCCATGCGTTGGAAATTGGAAAACTAGCGGGCGCGGTTTTGGATGTAACTGAAGTTGAACCTTTGCCTGCAAATAATGTGCTCTGGGAAATGCCTAATGTGATTTTAACCCAACATAGCGGTGGTGGTGATGAAAACGAAACAGAAGGTAAGCTTGATCAGTTTATCGCTAATATTCAGCATTTCATGAAGGGCAACAAAATTCAAGACCTTGTGGATCTGAAACGGGGTTATTAGGCGAAAGTGGCGGCTCTAGTTGCCTCCGTATTGAATCTAAAAGCTAGTAAAGGAATCATAACGCTGAGGTTTACAAACAACCACGTATCAAAGGCGAATGTAAATCATCTGCATAAAAAGCAAATTACAATTGCAATGTATCCAGAACAAAAGCAAGCATTCCCCTGTTGGTCAAAAGAACGGCTAATACCTGAATCCTATGAAACATAAATATCTATACCAGGCCATTGCAACTGGCTGGTTAGCGGGAATGAGAAGTGTTTCCGCATTGGCGATCAGTGCAAACCTGGCTAGTCATGCAGGCTTTTTTAAACCCAAAACACCCTTGATACGCTTCCTTAAAAAGCCTGCTGTACAGATTACTTCTTATATTTTAGCAGCTGGGGAAATGGTGGGAGATAAATTACCCGCAACGCCCGACCGAATTAAACCCGTTCCTTTAACAGGACGCGCTTTGATGGGGGCTTTATCTGGTGCAGTAATTTATAGTCTGGCGAGGCGCAACCCTGTTACAGGTGCATTAATTGCGAGCACGGTGGCTGTAGCTTCTACCTATACCATGTATTACCTTCGCAAAAAAATAAAAGCTACAACCAATGCGCCTGATCTGGCACTAGGACTTGCTGAAGATGCAATAGTCATCAGCCAGATCATCAGGACTAAAAAGGGATAGTTATCCCATTTTCAGTTTCTTCTCAATATCATTTACGTAAGTTCTGAACTTTTTATCAGTTTGGATAAGGTCTTCTACCGTCTGGCAAGCATAGATAACGGTAGAGTGATCTCTGCCACCAAAAAATGCACCAATAGTTTTTAAGGAAGAGCGGGTCATGGCTTTAGACAGGTACATTGAAATCTGACGGGCCTGAACCACTTCTCTTTTACGTGTAGAGGCTTTGAGTAAATCCATAGGCACTTCAAAGTACTCACACACCAATTTTTGAATGATGTCCATGGAAACTTCCTTATTGGTGTTTTTGATGAAGTTTTTCATCATCGCCTTTGCCAATGGAAGGTCAATTTCTTTTTTATTTAGTGTAGATTGTGCGAGCAAGGATACCATAGCACCTTCCAGCTCCCTTACATTGTTATTAATGTTGTGCGCTACATATTCTACCACTTCTTCAGGCAAATCAATACCATCAACGTACATCTTCTTTTTAAGAATAGCAATCCTTGTCTGTAAGTCAGGTAATTGCAGATCAGCTGAAAGTCCCCATTTAAAACGACTTAACAAACGCTCTTCCAAACCGGATAAATCTTTTGGAGCCTTATCCGAGGTAATGATGATCTGTTTGCCCGACTGGTGCAGGTGATTGAATACATGGAAAAATATATCCTGCGTTTTTTCTTTGCCGGCGAAGTTATGCACATCATCCATGATGATCACATCCATTGCCTGGTAGAAATTAACGAAGTCGTTAATGGTGTTGTTTTTTAAAGATTCAACAAACTGCTGACAGAATTTTTCACAGGATACATAGATCACCAGTTTATCCGGAAGTGTTTGTCTGATCTGGTTACCAATTGCCTGGGCTAAATGGGTTTTCCCCATCCCTGAAGGTCCGTAAATCATTAAAGGATTAAAGGATGTCTCCCCCGGCTTTGCCGCTACTGCATGACCTGCTGAACGTGCCAAACGGTTGCTATCTCCTTCAACATAATTTTCGAAGGTATAGTTAGGATTCAATTGTGGATCAACTTGTATCTTTTTTAATCCAGGGATGACAAAAGGGTTTTTAATATCACGGTTAATGTTAACCGGAACAGGCATGCTCTGTTTGCGGTTGTCTGAGCCGTTTCCGCTCGAAGGCATCCTTGTGGTGTAAGGTAAAACCCCGTTCGAACTCTGATCAACTACGATGTTATATTCCAGTCTTCCTTCATCCCCCAGTTGCAGCTTCACTGTTCGTCGAAGTAAGCTTACGTAATGCTCTTCTAACCACTCATAAAAGAATAAACTTGGCACCTGTATCGTCAGAACTTTATCCTCTAATTTAAGTGGTGCTATCGGCTCGAACCAGGTTTTGAAGCTCTGGGCCGGGATATTATCCTTAATTATTTGAAGACAGTTATTCCATACTTGTGTACAAGTGTTATTCATATTATTCTTAATTTTATTGATTTCTTTATTCCCGAGACAACAAGTTTTCCCTTATCGTTGGGGTTGCGAAGATCACAAATTTTACTAACATTGAGTAAGAATATTTTGTCTTTTTTCTAACTCATTCATTTGCACAACCATAGGAACACCTTTACAAAATAAATTGTGGATAAGTCTTCACATCACTATTAATTTCAGGAAAATTTACTGAAAATATGTGTAAAAACAAAAAAGGGGCATGGAATTTATTATACATGTATTATGATGAAAACATCACAACATACTTATGAAAAAACAATAGATACAAATGAAAAAAAATAACGCTACAGGAATAAAAATCCACTCGCTGCTGATCTTGATGACAGCGATATTTACCTTACAGGCTTGTAAAAAAAGTGATTCAGAAATAGGTCAGGTTTTCTTCAAAGAAACCAAAAATAAGGTTTTTAAAGAAGTTCAAAATGAAGCCTTCATTTCGGTATTCAAAAAAACACTCGAAGAGAAAAAGTCAAGCTTGAGAAATCCAAAATTCATTGCCGCCTATTATGAAAGTAATGAATATCAGCCCGTACTCATGACGCGCCATTTACCTAAAGAACAGTTGAAGGTAATGGCCGACTATTTATCAAAAGCCGGCAGCCATGGTCTTGATCCACAGATTTTTGCCGCAAACTCCCTGGCAGATCTACTGAAAAAAGTATATGACAAGAACGCAATAAAGACTGTAGACGAGGCTTACAAAGTAATAGCTGAGCTGGAAATAATGGCTGCTAACTCTTTAATTGACTATAGCAATGCCTTGCAATTCGGAATGATCAGTCCGAGGAAGATTTATGCCACTTATTATACGGAAACCAAACGTCCGGATAGCACTTCAATGGTTGAAGTTTTAAAAGTAAATGACCTCAAGCGCTATTTAGACAGTATCCAGCCGAAAGGCAGCCAATACCTTGCCCTACAACAAGGATTAGCCAGTGGTACTGCTGCTCCTGGCCATACTGCCGAAGAAACATCACGCATGTTACAAGTAAATCTGGAACGCCTGAGGTGGAAAAACAGAAAGGATGATAAGAAATTTGTCATTGTAAATATCCCGGACTTTAGATTGGATGTCATAGAAAATGAGAAATCTATTTTAAACATGAAAGTTTGTGTGGGTGAAGGCCGTGAATTAAAAACTACAGACTTACTAAAGGAATATGATGAAGTTGACCTGAAAAAAGACCGCCCGTTCTCGAGGGAAACACCACAACTGGGAAGTATGATCCACAGCGTACAGGTAAACCCGGTATGGAATATCCCAGAAAGTATTGCCACAAAAGAGATCACTAAACATGCGGCTGCCGATAGGTACTACTTGTCAAACAACAATATAGATGTGTTTAAGGATGGTGAAAAAATCGAAGATCCGGAGTTAATTGATTGGTCAGATCCTAATGCGGGAAAAAACTATTTCTTTAAACAACGTTCTGGAAATGGAAATTCATTAGGTAAAATTAAATTCCTCTTCAAAAACGAAGTTGCTGTTTATCTCCATGATACCCCAGCCAAGGCAGCTTTCAATCAATCCATGCGGGCTGTAAGTCATGGCTGTGTGCGGGTGGAGAAACCCCTTGAACTTGCCCATGCATTATTCGGTGATAGCAAACAATACGAACAGATCAAAACTGATATGGCTCAAACAGAAGGCCAGCAGGCAAGAGATATCGCGTTGCCGAAACAAATCCCTGTCTATTTAACTTATTTTACCAGTTGGAAAGCAGAAGATGGCACATTACAATTTAGAAAAGATGTTTATGGTCTGGATGTAGTGCTCTACTCCTACCTTCAAAAATTAGGCAAATCCTAATGTTTTAACTGCTTTTAATTCCGCAGGACAATAACGTAGAAAGGGGTCACATTGTATAAATTACAGTGTGACCCCTTTCTACGTTATTGAGATTTATGATATAATTAAATGAATCGAAAACAAGCAAAATTTATACCGCTGGAATTTAAGATTTAGTTTTTAAACTTAAATATTAGAAACAGTGTCTAAAGTGTTATCCATTCCATAAAAGTTACTGGCCAACTGAGCAGCCAGACCTTCATTAAGGTATTTAGAATTATAATCCACATCACTTACATTGATGAAAAGCACTGTTTTGCCACCTATGGTGTTAATCACCTCATTTGATAACTCAGCAGGCACTGCAGGACATCCCTGGCTGCGACCTAGCCTACCCAGTGCATTAATTGTACCCTGACTAACATAAGATGCACCATGCACAACGATAGCTCTTTTACGGGCATTAGAATTGAAACCTTCATCCATGCCATCCAGGCGCAATGACCTACCGTGTTGTCCATTATAAATCTCTCCTGTCACATAGAATCCCATGCTGCTCTGGAAAGAATTATTAATATTGGAGAACTTTGTGGGTCTGTCGCCACCACTATGCTGACCATGTGCAACCCATGTATTTAAGATCAGTTCTCTTTTAGCAAGGTCGATGATCCACAAACGTTTATTTTTACTGCTCTGATCAAAATCAGCAATAGAAAGGATAGCTTTATCAGCCGAGATTTTACCGGACAATTTCAGGTTAAAAAATCCAGTTACTGCTTTCTCAAACACATCAAGGGATAAGCCATGTTGTTCTAATTGCGCAGTATTGTAAATGTCTTTAAGATAAGTGTTGTAAGCCAAGTCTGGGTTAGCCGGCGAATTTAATTTGTTTACAGCATTTGAATGGCCTGTTGATTTCCAGCTGATGGAAGTTAGCGCAAAAACAATTACAAGAATTCCTGCTATTCCTAAAGCATATCTTTTCATAGATATCAAGGTTAGTGGTGCGTTGAACAATGGACAGAAGGACGCTTTGTTTAACGTCCTCAATGGATAACTTATACAAAGGTAATAAAAAAAATTAAGTAATCAATTGGCGCTTAATCTATTACTTAAAAATGACTTTTTTATAATCATTAGAAAAATAATTTTCCTTGATAGCCATCCCTCCTCTTGTTTAGCATTTCATCACTAAAATTTGAAGTGGTTATGCCTAGTAAACGCACTTTTTTGTCTTTTAGTTCAACTGAATCCAAAAGGTTTTTTGCGGCAATTAAGATCGCATGATAATCTGCAACAGGATCTGGAAAAGATTTACTGCGTGTGATCGATTTAAAATCACTGAATTTTATTTTTACGGTGATTGTTCTGGCTTTAAGCTGGTGTTTCTTAATTCTACCTTCAACTATCAGAGCCAATTTTTCCAATTCCTGGTACATTTCTTCCGGGCGAAAGAGGTCTTCAGAAAACGTATCTTCAGCACCAACCGATTTAGTTTCCTGGTTAGCTTCCACTTTTCTGTCGTCAATTCCCCGAACAATTTTATAAAAAAAATGGCCGGATTTGCCAAAAAGATGGACAAGTTCAGGTTCTGTCAACATTTTTAGATCGGCACCAGTATGCAAGCCCCGGAGTTTCATCCGCTCTGCGGTAACTTTTCCGACGCCATGAAACTTTTCAACAGGAAGCTGTTCCATGAAAGTTTCAATTTTGGAAGGGCCTATAAATGTTAAACCATCGGGTTTATTGATATCGGAAGCGATTTTTGCCACAAATTTATTGATGGAAACACCGGCAGAAGCAGTCAGCTGCAACTCTTCCCGGATCAGGTGTTTAATCATTTTAGCAATATCCAGGGCCGAGCCGATACCCATTTTATCCTCCGTGACATCAAGATAGGCTTCATCGAGTGAAAGGGGCTGTATGAGATCAGTAAAACGACTAAAAATTTCGCGGATGTGTCGGGAAGCCTCTCTATAAGCGTCAAATCGCGGTCGGACAAAAATCAGGAATGGGCAAAGCTGCAACGCTCTTTTAGATGACATGGCTGAATGTATGCCGAACTTCCGGGCTTCATAGCTTGCTGTTGCAATCACACCACGACCTTCAGGAGAGCCTCCTACGGCGATCGCTTTGCCGCGGTATTCAGGAAAATCACGTTGCTCTACAGATGCATAGAAAGCATCCATGTCCACATGAATTATTTTACGGTAATGCTTTTCCTCAATGATATCCATAAAAAATGAAAAAGGTCCACAGATGCAGACCTTCTTATTAATGCGGGTAATGCTTACTTCGCATTATTTTTTTTCTCAGTTACTTCGGTACGGATATCCTGAGCTAATGTCTTTAAATCTTGCATTGCTTTACGAACTCTTGTACCTGCAGCACCATTTCCAGAGTTATAGAATTTTTCTGCATCTGCTTCAGCTCCGGCTACTAGTTCTTTTAGTTTCAAAAATTTTTCCATGGGTTTCTTGTAATTATTAAGGTAATTATTAAGGTAATTATTGGTTTAAAGATAATAAATATTGGTTTTTAAACAAATGAATAACGTTTTTGCAAGTGATACCGTATATTATCTTTACCTTTTAAAACCATTAACAGGCAGCTTTGTTTAATTCTTGTAGCATTAATTTTTATAAAGGATGAAAAAAGAAGAACAAGGCAAGAAGGCTAAAGCACCTGGTAATGAGGGTTATGACGTTAATCACCCGCAAAATATAACCAAACCAAGCTTCCGGAGTGATAGCGATCGCCGGGACAGTGGAGACAAACCCGGAACTGAAAATTTAAATTCACAGTTGGACGAAAATGAACAACTTATATCTGGAAATGACGACTCAATGCATGGGGATGCTCCAAAAACCGACCTTGGCAACGGTCAGCAAAAGGAGGATAGAGACGATGAAAAGTTAATCAGAGAATAGAAGTTAATGTAGTCCCCTCGTGATTTATATCCAGAATATGTTTCACACCACATTTTAATGCATAATTATTTTTTTGATGACCAACAGGGAAATCAAAGCATACAGGATAGGTGTATTCCTTAACTTTTTCGAGTACAATATCCTGTATGGTTTTACCAAACTGATCATCACCCGTTTCCATTTTAACTCTAAAACCGCCTATAACCAACCCTTTTAGTTTTTCTAATTTACCACTGCGTTTTAAATTCCAGAACTTCCGGTCGATGCTATATAAATACTCACCAGTATCTTCCAGGAAGAGGATCTTTCCATCGGTATTGATGTCTGAATCGCTGCCTGCCAATGTTTCAATCATACTCAAATTACCGCCTACTAACACCCCTTGCACTTTCCCCATTTTATTAAACGCATTAAAAGGTGCCGAATACCTCAGGTCCTGTCCGGCGAGCGCCTGTCGGATAGATAAGATCGTTTCAATCTGAATGGGTTCCGCCAGGCTCCAATCGGACGGAAAACTATTACACATTTTAGAATGAATGGAAGCTATTCTGAAGTTCTTGTCCAGGTGGCTATGCAGTACGGTGATATCACTAAATCCTATGATCCACTTTGGGTCATCCTCAAAGCGTTTGAAATCAAGATAATCAACAATTCTTACTGCACCATAGCCTCCCCTGGCACACATTATTGCTTTAACTTCTACATCATCCAGCATCTGCTGCAGATCGGCAGCCCTCTCCTGGTCCGTACCGCCGAAGGTGAAATCTTTTGCTCCAACAGTTTTACCGATTTTCACCTTATAACCCCAGCTTTCTATTAACTGTACAGCGGGCAAGACCGCTTCCATGGTCATAAAACCCGCCGGACAAGTGATCCCAATCACGTCACCTATTTTTAAATAGGGTGGGATTTTGTACGAGCGCACCCTTTTTGTGGCAGCAGGTGCAGCCGTAGTCAAACTGCTTAATAAGGGTACAGAAACGCTTGCCAGGGCAATAGAGGAAAGGAAGTTCTTGCGGTTCATTTGATGATTATCACTAGGTATATGATTTTTATTTTTCGTTGCCAAAGGTATCAAATCAGAATCTTTTTCTTACCCTACAACGAACTTTCGGCAGTGTAGACACGCAACCTATAAATCAGTAAATAACGGAGAAAAACTAACTGATTATGAAGCGTTTACATTAATTAATTAACATTGTTAATTTTTTAATGTTAATTTTGATACAAATCAATTTTTATATTTTGGCAAAGATCAAAAAGAATTCCCATAAAGTACTTTACAGGAAGTATTCATCCAATATCAAATATGTGATGATGGTGCTTACTGTCTTGATCATTACCTTCTTTTTACCAAAACAACCCAGATTCAGGTACGAATTTGAGAAAGGCAAAGTATGGTTAAACAAAGACCTGATTTCGCCTTTTAGTTTTGCAATTTTAAAAACAAACCCGCAGGTTTTAACCGATAAAAAGGATGCGCTAGAAAACATCCTGCCCATCTACAAGTATAACCCTGAAATGTTTAGTGGTATCGAGGACGCCTATCTGAATGAGTTCGATGTAAAATGGAAGTCCTCAGCTTTGCCAGAAAATGAAAGGCAGAAAAATAAAAGCGCATCCCATAAATTATTATCCAACATTTACGCCAAGGGGATTATAGCATTGAATGCTAAACATCAACAAGGTGACAAGCCTTATGACATCTCCTTGTTAAACAACAACACTTCTAAAACTTATAGCACCCAGGATCTTTTTACAGCGCAGTCTGCTTTAGAATATTTTAAGAAAAGCTATAAAGCCTCCAACCCTGAGGTGATGGAGATGGTACTGAATTTAGTGAAGGACCATTTACGGCCCAACATCATTTTTGATGAACGGCTGACCAATATTGTAGAACGAAATACGGTTAACAGCATTTCCACTACACACGGAATGGTACAAAAAGGGGAACTTATTATCGCTAAAAATAATGTGATAGATGAGGAAACTTACCAGAAGCTGCAATCATTCAAGGCCACCTATGAAGCACAGACAAAAATCATTGGCGACAGAAAGCTTGTCTATATTGGCCAGCTTTTATTAGTGGGCTTCAATTTAACCTTGCTGATGGTCTTTCTGTACATGTTTAGAAAAGATATTTTTTCAGATAACCGACAGCTTTCCTTATTACTTTTGGTCATTACAACCATGTTACTGGCTTTAACCTGGGCCATAAAATTAAATCTACCCAGCTTATATTATATTCCATTTTGTATAGTCCCCATCATCATCAGGATCTTGTTCGATACCCGCCTTGCCTTGTACCTCCATTTACTAGTGATCTTAATCGCAGGTTTTTTTGTACCCAATAGCTTTGAATTTGTTTTCTTTCAAACTACAGCAGGTATGGTGGCGATTTACAGTATCAGGAACCTGGTCAAAAGAGAACAACTACTGTTATCGGCCTTATTTATTTTGTCCGCCTATCTCATCTGTTTTGTTGGAATAGGTCTGTTGAGGGAAGGATCATTCAGCACCATGGAATGGGAAAACTTTGTTCCCTTTGTTGTCAGCGTCTTGCTTTCGCTATTGGCTTATCCGTTAATTTATGCATTTGAGCAGCTGTTTGGAATCACTTCTGATGTTGCTTTGATAGAACTCACCAATACAAACAATAAATTACTCAGGGACCTTGCCTTTAAAGCACCAGGCACATTTCAACATTCGCTGCAAGTGGCTAACCTGGCCGAGGCGGCTATATTTAAGATCGGGGGAAACTCGCTGCTGGTAAGGGCTGGTGCGCTCTATCACGACATTGGAAAAATAGAAAATCCACAATATTTCATAGAGAATCAAAATACCGGTAAAAGCCCGCATGATAAGCTGCCCTATGAACAGAGTGCGCAGATCATCATTAAACATGTAATTAAAGGGATAGAGATCGCTCGTAAACATCAATTACCAGAAAGTGTGGTTGATTTCATCAGGACCCATCATGGCAATACCAGGGTGGATTATTTCTATCAGTCCTTTTTAAAGAACTCACCTGAAAAATTTGTTGATGAAAATATCTTCAGGTATCCCGGCCCTATTCCTTTTTCCAAAGAAACAGGAGTATTAATGCTGGCCGATTCGGTAGAAGCAGCGAGCAGAAGTCTTAAAAATCCGGATGCTCAAAGCATCAATGACCTGGTTGAACGCATCATTAATTACAAATTGGAACAAAACCAGTTAGATAATTGCGATTTAACGTTAAAAGATCTTGAAACTATTAAGCTGATATTCAAGACAATGCTGATGAGTATCTATCATGTTCGCATAGATTATCTACAAACTGTGTAATTTTCTTTTGCAAATATCAATGAATTGCTATATTTGCACTCCCTCAACACAAGTAATTGAGTGGAATTGGAGAGATGCCTGAGTGGCCGAAAGGAACAGTTTGCTAAACTGTCGTACTGGCAACGGTACCGAGGGTTCGAATCCCTCTCTCTCCGCTTCAATAAAAAAAAGCCTTTAACTTCCTAGTTAGAGGTTTTTTTTTATTTCACCCCTAGCGCTATTTAGCAGTTCGTTGCTTAGTCAATTTATTGCCGACGAGCCCCCACGAACTTTCTTTTACCTCTGATTTTCAGCCAGCCGCTTAAAGTTTTAACGTATTCTATACTATCTAACCACCGGGCTCCCCAAATAATTAGCCCAAACATTAACTTCAAAAGGAGTTTTAACAAAAAAATTAAACTTCTTTTAATAACAATAAATTACAAAGTTTAATTTTTCAGTTAAGCAAAATGCACCAGAGGTAACCTTTAAACTACCACAACAGAGTTTAAGACAAACTTGTAAAGAAAAATATACACCCTTAACTTATTACATAATTACTTCAAAAAGAAGGCATTACGCCTACATAATATTAAAAATGATAATCTTTAGTAAATTATATTTCATAATAATAGTGTATTGACAAAATTTTGATATATTCGATTAAATTATTTAACCATGTATATGAAATACTTACCTACTCCATCCACAGCAGACCTGTTTCTGCTATCCAATTGCGCAGCTATACTCGCTTTTACTTTGGCTGCCAGCAATTTTTCTTCGTTAAACTGGCTCTGGTCTGTACTAAGCTATGGTATTATAGCCCTGGCGACATTTACCTTAGGCCATGACAGCCCTCCTTTAGACTCAGAATCCGCCTGTGCATGAAAGCGCTAAAGGAAATATTTCTACAATACACGTTAATCGTTACTCTTAATTTCGAGATCATGCGTATATTGTTGTTTAAATATTGAATCTTGGCTTTAACATCAAAAATTTAAGACTATGAAGCCATCATTTAAGTTTATGATGGCTTCATTACTGTTAAAAATCAAAATATCTACTAATGAAAACAGTTTTAGTACTTACGGATTTTTCAACCAACGCCAAACAAGCAGCCCAAACAGCGGTGTTTTTGGCTGGTAAGCTTGAACTGAAGATCTTGCTTTTCAATGTCTACTTCTCTGTTCCGATTGTTCCTGCTGGGATAAACGATGCATGGTCAAAAAGTTATGACGTGTTTAAAAAAGAAAGTGAAACAGAACTACAAGTTGAAGCTGCACGTTTAACTGAGCTATTTAAAAATGGTATGCCGGGCACACCTACTCCGGATATACAATACATAAGTGCATTTGGCGATTTAGGGGATAACACTTATAAAATAATTGATGAAAGAAATATAGAGTTTGTGGTAATGGGTGCTCGCAAAAAACAGCAGAACCACATCCTTTTCGGAGATGACATTACCGATGTCTTAAAAAAATCCAAAAAACCAGTGCTCATCGTAAATGAAGGTTTTAACTTGCAAGAGATAAAAAACATCGTATTAACAACAGATCTTGCAGTATCAGACTTTAAAGTTGTTGAATGCTTGAACCGTCTGTCTCATAAATTGCAATTCCAGGTCCATGTAGCGCATGTTGCTCCTCATGCAGATGGATTAAAAGAAGACGAAAGAGTTAAGCATTTTACAACAAAAATCAATCAATTGGCTTCAGAAAATGTTTCCTTTCACAACTTAATCGGAGAAAACGTGATCGAAGAATTGGTTGAATTTAACGCTCAGCTCCCTGCGGACTTGCTGGCGATTGTGCAAAAAAGACGTTCATTTTTATGGAACATTTTTCACGAAAGTGTTTCAAAAGAGTTTATATCGGAATCAAAAATGTCTATTTTAATCATTCCGGAGTAATAAGTATCCGCTGCACATCGATCATTCCCTACTATATTAATCATTCCCTACGATATTAGATGAAATATTTCCCCTGGCCCGGGTAAACAAGTAGCGGAATATCGATGTGCCTGGCTACTTTTTGGGTATGACTCCGATGAAACAAATCGCCAATCAGATTATTGTGGCGATGAACCATCACCAATATATCAATCAAACCATGTTCTGCCAGCCAGTCTAATCCCTGATCAACATCGCGCTGGTTAATATGACGGTAATAGATATGTGGATAATTGATTTTACAGGTCACATCACTCAAGAAAGCCGTTATTTTACGTTGATGCACTGTATCCTCAGCTTTATTTTCACTAACATGGGCTAGTAAGATTTCCGCGTTAAAATGAGCAGCGAACCTAGCGATGCTATGGATTACCTCTATATCTTTTTCACTCAAATCTGTTGCAAAAGCAATCTTCCGGACACCATTAAATTTTGACTTTGCCGGCACTAATAATACAGGGAAGCTTGCCTTATCAATGAGATCGCGACTATTGCTTCCCAAGAAAAAGCGGCTAACCGCCCCTTCGCCAGACAATCCCATGATGACCAGACATGCCTTTTCCTGCTCAAAAATATGACTTACCACCGTCGTAACCGACCCTGCCTGACTTTTATATTGTATAACAGGGTAAACAGGAAGGCTGGCATCAACATCATCCGTTCTCAATTTTTGAGACAACTCCCCCAACTCTCTTGTAACCTCCTCTTTTAAGATATTATAATCTACCAAAGGCAATGTTACTTGTGCTGCCAACGGTGCATTGGCGGGCACCCTAATCGCATTACAAAGCAAGATATTTGCCGCAATACTTTTAGCGAGATTTAAAGCATATACAGCAGCATTTTCAGCGGGTAGTGAAAAATCGGTGGGAACTAAAATCTTTTTCATCTTGTAGCTAATTTTATTTTCATAGGGAATAAAGGCGTTTTATTGCTTACTTTACACATAAATATACTGATTATCACCTTATTAATCGTGATATAGCTATGATATGAGTTGATATAAATCATAAAAGCATCATCAGGGCTTTTTATCTGGCTTTTAAACTGCTTAATTGAATAAAATCACATTGTTGGGCCGCAAAATCGTTTCCCTAAATATATTGTCTAATTTTTTCTCACTGAGAAAGAATACTTTACAAGATTTATCAGAATTATTTTGATAAATACCATTGTTATACCATGAATTTATCTACATTTGCAACACAGCATCCGAAAAGATACCGTAAGATTAAAAAAATCAAGTTCGGGGTGTAGCGTAGCCCGGTATCGCGCCTGCTTTGGGAGCAGGAGGTCGTAGGTTCGAATCCTGCCACCCCGACTTAAACCAGTTCATCTGGGTTCAAAAACCTCTAAATCATATAATTTAGAGGTTTTTTTGCTTTAAACCATCTTTGTCCATACTGCCGTATCCCTCCGCTCGTGGCGACAAAAAGGTGAAATATTTATTTAAGGATATAGATCACCTGAAAGGGATTTGTATTAATTAATTCGTTGATTGTGCTACCGATGAATATTGTAGCTATTTTATTAGCTCCTTTAGCGGTCATTATAATTAAATCCGCATTAAATTTCTTGCTTTCTTTCTGAATAATATCAACTACACTTTGATCATCCTGATAGCTGGCAATAAAAGTATAGGCTTCATTGATGGAATATTTTTTCTTAACCTCTGCAAATTGTTTTTCAATGTGTTCGTGGGTTTGGTCAATAGCTTTCTCATCATCTATAAATGGGAAGTACAAAGTAGGTATGCTAAACGATTTTAAGATACGCACTTCAGGCTGTGGCTCAAGTTCTTTGAACAATTGCAGTTTCTTAATGATCAACTGAAATGGAGCACTTAAATCTGTAGGCACCAAAATACGGTTCCAACGCAATGTAGCAGCAGCCGGAACCAAAATTATGCCACCATTAAATATCCGGATAAGCTTTTGTGACATGGCCGCTGTACCAGAATCCTTTTGTTTGAATCCTAGCATGATCGTACTAAGGGCGTTTTTTTCCGCATAATTTTTCAAACTGTATTCTGTATTTTCATCTTCCAGTATATCTAACGTATAGGTGCTATCCTCTTTAAAAAGTCTGGATATTTTGGACCTAAGGTTTTTCTTTATGATAGTCTTTATATCTTTCGCTCCTAGCAGGTCTTTGATAGAGTCATCAACATCAAAGATCCTGATATTATGCACAAAATTAACAGTAGCTAGTTTAAGGTGATTTTTTAAGAAATGTGCGTAACGGATGACGGTTTCATCCATTTCTGTAAGGTCTACTGCGACTAATAGGTTTTTCATCAGTATATAGTTTGTTATTTAAAGGTGATGAAGCTATCATAAGCTTATTCATTGCTTTTTGTGAGCTGCAAGCTTATGATGGTTTCATCAGTATATAGTTTGTTATTTAAAGGTGATGAAGCTATCATAAGCTTATTCATTGCTTTTTGTAAGCTGCAAGCTTATGATGGTTTCATCAGTATATAGTTTGTTATTTAAAGGTGATGAAGCTATCATAACCATTCATTGCATGATTGAATTATAATGAATCCTTCCCTTCGGTTTCACTACTTTTATTTATGGCCTTGTCAGGTGTTCTTTCATTAACTCCTTCTTCCTTGTCGTCTTCTTCAAGCATATTGTCTTCCTCTAACAACTTCTTCAATGCAGCTTTATAAGATTCATCATATTTTAATTTAGAGCGTCGTTCAATCGACTCTGAATCTTCCTTAATTCCCATATATAGTGAAAGACACATCAATAATAATAAGATCGCAAAAGGAAGCCCCGAAATAGTCACTGCTGCCTGCAAAGTTCCAAGCCCTCCCCCTGTCAATAAGGCCGCAGCAATAAGTCCTGCTAAAGAAGCCCATATAATTCTTTGGATAGCGGGTGTTTTTCGATTTCCTCCAGAGGTAATACCATCTACAACAAGCGCTCCGGAATCTGCAGAGGTAATGATAAAACTGCAGATAAGGATCATTCCTAATATTTTAAGAACGACAGAAAAAGGAAACTTTTCGAAAAACACATACAATGCTGTTGAGATATTATCATTTACAGCGTTGGCTAGCGATAAATCACCCTCCATCAATCCTAACATCGTTGTTCCGCCAAAGGCCGAAAACCACAAAAAAGTAACCAGTGCAGGAAGGAAGAGCACACCCAAAATGAATTCACGAATGGTTCTGCCCCGAGAAATCCGAGCGATAAAGGTACCGACAAAAGGTGACCATGATGCCCACCAACCCCAGTACATGAGCGTAACGTTGTTATGCCAGGAGCTGGTACCATAGGACCCAGACCAGGTAGAAAGATCAATAAAATGATAAAGATAACTACCTATATTTTGAACATAGCTCTTCAATATAAATGCAGTCGGACCCAAAATCAACACCAGGATAAATATAAGTAAGGCTACATTAACATTGGTTTCACTTAAAAACTTAATTCCCTTGTTGACGCCAGACACAACCGATATGGTTGCAATAACGGTAATGCCTAATATGATTAAATACTGGATGGTAAGGTTGGTTGGTATGCCGAATACGTGGGTAAATCCAGCATTAATTTGCCCCACTCCAAATCCCATTGTGGTGGCTAATCCAAACAATGTAGCAACAACAGCCAAAATATCAATCAGGTTTCCCATCCAGCCGTAAATACGATCTCCTAACAGCGGATAGAATGCGGAACGGATGGTGAGCGGCATCTTACGGTTATAAGTAAAATAGGCCAATGAAAGACCGATTACTGAATAAATTGCCCAGCCATGAATACCGTGATGAAGAAAAGAAAAATTAATTGCTTCTTGTGCGATGGCTCCTAGAGGGGAATCCGCAGCAAGTCTGGGAGGATTCATAAAATCCCGTACAGGGTCTGCGATACTGAAGAGGACTAAACCATTCCCGATTCCCGTACTAAAAAGCATGGCAAACCAGGCATATACTTTAAATTCAGGTTTCGCTTGTGGCCCTCCAATGCGTATGGAACCATATTTTCCGAAGGCCATATAAAGACAGAATACAATGAATGTATTTACTGCGATGGTATAAATCCATCCGGTTTTCTCTGAAACAATCTTTTGCGCATTTTCAAGACTAGTTTGAGCCTGTTCGCTAAACAGAAGCGCGAAGACAACACTCAGAATTATAATAATTAATGAAGGATAAAATACGGGTTTATGAACAATTAATCTCGGAAATAATTTATTTCCGGAGGGGTTCAACGAATGTTTTGACATAGATTTTTGATTTTACTGAAATCAATCGCTGATGCAATGCTCAATTCCAACGTATAACTTTCTATTTATTTAAGTTACGATTTTCATGTAACAATGTTCGGAATCGAACTAAAAAAATAATGGTGCCTCAGCGAAATGAATAAATAAAATGCGAAGGTAGGCCTTTTAGAACTGATAGCCAAGAGTAACCAATCCATTGCCTTAAGCTTAATCTATTCTAAACTATAAGGCGTTACTAACAGGGACCTAAGACCGACCTGCTACCGACCTCGTGCCGGAAATCCGCTATATATCCCGACTCAGATCCCTGCCAGGTAAGGCTCCAGTAACCGACATTGTTTACCTATCCGTTAATTTACACCTACCCTTCCTTTAATGGTATTTAACGTAAGATAAACTTCAGTATATTGGAAAGCACGAGTGGGAATGACGGTATTTAAACTTTAATTTCAAAAAGATTAAGGCTTATACCCTCATAGTGTTTAGGCAGGTCATCAGTAGCTTCCAAAGACACGGTTCCGGCAAAGCTAAAACCGCAGCTGGTGTAGTACTTTAAAAGCTTTTCATTATCTGCCCAGGTGTCCATGCGGATGAACTTTAGCTGATGGATTTTCGAATATTTCTTTGCCCACTTTACAATGTGTTTCACAAATGAAAATCCCCTGAAATCAGGGTGTGTTACAATACGATGAATATAAACAGCATCCTGATCTCTTTCTTTCCAGATGGAAGGATCGCTAAAAGTTACCGCAAAAATAGCTGCTACTTCTCCATTTACTAAGATCTTGTATTGCCTGTTTTCAGCGATCTCATTTTCCACTAACTCCTTACTAAAGCCTTGCCAATGCTTACTGAAAACCTTTTTCTGGTGTGCAATTGCTAAATCGTAAAAATGAAATATGGTGTTCAAATCACCAGGCTGGCTATTTATAATTGTCATTTGTTTATAGATATGATGGATTAATACTAGGTTAATACACTTGCTATAAGGTAATTACCGGTATACTTTTTTGCTTTCAACAACTGTCTTTCTGCTAAAAAGGATCGCTTTTAAATATAGGTAGTTAAATGCTTAAGAAATAATTTAAAAATAAATTTGCATAATACATTTAATGTCGTACATTTGCAATCCCAACAACGAAGGAAAAACATCTCCAAAGTTGTCCATTAAAGTTCGGGGTGTAGCGTAGCCCGGTATCGCGCCTGCTTTGGGAGCAGGAGGTCGTAGGTTCGAATCCTGCCACCCCGACTTAAACCAGTTCATCTGGACAAAAAAAGCCTCTAAAAATTAGAGGTTTTTTTGTTTAAAAGGAATTTCTCAACTTTATTATACCATTAAGTTATCCGAGCTATCCTAGAATATATTTCAACACCCCATTGGGTCAAATGTGTAGCATAAATTTTTATTTCCATGTTATACCTTAACAATCATCTTGCCTTCATTTTTTCCTTCGAATAAACCTATAAAGGCTTGGGGAATATTATCAAAACCATCAACGATTGTTTCTTTATAAGTTAATTTACCATCCTGTAGCCAGCTAGCTAATTGTGTGATGGCTTCAGGGAATTTATTCTTGTAGTTAGAGACAATAAAACCTTGCATCAGGACACTGTTTTTTATCAATATGCCTTGTACTCTTGGGCCCATTGAGATTTCTGTATCATTGTATCCAGAGATTGAACCACATACGGCTATGCGGGCAAATTGGTTTACATTTGCGAGCACCGCATCAGAAATTTCACCGCCAACATTATCAAAATAGATGTCGACGCCCTTAGGAGCAGCATTTGCAATGGCCGCTTTCATATCTGTAGTGGTTTTGTAATTGATCGCGGCGTCGAAGCCAAACTTAGACGTCAACATCGAAGTCTTTTCATCCGAGCCAGCAATGCCAATAACCCGGCATTCTAAAATCTTAGCGATTTGTCCCGCAATACTACCTACGGCACCTGCAGCACCCGAAACAACGACTGTTTCGCCCGATTTGGGCTTCCCAATTTCAGTTAAGCCTAAATATGCTGTCAATCCAGTCATTCCTAAAACACCTAAATAAGCTGATAGAGAGGCAACATTGCCATCAACCTTGATAAGACCTCGTCCTTCAGAAACCTGTAATTCTTTCCAATCCAACATCGCTGAAACACAATCGCCAACCTTAAAATCCGATAGTTTGGATTCTACAACCTCAGCAATGATTCCCGATTGAATTGGTTTATTAAGTTCAAATGGCGGAACGTATGATTTTGCACTGCTCATCCTTCCTCTCAGATAGGGATCAACAGAAACGTAAAGGGTTTTCAAAAGTACTTGTCCTTCCTGTGTTACAGGATTTTCTTCCTCTAAAAATTTAAAATCTTCTAAGGTAGGTTTGCCTACGGGTCGGTTTTTTAACAGGATTACTTTATTCATGAGTATTTATTGTTTTAAAACTGCACTCTTTCATGTGTCAACTTATAATAACAAGACGCAAGCTTTAGTGTTTCTTTCTTTTTTGATTTATCCTTGATTTCGATCTCATACACCATCAAGATAATTATAAGCGAAATGTTGTAACTATTGGTATTCAAAGGCAGTGTTTGGTTTAGGCTTCTAAACACCGATAGCTATTTTGTACTTCGTAATTGGTTTATAACAATTTCAAATCTTACCGTGAAAGACTTTAGGGAATTAATTCTACTGAAAATTTCATGATTACGGAAATACATTGCCTCCGTTTTGGGAATGACACCCGAAACATTTAGTAGGATAAGACAACATCAGACTGAAAATTCATGATTTTTGTCAAGAGCTGCTGAAGTAAAATTATACACTTTTGTTTTATAATAATATATTCAGTAAATATGACAAACGTAATGGGTAATCTTTTGAAACTGGAAGAATTCGGACAGTTAATACTTTCTATAATCCTGTTTAGTCAACTAGACTATTCCTGGTGGGTTTTCCCGATCTGTATTCTATTGCCCGATTTATCAATGATTGGTTATTTAATCAATACCAAAACAGGTGCTTGGTCTTATAATTTCTTCCATCATAAATTGGTAGCTATTGTTATTTTGATTTCTGGGTTTTGTTTCAATATTTCATTGCTCACCTTAGCAGGAGTGGTTTTATTCGGTCATTCATCATTCGATAGAATGTTTGGCTATGGACTAAAATTCGATGACAATTTTAAAAATACCCATTTAGGTTGGATTGGGAAAGGAGATTAAAAATTAAATTGACCATCAATTAAATGAAGCTCTAAATTGTAACGGCGAAAGATTGGTTTTTGTCTTGAACAGTTTACTGAACGACTGCGAATGTTCAAATCCTAATTCATATGCGATCTCGCTTACCGTCGATTGGGTAGTAGAAAGCTTTTCTTTTGCTTTTTCGATTAACTTTTTGTGTATGTATTGTTGTCCATTTTGTCCGATAAGTGAACGTAGTAAATCACTTAAATAACCAGGCGAGATGTGTAATTGCTCAGAAATAAAATGCACTGTAGGTATACCCTGATGCAGTGGCTGCTCGCTATTGAAATAATTATTCAAAATAGTTTCAATTTTTTGAAGAATATCATCGTTTACGACTTTACGCGTAATGAACTGACGTTTATAAAATCGATTAACATAACTGAGCAGCAACTCTATCTGGGCAATCATTACTTCCTGACTGAATTCATCCACACGGCTATTTAGCTCTTGTTCCATGATCTGGTAAACTGAAAGGATGGTTTGTTTTTCTTGGTCTGATAAATGCAACGCTTCATTAACCGAATAGGAAAAGTAACCATATTCTTTGATCTTTTTTGCCAGTGGAGAACCCAATAAGAAATCCGGATGAATGAGCAATAAATAGGCGTAGGTATTTTTATTATATTCAGTTGTTCCTACCAATTGGTTGGGAGCTAAAAACAACATGCTGCCTTCGTTAAAATCATAATAATCCTGCCCATACTTTAATTTTCCGCTATTTTGGGTAATGAAAGTGATTTTGTAAAAATTCAACACATCATAAATTGGAGCCATTTCAGTATTGAACGGATTGTTTTCATTGAAATGCATAAGGCTTATTAACGGATGCTGAGGCTTTGGTAAGCCAAAAGCCTTATGACTTTCCGATATTGAAATAAACCGTATAAGTTTATCTTTTTTATTTTTCATGTGCTTATTTCTTTTTGTTTCTAAGTTAAGTGGAATTCTACCTCATTTCATTTCCTAAATTTATTAAAAAAACCTATGACGATAGTTAAGCCATAGGTTTTTAAAACAGCTAAAGGTTACCAGGGAATACTGTTATCTCCTTCGTAATAATTAATAGGCCCTGTAAAACTTCCTGTAGACATACCCTCCTCCAATGCTACTCTAATAGGTTCAAGAGAGCCTTCTTCCACGGTATCGGTTCCCTGGAAATTGTTGAGTGCCGTAGCGGTGAAACCAGGACTAACCAGATTAACTTTTATGTTAGAATCCTCCAATTCTATAGCTAAAGATAGGAAAATACCATTAAGTGCTGTTTTTGACGCGCCGTAAACCGCATCAAATCCTGATCGATAAGGATTGTCAGAATTAGAATTAAGTGAAAGTGAGCCTAATGAACTTGAAATAGTGACAATACGTGCCGCAGGTGCATTCCGCAATAAGGGCAGAAAGCGCTGTGTAACAGCAAGAGTGCCAAATACATTGGTATTCCAAACAGTTTTCATCTCATTTATCGGTGCAATACTGGCACGTTGGGATCCCAGTATTTCTTCCATTGTTCGCCCCGCTTTCCCAGCGTGTGATATGGCTGCATTATTGACCAGCAAGGTAAGGTATCCGAATTCATTTTCTATTTTCGCTACTGCGGTATTGATTGAATCGTTATCTGTGATATCCAATTGAATGGCTTTTGCCCGCTTGCCAATTTCGGTTGCGGCAGCTTCTCCTTTTTGTAGATCACGAGCACCTAAATACACCGTGTAATCATTAGCTGCAAGGGCTTTTGCTATCTGAAAACCCACACCTGTATTGGCTCCCGTCACAAGTGCTACTTTCTTTTCATTTGTCTGCATAATTTTATTTTATTTAATTCAATACAACAAAATTCCACTTTACTTAAATTATTGCTGTAGCCAAATCAAGGACATTTGTAGCCGAATTAAGGAATGTGAACATCCTATTAATTTCATATTGAAGTTTATGCTATTATTCTTTATTAACATCATGACAGTCACATCAATTTGAGATTTGCGTCATTTGCAGCGCCCTAACCCATTTGAATTTTTATCTTTGGCTTTGGCGCCATACGTTGTGTCTTGGCGAATTTAAAACTGTTACATCGATGCATATACCCATAGCTTTTGGAAATAACAATCCGCTGGATACTTCATCGCCTGTCAAGATCCTTGCGGGCGACATTGGCGGCACGAAAACCAATCTGGCTTTGTTCGACTTTTCATCAGGCAAATATTCAATTCTTAAAGAAACCAGGTTCAAAACAAAGGATTTTAATGACTTGGGAGAGATGATTGCATCATTTTTATCCGCAGATGAAAAACCAGCTGTCATGTCTTTTGGGATAGCGGGTCCAGTTACAGAAAACCGTGTAAAGCTTACTAACGTGTCATGGGGCATAGATGGTGTAGAACTTTCCAAACAGTATAACAGCACCCCTGTTTACCTGATCAATGATCTGGAGGCTACGGCCTATGGACTGGCTGTATTAACTCCTGCCGAGCTATTTTCGTTTTACAATTCGGGCAAAGAAGCCAGGGGTAATTTGGCTTTGATCGCTCCTGGCACAGGATTAGGAGAGGCAGGTGTATATGATGACGGCGTCACTTATCATCCATTTGCAACCGAAGGCGGGCACTCAGACTTTGCACCGAGAACTTTGCTGGACCATGAGTTATACTTGCACCTGAACAAACAGTTTGGCCGGGTAAGCTGGGAACGTGTTATCAGTGGAAATGGAATTGTTTCCATATTCGATTTTCTGGCTGATGAAAAATGCCGAAACGTACCGGGCGAATTAAAAGAGGTGCTAACTTTGGGCGACAAACCGAAAGTAATAACGGATAATATAAATAACTATAGCATTTGTCGCGAAACCATTGATCTGTTTCTTCGTTACCTTGCTACTGAGGCTGGTAATCTTGCACTAAAAATGAAAGCGACAGGTGGTGTGTTTATAGGTGGAGGCATCATCCCTCAAATTCTCGAGCACGTGGATAAGGACCAATTTATGATTTATTTCCGAGATTTTGACCGCATGAGCGAATTACTGTCCGGCATTTCTGTAAGTGTTATTTTAAATGATAAAACTGCCCTTTTAGGAGCTGCTTACTACGGCGTGGGGAGAGCTGAATAACAGCTGAAATAACTTATTAACTTAAAGCCTTTTTGGCCAAAATGGAAATGATCATACCCGGAATAGCTAAAGCGATGGCAAAATAAGCCAGGCTCATGGGAGAATATATACCAAGCAACAAACCCGCAACAGAAGTAGCAACCATAATGGCTAAATTGAATGTAGAGGACTGAACCGAGGTTGCAACATCTTTAGCCGTTTCGGCTTGTTTACTTACAGCCGTTTGCAGCAAGGTCACCAGTGGACCAAACGAAAGTCCCCATAAAAAGAAGGCAAAATGAGCTATTCCGGTAATGCCTCCAAACATCAGAATAATAATCATGGAAATAACCAATAGCGCAAACATACCTACGGTAAGCAGCCGCAGGTATTTATCGGTATATTTAATGGCGATCAAAACAGAGATCAAAGACCCTATTCCAAAAATAGACAATGCGCTTTCTATTCCACCGGCCAGCTTAATATTTTCAACCAGGGTGGTGATGTACACATATACACCATAATGAGCACATACCCCCAAAAGGGTAAGCAACAAGACAAGTAAAACTGCCGGTATTTTTAAAAGTGCAAATGGCGATGAACTTTTTGTAAGTTTCTCTCCGGGTGTTGAGGGAAGCGCAAAAACACTGATCAAGGCAATAACAATAATGACTACTCCAAGTCCTATGAATTCGGTTCGCCAGCCATATTCATTTCCAATATAGGTCATTACAGGCATCCCCACACTGATACCTAAAGTATTCCCAGCCATGATTACTGCAATAGCCTTTCCGTGTTGCGCTTCATCCACCAGACGCATTCCGTAGGCTGCAATCATTGGCCACATCACCCCAGCGAAAACCCCTCCCAATACCCTTAGGATAATGATAATTGTATAATTATGTAAAAGCCCGGCAATAATATTAGAAACCGCAAAACCAGCAAGTAAGATCAACAACAACATTTTTCGGTTGAATTGCATGGTCATTGAAACCAGGGGGATTGCAAAAATAGCAGATGCAATAGCGTAATAACCCACCAGGTTGCCCGTTTGCACCTCGCTGATATTCAATTCGGCCATCATTTGTGGAAGGACACCCGAGGGCATCAACTCAGAAAGAATTCCGACAAAAGTCACAGAAGACATCAAAATCATTATCAGCCATGGGAAATATTTTTCGCTCATTATTATTTCTTTTTATATTATTGAAGTCGTTAGCGTTTTAGAGGTTTAAAGGGATTTCATATGCAGGTTCATTTCTACGGAATAAGAAATTGCCGTTTCGTACCGATGCCAATACATCTGCTCTCTTACGGATCGCTTCAAAAACAGAATATCCATTAAGGACAATAAAGTTGGCTGGTTTACCGACTTCCAATCCATATTGCTGATCTAACATCATGGTTTTTGCACCGTTGATAGTTACCAGGTCAAAAGCAGTTTCTAATTCCTCGTAAGAGGCAACCTGGCTCAAGTGAATACCGTTGTCCAGGATATTCATCATATTTCCGTTTCCTAACGGATATCAAGGATCGTTGATGGAGTCTTGTCCAAAGCACACATTCATACCCGCCTCCAGAAGTTCTTTTACGCGGGTCGTTCCAAGACGCTTCCGATAAGTATCCTGACGACCCTGCAGATAGGCGTTTTCTGTAGGAAGAGAAATAAAGTTGATTCCGCTGGCTTTCAACAATCCCATCATACGAAAAGCATATGCATTGTCTGCACTTCCAAAAGAGCAAGTATGGCTGGCTGCTGTTTTGTGACCGATACCTTCTGTCATCACCAATGCATTCAGTAATTCCAGGAAGCGCGACATCACATCATCTGTTTCGTCACAGTGCACGTCAATCATCTTGTCATATTTCAGGGCAAGCTCAACCGTGCTGCGCAGCGATTTTTCGCCAATCTCCCGCGCCCATTCAAAATGCGGAATTCCTCCCACACAATCCGCTCCCATCTTTAGCCCTTCTTCCACCAATTCATAGCCGCCTTTATAGGCATACATTCCCTCTTGTGGAAAAGATACAATCTGGATAGTTACGATATCTTTTAGTTCTTCCTGCAACTCAAGCATCACTTTCATCCCTAAAAGTTTCGGATCTGTAACGTCGATATGTGTGCGGATAAATTGTACTCCCTGAGAAACCTCTTCCCTTATAGCGGCCAATGCTCTTTCTTTGGCATCTTCCACCGTTTGGGATTTTTTGATTTCATGCCAGCGTGCAATACCTTCGAAAAGCGTTCCGGATTTAATTTTGCAGCCGTCATTGCGTCCGGTGTATGCATAATCCAAATGCAAGTGAGGATCTACGTAAGGTGGTAAAACAAGTTTTCCATGGAGGTCAATCTCCTCTTCACATGTTGGCAAATTAGTCCCGATCTGCGTGATTTTTCCGTCTTCTACCACCATTTCGGTCGCTTCAGCGTTGCGATATATTTTCGCATTTATAAACTTTTTTTTCATCTTGAACTGTTTTTTGAGTTACCAGGGATAACATCGTTCACACTAATTTCAATTTTTGCTATCAAAGTTTGAATAACAAGAAAAAAAAGTGTTTTGTTTAGCTATTTATGAAACCAACATGAAAATACGCACAACTAGAAATGAACCGAACTTGTGATAGCTTCATTACCGTTAAAGGACAAGTAATATACTGATGAAAACAAATTGAATGCAACTAGTTTTCTTGCCGGAAAAACACATCGCTTACAGTTATTTTTAGCCTTCTTACATTATCAGTAAAGTTTATATCTGTAGGTAAAGTACACCGTGTTTTTCTTTAAAATTAGTATTTGTAATTACACTAATATTTATTGACATTAGTGCCTGCATAATAATTTATGTTAAATCATAAAATATGCATCAAACTCAATTAAATTATTTAATGATACGCTTCGCTCTCTACATCATCTATATGTTGCTGTCCTTTCACCTCCTTTCAAAAGGGAATTCTTCCTACAGGATGAAGAGCACCCTATGCGCAGATTAGCAATTGACAAAAACAGAAATATTAAAAATTTCACGTAATGGCCAGCTAATTTGATTCCAACCAAGTTGAACGGAAAACGAAAAACCAAATGAGTAGTAATTAAACAAATATAAAAATAATGGACGCACAAAAAGTAGACATGTTTATCATGACAAATGCAAAGTATTTAGAGAGTCATCACATTAATGCAGTTAGAGAAAGACTGATTGCAATTGATGATTCTAACTGGCCTATGATTTCCACCTTACAACTAAAGGACCCAACCACAAGTCTAATTGTATCAATTTTAGCAGGCTCTCTGGGTATTGACCGGTTCATTATTGGCGACACCGGGCTTGGTATTGGTAAACTTTTAACCTGTGGTGGTTTAGGAATTTGGGCAATTGTCGATTGGTTTATGATACAACAGGCTACAAGAGAAAAAAACATGCAAAAAATTCAACAATTTTTGTATTAATGAACCTCAACAGGAATAAGCTGTATTCGATCCTATTTATAGCTTGTATAGTAGGGTATATTTGGCTTTACTTTAATTTTTCAAATGAAAACGCTGAAGATAAACAGATTGAAGTTTGCTTAATAAAGCACTTCACAAATATACCCTGCCCTTCCTGTGGCACAACCCGTTCCATCATTTCATTTACAGATGGCGACTTCCTTCAATCTCTTACTTTGAACCCCATGGGCGTTGTAGTTGCAATCATTATGTTATTTTCCCCATTGTGGATTATTGCAGACACTATAACCAGAAGGAAAACATTGTTCGATTTTTATCGAAAAACAGAGACATTCTTAAAGAGACCACAATACGCAATACCACTAGTATTACTCGTCATTATCAATTGGATTTGGAACATCACAAAAGGAATATGATAAACGTAACAGAATTTAGCTATAACCCAGGTGAACATGAGGCAGAAACAGCCTCAAACAGCTATTTAATGTCGTTAATTGCAATAATAGCAGGACTGCCTTTGCCAATTATCAACCTCATCGCTACGCTGGTATTTTATTTAGGAAACCGCAAGGCATCTTATTTCGTTCGTTGGCATTGCACACAAGCCTTATTGTCGCAATTATCAATGCTTTTCATTAATAGCTTTGGATTTTGGTGGACGATATCGATCATATTTACCAGTGAAACAATAACGAGTAAGTTCATAGCCTACATCATCTCTGCTTTAATATTCAATTTGACTGAATTCATTGCGACAGTCTACACCGCAATTCAGACAAGAAAAGGGATCCATGTAGAATGGTGGTTCTACGGCAATTTAACACATTTAATTTGCAAAAGAAACCATCATAAGCAGCTTCATGACCTTTAAATATTAATCAAAACCATCATAAGCTTGCTGCTTACTAAAAGCAATAAACCGAGCTTGCGAGTTCTTAATCACAATTAAAGAACAATAAAAACTTGTGAAAATAAGCTTATGATAGCTTCAATAAAAATCACACTAAATACTAATAAAAAACCATGAAGAAGACTTTAATTCAGGGGAGCATCGCAGCAGCTTTATTTTTTGCAACATGGTTTGTTTTGGCACAAATAGATTGGGTTACTTATTTTAGAATTGAAAAAGTAACTGACAAAACTGAAGCGAAATTAGGTGAACTGTTTTGGGAGGCATTTCAAAAGTCCGAAAAAGAGAACAAGAATCCATTCGTCGTAAGTTCAGTTGATAGTATTGTTACTAAAATTTGCTTAGCAAATAAAATAGACAGAGATTTAATAAGTGTTCACATCCTTGATAAAGACGAGATCAATGCATTTGCCTTACCAAATGGACGTTTAGTTATTTATAGTGGTTTAATTAAAAACGCCGATAATCAAGAAGAATTAAGCGGTGTTATTTGTCATGAGATAGCTCATATACAGCTTAATCATGTAATGAAAAAGCTAGTAAAAGAAATCGGCCTTTCTGTTTTAATCTCTATCGCAACAGGCAATAGTGGTTCTGAAATTGTTAAAGAGACAGCAAAAATGCTTTCCTCTTCTGCATTTGACAGAAGCTTGGAAAAAGAAGCAGACATTAAAGCCGTTGAGTATCTTGTTAAAGCAAGAATAAATCCTGAGCCATTCGCTGATTTTTTATACAAACTTTCTAACAAAGAAAAAGAAACCACAAAGTACCTGACCTGGATAAGTACCCACCCAGACTCAAAAGAAAGGGCTGAGTATATCATCGAACAAAGCAGAAACAAACATGTAAAGTATGAAACCATTTTGACTAATGATAATTGGGACAAGTTGAAAGAAATCCTATAAAATCAACAGGATGACCAGTTGCCAACAGCAGCTTTGCAATTAAAAGACGACATAACGACAATGATAAATCAACTATTAAAAGGTCTTGTTGACCAGATTTATGGGACTGGACGAGTAAAACGAAAGTTTGAACTCAACAACTCTAACGAAAAAGTTTTGGTGGCTGACGCAAGTAAAGGTATCGTGACAACAACTAATCAAAGCATTCAGCGTGGACCTGACTGGGTGACTTCGCAAAGGGCTGTAGTTATGTTGACAGACAAGAAAATTATTTGTGGCAAGTGGACAATTCCGCTTGACACCGTTGCGACTGCTCAATTAGTAAAAATCAATTCTTTGTTTGGTGGTGGACAAGTTTTAAAAGTTCAGACTAATGACAAAAAAAACTATCAATTTGGAATGCAAGTAAACCCTGAGTGGACAAATCAACAGCGACTTCCATTGACACTTGAAAATGGACAAGTAAAACATTCACCTTTTAGCATAGTAGTGAGATTGATTGCAGTTGGATATTTGATTTACTGGCTTTATGAACGCATCATTACTAACTAAAACAATTATGTGTACTCCACGGAGGAAACGGACGATTACTTAAGACAGAATTATTTATTGTCTCGCATAAACAAATCAAAAGATTGATATGAAACTCTCTTCAAAAGCAGAAAACATCTTAGATCAAATCAATAGAAAAACGAAGCTAGGTGACTTACGAAATCTCGTCGCTCTCTAAATCACCTGCTTTTGATATTTCATCATGTCACCTCCCTTCAAAGGAAATTATTTTCAACCAGGAATAAGAGCAGCCGGTGGAATGGTTAATTTGTGTTGTTATCTGCAAGCAAAAAAACAAACTCAAGAATCTAAAGAAATATGGCAAATGAAAATTTAAATATGAATAATTTACAAGATGCTCAAGGCGATATGAGAAATGGCTACGGCTATGGCGCAATCGGAGTTTTTGTATCAGGAATAGTATGGCTGCTTTCTAGCTTTATTGCGAATGCTCATTCATCGGAAAGAGCTATTTGGACTCTAATTATTGGGGGAATTTTCATCTTCCCATTGGCAACATTGATTGGAAAGCTAATCGGCATTAAAGGAGGACATAACCAGAATAATCCTCTTGGAAAGCTTGCTATGGAAGGTACAATATGGATGATTATGTGTATCCCCTTGGCTTATGGTTTGTCTTTGACTAAAGCAGAATGGTTTTTTCAAGGGATGCTGATGATCATTGCTGGCAGATACCTAACTTTTGCAAGTATTTATGGCATACGCATCTATTGGGTTTTAGGAACTGTTCTTGGATTAGCAGCTTATACTCTTTTCAAAATGCAAGCAGGAGACTTTCGCACTGCCTTGACAGGTGGTTTAATCGAAATCACATTTGGTATGGTTATTTATGGTCTTTACAGATATGATAAAAAACGAGATATTAAAAAACAATCTTTGATTGAACTATGACAGCTTCCTCACTGTTATATAACAAATTATTTACTGATGAAAACCATTATTTTAATTATCACAATTCTGATTTCAGTGCTCGGCGGCTGCGAGAAAAAGGGCCTTTCAAGCGATATTCCTGCGTGCATCTATGAGCAAATTAAAAAAATTCAAGCAGAAGAGGTGAGAAATCCACCAGGAAGTATCTGGCAATATGAGTACAACGGAAAAACGGTTTATTACGTCCCTGCCTATTGCTGTGATATAGAAAGCAAGCTTTTCGACAAAAATTGTAATATCATCTGTAGTCCGGATGGTGGGTTCACAGGCAAAGGTGATGGAAAGTGTCCTGATTTCTTCACTAACCGGAAAAACGAAAAACTCATCTGGAAGGATGAAAGGAGATAACCATAAACTATACGAAACCTGATGAGCAAAACTAAAATCACCATCCTTGGAGCAGGGTTTATTTCTGATATTCATTTAGAAAGTTACCTTCGGTTTATTCCCGAAGCAGAAGTTGTGGCAGTATATGCACGTGATGCCGAAAAAGCAAAGGCTTTTGCTGAAAAGCACCATATCCCGCAGTGGTATACAGATATCCATCAGGCGATTTCTGCATCAGATTGTGACATTGTTGACATTTGCCTGCCTAACTTTTTACATGCCGAAGCCACACTGATCGCTGCAGAAAACCGTAAACATGTGATCGTTGAAAAACCTTTGGCTGTTACATTAAAACAAGCAGACGAAATGATTGCAGCATGCAAAAGGAACAACGTAAAACTGATGTATGCAGAAGAACTTTGTTTTGCTCCAAAATATGAACGTGCACGGCAAATGGTAAAAGATGGTGCCGTAGGTTCAGTTTACATGCTGAAGCAGTCGGAAAAGCATTCCGGGCCTCATTCTGATTGGTTTTACGATATAGATTTGGCGGGAGGCGGTGTACTAATGGACATGGGTTGCCATGCTTTTGGTTGGTTCAGGTGGATGCTGGGCAATGCTAAAGTAAAAAGTGTGATGGGTACCATGAACACAGTCTTACATACTGAAAGAACTAAAGGAGAAGATAATTCGGTGGTCATCGTCGAGTTTGAGAACGGCACCATAGGCGTTGCAGAAAATAGCTGGGCAAAACACGGTGGAATGGACGACCGTTGTGAAATTCACGGTACTGGTGGCGTCATTTATGCAGATCTTTTTATGGGTAACGCATCATTAGCTTATAGTAAACAGGGCTATGGTTATGCTGCAGAAAAAGCGGACACCACACAGGGTTGGAGTTTTCCGATTTTTGAAGAGGTTTTCAACCAGGGATACCCCCATGAATTGAAGCACTTCATTGAATGTGTACGGGAAAATAAAACACCATTGCTAACCGGTGAAGACGGCCGCGCTGTTTTAGAAATCATCTATGCGGCTTATGCTGCTGCAGGAACCGGACAGAAAATACACCTCCCTTTTAATGCTGATGTGGAAAAACCTGTTGACCTTTGGCTTCAAAATAAATAAAGCAGATCGAAGTAAGGCTTATTGTAAGGGCGGCGACTAAGTCGCCCATGCTTTTTCTCCTTTTTTGTAGGGAATACAGCCAATGTATTTGCCTGGGACGGGCACATAACGTAATGCTTTAGTGCAGCCAGCTTCTGAAGTGAAATAACCTAATAAAGTCAACTCCTTCATCATCCTGAAATAATGTACAGTATCTCCAGGTTTTTGAATTTTTAAAGCTTCCTTTTGTGCCTTATCCAGGCTGGTCAGCAGTTCGTTTTTCTGGCCTGCACTGAGCTCCATAAATTTTGCATCAAACCGCTCTTCACTTCGCCTCTGAAGGTCAGCCACTCCTTTGACAAACACTTGCTGTTCCTCTGGGGTATAACAGTCTTGAACCATTAAAGCCATAAAGCTGCCAACGTTTACTGACTTGGCACCCGGTGTAGATGTTTCAGGCAAAATGGTTTCTGCCACTTCGTTAAGAAAGGCAATATCATCCGTTGTAAAAAGATTATTCTCCTGATTAGGGTTGGAATTACATCCTGATAAAAAGAAATCCGCTCCGATGACGGATCCTCCCAATATGATTGCAACCCTATTGATCGCCTCTCTCCTATTCATGTCGATGATTTACTAGTCAATGCTTTATTATAAATTACCTTTTTTCATTTCGGCTGCTGCATAATTCGCCGCTCTGGCCGTTAGTGCCATATACAAAATGGACGGACTTTGGTTACCTTTACTGGTCATGCAGGCGCCGTCTGTCACAAATACATTTTTGCATTCGTGGAGCTGGTTCCATTTGTTCAGCAGGGAGGTTGCTGGATCTTTTCCCATGCGTACTCCACCCATTTCATGAATATCCAATCCCGGTGCCTGTTTATTGTTATTGGTTTCGATGTTCTTGCAACCAGATTTCTCCAGCATTTCAGCACTTTGCGTTAGAAAATCTTCTACCATCCTTTCATCATTCTCATCATATTCCACAGCAGTAATGAGTAAAGGGATACCCCATTGGTCTTTTTCCGTTTCACTTAAACGCACATGATTGCTTTCCTTAGGTACAGTTTCACCCTGAAGGTACATGTATAAATGCCACCCACCTGGTTCAGAAAGCGCATCCTTGTAAGCTGCACCAACTTGGCCCTCGGCAGTATCAGTCGGATGCTGTGCCCTGTAGGCATTCACAAAAGTGGTGAAGCCACCAAAATAATCGGTATCTTGCTTATACAGGTTCCGATAATTGACCAGGATCAGGTCTGTAGGGTTCCTCCCGAAATAATATTGATCCAAATAACCATCTATTGTTGCGGTTAAAGAGCCCCGGTAATTGTGAAAAGAGATGTATTTGCCCAACAACCCATTATCATTACCTAATCCGTCTGGAAAACGCTTTGATTTTGAATTCATTAGCACAAGGTTGGTGTTTAAGGCAGAGGCATTCAGGAAAATAACTCGTGCATAATAGTCCGTTACCTCCTTGGTATTGGTATCAATAACCCTCACCCCTGAAGCTTTACCAAGTTTCTCGTCATAAATAACCGAATGTACCACAGAAAAAGGACGGATGGTGAGGTTGCCTGTTTTTTCTGCCCAGGGCAATGTGGAACTTACGGAGCTGAAATAGCCCCCATAGGGACAACCACGCATACATAAGTTTCGTGCCACACATTTGCCCCGTCCCTGTGCTAAATGAATTTGTGCTGGTTCGGTAAGGTGTGCCCAGCGTGCATGCACCAGGTGCCGGTCTGTATAATTAGTTTTTAACTTTTCTTTGATGTCCTTTAATACACAGTTCATTTCAAAGGGGGGCAAAAATTCACCATCGGGCATAGCAGGTAAATTATCTTTGTTGCCACAGATACCAATAAACTTCTCTACATGTGAATACCAGGGTGCAATATCGTCATAACCGATCGGCCAGGCAATGCCATAGCCAAAGCGCTCGGGCGCGGTGAATTCAAATTCGCTCCAGCGTTGCGTTGCCCGGCCCCAGGTAAGTGATCTTCCCCCAACCTGGTAACCACGGATCCAATCAAAGGGTTTTTCCTGTATGTAAGGATGGTCCTTATCTTTGACAAAAAAATGAGCGCAATCTTCACCATAACCGGCAGACTTGGTAATGAGGGGATTTTCCTTGTAAAAGGCTTCGCTCATACGCCCCCGGTACTTAAAATCCCAAGGATTCATATTTGCCGTTGGATAATCTTTATTATGCTCCACGTTGCGGCCACGTTCCAAAACAAGGGTTTTCAGTCCCAGTTCGCAAAGCTCTTTGGCAGCCCAGCCACCACTAATGCCTGAACCGACGACAATAGCATCAAAAATAGGAATAGCCATCTTCTATTTGGTTAATGTTCTATTAAATGTTCTATCTGGGTGATGATAATTTTCAATCATATAAGTGCTTAGGGTAGGCAAATCGGGGCTTTTACCGGTTTTTATATAAATATTTGAAACCATGTTTGCAACGATAAGTGATGACGCTGTATCTAGTTCTAATAGATGAGCGATACAATAACCGGCATTGAAATTATCTCCGGCCCCCGTTAACATCAACGGGTCATCAATAAAGTCCGGAACATTGGAGTAAGTCCCTTGATGATCCCATGCCAATGAGATCTTAGCAGTATGGATAAGTAAAGTACATCCGCGCCAGCATCATCTTGCCATCAGTAAATTCAATGGCTGTAGTGAAGCCCGGGTTAGTAAAACTATACAGGTTACAGTGAGGATGCATCGCCGCAAAAACGGGAGAAATATCAGGTATGCCCAGGGCACCGACACAATTAACTTTAGGGCCCATTTGCGCCATGGCATTAGCCATAATGGGCATATTGCCGCCAAGCCGTTGAAACAGTTCCTCCGTTTCGAGGCTAAAACCCGAACCTTTTTTTCGGAAATATAAGCACCAAACTCCTCAATGGTATTGAAATAAACAAGACTGCCGTCCTCAGCTTGAGAGGCGATTACTTTAACAATGGAGTCAATAAAACCATCAAACCCAGCCAAAACACTTTTTGAATCTAGCATTGTCGCAGCCTTTTGCAGCCGCTCCTGTATAAATCTTAATTTCTCCTCGTTCAATAGCCTGGCTTGTTCAGTCATGTATGCCTTGAATATATGGTGATTTCTTCAATGCCGAAGCTGCAGTCTTGTCTAATAAAATATGTGCATGTGGAATACCCTGCAACATACTTGCCGGAACTTCAATAGTCACCTCCCCCTGTAATGCAGCTGCTACAATCGACGCTTTTTTCGTACCAGATGCAATTAATACCGCTTTCTTAGCCTCTTTTAAATGCGCCAATCCAAGCGTAATTCCTTCTTTCAAAACAGTATCCTCTTTAAAGTACTTCTGGCCTACTTTTACAGTTACCTGATCTAAAGAAGAACGGTGTGCATATGTATCAAAATCAGTTCCTGGTTCATTTAAACCCAGGTGACCATTCATACCGATACCCACGATCATCAGATCAAGGCCATGATGCGCGTTGATAAAATCATTTACCCTGCCACATTCCTGATCAACATTTGTCGTCATTGCATCAAAAAACACGATCTGTTCAGGGCGAATTGCCGCAAGATTAAAAAATTGGGTATACATGTAATGCTTGCAGCTTCCTTCCATACTTTGATCCATACCCAGCCACTCATCCAGCCCAATAAAAAAGCATGCACTAAAGTCTATCTTTCCCGCTCCAGCATATTGCACCAGCTGTTTTAACATTCCCGTGGGGGTATCGCCCGATGGAAAACAAAGGAGCGACGCTGGTTTTGCAGCGAGCTGAGCAACAACCAGGTCAGCCGCCGCACTACACATCTCCGCGTAATTGGTATATATGGATATCTTCATCAATTTAGGGTTAAAAAAGATTAACATTATTTAGGGAATCACACTACTCCTAATTTATAGAAAAATTTGATAGAAAATAAGTTTACATATCAGTTAATGGTGACAACAAATTCTTTTACATTCTTGGTTTGAATATGGTATATTTATTATCTATAAAGGAGAACAACGAAGAGAACAATAAACGCTTAAATTTATTTACACAACAAATACAATGGATGGCAATCAAAAATTCTCAGCTACCTATTTGTCCTATACGCTGATGGTCCTTGCAACGGTTATACTAATGTATCTCGGCCGTATCTTGTTTATTCCACTATCTTTCGGCCTGTTGATTGCCTTGGTATTATATCCCTTCTGCGTTTGGCTGGAGGCCCATAAATGCCCTCGTGGGATAGCCATCTTTATTTCTTTAAGTCTTCTTATTGTTTTATTTGTAGGCGTTATCTGGATCTTGGTATGGCAGTTGAACTTTTTAAAAAATGAGATCCCCACGTTAACCGATAGATTCCAGAACGCTTCTCAGCACTTACAGGAATGGTTCCATACGAATATTGGCTCTCCACTGCGGTTAGACAAGGATTGGCTGCAGGATGCAGCTAAACGCTCACTTGGAAGTACAAATTGGTTAATTCAAAAAGTTGCGGAAGGCTTAGGAAGCTCATTGTTCACTTTGTTCATTATTCCTGTTTTTACAGCGCTATTTTTATTCCACCGGCAGCAATTTGTTGCATTTATCAAATCGCTGTTTAGTGAAGATCAACAGGGAAGTTTACACCGCATTTTGCATGAAGTATGTTATATCTATCATAAATATATTATCGGACTTTTAAAAGTCTATATTATCGTAGGCATACTTAACAGCATTGGTTTATTGATCCTGGGTATCGAACACGCTATTTTATTTGGTATGCTAACCGCCTTCATGACCATGGTGCCCTATGTTGGAATCATCATCAGCTCCTTGTTGCCCATATCCGTTGCCTGGATCACAACCGGTACACTTTTCTATCCCCTAGCTGTAGTCGGCATTTTCACTTTTGTTCAATATTTGGAGAACAGTATCATATTTCCAAAAGTAGTGGGCGTGGAACTGAATGTAAGCTCCTGGGCAATTTTGGTTGCCCTTATTGCCGGTGGAATTGTATGGGGGATGGCCGGAATGATTTTGTTCATGCCCTTTATAGCCATCTTGAAAATAATCAGCGAGCATGTACCAGAATGGAAACCCTTAAACATCCTTTTAAGCCGTAGGGTGAGAAAAAACAGGACATGAATTATATTGACCTCCTGTATTATAATGTTTATCTTGCTTTCGTTCACACAGAGCGCAAGTATATAAAAATAAAAGACTATGAAAACACTTTTGGTTGCCACCGACTTCTCCAGCAACTCTGCATCTGCCATCCGATTTGCCATACAGCTAGCTTCACAAAATAATTTTGCACTTACCTTCTTTCACTCTTGTCATATCCAAAGGCCCACTGCATGGAAAGATTCTGTTTATGCAACTTTTGAACAGAATGAGTTAAGTAAGCAGGAACAATCGCTGCAAGAATTCGTGAAATCGAGCTACACAGGCTCCGCTCCTATGCCGGAACATTTTGACTATCGGATTCATAATGGCACAGAGACTGATTTAAATATCATGGAATTTGCTGCAAAAAATAAGTATGATTACATCTGCATTGGAAGAACAGGCCATGGTAAAAGCATTAAATTGTTTGGTTCGATCACTTCACATCTGATCACAAAATCGCAGGTCCCTGTGATTGCTGTACCTGACAACTACCGCGAAACTAAAATTGAGAAGGTCACCTATGCTTCTGACATGAACAATATCGACAAGGAACTAAAATTAGTCCTTGAATTTTCTCAATCAATAAATGCGGAGTTGGAAGTATTACATTTTAAAACGCCAGGAGATGAATTAATAAAGTCTACTGCACCAGACTTTCCTGGAAAATTTCATGTAGAAAATCTAAATTATGAGAAAACGCTTATAGAAAATATTGATGGTGTCATTAAACAGTCAGATACTTCCATGCTGATCATGTTTACACAACAGAAAAGGACATTCTTTGAAAAGCTCTTTGTTTCGAGCATTTCTGCAGAATATGCTTCCATCATTGATATTCCTATTTTAGTGTTTAAAAAACCACAATAAAACACCATCAGGAGATGGCTTCATAACCGTTAAAAATTGTTCAAAGGGTGATGTGATTCAACTGATTCGCATCATCCCTTTCAATGCTTTCCTTGATCAGGAATTTTTGATCTGACGAATGGAAGCTGCTGAATAAATCAGTTAATGAGGAGCACGTTGATTAAATTCAATGGAGTCAATACTTCCCCTGAAATATTCAAATTCTCCTTCTTCGGTATTCCAGCTCGCTTTAAAATACGAAGGGAACTTTCTGCCTTCACTTTGAATATAGTTTTCCGCTGTCGCGGTCCATTTCATCTTTTGATAACCGCCTCCTTTTAGGGTATAGTAACGGTCATAAGTTTCAAACCGAAGGATTTCATTCCGGCCGTTAAAGTAAAAGAAACCAGAGACAGACATCCCATTAAAATTAATAACTCCCTTTAAGGTGAACTCCTCAATAACAGTCCAGGAAACATACTTTTGTAGCGCATAGGAAGGAATGATGATCGTTTCTGCCAGGATGGTGACCAATTCTGCTTCATCCATTTCCTTTCCCCAAGCATCTGTAATGTTGATATATTTGAAAAGCTTAACCAGCATATTGCCCTGGTTGTGAATGAACCTGTCGTATGCCTCCACAAGAAATAGTTTCCAGAATTTTAATTTCATATAGACCAGCCTCACAGGAATATTTAGAAAGTTAACTTGCGTACAGGACATATTTTCCCAGCCGGAGTCCGGAGAAAAACGAAGCATCGTGTCCTTCCATTTGATCGTCGCTTTGCTGATGCTCTCGTCCTCCTTAACACCGCAATCCCGGAGAAAATGCTGAAGAATTAGGGGAAGTGCAGCGACATCCCTTACCCCATCATCAGGCAATTGATTCGTCAGCTGGCTCGCCGACCGGATATCTTCTAAAAAAAGTTCATTGATGGTTTGGAGTTTGGACATCGCTTTGTATGAACTGGAAAGTCATCTTAAATTTAAGCTTTATTTAACAATGATTTGTTTATTTTAGTCAGACCAAATAGCTCAACCTCTAAATGAACTCCCATGCTTTTACTAGGTATTGATGTAGGCACTTCATCCATCAAAGTTTCCGTAATTGACTCAACAGGCGGACAAATCCTTGCTACTGCGCAATACCCTGAAGCAGAGACAGCGATATTAACACAGCAGTATGGCTGGGCTGAACAATCACCAGATACGTGGTGGGAACATGTGCAAAAAGCAATCTTAATTTGCAACCAGCAGAAAAAATATGACCCTTTAGCTATCTCGGCTATAGGCATCGCCTATCAAATGCATGGGCTTGTCATCGTTGATGAACATCAGAACAGCTTAAGAAACAGCATCATCTGGTGCGACAGCAGGGCTGTTGGCATTGGCGAACAAGCTTTACAGACTTTGGGGGAAGAAAACACACTGGCGCACCTGCTTAATTCGCCTGGTAATTTCACTGCCGCTAAACTGGCTTGGGTAAAGCAAAATGAACCTGAAGTGTATGCCAAAATAAAAAAAGTGATGTTGCCGGGTGATTATATTGCGATGAAGCTCACCGGGGAAATCACAACTAGTATTTCGGCACTTTCTGAAGGCATCTTCTGGGACTTCAAACTTAATTGCCTTTCCAAAGATGTCATGGACTATTTTGGCTTCGACAACAGTCTTATTCCGGAAATAAGGCCTGTATTTTCATCACATGGCCAGGTTAAAAAAGCTGTTGCAGCACATTTAGGATTAAGATCCGGTATTCCGGTAACCTATAAATCCGGTGACCAGCCGAACAATGCACTTTCATTAAACGTTACTCAACCCGGTGAAGTAGCTGCTACCGCAGGAACTTCAGGTGTAATTTATGGCATTACGGATCATCTTTTGTGCGACAGTCAAAGCAGGGTAAACACTTTTGCTAACGTAAATCATACGCTCACCTCACAAAGGTTGGGTGTACTATTGTGTATTAATGGTACAGGGAGTATGTACCGCTGGACTAAAAATCTTTTCGGCGCGGGCATGGATTATACTACCATGAATCATGCTGCAAAGAAAGTACGTCCAGGCAGCGATGGGCTCTATGTTCTTCCTTTCGGTAATGGTGCAGAAAGAATGTTGGGCAATAAAATCGTTGGTGCCCACCTTCAGCAGATCGATCTCAACATACATACGCCCGCACATGTTTTTCGCGCAGTACAAGAAGGTATTGCTTTTTCTTTCCGTTATGGACTAGATATTCTAAGAGAAAATGGTATGCGTCCTTCCATCATCAGGGCAGGTAAAACAAATTTGTTTCTGAGCGACCTGTTTTCGCAAACTTTTGTGGACATCACTGGCATAGCAGTTGAACTTTTTGACAGCAACGGGAGTTCCGGTGCTTGCATTGGTGCGGGAATAGGAATGGGAATCTATAAAACGCCCGCCGAAGCTTTCCATCATCAAAAACCATTGAAGGTCATTGAACCTTCAGGTCTAAATCTTGAAGACACCTACGCACACTGGAAAAAGTTACTCCAGCAACAATTGAACACCTTTTCATCAATCACTTAACCGATATAAACATGAATACATCGAACCTAAAAACTGAATTTTTCAAAGAAATCAGTCCTGTGAAATATGAAGGACCAGAAAGTGATAATCCACTTGCTTTCCGGTGGTATAATGCTGAAAAGATAGTAGCCGGAAAACCAATGAAAGAACACCTTCGCTTTGCTGGTGCTTACTGGCATTCGTTCTGCGGCAATGGTTCAGATCAATTTGGTGAACCTACACACCGCTTTCCATGGGATATCAGAACCGATGCAGTTGACCGCGCTAAAGACAAAATGGACGCAGCATTTGAATTTCTTAGCAAATTAAACCTCCCTTATTACTGTTTCCATGATGTTGACCTTGTAGACTACGGCAATGACATTCACGAAAACGACAGAAGATTAAAGGCGATGGTTGATTATGCTGCAGAAAAGCAGGAAGAAACAGGCATTAAACTTTTATGGGCCACAGCCAATCTCTTTTCGAACAGACGCTACATGAACGGTGCTGCCACAAATCCTGATTTTCATGTACTTAGCCATGGTGCTGCACAGGTGAAAGCTGCACTGGATGCCACCATAGCGCTCGGTGGTGAAAATTATGTATTCTGGGGTGGCCGTGAAGGGTATATGACGCTGTTGAACACCGATATGAAGAGAGAACAGGACCATCTGGCGCGTTTCCTCCATGCTGCAAAAGACTATGCCCGGAATAATGGCTTCAAAGGAAACTTCTTTATTGAACCGAAACCTTGTGAGCCTACCAAACACCAGTATGATTATGATGCAGCAACAGTGCTGGGCTTTCTTCAAAAATATGATCTGTTGGATGATTTTAAACTCAACCTCGAGGTAAACCATGCTACTTTGGCCGGCCATACGTTTCAACATGAACTCCAGGTTGCCGTTGATGCAGGTAAACTGGGTTCAATTGATGCCAACAGAGGCGATTATCAAAATGGCTGGGATACAGATCAGTTCCCAAACAACATTACAGAATTAGTAGAATCAATGCTGATTATCCTGGAAGCGGGTGGGTTTAGTGGTGGAGGAATAAATTTTGATGCCAAAATAAGACGGAATTCGACAGATCCGGCTGATTTATTTTATGCACATATTGGTGGAATGGATCTTTTTGCACGGGCCCTGATCATTGCCGACAATATCCTTTCCCATTCTGACTATAAAAAAATAAGAACAGAACGTTATGCCTCGTTCGACAGTGGTAAAGGGAAAGAATTTGAAAACGGACTCCTCAGCCTCGAAGATCTCCGGGATTATGCTATACAGCTGGGTGAACCTAAAATTATTAGTGGTAAACAGGAGTTTATGGAAAACCTCATCAACAGGTATATTTGAGATTAACCATAAACCAAACCTGATTTATCTGTTGTTAACTACCGATGGTCGTTCACTCGAGCTTAGCATTTCGCAGTCGTAAAGAATTCACAATAACTGAAACAGAGCTAAAGCTCATCGCCAGTGCAGCGATCATCGGCGACAATAAAATTCCAAAAAATGGATAAAGAACCCCTGCAGCAATGGGAATGCCCAGTACATTATAGGCAAGGGCGAAAAACAGGTTTTGCTTGATGTTGCCCATTACTTTTTCACTCAGCAGCCGGGCTTTCGAAATACCATTTAAATCACCTTTGATAAGTGTTATACCAGCACTTTCGATGGCCACATCTGTTCCGGTGCCCATTGCAATACCTATATCGGCCTGAGACAATGCAGGGGCATCGTTGATACCGTCGCCGGCCATGGCTACTTTATTCCCTTCGGCCTGCAAACGTTTAACTTCATTCATTTTGTCCTCAGGAAGCATTTGTGCCTTATAGCCGTCCAGATTCAAGGTTTCACTCACCGCTTTTGCTGTATCCTCGTTATCGCCGGTATACATCAGCACCTTCAAACCTTCCTGCTGTAATTTGCGGATGGCTTCTTTACTCGATGTTTTAATCTTATCTGAGATTACCACAAAACCTACAGCAGCATTGTCAACGGCTAAGTAAGACACTGTTTTACCTAGTTTCTGTGCTGCCTTCACTTGCTCATTTAATTCAGGGGCAATTACAGCATTTACCTGTTCCATTAATTTTTGATTTCCCAGAGCCAGCTTTTCTCCGTTGAGCACACCTACAACGCCTTTTCCGGTAATGGCTTCAAAGCTTGAAACAGGTTGCAGACGCAGGTTTTTTTCTTCACCATAACGTAAGGTCGCCTGTGCCAGTGGATGTTCACTGCTGCTGTTCACGGCAATAATCCTTTCCAGCACCTGGTCCGCGGTGTAAGCAGCGCTGCCACTGATCACTTGCTCTACAGATGGTTTACCTTCGGTAACCGTTCCGGTTTTATCAATGATGACCACATTGATGGCATCCATTTTTTCCAGAGATGCAGCATTTTTAATCAGCACGCCTGATTTTGCACCTTTACCCACACCAACCATGACCGACATTGGGGTAGCAAGTCCAAGCGCACAGGGACAAGCAATTATCAAAACGGCAATTGCATTGACGAATGCATATACATAAGACGGTTCAGGACCATAAATTGCCCAAACGATAAAGGTAATGACGGCGATCAACACCACAACGGGAACAAAATAACCTGAAATTTTATCAGCTAATTTCTGAATGGGTGCTTTCGAGCGACTGGCGGAATTCACCATTTCAATAATTTGAGAAAGTAAAGTTTCTGCACCTACTTTTTCAGCAACCATTACAAAGGATTTATTTCCATTGATCGTTCCGGCGATGACCTTATTGCCTATTTTTTTATCCACAGGGATCGGTTCACCCGATATCATCGATTCATCGATGGTCGTTTCCCCCTCCTTAATACTTCCATCAACAGGGATTTTTTCACCGGGCTTTACCCTTAGCAAATCCCCCTGGTGGATACTATCGATGGTAACTTCCATCTCTTTTCCGTCAATAATTTTCGTGGCATTATTGGGGGCTAATTTCAACAGCTCTTTAATAGCACTATTGGTTCGGCCATGCGCACGTGCCTCCAGCAACTGTCCCAATAAAACGAGGGTTAAGATAACAGTAGCCGCTTCAAAATACACATATACAGTCCCCATATGTGTCTTAAACTGATCTGGAAATACCTCCGGAAACAAGAGGGCAACTACACTGAATAACCAGGCTACACCGGCGCCAATACCAATCAACGTAAACATATTCAGGTTCCAGGTAACAATAGAACGCCAGGCACGTTCAAAAAACATCCAGGTGGCATAAAATACTACAGGAATGGAAAAAGCAAACTGAACCCAGTTCCAGCTGTTTAAGTCCATTAACTTAAACAAGGGATTGCCCGGAATCATTTCTGACATGGCAATAATGAAAATCGGAATGGTAAACGTGGCAGCTATTTTAAACTTAAATAGCAGCTTATCGTAAGTTGCATCCTCTTCATCTGTGTTTGCATTCATGGGGATTAAATCCATCCCACAAATGGGGCAAGCTCCAGGTTCATCGCGAACGATTTCGGGATGCATAGGGCAGGTATATTTAGCAGCTATTTTTAAGGAAGGCCGTTTGACCAGGTCCATACCACAAACCGGACAATTTCCAGGTTGATTATAGGTTTTATCACCTTCACAATGCATCGGACATTCGTAGATATCACCAGTGTTTCCATGATTAGCTGATCTGGTCGTAGTTCCGTGATGCCGGTGAACGGGTGCTTTAGTAGCTTCATGAGGATGGCTGGGGTGATCATCCATATCAGCGTACTGATGATTGATCATCGCAATCGAATAAGACCCCACTGCTGATAAAGCTTCTTGTAAATTTTCGGTCGACACATGTTTGTCCATAGTAATAACAGCCTGTGGTGGATCTAAAGTAACCGTTGAAGATATACCCTTAACCTGGTTCAAAGCATTTTCAACTTTTGAGCGGCAGCCATCGCAGGACATTCCACTTATTTTATAAGTATGTTTCATTGTACAAATTTTAATATACAACCTTTAGCGTATTCAATTTAATAATTGAAGATCATGCCATAGCCCATATCACTGTCATAATAGGCAATAAGGCACTATCAAAAATAATCTGTATTCTTGTGTTTAACTTACATAATTCTGTAAATAATATACATAATTATTACCACCTTCCGCTTGTGTATATTGCATAATGATCTAAGATTAATACAAGTTTAAAGGTAAAATTTAATAATTTAAGGTAATACCACCACCATAGCCAAAGTCACTGTCATAATGAGTAGATAAAGCAAATGAATTTGTTAATACATATTTAAGTCCTGCTGCATATTCTTTATCCGTATTCCACATCATATTTAACCGCACACGACTGCTAAGCGGAATATCTTCCCTGCTCAACTGGAAACGAAATTTTCCATCACCATCTACTCTTCCCTCTGCTACAACAAGCATGGGCAAGGTATACTGCACGCCGACAACAAATGTTTTACGATCGTTTTTATTACTGATCTGTCCGAAGACATTTTTTTCTATTTCAGGTACGCCCTTTTTATAATGATAATCAAAACCTACATAAGGAAACAACCATTGCATTTTCCCGATATAGCGGCCTACATTTATTTCAGCTTCATAGCCGTTTTCAGGTTTTAGGCCAAGGTGCCACAATCCTTGCACTTCAAAACGGTTACCAGCTAAAGCAAATGTGGCATCACTACCATTACTTTCAAGTCCAATAGAAGCTACAGAATGAATCATTTGTTCGTGACGTTTAAAATGTTTAAAAGCCATTTCTTTGTCGGGTAGCTGAGGATTAGGCGGCGAATTTTGATAACTGAGCACATTGCCCATGCCTGCCATCATGTGGTATAAAATATGGCAATGAAAAAACCAGTCACCACTTTTATTTGCCGCCAACTCCAATGTGTCGGTTTCCATGGGCATAATATCCAGAGTATTCTTATTAGGCGCATATTCGCCCTGTGCGCCTAACACCCTAAAGTCATGTCCGTGCAAGTGCATGGGATGGCGCATCATCGAATTATTGGTCAGAACTATACGTACTTTTTCTCCTTGTTTAATCAGCACTTTATCCCATTCCCCAACTGTTTTATTATTGATGGACCATATATAACGGTTCATATTTCCTTCAAGCGTAAAATGCAATACTTTTGTTGGTATATCCGGTAGCGTAGTTTTGACCGGCGACCGGAGCATGGCATAATTAAGCGTTGTAATATCAGTGCTTTGGTTGTGCATATCCATACTTTTCATCCCTTCCATGTTCATGCCTTTCATATCCTGTTTTTCCTTACCATTTTGCTCGTTTTCACTACCCGTAATTTCAGGATACATGACATTGTTCATGTCCATAGATTGCAGGCTCATTCGCATCCCTTCCATGGGTTTCATGTCGCCATTCATCTTCATCATCCCGTTCATCATTTTCATTCCTTCGAAATATTTCAGCTTAGGCAATGTAGGCGCTGGCATTTTCATGCCGCTGCCTAACCATAACGAGGTGTGCCCGCTCCGGTCTTCTGGTGTAGATCGAAATTCATAGCTCATATTTTTGGGAATAGTAACGATGACATCATAAGTCTCTGCCACACCTATGATTAATCGGTCCACTTCAACCGGCACTACAGCGTTGCCATCATTGGCAACTACAGTTATTTTTCCACCGGCATATTGCAACCAGAAATAAGAAGAAGATCCCCCATTTACGACACGTAACCTCACCTTATCTCCAGCTTTAAACTGGGGCGCATGGATTTCCGGTTTACCATTAGACAGAAATTTTTCGTAATACACATCACTTACATCCATGGCATTCATGCGCTTCCACTCGTTGGCTATTTTAGTTGTAAAATGCCCCTTTTTAATGGCTTCTGCATAACCCTGCACACTACCTTTTTTAATTGCATACCAATCATTCCCTGCCCGAAGACGTCGGTGCACCTGCGCTGGATTTTCATCAGTCCAGTCGCTCAATACCAATGGGAATTCAGCTTTTTTATTGCCGGGGATTGCCTTGTTTTCACGACTTTTAAAAACCAAGGCGCCATAAGTACCCACCTGTTGTTGAAAGCCTGAATGTGAATGATACCAATAAGTACCGTTTTGTGCTACGGGGAATTTATATAAATGTGTAGCGCCTCCTGGTATCATTGAAGTGGTTAGCATAGGCACTCCATCTTGCTCGTTAGGTAAAATGACCCCATGCCAATGTAAAGAGGTGGCCGTTTTGAGTTTGTTGTGTAAATAAATTTCAGCGGTGTCACCCTCAGTAAAAGTTAACGTTGGTGCAGGGATAGAGCCGTTTAGTGCAATACCATGTCTTTGCTTTCCGGTAAAATTTACAATGGTATCGGTAACATACAAATCATAACGAACAGTTTCGCCCCCACCGATGAACACTTTGTCTCCGACCTGTTTATCCGGATCTCTTTTTAGGCTATCCGTATTCATTTTATGGTCCATGGGCATGTCCATTTCTGGCTTGTCTTTCCCGTCCATTTTGTGGGGCGTCGAATCTTTTCTCTTTTTTTGCGCTGCTTGTTTTTTTGAAGCCGACTTTGGGATAGCATTTTTTACAGTTTTTTTTACCAGTGTCATTCCGCATTTCGGGCACTTGCCAGGTTTATCCATTTTCACTTCAGGATGCATCACACAAGTATATATTACTTGCTGTGTCTGTTTGGTGTTTTCTTGTATTTGTTCTGACATTTTCATCCCAAGCATTTGCTGGGCGGATGCTGCAAACCAAAGAAAAATTACAGCTATCAGTGTTAACTTTTTCATCAGTGTATATATTTGTTTTTGATAGCTAATGAAGTTATCAAAAGCTTATTCATTGCCCTATATTAGCTAAATAACAAAGGCTTCAATGTCCCTGAAATTAGCCGCTAACAATAAATTATTGATTGAGAGTTTCCACCACTTTGCCACAACTCAGCATAGCGCTGCCATAATACGGATTTCGGATTGTCTTATTATTACTAAGCCAGGAAGCTTTTTTCATGGGGCAATAGGCTTCGTATATGGGTTGCGCCCCCAACTTAGTTCCCTTGGCAACGGCAATCATATTGGCAGAAAGATTGACAAATTGTTCACGCTGCTTTTTGATGTCCTGGGTATCTGAAATGGTACCGGCATCTTTGAGTAAGGCATGAATGTTGCCTTCAGCTATGACTTTGTAATCAATGGCGTTGGCTGCTTTAACAAATTGTCCTGCATTTAAAGCTGCCTTGCTCGCGTCACCTGCAACCAATGCATCTTTAATGTCATAGTAGGAATCCAGCAGTTGTGAAAGCTGTGTTTGAGCCTGTGTTGTAGTTTCCTGGGAATAACTCTTTTGCACAAAAGTAGTTGACATGAAAGCAAGAAATAAAAATATCTTTTTCATGGTGATTGATTTTAATGTATAAATAATGATAAGGCACAATAATATAATTGCTATGCTTTAAGGAAAGCCAGATATAAGTCGGGTTTTTTCCCAGCTTATATCTGTTTATATTTCAAGCTTTCAGTGGTTTATTTTAATGTTTCTTTCACAGAACCACAAGTCAGCATACTTTCACCGTAATAAGGATTGCGGATTTCTTTTGTATTACTTACCCAGGATGCTCCTTTATCATTTAAAGCCATTGGGCAATGAGCAACAAAAAGTTTACCACTATTCATCCCTGTTTGTTTCAACAGCGCAATAAATTCGTCATTTAAAGAGGCAAAAATTGTTCTTTGGGCGTCCAGATTTGCTGCATTGGTGATTTGCGCAGCTGTGGCAGCCAAATTAGAACCGCCTTTAATTTCTTTGGCACCGGCTTCAAAAGCAACAGCCGCTACTTTTGCTGTAGTTGTATTTCCTTCTGTCAATGCTTCCGTTAATTTCTGATATTGCTGATATACTGCATTCAGGTTATCATCCTTGATCACGACAGCTGCCTTGGCAGCAGCAGGAGCTTCAACCGTTGTGACCGAACCGTGGTTATGACCTTCATGGCTATCTTCTTGTTGTTGATTATTGCCACAAGCAGCTAGTAAGCCTGCGAAACTTAATGCTAAAACAGTTTTTAATGATGTGTTCATGATTTAATTTATTTATATATTTTAATTGTTGTTTTATATTTTCACACCCGACATCGGGTTTTTTCCTTTTTTAAGGATGTACTCACTATAAAGCAGGTAAGCACCTGAGACAACCACCTGGTCTCCTACTTTTAGGCCTTCTTTGATTTCAATGGTATCGAAACTTTCCCCGCCGGTCTCTACGATCTGAGGCTCAAACTTATCCTTCGCCCTCTCAATCCAGACATGTGCTCCCTTTCCATCCCTGATCACCGCATCCAGCGGAAGGTTGATCACTTCTCCTTTACTTTCAACGGGCAGAAATACATTAGCCTGCAAGCCAGGTTGCCATTGATTATTAGGATTGGGCATAGCAGCCCTGAGTTGTATCACCTGGGAACTTGTCTGTAAAGCAGGGTTCATGAATTTAATGGTCACCATTTGCGGCTGGTCTTCCCAACCCGGAATAACCACTTTTACCTGTTGGCCTTCCTTGATGCTCCCCGCTTCAGCAGGGTAGATATCTGCCTCCACCCACAAAGACTGATAGCCTTCCAGTCGCATTAAGGGACTTCCCTCGCTAACATATTGCCCTTCAGTAACCGATAATTCTGCAACAACACCATTTTCGGGGGCCATGAAGGTGATATTCGGGTTGGCTTTTTTGCTGTTTTTGATGGCTTTGATCTGACCCTCAGATTGTCCATACAGGCTCAGTTTTTGCCTGGAAGATTTTAGTATTTGTCCGAAAGTCTTGTCGCCAGGAAATTGTGCGACCTGCTCCAGTGCCAGCAGATACTCTTGCTGTAAAGACGCCAGCTGCTCAGAGTAGATCTGATATAATGGTTGTCCTTTGCTAATCTTCTCCCCTGTTTGACGCACATATAAGCGATCCAGCCTTCCACTTACCCTGCTGGAGATGTACTCCGTTTTTTCTGGGTTAACAACCAGTCTCCCGTTCAATTGCTTATAGGTATTGAAACCCTTCAAGCCTACAGCCATGGTGGTAATATTCGCTAAGGCCCTCTGGCTTTCATCCAGGTGCAAGGCTGCCTCAGCTGAGTTTTTCTCAAAAGGAACTAAATCCATCCCGCACACAGGGCATGTGCCCATTTTATCCTGCACCACCTGGGGGTGCATCGGACAAGTAAAGGTCTGCGATTTGACAGTTGCATTCTTGTCGCCTTGATTTTTATCATCGCTGCAAGCCGTAAGAAACAAAGCAGGGACTAATAAAACTATCGCTAACCTTTTTATAAAATCTTTCGTTTTCATCAGTGTATAGTTTGTTTTTTAATGGTGATGAATTAAACCCCCTTGTTCAGTGTTTTAATGAAACTCTCGCTGTCAATTAGGTAATAAGCATTTTTAGCAAGATCCCATTCACTAAGTTCCCCGAAAACCTGGATCTTATTATTTTGGATAATGCCTGTCTTAACTGTTTTAGGAATAAAAACCCGTCCTTCTTTTTTAAAAACGACCGACTGGTTCCCGATTGAAACTACCGCTTCCTTTGGTAACCATAATCCTTTTTCAGTTACAAATGGAATTTGACCTGTGACCAGTTCTCCCGGCTGCAGCCCACTGCTTTTGAGGTAAACCCTTGCAATGACAAAGTTTTCACCAGCATTAAAAACAGGTTGGATCAGTCCGATTTTACCGGTTAGCGTTTGCTTCTTATTAGCGGTTCTCTGAATGAGCACTTTTGCCTGTTTATTCAATTTAGAAACAACCGATGGCGATAAGGAGAATTCAACCACCAGGTCGCCGGTACGGTAAATGGTAAATATATTCTGGCCGGCATTGAGGTACTGTCCTTCGCGAATCATAACGGCCGAATTCACTTCCGTTGGCGCTGTTTGGCTTGACTGCGTGCTTTGTGTGGCACTACCTGAGGCCATATTATCCATTCCTGTGCTAGCAGCCGGGGATGACATTGGAGCTGGCGACGGAACAGCACTGGCAGCCTGTTTTTCAAGAATAAACCCTGTGGCATTGCTGTAAACAGGAATGGTGTAATTGACCTGGCCTGTACGCAATACTTTGCTGATCTGTCTTTGGTCCATGCCCAGCAACATCAGCCTTTGTTTGGCCGATTGCAACATGCCATCCTCATCTCCAGACTGTTGAATCAATAACAATTCCCGCTGAGCCGCTGCTAAATCCGGAGAATAAATTTCCATGATCAGTTGCCCCTTTTTAACTGGCTGGTAATTGTATTTGATGTGCAACTTTTCAATGCGGCCCGAAACCCGGCTTGCCAGCGTGATTTGGTTACGTGTATCATAGGTTACCCGTCCCTGTACTTCGCGCATGTAAATGCTTGACCCTTTCTGTGCACGGATCAGAGGAATACGCGCAATAACCTGCTCGTTGACAGGCTTCAGCAAGTAATTTAAACTGGTATCCCTTACAGCATGCGTTGGCTCAGCTGCACCGGAACCCTTTTCATTACGCTGACAGGCAGCCAAAGAAACCCCGATCGCTAAAAACAATAACAACCTAACGATATAATTCCTTTTCATAATCGACAATCATTTGATATAATTTTGTTTTTTCATCCAGCACATCAATCTGCATCATGGTCAAGGCTTCCCATGAACTGATGACCGCTGGTAGCTGTAATTTATTCTCCTGGTAATTGACAAAATCAGCATCCAGTGTCTTTTTTAATGCAGGAATGATCTTGTCTTCCATCGCTGTTATCCTCTTTTCCATCGTCTGTATCTGAGACTGCATCCCGTAGATCATTCCCTGGCTTTCCTGAAGCATACCTGAGCGTTCCTTTTCCATGGCCTGGATTTCATAATCCATCGCTTTAGCTTCAGATTTGTACATTTTTGAAGACCATGGGGCGATTGGAATGCTGATCATCCCCATGACGCTGTAAGCATTCGGCATCATCTTATTTAAAGGGGACATGTGGTCAAAGCGAATTTTAAAATCCGGTTTACTTTGCGCTTTCATGGCATCAACACCCAATTTCATCGAATTAATATTCTGTTCCATTTGCAGAATATCTTTACGCTGACTGGCTAATACGGCCGTATCCAGTACAGCCTGGGGTTTAAACTCAGGTTTGAAGGTAGAATCAATCTCCAGTTCCTGATTCCCCGGAAGGTTCATCAGGCTGTTGAGCCAGGCCTTAGCTTTCAAAATATCACCTTCCTGCATCCTGATCATGTTTTTATTCTCTTCTATTTTTGCATTTGCGCGAAAAACACCGGAGAGTTGCGACTGGTTATACGGATAGCGGATTTGTTCAATCTTTTTCATCATCTGCATAATCTTGTCGTTTTCCTTCAATACCTGAATGCGTTCAGTAGCCAGAATCCACGTGTAGTACAGCGATTTCGCCTGTGCTTTTAACTCATTCAATGCGATGGCACGACCTGCCAGTTCAACCGCCCCTTTGGATTCCACATAGCGCTTTTGGGCATTCAGTTTCGCTGGGTTGGGGATATCCTGCTCCAACTGGAACATCAAAGCCCCTTTGTCTCCATTTTCCATTACCTGCTGCCCCGGATAAGGTGTCATAAAAGTCCCCACACCGACCATTGGCGCCATCCACGCTGTACCGGCCTTAGCCTTATGTTTATAGCTTTCTGCTTTCAAAGCATAAGTCTGCAATAACAGGTTATTATTCTCTATTCGTTTTAAAACTGTATCCAAAGACACCGTTTGTTGCTGGGCATAAAGCTGCACCGGCAAAATGGCCAGCAGCAGCAGCACCCATCTTTTAATGTTGCGCATTATGCACCTCCAATTTTCCATATTTCTTTAATTCGTATTCCTTTGACATTAAGAAGATTAATGGCGTCACCAGTAAAATATGCGTAGATGAGGTCAGCACACCGCCAATCATAGGCAATACAATAGGTTGCATTACATCAGTACCTACACCCGTTGCCCACAGCACTGGTATCAAACCAAACAGTGACACGCAGACCGTCATCAGTTTCGGACGAAGACGCTTGGCTGCGCCCCTAACCACATATTCCCGCAGGTCTTCTTTGCTAATGGTATCAATGGAATTGCCTTTGAGTTTAATCAACTGGTCCATGGCATCATTCAGGTAAATGACCATCACAATTCCTGTTTCCACAGCAACCCCAAAAAGGGCGATAAAACCGACGGCCACACCTATAGACAAGCTGACCCCCCAGAAATATATAATAAACACACCTCCGATAAGGGCAAATGGAACCGTGATCAGGCTTAAAAATGCTTCTCTGAGCGAGTGAAAAGCAAAATAAAGAGAGAAGAAAATGACGACCAGTACAATTGGAGCAATCCACATTAAAGTCTGCTGTCCGCGAATCATATTCTCATATTGCCCGCTCCACTCCAGAAAATAGCCTTCAGGTAAAATGCCATTGGCTTCATTAATCTTTTCAATTGCTTCATTTACAGTACTTCCCAAATCCCGGTCGCGCACATTAAACATCACCGCTCCCCTTAACAAAGCATTTTCAGAATTAATCATTGGCGGACCATCCTCAAAGCGGATATCGGCTACGGCCGACAAAGGAATTTCTCCCATGGTTGAGGATTGCAGGGGAATACGTTTAATGCTTTCCACGCTGTTCCTGAATTCTTGTCCAAGCCGCACACTGATGGAGAAACGCTGTCTTCCTTCGATGGTATTACCAATAGTAGCGCCACCCAAAGCCGATTCTACGGTCTGGTTAACATCATCTACCGTTAAACCGTATCGGGACAATTCGTCCCGCTTTACATCAACAGCTAAATATTTACCCCCAGTAATGGGATCAATGTAAAGGTCACTGACTCCTTTAGTACCTTCCAGCGCTAATTTTACTTTTTCAGAAACAGAAGCAATGGTATCCAGGTTCTGACCGTATATTTTTATCCCCACATCCGTACGGATACCTGTAGCTAACATATTGATGCGGTTAATGATCGGCTGCGTCCAGCCGTTGACCACACCGGGAATCTGGAGCTTTTTGTCCAGTTCATCAATAATGCCTTTTTTAGTCATCCCCTCCCGCCACTGTGCTTTTGGTTTCAGCATGATGATCGTTTCTATCATGCTCATTGGCGAATTATCAGTCGCAGTACTGGCACGACCGGCTTTACCTAAAACTTTATCTACCTCAGGTACTGATTTAATAATCTTATCCTGTACCTGTAAGATGCGTTTAATTTCATTATTTGAAACATCGGGCAAGGTTACTGGCATAAAAAGAATGCTCTGCTCATCCAGGGGCGGCATAAACTCAGTGCCCAGGTTTTTGAGTAGCGGAATGGTAATCAGCAAGGCGATGACATTAATTGCGATGGTTGTTTTACGCCAGTTGAGCACGGTCCTGATGATAGGCTCATAAAATTTCTCCAGGAACCTGTTAACCGGATTTTGACGATCAGGCTTGAATTTTCCCTTCATGAAAAAAGAAATCAATACAGGTGCTAAGGTTAACACCAATAAAGCATCCACAATCATGATGAAAGTCTTCGTGTAGGCAAGCGGATGAAACATTTTGCCTTCTTGACCGGTAAGCATAAATACCGGAAGAAAAGAGGTAATGATAATTACCGTGGCAAAAAACACCCCTCTGGACACCTGCTTGCTGGACTTTTCTATAACCTTCAGTCTTTCCTCTTCGGAAATCCAGTCCGGACTTTTTTTGAATAATTTTTTAAACCAGGTTCTCATAGCTCATTTTTGTTTTGTTGTTCATTCTGCCACAGTTCATAGCGTTCCGACAGGTGTTTGTAAGCATTTTCACTCATCACAATTCCGTTATCAACAATTACCCCGATGGCAAGTGCAATTCCGGTAAGGGACATGATATTGGAAGAAATGTCGAAAGCATTTAATAAGATAAAACTGGCAGCGATGGTTATCGGGATCTGGATAATAATACTTACAGCACTGCGCCAGTGAAATAAAAAGACGATGACAACCAGGGATACCACAATCATCTCTTCAATCAGGGTGGTTGTAATCGAATTAACCGATTCCTGGATCAGTTCGCCTCTGTCATAAACAATTTCAAACTTTACACCTTCGGGTAAGCCTTTTGACACCTCTTTCATTTTCGTTTTCACCTTTTCGATGACTTCTCCGGCATTTTCACCATACCTCATCACCACAATCCCGCCAACACGTTCCCCCTCACCATCCTGGTCAAAAATGCCCAGCCTGGTTTCACCTGTCATTTGTACAGCCGCGACATCCGACACCTTAATGGGGATTCCATTTTGAGTTTTAATAGGAATATTTGCAACCTCCTCGAGGGATTTCAGGTAACCCGATGTTTTGATGATATAACCAATGTCACTCATTTCAAATTTCCTTCCCCCGGATTCATTGTTATTGGCACGCACCGCCGCAATGATTTCCGGAACAGTTAATTTGTAATAAAGTAATTTATTAGGGTCTACAGCAATCTGGTATTGCTTCTGAAATCCCCCAAAGGAGGCAATTTCGCTCACACCAGGTACATTCTGCAGGGCGAATTTAACATACCAGTCCTGGATGGCCCGCTGCTCACCAAGATCTATATTGGGGGCATCAAGGGTATACCATAACACATGGCCTACACCTGTGCCATCGGGGCCTAACTGCGGGGAGACGCCTGCCGGCAAGCTGTTGCTGACCGTCGTTAAACGCTCCAATACACGTTCCCTTGCCCAGTAAACATCGACATCATCTTCAAAGATTACATAGATAAAGCTCATTCCAAACATGGAAGAACCGCGTACATATTTAATTTTGGGAATGCCCTGTAAATTTGTGACCAGGGGATAAGTGACCTGGTCTTCTATGAGTTGAGGCGAACGGCCCATCCATTCTGTAAATACGATAACCTGGTTCTCCGACAAATCAGGGATCGCATCAATAGGGTTATTCTTTATAGAGATTACACCCCATATAAAAATGCCCGTAGCGAGCATCAGGACGATCCATCTATTTCTTAGCGACCATTCTATTAGTTTGTGTACCATGTATTTTTATACTTTGATCAGTGATTGCTGATCAGCCAATGCAGCCATCAAGAATATCTCAATGGTCTTTAAATAGGTAAAAAAATATTATATAGAAATTTCTGGCTATAGCAAAGCCATCACCTTACACGAATGTGCAGGAAAGAAAGGGTATTATATTCTAAAGGTACAGTTACGGAGAAAGACGGGAACAGGTGGTCCTTCCGGAGGGGCATTGGTTAATGCAGCTTTATTGGATTGGAGCGGGATCGAAATATCCCTGATCAGCCAAGGTATGTTGTTTGCAATAATGACAGGTGCTAGTTCAAATTGGAAGTGGCTTTGGGCCATCTTCTGGGAGTCATCAACCTTTACCAGCTTAGTTTCGTTCTTGCAGCAGGATTTTTTTCCAGCTTCCTCAGGAGGCATGCCGCAAAAATCACAACCATCTTGCTTGGATTCTGTAATACCCAACTGGACTAATTCGCCCATGCAATGATGAAAATACACTGTCGCCCCGTTGGATACACCAACGTAGAAAACGGCAAGAATGATCAACAGTATCCTTTTCATGTAATGGCAAAAATAAAGAATAGCTTACAGATTCTTTTATATAATTTCGATTATTTGTTATATCCCGGCTGATGTTTAATTTACTGGTTATTTTACCCGCCAAATGCATACATTTAGGTAACCGAAAAAGTAAAGGTTTCACCTCTCATTCTTAAACCTATGAAATTATTGAACACACCTCCAGCAGGTTACAAATCAATTACGGTACTGTTATTGGCTACGTTTTTGTTTTTAACCGCGCAAGCGCAGCAAGCGCCAAAGAAATATACCATTGAGCAGTTTTATAAAACCATCAACTTCGGGGGAGGAACTTTTCATCCTAAGGAAGATAAGATCCTGCTTCATGACAACAGTACGGGCATCTACAATGTCTACGAACTGGATTTAGCGACCAACGCTAAAAAGCCCTTGACCAAATCTACCAAGGAATCGTTTTTTTCCATTGATTACATTCCGGGCAGCAGTCAGTTTCTCTACGGTGCCGACCAGGGGGGTAATGAAAATACACATATTTACCTAATGGCTGCTGATGGTAAGGTGAAAGACCTTACGCCTGGCAAAGCTGAAAAAGCAGCCTTCCTCAACTGGAATAAGGAAAAAAACGCATTTTATTACAGCAGCAATGTGAGGGACCCGAAAGTATTTGATTTATATAAAATGAATATCAAAAGCTGGGCACCACAGCTCATTTTCCAGAATGATAAAGCTTATGACATTGAAATGGTGTCAAAAGATGAGCAGTATATTACGTTTAATAAAGCGATAACAACAGACAAAAACGAGTTATACCTTTACGATGTCAATAAGAAAACCTATACCAGGCTCTCCAAAGAAGGTGAAGAAGCTAATTATAATTCCCTGGAGTTTGATCCCGATCAAAAATCCCTCTACTATGCAACCAACGAGGGAAGTGAATTCAGCTATATTATAAAATATAACCTGGCTACGGGTGAAAAAGAAAAGTTCTTTAATACAAACTGGGATGTTGTCGGAATGACTATTGGTGAAACCGGAAAGTACCATGCCATTTTCATCAATGAAGACGGCCACAACAAAGTGATGCTGTTTGATCATCAAACGGGAAAAGAAATCCCCTTTCCACCACTAAAAGATGGATATGTTCATGGGGTGAGATTCTCTCCATCTGAAAAAAATATGGTGTTGGTGATCGCCAGTGACCGAAGCCCGGCCAACTTATATCACTATGCCTTCAGCAGCAAAGCACTTAAACAATTAACCCGTGCCCTCAATCCGGAGATCGATCCAAATGATTTAGTGGAATCCGAAGTTGTCCGCTTTAAATCATTCGATGGACTGGAGATTCCAGCAATTTACTATAAGCCTAAGAATGCATCACCGAATCAAAAAGCTGCTGCCTTGGTATGGGTGCATGGTGGTCCCGGTGGTCAAAGCAGGGCCGGTTTCTCACAGGCTATTCAATATTATGTAAACAATGGTTATGCAATACTCGCCGTAAATAACCGGGGAAGCAGCGGTTACGGGAAAACGTTTTATAAAATGGACAACAAAAACCATGGCGATAAGGATCTGAAGGATTGCGTGTGGGGAAAAAAATGGTTAGCTGCGCAGCCGGATATTGATGCTGCGAAGATCGGCATCTATGGGGGCAGTTATGGAGGTTTCATGGCGCTCGCTGGTATCATTCAGTATCCAAAAGAGTTTACTGTGGGCGTAGATTTATTCGGCGTTACCAATTGGGTTCGTACCTTGGAGAGTATCCCTCCTTATTGGGAAAGTTTCAAAGCTGCCTTGTATGATGAAATGGGTGACCCTGCAACGGACAGCCTGAGGTTAAGATCCATTTCTCCCCTGTTCAATACGGATAAGATAAAAACGCCACTATTGGTATTGCAAGGCGCTAACGACCCTAGGGTTTTAAAAGTCGAAAGTGATGAAATCGTTGCCGGTGCAAAAAGAAACGGCACGCCGGTAGAGTATGTGCTATTTCCCGACGAAGGCCATGGTTTTATTAAAAGAGAAAACCAGATAGAAGCGGCAAAGGTTACGCTTCAGTTCTTAGATAAGTATATGAAACCCTAATACCGATGTTAAAACTCCTTATCACCAAATTCACTAGCCGGGAGCTTCTTACCTGTTAATTTGTTAAGGTTAAAACTGAGGTTCAATAAGATCACATCCGTTTCATAGATGTAATTGGTAGTGGTATAAAAATCAGCGCCCATGGTAGTAATCCGTTGGCGCTGCGTTTTATTTAAACCAAGATCCATGTTCTGCCATTGGAGGGTAGCCGAAAGACGGCCGTCAAAGAAAGTTTTCTTAACTGAGGTATTGGGTACCAGGAACATGGAGTCCTCTCCTTGTGCGGTAGGTCTTTTAGAACGGTAATTAACATTGGCTTGTAAACTCCAATTGGTACCAAGGTTAAAATTAGTATTGGCATTTACCGAATAAACCCAATCTGCATTATTCACCATAGAACTTTCGCCCAGGATATTCAGGTTACCGCTTATTTTATAATTGTAAAGATTAGCGCCAAGATAAACCGTCCACCATTTTACTGGCTGTAAAGTGGTACCAGCTTCCAAACCAAAAGAACGTGCTTCTTCTGCATTGGTATATACGCGGTTCAAAATGGTATCTGCATAAACGCTGTTAACCCTTTGAATAGGATTTTTAATGCCTTGGTAGTAAAGCGTTGTAAAGAAAGAACCTTTGTTAAAATTATGAATCAGACCAAGTTCAGCAAGGTCGATAAATTCCGGTAATAAATCAGGGTCTCCCTGTTCTAATGTTTCACTGTGTTCTCTTTCCGCAATTGGATTTAACTCAAAGTTGTTTGTACGTTGTACCCTTTTGCTGTATCCGGCTTTAGCTTTCCATCCTTCATTGAAAGTGTATAATACACTGGCAGAAGGAAAAAGATTAGACAGATCTAAATGGTGAGGATTTGTGTCATTGGAAAGATTCACTGTTCTTGTGGCATATTCATACCTTAATCCACCCACATATTCCAACTTATTGTGTTTCCCCGAATACTGGGAATAAATGGAGTTGATTTGGTTTTTTACCTTTGCTGAACCACTAAACAAGTCATTATCTGACTGGGAACTTTCAGGAGTAACAAAATAATTAAAGAAACCATTTTGAGTATCATACCTGTACTGGTATCCACTTTCAAGCTTTCCCTTGCCAATATTTATGGCATGATCTAATTTAATCCGGTATCCCTCAATCGGATTTTTATAGGTATTAATTACATCCTGAATCACTTCAGTCGTATTTGGGTAATTTAGATTTCTGTTCACTGTATTTCCGTACAAATCTGCACGTTCATATAAAAAAGCCGCTGTAATCTTTGATTTATCTTTAAAAGTATGCGAGTAGTCAAAATTCCCTAAAATAAAATCACCTTCTTTAGTTTGATGATTAGAATTAAAATAAGTGGTACCCTTAAGTAATGCCCCGGTTGATAAATTTGATGTAGTGTTGTGATATAATATATCAGCTACACGCGTCTGGTTTCTCTGGCCGATAAAAAATCCAGCTGAAAACGCATCACTTTGACTTGGAGTGAAGGCTACAGCAGCACGACCAGCATAATTGCGCTTGTCAAAGCTTCTTTCACCTTTTGAAGGAAACCTCGTGATGGTATTGTTGTTAAAGTTTTTGGTATAGGCATCTCCATCCCTGTAACCAGCATTATCGTTCCTGCTGTAATTACCACCAACGGAAATATCCCAGTTATCCTGTTTAAAGTTTAATGTTAAATCACCACCAAAACGCTGCTGCTCTTCTTTGTTCCCGAAATCTTTTGTACTTGGAAAGCCACCCATTGCATTTGCTGCCAATGAGAAACCGTCTGTAGCACCTTTTTTCGTGACGATATTAATGATTCCGCCTTTTCCATCAGGATCATACTTGGCAGATGGGGCGGTAATTAATTCAATGTTTTCCACTACGTTTGCCGGAAGCTGACTTAAAACCGTTTGGGCATCGGTAAGTACAGGCTTACCATTCAATAAAACAAGAAATCCTGAAGAGCCCCTTACACTGATATCTCCTTCTCCATTTACAGATACCGAAGGTAGATTTTTCAACACATCAATTGCGTTTCCACCCTTTGCAGCTTCAAACTGACCAGCTTTATAGCTTTGTTTATCTATTTTATTTAGGGAAGTCATGGTTTGTCCGCTTACCATCACCTCATTTAAAAGTTTAGTTCCGGCATTTAAGCTGATACTTCCTAAATTTAACTGTTGTCCGGCTCCTAATTTAATGAGATCTAAAACTTTGGTATCATAACCAATGAATAAAGCTTTCATTCTATAGTTTCCTGGTTTAATTTTATTAAACTCGAAACTTCCATCCTTGTTAGTGACACTTCCCGCGGCTACAGTTGTTGAATCGTTTACATCAAATAATGCAACACTGGCGTATTCAATAGGCAGTTGACTTTCACGGTCCTTCACCACTCCTTTTAAAGAAGCTGTTTGTGCAAATAATGAACTGGAAATAAGGGAAAAAGCAATAAATAGTCGAAAATACTGATGCGGCATACTGAAAAAATTTCCGCTAAAATAGCTTTATTAAATAAATTCCACTTATTTAATAGATTAAATTATCGTAAACTCATATTTACAGTTTTAGCACATGTGGAGCCCCTTTCAATTAATGTTGCCGGCAACTGAACGCCAATTGCCAACACCTCTGTATCCTTTTGCCTGATTTGTGAGAACAAAAGATCAATGGCAGACTTAGCAATTTCATAAGTAGGCTGTTTAATAGAAGTTATACCGGGAGGATATAAGTTAAACAGTTCGTTATCATCAAAACTGATCACCGCAATATCCTCAGGGATGTTGAGGTTCAAGTCTTTTAAACTTTGCAAACCTAATGCACCAAGGTAATTGGTGGAAAAGAAAATGGCATCCATCTTCTTATTCTTTACGATGAACTCTTTGATCGCTTGAACAGCTTCCTCATCATTTAATTTGGGTGATAAATTCAGTATATTTTTCTTTTTCAGCTTTAAATGATGTGCAGCTATCCCTTCTGTATATCCCCTCAGACGTTCATTTAATTGGATCAGGTCAAGATCCTTGGTCACAAAACCTATTTGTTGGTATCCGGATTTGACAAAACATTCAATTCCATCTTTAACTGCATTAATGTTATCTACAAGAACATATGGAATAGGTAGCTCGGGGAAATAACCATCAATCAATACCACCGGTTTATGAGCGGAAGTTAATTCCAGAATGTCTTTTTCCAAACCTTTTAAAGGAGTGATGATATAGCCATCCACCAATTGCTGCGAAAGCATCCTGATGGCATCCTGGCCCTTTTGCAAATTATTATTGGTACTGCAATAAATAATTCTATAACCAAACTTCTCCGCTTCCTCTTCCAAAATCTTGGCAATGACACCGAAAAATTGTCCGCCCATGTTTTCCACTACCAACCCGATGATATTGGAAACACCTGTTCTTAGTCCCACAGCCATGCGATTAGCATGATAGCCCTGTTGCGCTGCAACTTCCAAAATTCTCTTTTTTGTTGCTTCACTGATCCGCCCCTTTCCATTCAAAGCGAATGAAACCGTTGTAATTGAAGCTTTAGAGAGTTTTGCAATATCTTTTATAGACACAGATTTCTTCATTGGTTGTTTATATAATGCTCTTCTAAAAAAGTCCGTAATCCACCAGGTATAACTCAGTACAAATAAGGCTGCGACAAACCTTAAATAAGTTTTTGGTATATTTCGTTAATTCTACAGCAAACTTAAGTAAGTTTTATTTGATTCAAACTATTTCCTATGACGTTTTAGGTAACAGTTGTACGAGAACTTGAAAAATAACCGGGCATTAAGCGAGGGTTACCAGAGCGTTGGTAGGGCCTTGCGAGGGCAAATAGCCCTACCAACGCCCTACCAACCCCCTACCAACGCCCTGACAAGGGCCTCACAACCTGTCTCATGCTATAATGTGTCCTGCTAACATCTATTATGTAATGCTTATTAAAGAATTAACACTGGAATTGACACCTTTGACTATACTCACTTCGACGTATGCAATTCGATTTTCAAAGAACAGATACTTAACATTAATTTAACATTAGGATAATACATTCTTAACCTTTTAAGTCTTTAAATACAATCCCTATTATTTAACTTTGCAGCCGTTGCTGAAGGCCGGATACATTGCATTTCGGTCATGAAAAAGATTTAAATATGTTAACAATTTTGGCACCAGCTGGGGAGAGAAATGAATTTAGCTTTAGGGATGGGACAGTTCAAGTGTTTTTTTACAGTATCTTCGCCTATCTGTTTATAACTATACTTCCACCCCTCTTTGATTTGAAATCACTCGAAGTAAATATAATCCTATCAGAAATCGCAAAAAGTGTAGGCATCTACCCTGGAATTACCCTCCTTTTTACTATTCCAGCTATTTCATTATTTATCTATTTCCCGATCATTTATGTGACGTTACCGAAGTTTCCGGCATTGATTGCATTATTTAACCTCTCCTATTGGTTCAAAAAGAAATATTCTACACCCAGTTTAATTAATATATAATGATTTACAAAAAGCCGGACCTGTCCAGATATAGTTTTGTCCTTCTGGGTATTGTATTAATATTTAGCTCCTGTTTCAAAGAATATAAAGGAAAAATAAATATTGATGGTTCAAGCAGTGTTTACCCGATCACGGAAGCCGTTGCTGAAGAATTCAGAAAGATTGATCCCGATATCAGGGTTACCGTTGGAGTTTCAGGCACAGGTGGTGGCTTTAAGAAATTTTTAAGGGGTGAAACTGATATCAGTAATGCTTCGCGACCCATCAGTACTAAAGAGATTGAAGGCAGCAGAGCTGCCGGAATAGAGTTTGTAGAAATCCCCGTATGTTATGATGGGATGGCTATTGTAGTCAGTCCAAAAAACGACTTTGTTGATTATGTTACTGTTGCAGAACTTAAGAAAATGTGGTCGCCGGAAAGCCAGGGTAAAATCAAGACCTGGAAACAGGTACGTGATTCATGGCCGGATCTGCCGCTGAATCTCTATGGCGCAGGCACTTCTTCCGGTACTTATGATTACTTTACAGAAGCCATCAACGGAAAAGCCAAGGCCTCCAGAGGTGACTATACAGCCAGTGAAGATGACAACGTATTGGTTCAGGGTGTATCTTCCGACAGAGGTAGTCTTGGTTATTTCGGCCTTGCTTATTACACAGAAAATAAATCCAAGCTAAAATTGGTTCCTGTTAAACTCACCGAAGACAGTGAAGCTATATATCCAACTAATGCCACTGTACAGGATGGTTCCTATCAGCCGCTTTCGAGGCCAGAGTTTATTTATGTAAACCTTAAATCAGCACAACTGCCACATGTTCAAGATTTTGTTAAGTTTTATATGGAAAACGCTGCGAAACTAGCAATGGAGGTTGGCTATGTTCCCCTACCTGTAGAAGCTTACCGCTTGTCTTACCAAAGATTTACCGAAGGACATACAGGCTCTGTATTTGAAAACAAATCCACAGTAGGTGCAAACTTGCTACAACTTTTATCCACTCAAAAATAATTATGGCAAGTAAAAAGTTTAAATCTGAAAAGTTAATAGAATGGACGATGCTTCTTTGCAGCATGGTTTCGGTTCTAACAACTATAGGAATCATCCTGGTGCTCTCCATTGATACTTTTAAATTCTTTGAAGAAGTTTCTTTTATAGATTTTTTAACAGACAAACAATGGACACCACTTTTTGAAGACAAACATTTCGGGATCATGTCCCTGCTTTCAGGAACATTACTCACTACCACGATAGCGATTTTAGTGGCAGTACCGGTAGGACTTTCCATCGCCGTATTTTTGAACGAATACGCTTCTAAAAGATTTACATCTATTGTAAAGCCCCTTTTGGAAGTATTAGCTGCAGTTCCAACGGTTGTATATGGCTTTTTTGCCTTACAGTTTGTAACCCCCATGCTTCAGAAAATTATCCCTGGCTTATCAGGTTTTAATGCTTTATCACCGGGTCTGGTCATGGGTATCATGATTATCCCTTATATCACTTCATTAAGTGAAGATGCGTTAAGGGCAGTTCCAAATTCACTCCGCGAAGCCTCTTATGGCCTGGGTGCCAACCGTTTTCAAACGGCATTTAAAGTAATGGTGCCCGCAGCCAATTCCGGTATTGTGGTGTCTATCATCCTTGCTGTTTCAAGGGCCTTGGGTGAAACCATGATCGTGGCCATCGCAGCAGGACAACAGCCAAAATTAACTTTCAATCCATTGGAATCCGTAGAAACCATAACCACCTATATTGTACAAGTGAGTATGGGTGATGTGCCACAGGATTCAATGGAATACCGTACCATATTTGCGGCCGGCATGACCCTTTTCGTCTTCACCTTTATCCTTAATAACCTGAGCTTCTGGATCAGAAAAAAATATCAACAACGTTATGAGTAGAAAACATTTTATGAGTCCGAAAGTAAAGGATACTTTATTCAGAATCTTTGCCATATTTTGTACAACACTGGGATTGGCAACTTTATTGATCCTGCTGGTTGATATTACTATAAAAGGTATTACCAGAATTAACTGGTCGTTCTTTACGAATTTACCCTCCAGGCATCCTGATGAGTCGGGTATTTATACAGCACTGGCCGGTATGGTGAGTTTACTGTTGTTTACCTTGCTGATTGCCTTGCCGATTGGTATTTTATCCGGAATTTATCTGGAGGAATATGGCAAGAAAAACCGCCTGGCTAATTTTATAGAAATCAATATATCAAACCTTGCCGGAGTTCCGTCGGTGATATACGGGATATTGGGATTGGAGCTTTTTGTACGCCTGGCGGGTTTTGGCAACAGTATCCTTGCCGGTGCCCTCACCCTATCCCTGCTTATTATGCCCATACTTATTGTGTCCACCAGGGAAGCGATTAAAGCTGTACCTTACTCTTTAAGGGAAGCAGCATTTGGAATGGGCGCAACAAAATGGCAAACCACAAGCAGAGTAGTTTTACCTGCGGCTTTTGGAGGTATCCTAACCGGTATTATCCTTTCCACTTCCCGGGCATTGGGAGAAACTGCACCCTTGATTGTGGTAGGTGCACTGGCCTATGTACCCTTTATACCAGAAGGCCCAATGGATCAATATACTACTTTACCCATACAGATATTTAACTGGACCTCCCGTCCACAACAGGGATTTGTAATAAATGCCGCAGCTGGTATAATTGTATTATTATTATTTACTTTTATACTTAATGGCGTGGCAATATATTTAAGAAACAGATGGTACAAGAAAACAGCAATATAATATTGGAGAGCTTTGGAACATATAAGCTGAGAGCTAAAGACCTTAACTTATTCTACGGGCAGAAACAAGCCCTTAAAAATATATCCATAAACATTGAAGCTAATACCGTAACGGCATTTATCGGCCCTTCAGGCTGTGGTAAATCTACTTTTCTCAGGTGCTTTAACCGCATGAACGACCTTATTGAAGGGGTAACGATTAAAGGTGAAGTCATGATCGATGATGTGGATGTTTACAAAAACATGGTTGATGTTTATGAATACCGCAAAAAAATAGGTATGGTTTTTCAAAAGCCAAACCCCTTTCCTAAATCGATATATGAAAATGTAGCATTCGGATTGCGTATCAATGGCGAAAGTAACAAATCAGTGTTAGATGAAGCTGTAGAGGGTTCACTCCGAAGATCGGCATTATGGGATGAGGTAAAAGATAACTTGCATAAATCTGCCCTGGCTTTGTCTGGTGGACAGCAGCAACGTCTTTGTATCGCCCGTGCCATTGCTGTTAAGCCTTCCGTATTGTTGATGGATGAACCAGCCTCGGCTTTGGATCCAATCTCAACAGCAAAAATCGAGGAGCTTATTTATGACCTGAAGGACCTGTTTACCATTGTTATCGTTACACACAACATGCAACAGGCTGCACGTGTGAGTGACAAAACTGCGTTCTTTTATATGGGAGAATTGATAGAATTCGACAAAACAGATAAGATTTTCACTAATCCGGCTAAAGACGCAACTCAAAACTACATTACTGGCAGATTCGGATAATTGTTGATAACTTAGGAGGTTGAACAAAAAAAAATAATATGACACACTTAGAGGCAGAATTAAAAATATTAAAAGCAGACACACTCGTGATGTGGAAGCTTGTATTAACACAGCTCAACAAGGCTTTTCATTCTTTGAAGTCATTCGATAAAGACTTCTCCAGGGAAGTGATTTCGACTGAAAAAAGGGTGAATGCCATGGAACTCCAAATTGACCGGGACTGTGAAAACATATTTGCCTTGTTCAATCCTGTTGCAGTAGACCTTAGGCTGGTTCTGGCCACCTTAAAAATAAATAACAACCTGGAGCGTATCGGTGATATCGCTGAAGGAATTGCAAAGTTTATTGTTCTTGAAAAAGAAGCTTATGATCCGGCCCTATTGAAACAAACGCATTTTATCGAGATGTTTGATGCAGCCATAGCCATTTTAGAGGATGTTCTTAAAGCTTATGAAAATGAGGACACGAAACTTGCAAGAACCGTCTTCAAAAAAGATGAAATGTTGGATGAAATTAACATTGAAGCCAACCATACTGTTTCTGCCTATATCAGGGAGAATATCGATAAAACCGAACAGGCGCTGAATATACTTTCTATTATCAGGAAACTGGAAAGAGTGGGTGACCAGAGTACAAATATAGCTGAGGAAATTATCTTCTATCTGGAAGCCAAAGTACTTAAACATAATTAAGCTCAACAGGAGTTAGTTATTTCCAACAATTAGGGAACTGTCCTTAATTGTTGGAAATTTTCAAGCCTCATCTTACTTCTTTCTTGCCGGCACGGTCCAATAGTGAATGGTAGCACCATCCACTACTTCAGTTCTATCTGGTTTCCAGTCACCCATATCAAAAGCATGTGATACAATTCTGGTACCCGGTTTAAGTGCAAGAATTTTTGGTCGCAATTTCATGTTCACATCTGGTAACAGGTACATGGTAATTACGGTAGCCTTACTGAGGTCTGTTTCAAACAGGTTGGCATTTACAAATTTCACTTTATCACTCACACCTGCCTTTTTAGCATTTGCATTCGCCTCTTCAATACGCTGGGGGTCAATATCAAATCCTTTACCCGTTGCGCCAAAATCCCTGGCAGCGGTAACAACGATGCGTCCATCGCCACAACCCAGGTCATACAAAACATCGCCTTTTTTTACGTTGGCTATCTTCAGCATGCTGTTGACAACAGTTTGTCTTGTGGGCACATAAGGAACATCCAGCACTGGCTTTTCCTTTGCCCTTGGTTCTGTTTTTACTTGTGCATTCAATAGTGTACTGCCACAGACAGATAAGACCATTAAACTCATTAAGATTTTCACTGATTTCATATTCTTTTGATTTAAGGTGACCATACTGGTATTAATTAACTGAAGAAATTTCAACTTTTAAACTCATTCATAATGACCTTATCCTTTTGTTTCAGCGGTATAGCTTCACTTCTTTGAAATACAACGTGAACGACAACACCAAGCAGCAACACCACGATACCAACAAGAGCACCAATGCCCGTATACACCAGGCTGGAATACAAAAGATAGGCACTGCTGAGGCAAAATATCAGCGGCGTAAGCGGATATAAGGGAACACGAAAAGGCCTGACTGCATTAGGCTCTTTCCTTCGCAATACAAATAAGGAAATGCCAACAAGGAGAAAGAAAAACCAAAATACAGGCGCCGTATATTCAATGATTGTCTCGAATCCACTCCTAGTCACTAAACCAAGGCTAATTAATGCAAGCGATATGAGGGCTTGCACGATGAAAGCATTTACAGGTCCTGATGCCTGGCTGTTCCACTTCCCGAGCATGGAAAACATTTTATAGTCTTTCCCTAATGCATAATTGGTACGTGCTCCAGTAAAGATGGTGGCATTAACAGAAGTTAATGCAGAAATGGCCACGAGCACAGATATAAGCCATACACCCGTTGGACCCCATACAATTCTCATCAGGTCTACCCCTACTGCATCAGATTGTGCCATTGCCTGATGGCCTAAGGCCTTTAAAAAAGCGATATTGATGAGTAAATAAACTAGGGTGATGATAACCAGACTGATGATTAATGCTTTAACCATTCTGTTACGTCCAGACTTCAACTCTGCGGAGATATAGGCTGCTTCGTTCCATCCGCCGAAAGTGAGCAGCACAAACACCATAGCCAGACCGATAAAACTGCCGGCTGAACCAGCTGCTGAAGCTGTCGCCGGTGCAGCATTCAGCGTTTCAACAGGCGCAGGTGCAAAAAACAAACCTGCGGCGACAATAATCATTACCCCGCTTACTTCTGCTATGGTAAACAACTTTTGTGTGCCTGTACCCATTTTAACACCAGCAATATTGATAGCCGTCATGATGATCACGACCAACGCAGCATAAATGACAGAAGAGAAATCTCCCAGGCTATAAATTTGTGTAAAATAATCGCCGAAAATAAAGGCCAGTACGGCAATAGAACCTGTTTGTATGACACTCATTCTTGCCCAGGCGAAAATAAACGAAGCGCGTTTACCATAGGCTTTTCTTAAAAAATGGTAATCTCCGCCCGCATTTGGAAAAGCAGTGGTCAGTTCGGCATAACAGAGTGCACCAATCAAGGAAACCATACCGCCCAGGATCCAGGCCAGCAAAAATTGGGTGTCATTGGCAGTGTTAGCTGCGACCAGTGATGGCGTTCTGAAAATGCCTGCGCCGATGACAATTCCCACAATTATTGCGATGGCGTCGATCAGACTTAATTGTTGTTTTGGCAGACTTGTTTCAGGAGTACGCTCTTCCATAAATAAAATTTAGGTATACACTGAATGACTTTCATTTTCAACAATCAATAATTGATAATGTTCTCACCATCAGTAAACTAAATCTAAATAATTACATATCGAATAAACATATACACCTTAAGATTCCACATTCGGTTGCAACATTCGTTTTGTACACAGCAAAAAGAAAAACCAGCAAAATAAGTGTGGACAACTCATCACTTAACGATTAAAACATCAGGCCCACTTTAAGTGCAAGACTGGAATAACTCTCTTTTAAGTTAGACGAATCGTGGTTAATTTTCTGATGGTTATAACCAAAACTCGCATTCATTCCAGTCCTGGTGGCCACCATAAACTTGTAACCCATGCCTATGTTGTAAAATAAACCTTGGGCAATGTTATCGTCAATTGATACCGAACTTCCTAAATCGCCATATCCAAAAAAGGTATTCTTTTCATTGTGCAGGTAATACCTTACATCACTAAAAACAAGAAAGGTGTTGTCGAAACGAGAACCACCACCATTAAAGGTATAACCATCTAACCCTACACCAATGCCCAAAGAAAGGTTGTTCCCAATAAAAAAACCATTAATATTTCTTAGGCTAAGGGCATGGGCGCCATTTTTATGACTAAAAGCACCTCCCGCGGGTGTTTGACTAATGATGTTACGAGAGAAGAAGTATCCAACTTCCGTCAGGTTAAAATAACCCTTTTCCTGTTTAGTAATTTCTTGGGCTGAAGAAGTGCTGTAGCCTATGATAAGGCTAAAAAGAAGAATGATAGTGGATTTCATAAATTTTGGTTAGAAGCGTTTTAAGTTGCGTTATTAAAACGAATATAAGGTATAAGTTGATTTAATAACGTAACATGCAAAAACAGCATCGAAAACCACCCGGGATCTTCCTTGATCATATTCATTTGTTTATGAAGTGTAGCGCTCACAAAAATTTTTATAATCAGAAATGTTAGCCATTAATTTTTACCTTTAAGAAAGGCATAATTTAACATGGATAACAGAAGAGCGTTTATTAAAAAAGCAGCTTTACTAACCGGGGCCGTTGGTCTTTCGGGCATATTACCGGAATCAATACAAAGGGCATTAGCGATCAGTGCTGCACCGGGGACTACCTATCTGGACGCAGCACATGTGGTATTCTTAATGCAGGAAAACCGTTCATTTGACCATACCTTCGGCACCTTAAAAGGTGTACGTGGTTTCAACGACCCCAGGGCTATAAAACTCCCTAATCAATATCCTGTATGGCTGCAAAGCAATAAAAAAGGCGAAACTTACGGCCCATTTCGTCTGGATATTAAAGATACCAAGGCTACCTGGATGAGTTCTCTTCCACATTCCTGGGAAAACCAGGTCGACGCCAGAAATAATGGCAAATATGACGGATGGCTGGAAGCCAAAAAATCCGGCAATAAAGCATATGCTGACCTTCCCTTAACCATGGGTTATTATAACCGGAAGGATATTCCTTTTTACTATGACCTTGCAGATGCTTTTACAGTTTGCGACCATAACTTTTGTTCCTCACTCACAGGCACCAGTCCTAACCGAAGCTTTTTCTGGACCGGAAAAATCAAAGAAGAGCAAACGGCAGCCGCTAAGGCCCACTTGTCAAACGGAGATATCGACGGTTCTGAGCGCATTTCCTGGAATACCTTTCCCGAACGTTTGTCGGCACATCATGTCGACTGGAAAGTCTACCAGAATGAATTAAGTGTAGGCGTAGGTCTCGAAAATGAGGAAGAAGACTGGCTGGCAAACTTTACAGACAATACACTTGAATTCTTTAAACAATACCATGTCCTTAGACATCCGGAACACCTTGCCCACCTGAAAAGAGAATCCATAAAACTCGCGGCCCAATTAAAAGAAAAGCCAGATAAAAAGCTGCGCAGGAAACTGGAGAAGGTGCAAGAAGCTTTGCATTTCCTGGAAGAAAATCCTTTGGAAAAATTAACACCAGCAGCACAGGATTTGCATCAACGGGCATTTGTAACCAACAGGGACGATCCTAAATACCATCAGTTGGAAAGCATCACCTATCAGGATCATGGAACAACCAGAACAACAAAAGTACCGGCAGGTGATGTTCTGCACCAGTTTCGTGCAGATGTGGATGCAGGAAAACTGCCAACTGTATCCTGGCTCGTTCCCCCTTGTAATTATTCAGATCATCCTGGTGCACCCTGGTATGGTGCCTGGTATTTATCAGAAGTCATGGATATACTAACTAAAAATCCTGAGGTATGGAAAAAAACCATCTTCATTCTCACTTACGATGAAAATGACGGGTATTTTGATCATGTGCCACCATTTGTTGCACCTAACCCGGAAGATCCGGACACGGGCCTTGTTTCCAAATCACTGGACATCAAGGCTGAATATATCCCCAAAAATCAAAGCGAGCGGGAAAGTCCTGTTGGACTAGGTTACCGGGTACCCATGATTGTGGTTTCCCCCTGGACACGCGGTGGTTATGTAAACTCACAGGTTTTTGATCACACCTCTTCGATACAGTTTTTAGAGAACTTTCTCAGCCATAAAACTGGTCAGCTGATCCATGAGGATAACATTACTTCCTGGCGCCGGAGTTTATGCGGCGACCTGAGTTCCGTTTTCAGGCCCTACAATGGCGAACCAACACCGCTTCCTGAAAGCATTATTAAAGAACCTTTTATGGAAAGCATTCACCAGGCTAAGTTTGCTAAAACACCTGATAACTTCAAAAAGCTTACGCAAACCGCCATTGAAGAAATTCTTAAAAAGCCGTTGAACAATGAACACCTCCCACAGCAGGAAAAAGGCATCAAAAGGGCAAATAGAATTCCTTACGAAATTTATGCACATGGAGGACTGGACCTTGAAAATGAAACATTTACTGTCGATTTTAAAGCAGGCAACCAGATTTTCGGAAAGCTGAGCAGCGGCGTTGGTTTTAATGTCTATGCAGGCGATAGAAACTGGTCATTCACGGTAGATGCGGGCGATTCCATCAAGTATAACTGGCCCTTAAAGGATTTTAAAAACCGCCAATACCAACTAAGGATCCATAGTGTGAATGGCTTTTTCAGGGAATACAGAGGTGATGCCGGTGACCCTGATATCTCAGTCGAGTTGAATTACCAAACAGAAAACGACCGGTATAATGGAAATATAGCTCTCCTGATTAAACGTTCAGGTACTGGGGAGAGCCTGAAACTGGTATTACAAAATAATGCTTATGGAAACGCCCACAAAGAAATTATTTTCGGTAAAAACGAAATGGAAAAAATGGTATCTGTTGAATTAAAAGCCAGTCACCATTGGTACGACTTCAGCCTGAGTGCAGTAAATCATGCTCATTTTAGTCAGCAGTTTGCCGGTCATGTGGAGCATTTAAAAGAAAGTTTTACCGATCCTTTAATGGGAAATACTTAAATATTCTTTTTCGAAACCCTTCATCTTCATGACTGTAGACAACTTCAATATCAAGGGATTAACCAATGAACAGGTTATACAATTAAGGTCAGAACATGGCAATAACACGCTCCATCAAAAAAAAGAAAACAGATTTGCAGATGCCGTAAAGAGCCTGGCAAAGGAGCCGATGGTTCTTTTATTATTGGTGGCATCTACCATCTACTTCATCACTGGAAATGAGGGAGATGGCATTTTCCTTGCCTCAGCCATCGTGCTGGTTTCGGTAATTTCATTATACCAGGATTCAAGAAGCAGGAAAGCGCTCGCAAATCTGAAAGAATTCACACAAAACAGTGCCAGGGTGATTCGCAATGGTGAAGTTGTATTCATTAAGAGTGACGAACTGGTACCCGGAGATGCCTTACTGGTTGAAGAAGGTAATTCAATTGCTGCTGATGGCAAAATTATCCATTCCAATGATTTTTCGGTAAACGAATCTATCCTTACCGGGGAGTCACTTCCAGTTTATAAAGATCAGGATACCCTCAATAATTTCATTTTCAAGGGAACAACGGTGGCCAGCGGGCTGGCCATTGCTACGGTCACCGAAACAGGCGGCGCCACCCAGCTGGGTAAAATTGGAAAGAGCCTGGAAAGCATAAAAGAAGAAAAAACCCCGCTGGAACAGCAGATAGGGAATTTTGTAAAAAAGATGGTCATTACAGGAGCTATCGTTTTCCTGATTGTCTGGGCTATCAATTATATGAACACCGGTAGCATGATTTCCAGTCTTTTAATGGCCCTTACCCTGGCAATCAGTATTTTACCGGAGGAAATACCTGTGGCATTTGTCACTTTTATGGCCATGGGAGCCTGGAGGCTGATGAACAATGGCATCATTGTTAAACAGATGAAAACAGTAGAAACTTTAGGCAGCGCCACTGTCATCTGTACCGATAAAACCGGAACCATCACAGAAAACAAAATGAGCCTGGCCGGGCTTTATGCAGGACCCGATAAGGATGTGGAGGAAAAGGAACTTATACGGCTGGCCATGTGGGCAAGTGAACCCATTCCATTCGACCCGATGGAAATAGCGCTGCACCAGGCCTATGCTGAAAGGACTTCGCAGGATGAAAGGCCACAGTACCACATGATCCATGAATATCCCCTTGGGGGTAAACCACCCATGATGACGCATCTTTTTGAGGACCATCAGGGAAATAGAATTATAGCAGCAAAGGGAGCCCCTGAAGCTTTAATTCAAGTATCAAATCTAACAACAAGCGAAAAACAAAGAATAGAAGGTGTTATCCATTCCTTTGGAAAACAGGGTTACCGTTTGCTGGCCGTAGGAGAAGCAGCCTTTTCCGGAAATGATTTCCCTAAACTTCAGCAAGAATTTAAATTTGTTTTTAAGGGCATTGTCGCTTTTTATGATCCCCCAAAGAAAAATATCCAATTTGTATTGGAGAACTTTTATAAAGCGGGTATGAAGGTGAAAATTGTAACTGGCGATAATACGACCACCACCGCAGCGATAGCCCGTCAGATTGGTTTTAAATATGCGGAGAAAAGCCTGACCGGTGATGAACTGATGAAATTAAGCCCTGCAGAACTTCGGCAAACAGTACAAGACACCAATATTTTCACAAGAATGTTTCCTGAAGCAAAATTAAAGATCATTAATGCGTTGAAAGCCAACAATGAAATTGTTGCGATGGTCGGAGATGGGGTAAATGATGGGCCATCGCTAAAAGCAGCACATATTGGGATCGCCATGGGCAAGAAAGGGACAGAAATTGCTAAGCAGGCTGCTTCCTTAATTCTGCTGGAAGATGACCTGGAAAAAATGGTGGATGCAGTAGCTGCCGGCAGGAAAATTTATGCAAACCTCAAAAAGGCTATTCAATACATCATTTCTATCCACATCCCCATCATTTTAACTGTATTTATTCCACTGGCACTGGGATGGATTTATCCAAATATCTTTTCTCCCATGCATGTGATCTTTTTAGAGTTGATTATGGGGCCCACCTGTTCTATCATTTATGAAAATGAACCGATGGAAAAGAACACCATGCTTCAAAAACCAAGGCCGTTTACCACTACTTTCTTCAAATGGCGGGAATTGATGACGAGTGTCATACAAGGGCTATTGATTACCGCCGGCATCTTGTTTACTTATCAATATGCAGTACAACAAGGATATACAGAACCGCTTACTCGTACCATGGTTTTTACAGTGCTCATTTCTGCAAATATAGTGTTGACCTTAGTCAACCGTTCTTTTTATTATTCCCTATGGACGACCTTGAAATACAAAAACAACCTTGTCGTCCTGATTATCAGCATTACTGCAGCCATTACGGGATTATTGATTTATGTCAAACCATTCGCCCGGTTCTTTGGCTTTGAAAGTTTAAATATTTCCAACCTGCTCTTTTGTATGATCACTGGCTTGATCTCCGTCATATGGTATGAGGCCGTTAAATGGAAGAAAAGGAGCGACAAACTTCAATTTTAAATGCCTGCACAGGATTTTTTACCGTGATGAGTTCATATTCTTCTTCACTAATCACATCTTTCAATAATGCTGGTTTTAATGTCCGCATTAAAGAAGTATAAGGCTGGTGATTCCCATCTTTGTAAGCTTTGAATGTAACTTCACCACCGTGATTTTCTACGGCGAAGCCATCATCATGAGAAAGTAAGAGCCTGTGCAGTAAGCTTTCTTTCTTCAGCACCTTAATAAAAGCAAGATATTTTTCAAGCGAGGCAGGCTCGTCGCTTACACCATCGAGACTTATCCAGCAACCTTTTTTCGCCATGGCCATATGCACGTCGCTATTGCTTGCATTTTGTGCATGTACCCAGATCATTGCTTTCGGGTCTATCCCCATTTTTTCTAGTATCGCTATTTCTGCTGCAACAGCCGACGAATTTCCGTTATGTATGGCTATTTTTAATCCACTTTTCAAATGCGTGTAGGCAGCCGCCTGTATGAGCTTTTGTTCCACTTCTTTCAATGGCCCGCCATCAACACCGAGTTTAATAAAGCCCGGGCGGATGCCCGTGCCTTCAATACCATTTTCCCATTCCTTCAACCATCTTGCCGACAATACCAGACTACTTTCCCTATAAGCATGGCGGGGCAAATACTTTAAACCGGCAGCGGCATAATAACCCGTATTCGTTAAGATAGCGATCCCACTGGCTTCAGCAAGCATTTTTAACAGGATGACATCGCGTCCGATATAAGCTGGGGTACACTCTGTTAAAACATTAACGCCGGCCTTTTTTGCAGCTATTAAATTGGGAAGCATTTTCTTGAAAGCTATAGTGCGGTTATACTGAGGTTGAACAATTTTCTCAGCCCCGGTGAAATCAGTAAGCACATGTTCATGAGGTAGAAAAACACCCTTTTCCGGTAATTTCAACCTGCCGGTCACCGTCATTAAATAGCCATCAGCTGTTGACCCGGCCAAAGCAGTCAAACTATGCCCCGCAGCACAAGCCACTACACCCAAACTTGAAAGTCTAATAAAAATCCTTCGATCCATCATTAACAATTAAATAACAACCTTTATTTAGCATTCGGCGGAATGGGACTAATGGTACTCCAGCCACCATCTACAATAAGACTTTGACCAGTAATATGCCGGGAAGCAGGCGACAACAAGAACAATCCGGCATTGGCGATATCCGCTACAGTGGCAGGTCTGCCCATGGGCGTCATTGCTGACCAGCCATTTTTATAATCATCAAAAGTCAATGTACGTTCGGTTAAAGTTGCACCGGGGGCAACCGTGTTGACCGTAATTTGATAGGGTGAAAGTTCAATAACCAGGTTTTTAGCCAACATTTCTAAGCCAGCTTTTGTAGTGGAGTAGGCCGCAAGTTCCTTCATTGCCCTGTGCCCTGTCACACTGCCCAAGAACAAGATACTGCCCCCGCTTTTCTGCCGGATGATCTGGTTGGCAACGGCCTGTGCCAGAAAAAAACTTCCACCGAGGTTTACCTTCATCACCCTGTCGAAATCGGCTTCAGGAAAATCAAAAAAGTTCCCATAAAGGGAAAGTCCTGCGTTAGCTACAGCCAAAGTAACACGTCCAAACTTCGCTACAGCTGTGGCGACCATTTCTTTTAGGAAAGTAACAGCAGAGGCATCACCAACAACAGCGATACACTGACCGCCGGCAGCAGTGATCTTTTCAACAGCATGGTTGGCCAGTTCCGCATCTTCATCATTTAAAACAACGGCGGCCCCGCTAAGTGCTAATTGTTTAGCAATCTCAAAACCGATCCCCTGTCCGGCACCGGTTACAATGGCAACCTGATCATTAAATATGGAACTGTAGGTCATGGTGTGATATTGATTTAATTAATGAGAATCTTTAGTGACCAGGCTGCCAGAGCAACCTTTTAAGAAACTGAGGTCAGCCCCAAGGTGAGCCTGTTCAACTGTATTTTGATATAAGCTCACATAACCGCGGTCGCAGGTAATGCTAAATGGCACAAGTTTAGTTTTCCGCAAGGCGATCTCTTCATCTGAAACCTTAAGCTGCAGTAACTGGTTAAAGACATCGAGGGTAATGAGGTCGCCATCCTGCACAATGGCAAAAGTGCCCCCCAGGGCAGCCTCGGGAGAAACATGTAAAACAACAGTCCCAAAACCAGTACCACTCATTCTGCCATCGGAAATACGGACCATATCTGTAACCCCCTTCTCCAATAGTTTTGTCGGCAGCCCCATATTACCCACTTCAGGCATACCGGGATAACCTTTAGGCCCCACATGTTTCAATACGAGGATACTGTTTTCGTCTACATCAAGATCCGGATCATCGATCCTTTGTTTATAATCATCCATATCTTCAAATACGATTGCTTTCCCTGTATGTTGCAACAGGTGCATGCTCGCTGCCGAAGGTTTAATCACTGCGCCATCTTCACACAGATTACCTTTTAACACCACCACCCCTGCAATGGGGTTTACAGGTTTATCGAGTGTGCTGATCACTTCTTCATTGTAACAGGGGGCATGGGTATAATTTTCCATGATGGTTTTGCCATTCACGGTGATACAGCCAGTATGCAAATGAGTCAACAGCTCCTTCAATAGCGCTGGAAGGCCACCGGCATAGTAAAAGTCCTCCATAAAATATTTCCCTGAAGGCTGGAGGTTAGCTAGCAGGGGTATCTTTTCACCAATCTGATTGAACTCCTGAAGACTAAGCGGAACTCCTATCCGGCCTGCGATAGCCAATAAATGGATCACAAAATTCGTGGAGCCCCCAACGGCTGTATTTGCCATGATGGCATTCTCGAAGGCTTCCCTGGTCAGGATATCTGAGAGCCTGAGGTTCTCTTTCACCATGTTTACAATCCGTATGCCTGATAAATGTGCGAGCACCTTTCGCCGTGCATCGGGTGCGGGGATGGCTGCGTTCCCTGGCAGGGATAAGCCTAAGGCCTCCACCATACAGGCCATGGTGGAAGCGGTACCCATTACGCCGCAGTGGCCACTACTTCGGCACATACCAGCTTCAATGTTAAACAGCTCTTGCTGGTCAATCAGCCCGGTACGCTGCTCTTCACTAAAACGCCACAAATCTGAAGTGCTGATGTCTGCCCCCCGGTATTTGCCGGTCAGCATGGGTCCACCGCTCACGACAATGGTGGGTATGTTTACACTACAGGCACCCATCACCAGCGAAGGGGTTGTTTTATCGCAGCCACAAAGCAGCACTACCCCGTCTAATGGATTAGCCCTGATGCTTTCTTCGACATCCATGCTGGCCAGGTTACGGTATAACATGGCGGTTGGCTTCAACAAAGTTTCACCAAGTGACATGACCGGAAATTCAACCGGAAAACCGCCAGCTTCATAAATACCGTTTTTAACGCTTTGGGCCAGCTCCCTGAAATGAGAGTTGCATGGCGTGAGTTCACTCCAGGTATTGCAAATTCCGATAACCGGCCGGCCATCAAACAGATGGGCAGGAATGCCTTGTTTTTTCATCCAGGCCCGGTAGATGAAACCGTCTTTGCCATCGCGGCCAAACCAGCCCCGGCTTCTTAGTTCTGCTGTATCCATACCCTAAACTTTAGTGAAAACAAATATCTTATTGGCTATAGAAGGGTAATCTGCCAAAAGGATACCCTTCATCAATTGGCGAATTTGAATTTAATAAAACATTAGTGATATTTCATCATTTATTACAAGGGTTTCAAACCAGCTTTAAATGAAAAGAGTTAGCATAAAAAAAGGGAAAGTAAATTGTGATTGATAAAGACCTTGCTGAAAGCTTAGGCTGCTTCATCACCTTTTAAAATATTCCAATTATATTTGAATAACATACAACCTATTATTTGTTTAAACCTCAATCCTTAAATTATGGAAACGGAAAGCAAAACAAAAATCACTGTAGAAACTACAGTAAATGCGCCGGTTGATCGAGTTTGGAAGTTTTGGACGACACCAGAACACATTACGCAATGGAACTTTGCTGCCGACAGCTGGCATTCGCCCACAGCAGAAAATGATTTACGCCCGGGTGGCCGCTTTGTTTCCCGAATGGAAGCAAAAGATGGCAGCATGGGTTTTGATTTTGAGGGTGTTTACGATGAAGTTAAAACCAACGAACTGATTGCTTACACGCTTGGTGACGACAGAAAGGTAACCGTAACTTTTCGTGACCAGGGAAATCAGACCAAAGTGGTGGAAACTTTTGAGGCAGAGCGCCAAAATCCCCTTGAGTTGCAGCAGGGTGGCTGGCAGGCAATCCTGGATAATTTCAAGAAACATGTGGAAGCAACCGAAGCCTTTTGAAATGCTTAAAAAGCAATCTCGCAGCGTTCACTTTTAAGATCAGTTACACATTGATCTTTTTCATAACTCTTCTTGATGAGGGCTTCATCTTTTAGGTAAGCCCTTTTTAGTTCCTTCCTATTGCGAGCCTGGGTAAAACGCCTGAGTTCATCATCACTCTGTAATATCAAGCCCGGCACCTTTCTGGGCTTATTGTTATCACCAATGGCTACCATGGTGACATAACTGGTATTGGTATGTTTGATGACATGATCTTTCAGGTTTTCGGAAACCACCTTGATACCGATGATCATCGAGGAGTTGCCCACATAGTTTACAGAGGCCATTAAAGAAACAAGTTCACCTACTTCTACCGGTGCAAGAAAATTCACCACATCAACCGATGCTGTAATGCAATAACCACCCGAATGCTTGGCTGCACATACGTAAGCTACTTTGTCCATTAAGTTTAAAATTGTTCCACCATGTATTTTACCCCCAAAATTTGAGTAAGAAGGAATCATCAATTCTGTTAATGTAGTCTGAGAGCTTTCTATAGTTTTGTAATCTTCCATTTTAAACGTTTATTTATGACCGGCCTTAAGTTAGTAAATTATTAATAGGATAGCGGATGTGCAGTGGAACGGCAGGTATTCCCATCAATACCTTTTCTTAAAGGGAAGCTTGTACTTCCTTAACTTCCGGTGGATATACCTGGATCTTGATACTGTGATTCGCTGTGAGCCATAAATTCCGGAATGCCCACTAAACAAGTAAGCGGTAAAACAAGCAATGGCAAACAAAAGCACATGTTCAGCACCAAATAGCTCTACACCCATCATGGTACAAGCCAGAGGGGTGTTGGTTGCACCAGCAAATACCGCAATAAAGCCCAGGGCAGCAAATAGACTTAGGGGTGCATTTAAAATTGCCGCCAGGGTATTTCCTAAAGTAGCACCGATATAAAATAAAGGTGTTACTTCACCTCCTTTAAAACCCGTGCCAAGGGTGATGGCGGTATAAACCGTCTTCCATAACCAACTCCAGGTATCAGCTCCGCCTTCAAACGCGGAGTTGATGGTCACAGCACCGGGATATGGTGCATCAACACCTAAACCAAGGTAATCAGGTTTGCCAATCAGCAAGGTTAACCCAATGATGATGACCCCCCCGAAAACAGGCGCCATCCATTTATGACTGAATATGCTGCTGCAAAAGCCTTTAACTTCCGATATCATCTTTATAAAAAGATAACTGGCCAGTCCGAAAACGACAGAAGCAACCATAACTTTACCGACCAGCAGGATGTCGAAATGCGATAAGGCCGCAACCTGGTATTGGGTATGAGACACCTGCCATGCATTTATAGTGAGGTCACCTACCACCGCCGCTAGCAAAGCTGGCAAGAGCGCATCGTACTTAATACGGCCGATGGTGATCACTTCAATGGCAAAAATTGCACCTGTTACAGGGGTTCCGAATACAGCACCAAAACCTGCAGCCACACCAGCAGTTAAAATCATCCGCATATCGATACCTTTTAACTTGAACCAGCGACCATACATCGAAGCGATACTTCCGCCAATTTGCACCGCTGTTCCCTCCCTGCCTGCTGAGCCACCAAATAAATGGGTAATGATGGTCGTAAACAATATGATTGGTGCCATCCTTTTAGGAATCTTCCCTTCCGAAACATGAATTTGTTCCAGGATCAGGTCATTGCCCTTTGCTGCCGGCTGACCAAAATAATGGTAAATAAAATGTATCAGCAAGCCGGCAAGTGGCAGGAAATACAAAAGCCAGTAATGATTAAAACGAAATTGTGTTGCTGCATGAAGCAGCCATAAGAAAAAGGCAATGACACTGCCAATAACGATAGATACAGGCACAACGAATATGGTCCAACGCAACAGTTGTTTAATAAGCGTATAAAATTCTTTTGGGGGAATATTCCTGGTCATTGTACTTTCTACAACGAAAGTAACATTAATTTCTAAAAATACTAATCTTGTGCCCTGGGCCTGATGATTAACCGCAGTGTAGGATTATTGGTAATAAACGACCAAAGCCAGCTAAATGCTAATTTAACTTTATTTCTGAAACCGGCAATCGGAATGATATGGATAAACAACCAGATGAGCCAGGCAAAAAACCCCTTAAAAGAAAAATTGGGAAGGTCAGCAACTGCTTTGTATTTGGCAATAATGGCCATGGTTCCTTTATCGTGATATTTAAAAGGCTTTAGCGCTTCATTTTGGAAGAGCTTTTCGAGGTTGTCAGCCAGCAATCTTCCCTGTTGAATGGCTACTTGTGCCAGCTGAGGATGGCCATTGGGGTAATTTACATCTGTGGTTTGCAGTGCAATATCGCCGAGTGCAAAGATATTGTTGGTGTTATTCACGCGATTAAATTCATCCACCATTACCCTCCTGCCCCTTCCGATTACATCAGCAGGTATGCCCGGCAACTCTCTTCCGATTACGCCTGTTGTCCAAATCAGTGTATTTGCATCAATAGCGGTACCATCACCCAATAATACGCGGTCATCCACGTAATCCTTTACCAAGGTGTTCAGTCTGATGTGTACGCCTAGATTTCCTAATACCTCCAGGGCTTCCTCTTGTGCCATTTTACTCATGGGCCCCAGCAATGTCGGCGATGAATCAACCAGGTGGATATAGGTCTGTAAGTTTGGTATTTCGGGGTACTCTTTAGCAGCTACATTTCGTCCCAGTTCTGCCAGCATTCCCGCAATCTCCACACCGGAGGGACCGCCGCCCGCAACGACAACAGTAAGATTCTTTTCTTTTTCGGCAGGATCTTTAGTCCGTACTGCACATTCCATAGAAAGCAGGATATGGTTGCGGAGGTTAAGCGCATCACTGATGGTTTTCATCGGCAGGGCATTTGCCCGTACCTGCTCCATACCAAAGTAATTGGCTTCTGTGCCGACGGCGATCACCAGGTAATCGTACTCCAATGTACCCGTATCTGTTTCGATGGTATTGTTTTCCGGATGGATCCGAAGCAAAGAACCTAAATGAAAACGAAGGTTCTTTTTCTGCTGGAACATCCTGCGGTAGGGATAGCTGATATTTGAGGGCTCAATAAATGCTGTTGCAACCTGATAGAGTAAAGGAGGGAAAAAATTATAGTTGTTGGAATCGACCAGCGTGACCTGGAATCTGCTTTCGCCCGACAAGCGTTTAATAAAATTCATTCCAGCGAAACCGCCACCTACAACAACGACTTTTTTATAATCAGTATCCATCATATATTTCCCCGAATTAGGCACAAATTGAACTCAGCTGCACATAAAAACTAGGCTATGTCAGATTAGAAAAGGCAGTCGAATTGTTTTAAAAAACACCTGATGCTTTCTTTTGTTTTGTTTATAACAGTTTTATACACAAGGTAGGCGCTCCTTATTTTGTTATCTTTATAAAACAAAAACATACATAACAGTTAAGTCCAAATTTATGAACAAACTTGAAAAGAGAGTTATTATCATTACAGGTGCTGCCTTAGGCCTTGGATTGGCAACCGCCATTGAAGCGGCGAAAAACGGTGCTTTACTTTCCCTTGTAGATTACAATGCGGAAGCGTTAGCGGAAGCTAAAGAAAAAATACAGCAGGAAGTACCCGGCACTGAAGTTCTTACATTAGTGGCAGATGTTTCTGAAGAAGCTGCAGTAAAAAATTACGTGGATGAAACGGTGAAAGCCTATGGAAGGATCGATGGGTTTTATAATAATGCAGGTATTGAAGGGCGGCAGGCTTTAACTGCTGACTATGATTTAGCTGTTTTCAAAAAGGTAATTGACATTAACCTGATGGGGGTTTATTATGGTATGCGTTATATTATTCCGGTGATGCAGCAACAGCAATATGGTAGAATTGTAAACGCCGCATCTGTTGGTGGTATCAGAGGTGTAATGAACCAGGCACCTTATGTGGCCAGTAAACATGCAGTAGTCGGAATGACAAAAAATGCCGCTTTAGAATATGCGCGTGATGGCATCGTCACTAATGCCATTGCTCCTGGTGCTATTTTAACACCTATGGTAGCGGAAGCCTTCAGGGAAATGAATCCTGCAGATCCTAAAAAAGCAGAAGATGATTTTGCACAGGGCAACCCCACCAAAAGACTCGGCCTACCTGAGGAAGTTGCCAGGCTGGTTGTATTTTTATTGAGTGATGATTGTTCCTATGTGAACGGACAAACGATTGCCGTTGATGGAGGGCAGTCAAACGCTTATGGCTAAACAGGTGGCTCTTATGAACGCCTAAGTAAAGAACAATGAAGTTAATTGCCAGTGAGCTGTCGATACGGGTAATGTCATTGGCAATTAACTTCATTTATTTATTTTCCAGCAGCGCTACTGGCTTTTTTTTCCGTGTCGGGAGCAGCCAGAAAGTTCAGGGCCATGGATGACATGGCACGTACACCGACAACGAGGGCACTTTCCTCCACAAAGAATCCAGGGTTATGATTTGGTGCTGCTGTGGCAGGATCCTCACCTTTTTTAGTGACGCCTAAGAAAACATACAAACCAGGAACCTGGTTGGCGTAATAAGAAAAGTCTTCAGAAGCACCTTGTAATAGCGCCTCGCTCACTTTATTGCCCGTAACTCGTTGTAGAACAGGCAACATTTCAGAAGAAAGACCGTCATCATTTATGGTCACGGGGTAATTTGGGGTTATGGTCACTTTTGCTGTTTCACCTGCACCTTCGGCCGTACCAGTAACCATTTGGGTAATGTCCTGATGCAGCTTTTTCTGAAGTTTTTCGTCATAAGCACGAATGGTACCGGTCATTTCTACAGAATCAGGTATAATATTCTGGCTTGAACCACCTTGAATGGAGCCGATGCTAACGATCGCAGGCGAAGCAGTAAGATCTGCCTTTCTGCTGACCACCGTTTGTAGCCCTAAAACAATGGAAGCCGCTACTGGCACAGGGTCAAGGGTGCTCCATGGCATGCCGCCGTGACCACCTTTACCCTTTACCACAATATTTAGGACATCGCTGCTTGCAGTCGTAGCGCCGCTTTTATAAAAGATCTCTCCACTTTTGCCCATCATGACATGTATACCAAAAACAGCATCCGGTTTATTTTTCTTAAAGATGCCCTCTTCCAGCATCATTTTAGCCCCCCAGGTGGTAGCGCCGGGGGTATGGGAGCCTTCCTCTGCAGGTTGAAAAATAAACATTACCGTGCCGGGGATGTCTTTTTTCATACCGGATAAGACCTCTGCAGTAGCCATCAACATGGCAGTATGCGCATCATGTCCACAGGCATGCATCAAACTTACTTCTTTTCCTTGCGACTGACCGGTGGCTTTGGAAGCAAAGGGTAAACCCGCAGGTTCCTTAATCGGCAGCGCATCCATATCCGCACGCAGTGCGACAACCTTGCCCGGTTTACCGCCTTTGAGGATGCCAACGACGCCTGTGTGGGCAATGCCGGTAGTTACATCAATACCGAGACTTTTTAAGTGCTTGGCGACCAATGCAGCAGTCCTGGTTTCAAAGTCGCCTAATTCCGGGTGTTGGTGAATGTCTCTTCTCCAGCCAATCAGTTTTTTCTCTACAGCTGCTGCACGTGTTTGAATTTGTTTTTCCATGGCAGTGATTTCTGCTGATGGTGCTGCAGAAGCAGCCTGGGCTTTTAATTCTAATGGTAATAAAAAGCAAGAAGTCACTAAAAACACAGCCGAAGCACATCTTTTTAGTGACTTAGATTTATATAAATACATATAATGTAGATTAAGTTCTTATTTATAACGCAGCCTGATTACAAGTTTTCTATAGCCTTACTTATTAGGAGAAGTAGGCTATTTTTAATAAAAAACAGGCCTTCTTTGCTTTTAAAATCAAAACATTGCTAACTTCAAAAGTGTTGCTGCCGGGATTTAACAAGCTTGTTACCGATCCTTATCATAAATCACCCTGCATCATCTTTTTATTTAATTATTCAACATGGAATTTTTTGCATATCTAGCTTCGGCATTAATTGGTATTTCATTAGGATTAATCGGCGCCGGAGGGTCTATCCTCACCGTTCCTGTGCTGGTTTACCTGTTTGGCATCAGTCCGCTGCTCGCTACCTCCTACTCCCTTTTCATTGTCGGTTCAACCAGCTTAATGGGCGCTTTCGATAATTATAGAAAAGGCTTTACCAGTATAAAAACAGCTTTACTTTTCGGCACTTCCTCCATCACAACGGTCTTCCTCATCCGTAAGTTTATCATTCCTCGAATTCCTGAAAACTTGATCACCATCGGTGATTTCATACTTACGGAGCACATATTAACCATGGTTCTTTTTGCATTGCTCATGATTGCAGCTTCAATAGCCATGATCAGCAATGCGAATAAGAAAATTGAGCCTGCAAATGTTCAAAAAATTAATATCCCTAGGCTGTTTGGCTATGGCGTCGCTGTAGGTTTGACCACCGGCTTTTTGGGTGCGGGAGGTGGTTTTTTGCTGATCCCTACATTAGTACTGCTGGTAGGGCTCTCCATGAAACAAGCAATAGGAACCTCATTACTGATTATTTCTTTAAACTCCCTGATTGGTTTTACCGGCGATTTAGGTCATTTTAAGATCGACTGGCCTTTTTTGCTGACTATAACCGCCATAGCAATTGCAGGGGTATTTGTTGGCGGATATCTAAATAAGAAATTTGACGGGCAGAAACTGAAGAAAGGTTTTGGGTGGTTTGTGTTGGTCATGGGCATTTATATACTATTAAAGGAACTGCTATTGGAATAAAAAGAAAGACTTCAATTTTGCTGAAGCCTTTCTTTTATGGATTACTGATGTTATACATCGAGATTTGTTATACATCAAGGTCATTACGCCTTTTTGTTTCTTCGCCAGGAATATCTTCTGTTCTTACTTTACCAGGATAACTTTATTTTGTTCATCCATTGGGGACTGATCAGGTGTCTTCATTGACTATGTTTTAAAAATTAACGCTAAAAATTTTTCTAGTTCCTTGCACGATATACATTTGACTTTTTACAACCACCTATAAATCAAATTGTTTTGTACGAAAAAAGAATTTTTTCAACATTATTTCTGCCCCACTGGAGATTGTATCAGTAATTATCTAAATTATCATATTAAGTAATATCAAGTGATCATAACTTGTCTGAAGCAAGCTAATTTTCAACATTAGCTATAATTTTTAATTTAAAATTTTAGTTTACTGTATTTTAAAGTACTTTTATTTATAAAAAGCACGAACCGTTTATTTAAAATAAAGAGCATATGTGTGGTATCGCAGGGGCAGTCAATTTGCCGGAAATTAAAAAGGCCAGGGAAGTATTAACGCATAGAGGACCGGACAGTTTTGGGGTTTATGAACAAGAAAACATTTGTCTGGTTCACAGGCGTTTGGCAATTGTTGATTTATCTGAAGGCGGTCATCAGCCCATGTTTTACAAAGACCTGATCATTACTTTTAATGGTGAAATCTATAACTTCCAGGCCATAAAACAAGAACTCATTAGCAATGGCTATTCTTTTGATTCAAATTCCGATACAGAAGTGATCATTAAAGCCTTTGATTGCTGGGGCAATAAATGTCTGTTGAAATTCAACGGCATGTTTGCTTTTTGCATTTATAATACCAGTACCCGGTCTTTTTTTATAGCCAGGGATAAAATTGGTATTAAACCACTGTACTATTACCATAAAGACGATATTTTCGCTTTCGGAAGTGAGCTTAAGGTCTTTCCAAACACGATTCTAGCCAGAAAAAACGAAAAAGCTTTACTGCAGTTTTTAGTACTGGGTTATATTACTGCACCCGCTTCTGCTTATGAAAATGTATTTAAGCTGGAGCCTGGAAGTTACCTTGAATATAAAGATGCACAGCTGCGCATCACTAAATATTGGTCTCCCATCGACAAATCAACACACCAGCATTACCATATTACCCGTTATGAAAACGCCCTGGATACGGTAGAACAGGTTTTACAACGGGCGGTGAAAATGCAGATGGTGGCAGATGTAAATGTTGGCTGTTTTTTAAGTGGCGGCATCGACAGCTCCCTCATTGCAGCCCTGGCACAGAAGAACTCCAAAACACCCATCAAGACCTATGCTATGGCTTTTAAGGAGAAAGGATTTGATGAAAGTGGTTATGCAAGGGAGGTTGCCAAACACTTAAAAACAGATCACCATACTTTAACCTTTAGTCCGGACGATTTACTGGAACTGGTTAATGATTTTGACTATTACTTTGATGAGCCCTTTGGCGATTTTGCGTCCCTGCCATTGAGCATATTATGCAAAAAAGCACGGGAACATGGCATTACCGTTGCTTTATCCGGGGATGGTGGAGACGAACTCTTTTTAGGTTATGAACGTTATTCCTTTGCAACACGTTATTACCATCTTTTCAAGAATCAGCCGAAGTTAATGCGACAACTATTAGTTGAAGGGCTTAAGCTTTCCAAAAATGAAAAGGCCTTAAAAATGGTTTATCCGATTAGCAATCCTTCTCTTTTGAATTTTTACCAGGTATACGCTACTTCGCTCAAACCATGGGATATCGGTCAGGCAATTGACAAAGATTTTCTCCGCGAAATTTATGGAAAGGAAGACATCAACATACAGGATATTTTAGATATCGCACCTGATTTTAAAATCGAAAACGAAAAGGATCTATCGAACATTGATATCTTATGGAACCTTCCTGATGAAATGCTGACAAAATCTGACCGTGCCTCCATGCGGTTTTCATTGGAATTGAGGGTTCCTCTTCTGGATGCCAATTTAATGGAAATATCCAGGGCTATCCCCAATGACCTTCTCTTAAAAGGCGGCGTCAAGAAATCGATCCTAAAGGATATCCTTGCCAAACATGTTCCTAAACAATTGTTCGACCGGCCAAAAAGAGGCTTTAGTGTTCCAATGAGTTTATGGTTTAGAAATCAGCTTAAATCAGAATTGATGGATTTAACCCAGGGTTTGCCAGACTTCATTCAAAAGGGATATGTAAATCAATTGGTTCATGAACACCTTAATCTAGGCAGAAATCATTCTTATACCCTTTGGAACCTGATGAGGATCAAGAAATTTTATAGCTTGTCGCCTCAAAAAAAGGAATTACAGCTGGAATATTAAACAGCTTTTTTTAGCAGGACGGAGCGATAGGATGATCATTTTTTTCTGATATTGCACCTGCATTTTATAGCTCATTATCACTCCTATTCCGCTGTTATGAAACCGATATTTTACTTTATTTTTTCTGCCTTCTTACTTTTAGGTTATTCGCTAAAGGCCCAGGTACTGACCTCTCCTCAAATAGACAGCCTGGTCAATAAAACATTAGACACTTTTAATGTTCCGGGCATCGCCGTAGGAATTGTGAAAGATGGGAAGCTGATTCACGCGAAAGGATATGGCATCCGCTCTATTAAAGGCAGGGCAAAAGTAGATGAAAACACTTTGTTTGGTGTAGCCTCCAACACCAAAGCCTTCACTGCTGCCGCTCTCGGTATGCTGGTAGATGAAAAGAAGATTACCTGGGATACCAGGGTTACCGATGTCATTCCTGAATTTAAATTATATGACCCCTATGTTACCCAGGAATTTACCATCCGTGATTTATTGACACACAGAAGCGGCCTGGGTTTGGGGGCGGGAGATTTAATGATCTGGCCAGACTCGAGCAAAGTGACGAAATCTCAATTGATACACAATTTAAGGTACCTTAAACCGGTTTCATCGTTTAGGTCTAAATACGATTACGATAATTTATTGTATATCGTAGCAGGAGATATAGTTACCCGGGTTTCAAAAATGTCTTTTGAAGATTTCGTAGAAAACAGGATCATGAAGCCACTGGAGATGAAAAAGTCTGCAGTTTCATGGTACCGTTTAAAAGATAAAACTAATATTATCGACGGACATGCGCCAATTGATGACCGTTCGCTGGTTACCGTCGGATTAAGTTTTACAGAACTGGCCAACCCTGCCGGCGGCATTTATTCCAATATTACCGATATGAGTAAATGGGTGATCGCGCAAATTAATGAGGGGAAATATGGCGAAAAGCTTGATAGATCACTTTTCAGTAAGGAAGTTCATCAGGAAATGTGGAGCCCTCAAACCATCATCAAGGGTGGCTCTCCATATCATACTCATTTTAGCAGTTACGGTTTAGGCTGGTTCTTAAGTGATGTAAAAGGCTATTTCCAGGCATCTCATACCGGTGGTTTAGCGGGCATCGTTACCCAGGTAACTATTTTACCAGAATTAAAACTAGGCATTATTGTGCTGACCAACCAACAGTCTGGTGCTGCTTTTACGGCCATCACTAATTCCATTAAAGACGGTTATTTTGGCATCAAAGGAATAGACCGTATTAAAATGTATAATGATCGAAGACTTGTCTCGGAGAAAGACGCCAAAGAAATGACCAGTAAAATCTGGGCCGACATTGAAGCCCAGCAGAAACTAACGTCCATAAAAACCACTTTGCCAGACGTAAAAGGCCTCTATAGGGATAAATGGTTTGGAGATGTTACGATTTCAGAAAAAGATGGCGGATTATATTATACCTCTAAAAATTCGCCTAAACTACAAGGCAAGATGTTCTTTTACAAAGGAAACACCTACATCGTGAAATGGAATGAAAGAAGCCTGGAAGCAGATGCTTTTGTAACCTTTACTTTAGACCATCATGCGAAACCTGCAGGTTATAAAATGGAAGCTATTTCACCTTTAACGGATTTCAGTTTTGATTTCCAGGATTTAGAGTTCAATAAAGTAACCAATTAAAATCGTTGCTCAACATCCAAGCTATGATATCTTTACTTAAATTGGCTTTATCGTTCACCAGAAAAAATCAGTATGGATGATTTTCTAGCTGCCCGTTCACAAATGGCACTCTCCCTGGGGTTCCATATCATTTTTGCCTGTATAGGTATGGTCATGCCCTTTTTTATGGCTGTGGCTCATTATTACTGGTTAAAAACCAATGATGTTGTTTATAAGACGATAACGAAAGCCTGGAGCCGCGGTGTTGCCATTTTCTTTGCTACAGGAGCTGTTTCGGGTACCGTATTATCTTTTGAACTGGGCTTGTTATGGCCTGAATTCATGGAACATGCAGGGCCCATTTTTGGTATGCCATTTTCCCTGGAAGGGACGGCTTTTTTTATTGAAGCGATTGCGTTGGGTTTTTTCCTCTATGGTTGGGATAGGTTTAATCCCTGGTTTCACTGGTTTACCGGGGTAGTGGTTGGTGTGAGTGGACTTTTATCGGGTATTTTAGTAGTGGCGGCAAATGCCTGGATGAACAGTCCGGCTGGCTTTGATTATGTAAACGGAAAATACTTAAACGTTGACCCCATTGCTGCCATGTTTAATGATGCTTGGTTTTCACAAGCGCTGCACATGTCTATTGCAGCATTCGTAGCCACTGGTTTCGCAGTTGCCGGGGTCCATGCATTGATGATATTAAAAGGTAAAAACGTACAATTTCATCGGAGGGCTTTTAAAATAGCAGCCGTATTTGGTGCCGTTGCTGCCCTCATACAACCCTTAAGTGGTGATATTTCTGCTAAAGATGTTGCCAAACGTCAGCCAATAAAACTAGCGGCGATGGAGGCACATTTTCATACGCAGAAATCTGCACCCTTTATTTTGGGTGGCATTCCTGATGAAAAAAACAAAAAAGTGGATTATGCCATTGAAATCCCAGGGATGCTCAGCTTTCTCGCTTTCGGCGATTTCAATGCAGAAGTGAAGGGTCTGGACAGTGCACCACCGGAAAATCATCCACCTATAGCCGTTACCCACTATGCGTTCCAGATCATGATCATTTTAGGCATGCTCATGATGACGCTTGCCATTATTTATTTTTTCAGTCTATGGAGAAAAAAAGAATGGCTCGAAAAAAGGTGGCTGCTGAAGCTTTTTGTGATAGCCACCCCGATGGGTTTCATAGCCGTTGAAGCGGGCTGGACTGTTACAGAAGTGGGCAGGCAACCCTGGATCATTCATGGAATAATGAGAACTGCAGATGCCGTTACACCCATGCCTGGCATCGTTTACTCCTTTTACCTATTTACCGCAGTCTATATTTCCCTTGCTTTTGTGGTAACCTTTATGCTTTACAGACAAATTAAAATGGTTAATAAATGACGTACGTTGTAATTGTATTTCTGTGGCTCTCTATTCTATTTTATCTGCTCCTGGGTGGTGCAGATTTTGGGGCTGGAATTATTGAACTTTTTACCGCAAAGAAAAACAAAACACAAACCCGTAAAACATTATATAGGGCCATTGGTCCTATTTGGGAGTCCAACCATATGTGGCTGATCATTGCCATCGTGATCCTATTTGTCGGCTTTCCTGTTATTTATTCCACCATGTCTATCCACCTTCACATCCCATTGGTGATCATGCTTTTGGGTATTGTGGCAAGAGGCACTGCTTTTGCCTTCAGGCACTATGATGCGGTGGTGGATGATATGCAGGAAATTTACAACCGGATATTTGCTTATTCCAGTTTCATTACGCCACTGTTCCTGGGCATCATTGCTGGAAGTGCCGTTTCGGGAGAAATCGACACCACCGCCAGGGATTTTCTATCGGCTTTTGTTTTTAGCTGGCTCCACTGGTTCGCTGTGGCAGTCGGCTTTTTCACAGTCTGCATCTGTGGATTTCTTGCAGCCATCTATTTAATCGGAGAAACAGATAATGAGCAGGAAAAACAGCAGTTCATTAAAAAGGCTTTGACGCTGAATATAGCGGCGGTTATCTGCGGCGGCCTGGTTTTTCTTGCTGCTTACGTGCAAGGCATCCCTTTGGGGAAATGGATATTTGGGAATATAACGGGTATCCTTGTGGTGGGTCTGGCTACACTTTCTTTAATTGCCTTGTGGTATTTGATATACCTTGGTAAAACCATCATCATCAGGATACTTGCGGGCTTCCAGGTGACTATGATCTTGCTCGCTGTAACATTTAACCACTTCCCTAACATTGTCATTTTAAAAAATGGCGGGTATCTTTCGCTGCTTGAACACCAGGGCTATCATAAAACCATGGAATCCCTTGGCTGGGCCCTACTTCTGGGCAGCCTTTTCATTTTGCCTGCATTATTTTACCTGATTTATAGCTTTCAGAAAAAGGCCAAAGTTTAGGTGATGCAATGGCAACATTATTTTGATGCAGGTATTTTCAAACAATTCGAAGTATGTTTGGTTAAAAATATTAAAGATCACAATTATGAGCATGACATTAGAATTAGCAGAGAAAATAGCAGTAGCTGCAAAAGCAAAGGCACAGGAAATTGGCGTACCGATGAATATCGCCATCGTAGATGAAGGTGCCAACCTGGTGTCATTTCACAGAATGGACAATGCCTGGTTAGGCTCAATTGATATCTCCATAAAAAAAGCTAAAACAGCACGTTTTTTTGACATGGATTCTGGAGAAATCGGGAAACTTTCTCAACCAGGAGGACCACTCTACCAGATTGAGCATTCGAACCTAGGATTGATCACCTTTCCCGGTGGTGTATTACTGAAAGATAGCAGTGGAAAAATTATTGGCGCCGTAGGGGTATCCGGTGGCTCTGTCGAGCAGGATCATGAAGTAGCTGCTGCAGGAGCTTCAGCTAAATAGAAACATCATTTATATCAGCAATACAAAAGAGCTCCTGATGCATGCACAGCAGGAGCTCTCTTTATTTAGGGCGCTGATTCATATGTTCATGTAAAACAATTCCTTCCCTGATGGCATTCATTAAAGGCAGGTCTATCTCACAATCAACAGTCCTGCAGTGTTCATGGTCTTCACCATCAATTTCTATGATACCTACCTTCACCTCCCGATCATAGATTTCATACAGTCGGTTTCCTAATGATTTAATATCATAAAAGTAACCTAAACCTTCGTTTGCGATTTCGATTTTAAATTGTTCCATGCTTCTTCATTAAATGGTTCCAGGAGCTTAGTAAAGCTTCAAATCATATAAATTTAACAAGAGCGAGGTTAAGATTGTTTGAAAAGACGAAATTTAGAAAGAATCTCTATCCCAGTTTGCCAAAATGATCCCCGTGCGGAATGAATTGTGCAGGAATTCAAGCAATTTAAACTTTGGCGATACTGCGGACTGTACGGCTGCATAGGGTAAAATGAATTCTCCGAGCGTTTTATGATAGTATGCGTCATAGGGCCTGACATTTGCTGTTTTATATCCCTCAGGCTCCGGGTACAGATAGCTATAAAACACGGGCTCGGGAAGCATATCATTGCCGGGCCAAAAGCCAAAGCTGCTTACTTCTTTACAATAAGCTTCCTCTGCCACCCAGTCGGGCAAACCTATTATGCCTCCGGGATGTTTGGGTGCGGCACGACCCGAGAAAAAAGAAAGGGCAACATCGAAGCTTCCCCAAAATAAATGAAAAGGACTACATTTCCCTTTAAATTCACTACGAAACTGCATGAATACATCTTGTATACTCAATAATGCCTGATGCAGGTCGCTTACCTGTTGTTGATTATAGGTTGCATGTTTAAAATCTAATTCAAAGGGAATGGGATCTGCAATTTCAGCGGGAATCGTTCTGATCCGGATATAGATATTCAATTCTTTCAAGACCGACATTAAATTCAAATAAAAATCAGCAACAGAAAGTCCATCTAAACCAAATTGCCGCTCCTCCCCTCTACTGGTGATGATCTTTAGCTGATGAATTTTAAAGTCAAAGTCGATCTGGAAATTCCTTTCTTTATAGGGCAAGCTTTGGGTAGTTAAACCAACTGGGGTAATATACAAGGCTACATGCCAGGAATGGTTAACCCAGGGAAGACTTGCCATTCTGATTTTCCCAACAATTTGTGTCCACAAATGCAAGGTTTCATAAGTGGACTTTCCTTGCTCGTAGGATAAGGCGGGCCATCGGTTTTCCATATCATGATTTTTAGTTAATCACTTTATAAATTTAACCATTAGTGACGATAATTAAGAATTTTAGTAAAACCATCATCTTCTTTCATTGTTGATTTCTTAAATAACAGCATTTATTTGATATTTTCTTTAGGATATAACTGTTTTTCAAGGAGATGTAACGATCATGAGGAGCTCAATTGCTGACATGAGATATATTGCTGTCATAAGTGTAGATAACATATTTCGTATTTTACTATAAATTTAAATGGAAAATTATAAAATCCCCGAACAAACCCGGATTGGCCATGTTCATCTTAAAGTAGCTGACTTGCAGCGTTCGCTTGATTTTTACAGTGGTTTGCTCGGTTTTGAAATCACAACCACTTATGGCAGTGATGCTGTTTTTATCTCAGCCGGAGGTTATCACCATCACATTGGTTTAAACGTCTGGTACAGCAAAAATGCGCCTCCAGCACCCGTAAAATCTGTGGGGCTTTATCATACCGCTATAGTTTACCCCACCAGGAAAGACCTCGCTATCATTTTCGACAGGTTAAGCAGGGCGCAATACCCCTTTACCGGGGCGTCTGATCATGGTGTGTCGGAAGCTTTATACCTCAAAGACCCTGATGGTAATGGCGTGGAATTGTATTGGGACAGACCCAAAGAATTGTGGCCAAAGAAAAGTGACGGGTCGCTGGATATGTACACCAAACCCCTGGACCTTGAACAGTTACTCGCAGAAATTGACAACAATCCATCACTGTGATTTCTTTAAATGGTTTATTACTAATCTTTTAATAGCAGAAAGAACAAGTTTTAGTGCGGTTCCACAACGCACTTTGTAAAACCTGCTAATTTGGAAGAATATTGTACCTTTATTGCTAATCATAAAATTAACAGTCAATTCTTATCCAATGAATCAATATTTCAAGTGTTTCTTCATCCTGTTCTGTTCAGGTATTTTATTCAGCGGTACGGTTACAGGGCAAACTTTCGGAAAAAAACCAGTTTGGGAAAAAAGCCAGCTTATTGAACCCTCTGCAATGATGGCGCTATTAAAAAATCCAAATGCAAAAAAGCCCCCACTCTACAATATTGGTTTCGTGAGTAATATTCCGGGATCAGTAAATTTAGGTGCCGCAAGAGATCAGTCTGGGTTGGCGAAGCTGAAAAACGCGGTAAAAAGCGTCTCAAAAGACCGCATGGTAGTTATCTATTGTGGCTGTTGCCCATTTGAAAATTGTCCTAACGTTCGGCCTGCTTATCAACTCTTACAGGATTTAGGTTATAAAAAAACTAAGATTCTTAATTTGCCAACGAGTCTGAAGGCCGACTGGATCGATAAAGGATATCCGGTAAATAAGGATTTAAAAACAAGTAAATAAGAAGATAACATAAAAAAGGGTTAACTAAAGCAGATTGGCTTTAGTTAACCCTTTTTTATGTTATCATAATTGGCGTCTTTTAACGTTTCCAACGATGCATTACCCCTAATTAAAATCCTGGATTTTGTATAAAGTTAGGATTCCCCAATTGATTATCCGGGATCGGGAAGAGTAAATATTTAGGATCATCGGTAGGTTTTTCCTGCCAAGGTTCAAGAAATTTGCCGAAACGAATTAAATCCTGTCTTCTCACGCCTTCCCAGAAAAATTCCCTTCCACGCTCATCCAACAAGTTATCCAGCGTAAGCGTCGCAAATGGTGTTGCTCCTCTGGAAACCCTGATGCTATTGACAATAGTTAAGGCAGGGCCTGCTCCTGCAGTTCTTAATAACGCCTCTGCCTTCATCATTAAAACATCTGAATACCGATAGTATACCCAGTCGTTTTCAGGAAGATTTGTTGCTGAGTTTGCATAGTCTATAGGATACTTCACCACACGTATACCCGCCACTTCCAGGTGATTAGGATCCCGTTCAATAATACTTACTTCAGGCGTAAAAATCAGGTTGTTACCTTTACGGTCTTTCAAGGGAACCCCAGCCCCATTGAACTGCTGGCCAATTAAAAAGCCAACATTAATACCTGAAACATTCGTCATTCCTTCATATGACCCACCCCTGCGTTCATCAGCAGCTTCAAACTTACCATAGAAATCGGAAAGTGTGGAAAAACCATTGTAACCACTAGGATTTTGGTTATAATGCAAGCCTGGCACCCAAATATCTTTCAGACCACCAGCATCAGATCCTCCGATGTTTTGAGCTGTAAAAATATTCTCTTTGGATAAAATATGATTTGTTGGAGCAAAATTATCAAAATACCGGTCGGTCAGAGAAAATTTTCCGGAGTTAATGATCACATCAGCCAATGCGATCACTTGAGCCATATCAGCGGCATCAAAAGTTGGAGCAGTACGGTTTAAGAAAGCTCCTTTATTAAGGTAACACTTCATTAATAATACACGTGCTGCATCTTTATTCGCATTATAAATTGGTCCGTCAGGTAACAGTGGTATCACTTCCGTTAACTCTTTGATCAGGTAATCGATTTGTTCCGGTGCTTGCCTAACTTTCGAAGGTTGGGTAATATCCTCTCCGGGTTCACGAAAAGGTACCTGCCCCCAGCCATCCAATATGGAAAATTGGGCAAAGGCACGAAGGAATCTTGCCTGCGCTGCCTGTTCTGGCGTTGGATTAAAATTCAACACATTAGTGGTTACAAAACTCACACTATTCAAATCTCTGAAGGTATCTGAAATACGGGAATGATCTGGTCCAAATTTATGCAAAAACAAAGCTCTCCACGCGCCGTTATCATCCCAATCCCCTGCTCTTGTTGGAACAATGGCTTCGTCAGAAGTGAACTCTTGTAAAGACCACCAACCCCATGGACCCTGGTATGGGTTGCGCATGGCTGTATAACTTGCATTTAACAAAGCAGGAACGTTCCCGGCTGTTATCCCCTGATTACCAATCTGCCCGTTTAAGTCCTCGTCTAATTTTGTACAGCTTGTTAGCGATAATGCAAAGGCTACAAAAGCTATAATATAATTCTTTTTCATGTCTGTTAGTATTAAAAATTAAAGAGAAAAGTTTACGCCGAAATTGAACGTTCTTGCAGCAGGATATGAAACGTATTCAATACCTGCTGATGGTACGCCATTGATATTTTTATCAACGTTTACTTCAGGGTCAAAACCTTTATACTTCGTAATTACAAAGAGATTCTGTCCGTTAACAAATAAGTTTAGTCCTTTTATAGAGCTCCCTATATTTCCCAGGCTATAATTTAAGGTCGCATTAGCTAGCTTAAGATAATCACCCTTCTCAATGTACCTGGAAGAAGAAGCAATTGGATTAGCTAAAGATTCTTGAACTGGAGAATTCAACAGTTCTGCCGCAACATTTCTTCCTGTTCCCAGGTTAGCAATTGGCAATACAGAGTTAGCAGTATTATTGTATATATCCTGACCCAGTGAACCATTAAAGTTGGCCGTTAGCGTCGCTTTTTTATATCTGAAACTGGTACTAAAACCTAAGATGACGCTTGGGTTGGGATTACCTAAATAATAATTGGTAAATCCTTCATCAGTGTACATAGAGAAACCTTGTGGATCTAACCCATTGTACTCTCTGGTCATCATCGCAAACAAAGGCAAACCATTTTGAATCACCTCTAAAGTCACACCACTTAATCCTTGTCCGCTTAAGGCACCCGTCTTTATTATTCCGATAATATCCTTCACTTCATTTTTAATGAAAGTTGCATTACCTCCTAAGTTTAAGGACATGTCTTCCTTTTCAATAACATTCGCATTCAAAGAAAACTCGAAACCTTTGTTAACAATTTGGCCCGGTAAGTTCACCCATGTAATTGTAACCCCGGCATTTGCAGGAACCAATGGTATTTGAGGAAACAATAAATCAGTAGTGGTTTTCTTAAAATAATCCATCGATCCACTGATCTTATTTCCAAACAAGGTGAAATCAGCACCAATATTTGTCTGCTCATCTGCCTGCCATTTCAGTTTTGGATTGGCATTATTAACACTAACCAGCGACTGCTGTCCATTAGAATAAGTAATATTATACCTGGACTGTGATGCTCCTGAAGGAAATTCCTGATTACCGGTCTTACCATAGCCGGCGCGGATCTTTAACTGGTTTAGCCAGGCGACATCACTTAGGAAACTTTCATTTTTAATATTCCAGGCTGCTGCAAAAGAAGGAAAATAACCATATCTGTTATCTTCTCCAAAACGTGTAGAACCATCCGCTCTAAAAGTAGCAGTTAAAATGTACTTGTTATCATAATTAAAGATTGCCCTTGCAAAATAAGACTGTAACTCTGTCGTAGGGTTATTATACGAATTAATCACCCGGTTTGCAGGAGCTGTAGCGGCCATCGCATCTGTATAATCTACTGCAATGTCTCCAAAACCTTTCGAATTACTATTCAGTCCTTTGCTTACATAATTGGTGTATTCATAACCAAGAATCGCATTTAGATTCAATTTACTAACAATTTCTTTATTGAAGTTTAATGTATTCGTAAACTGATGGGTAAGTAATTCGCTTTGTCCTATATTCGCGTAACCACCTAAAAAGTCTCCGTTTGCTTGGATATTTGGTAAATTTAAAAAGCTACGAGCAGAAGATCTTCTCACTCCTGAGCTATAATTTAAACTTACCAGCATGCGGTATTCCAACCATGGCGCAATTTTGTAATAAGGAGAAAAAGTTCCTAATATTGTACTCACTTTCGATTTGTCACTAATAGCCTCTGACATCACCAGCGGGTTAATGGTAGACCCTTGTTCAATAAACAATGATCCGTCTGAATTTCTTAAAGGACGTGTTGGATTCCAGGATAAAGCCTGACTGATCAAACTTCCTGTAAAACCGGCATCCGTTGTAATGGGTGCAATATTTTCTAAATATTGGCTACTGATGAGGCTAACATCCAAACCTAGCTTTTTACTTTCTAGAAATTTAAAATTACCATTAAAGGATCCGCTATATTTTGTAAAATCAGTTTTCCGAATAACACCCTGCTGGTCCTGGTAACCTAAAGAAGCACGGTAAGTATTGCCATCTGTGCCACCACTTAAACCGACAGAATAATTCTGATTATAAGCAGTACGGGTAATTTCATCAAGCGCATCGACACTCGATCCATAGTCACCGGCTGTCAAGCCATACTTAGTTAAGGCTGCACGGTATTCGTCTCCGTTAAGGATGTCTACCCGGCGGGCCAGGTTACTTACGCCGGCTGAGGCAGTGACGTCTAATTTTGTTTCACCACTTTTGCCTCTTTTTGTTGTGATCAAAACAACCCCATAAGCTGCCCTGGAACCATAAATTGCAGTTGCGGAAGCATCTTTCAGAACTTCCATAGACTCGATGTCTGCCGGGTTGATAAAGTTAAGCGGGTTTCCACCAGGAACTGTACCGATACCGCCACTTTCAGATGGTCTTGCCGATCCACCTGGTAAGGCAACACCATCAACCACATACAAGGGCTGACCTGTACCTGTAATCGCTGTATTACCCCTTATTCTTACAGTCGTAGAGCCACCGGGCTGGCCACTGTTGTTGATCATTTGAACACCAGCCACCTTTCCCTGGATCAACTGGTCGGGTGAGATAAGTGGCCCCTTGTTAAAATCCTTTGAAGAAACTGTTGTTGCCGCACCAGTAAGGTCACTTTTTTTAACAGAACCATAGCCAATGATTGTAATTAGTTCCAAGTCCTGCGCTTCCGCTAAAGTAATATTTATTGTGGTCCTGCCATTTATGGGAACCGTTTGAGATTGTAATCCCACATAACTGATGGTCAGCTGTGATGCGGTTTCCGGCACACTGATGGCGAATTTTCCTTCTGCATCAGTCAAAACAGTCAGCTTCGTACCGGTAACTGTTACAGTAGCACCAGGTAAAGTGTTTTGGTCACTATCGGTAACTACACCACGTATTGCAGTCTGCGCAAAAGAAGAAAAACTAAAAAAGAGTAGAACAACACTACAAAGGACTATCCTCTGTAATATGCTAAATTGTAGCATGCCCAGGGAGACATACCAATTTCTTGGTGGTAAAAATTTGTTCATACAGAAAAGGGTTATTGGTTAGTGTAACTTGTCTTAAACTTACATATAATTTGCAAGGAATCACAAAATGGGCTGGAAAATTATTTCCGCTGAATTATTGTTAATCGCATAATTTATATCAACATTAAACGGTGAATAATTTCAATTAATTGAACGAATAACTATATTAGAAGATCAGTATAACCGAACACAAACTATACATCAATGAAAATTCAAACAGCATTATTAACCACAACCCTGCTCCTGGTTGGTTCAGGCTTTGCCATTGCACAAGTAGAAGCCAAACCAGAGGATACTGAATTTTATACACCCGTACCTAAGGTAGTTGCTCCCGGAAAAACCAATATATCCGCTCCATCGGATGCTATTATTCTTTTCGACGGGAAAAATCTCGACCAGTGGGTGATGGCTGATGACCGAACGAAACCTGCGAAATGGAAGGTTCAAAATGGCGTATTTACCGTCGATAAAAAAACCGGGAACATTGAAACTAAACAGGCTTTCACTAATTATCAGCTGCACCTGGAATGGCAAATTCCCGCAAACATTACTGGCGAAGGGCAGTCGAGAGGCAACAGTGGCCTTTTCCTGGCCTCTATAGGCAAAGGTGATCTGGGCTATGAATTACAGATCCTGGATTCATATAACAATAAAACCTATACCAACGGAATGGCAGGCAGTATTTATAAGCAAACTACCCCCTTATTTAATGCAGCAAAAAAACCGGGAGAATGGCAAACCTATGACGTGATCTGGACAGCACCAACATTTAACGCAGATAGCTCTGTAAAAACTCCGGCAAAGGTTACAGTATTGTTCAATGGTGTTATTATTCAAAACAACTTCAAATTGAAAGGGCCTACACAATATATTGGACAGGCATCATACAGACAAGCACATGGACCATCCCCTATCAAATTACAATCACATGGTGATAAAAGTGAACCTATAAGCTTTAGAAACATCTGGATCAGGGAGCTTCCAGAGAAACTATAATATTTAAAACTTTTTTTATAGTTGATGAGTTAATTCAGTAAGAATTTAAACACATCGCTATGGCAAAGTATTCAGAAAAAGCTTCTCAAAAAGTCGAAGAAGCATTGCATGAAGAAAAGAGAGGCACCTTAAAAACCGGAACCGGAAAGAAAGTCACCTCTAAAAAACAAGCAGTAGCCATCGGACTTTCAGAAGCAAGAAAAGAAGGTGCTAAAGTTCCTAAACAAAAAAAAGACTAATTGAAAATTGATGGAGCCATTTCAGGATGGCTCCATCAGTTAACCAAAAAATCGTATACAGATGAAAACAAAGAAAAATCCAACCGAAAAAAAGGAAACAGCGGATAAAGAACCAAAAGGCGCCAAACCTGAGGAGGCAACTTCCGCTAAGGATGCTAAAAAGGTCAAAGTAACAAAAAAATAAATCCGGTTTTTATTTAGTAAACCTCCAGGTCATCTTTTGCAGGCAACTTCGGAAACCTTGCATGCGGTTCCTGCTGGTACCAGTATGCCACGGTGATGATATCAGATTTTTGAGGGAGGTACCTTCCTGCGTCCCGCCAGCCCAAATCCTGAATGGTAATCCGCAAATCTTTATCAAAACGTACCGGGTCCATGATATGCCACCTGTACATACCAAATCTTTGCTGTGCCTTGTAATTACCATCAGGGCGGACGATCTGATGCAAACCAGCATAAGGGGTACTGTATAAGGTATATTTGCCTTCGCGGTCAAAGTTATACGAACCAAGGAAATAATCTTCAGTTCCAGTACCTGCTACTGTAGGAAACGTTTTGTCTCCGTCCATAAAGAATTTAATTTCCCCTTCGCCCCACCAGCCATTGTTGTTTACGCCGATCCCCATATAAGTCCCTACATAATGACCTTTACCTTTTATGCCATCAATGATCGTATGTAAAGAAGTTGTATTAGGATTTGACCTTCGGTATTGCGCATGAAAATAAGCCTCATCATCCGGCACAGAAGTCAAAGTATAATTGACCTGGTAATAGAGCCTCATCGGCTCCTTACTGTTTATATTTTCAATAGTGATTTTGCACTTTTTCCGGAAGGGCATTTTCCAATAACAGTTAAAGGCGCTGCCCGGGTTCACGCTCACTGCCAAAGAATTTAAGTGGGCATATTCGCCCCATCCCATCCCAAAAAATGCGCCAACGGGTGCTTCTATAGAGGGTTCTGTTTCATCATCCCAATAAAAACGCAAAATGGAGAACTGCCAGTTTCCCGTTGGCGTCATCCAGATTTGCTGAATGGCTCCCGGCCCTTCCATTTCTGCAATGGTAATCGTTTCACCACTGTTAACAATGATAAATGGATTGACCTTCCATCCTATGCCCAAATCCCTTGCCTCGTTTGCTGCATTCGCGACATTCCTTTGGCCTTTACTCTTTACCGGGTCTGCCATTCCACCTTTCCCCTTTTCTCCAGTAAAATTCTCAGGACTAATAGACCTTGTTTTAGCATCCGATAAGCGGGAAAGATTGCCTAAATTCATGTCTAATCCATTAAACTTCCCGCCATCCTGACTAAAGGCATAATAACTGCACATTAGTCCTGTCATTAACATTAAAAGCTTTTTCATATGACTACAATTCTAGTGGTAATGAAGTGATGGTAAGTTGATATTGGATCTAGGGTGGATCTACCATGGATGTACGGTGTATCTACCTTTTTGTGTATAAACGTAGGTACAGCACAGATGCTTAGTTCATTCAACGCCCTGTCATTTTCATCAATATTTAGTTTGTTATTCAATGTTGTGAAAACCAATTGTCTACCTTTTAAGGTTTCGAATCAGACATTATTTGGGCAGTTATGAAGCAACCACACCTCGACCTGTTTGTTTATTTATTTGAATAAAGGAATATTACTTTAAATTAGTGAAAAGGAATGACAAAAAAAGAAGTAATGTAAAGGAAAATATAGCATAGCCGTCTTCGCATAATCTTCTTTAACTTTGTTTCAACCAAATCATAAATCAACAATTGAAACCAGTGAAAAACAAATAAAGTACGATGAAAGAAGTAGTGATCATTTCAGCACTCCGAACTCCGATAGGTAGTTTTGGTGGCTCTCTGGCTGGCTTTTCAGCCACACAATTAGGCGGTATTGCCATAAAAGCAGCCATTGAAAAAGCAGGAATCAAGCCTGAACAGGTTCAGGAATTATATATGGGTAATGTTTTGTCTGCCAACCTGGGGCAGGCGCCAGCAACCCAGGCTGCAAAATACGCAGGGCTTCCAGATATACCAGCTACCACAGTTAACAAAGTATGTGCCTCTGGTACTAAAGCCATTATGTTTGCTGCACAAAGTATCGCTTTAGGTGAAAATGATATTGTTGTAGCCGGCGGCATGGAAAGCATGAGCAATGTTCCTTATTACCTGGCTAAGGCACGTACAGGTTACCGTTTAGGAAATGGCGAAATAACGGATGGTCTATTGAAGGATGGATTGTGGGATGTTTACAATGATTACCACATGGGTTCTGCAGCGGAACTTTGTGCAGCAACCTGTAACATCAGCAGAGAGGATCAGGATGCCCATGCCATTTCTTCTTATAAAAGAGCGCAGCATGCCCAGCAGAACGGTAAGTTTAAGGAGGAAATAGTTCCTGTGGAGTCGACTGATCGAAAAGGTATAGTTACTTTAATCAGTGTCGATGATGAACCTGCCACGGTTAAGTTTGATAAAATTGTTGGTTTAAAGCCTGTGTTTAAGAAAGATGGAACGGTTACCGCAGCAAATGCTTCAACACTGAATGATGGTGCCGCAGCATTGGTATTAATGAGTGCTGACAAGGCCGCTGAATTAGGCTTAACACCCTTGGCCCGAATTATTGCCTACGCCGATGCGCAACAAGAACCAGAATGGTTTACTACGGCTCCGGCAAAAGCTATCCCTTTAGCCTTGAACAGAGCTGGCATAGACATCAAAGACGTGGATTATTTTGAAATAAACGAGGCGTTTTCTGTGGTTTCCTTAGCAAACAATAAACTATTAAATATTGATAATGAAAAGGTTAACCTAAATGGCGGAGCAGTTGCTTTAGGTCATCCCCTAGGTGCATCTGGCGCGAGGATCCTGGTAACCTTACTTTCTGTACTGTCGCAGAATGGTGGAAAGATTGGCGTTGCGGGTATTTGTAACGGCGGTGGTGGTGCGAGTGCGATGGTGATAGAAAAAATTTGATACTTTGCTCACCGATAAGTAACTTGCGCGGTTACATAACTTTGACAATACACGCAAACTAACTAATTGATGACTGAATCGAACAAAGCGAGGCATCCCAAAGGCTTGCCCGTTTTATTTTTTACCGAGATGTGGGAACGTTTCGGTTACTATTTAATGCTCGGCATCCTTCTGCTTTACTTAAAGGACCCTAAAGGCGGATTTGGCTTTGATAACAAAGAAGCTGCAGATATCGTTGGAACTTATTTAGGGCTGGTTTATTTAACCCCCTTTATTGGTGGTTTAATTGCCGACAGGATATTGGGTTATCGAAAGTCGATCATTCTGGGTGGAGTCCTCATGTCTGCAGGCTATTTTTGCCTCGCGTTCCCTTCCATTGAAATGTTTTGGATTGCCGTGATATTGATTGTGATCGGTAACGGATTTTTTAAGCCCAACATATCCACCCTATTAGGTAATTTATATTCCTCAACGGAAAACAAATCACTGAAAGATTCAGGTTACAACATCTTCTACATGGGGATCAACCTGGGGGCCTTCATCTGTAATTTCGTTGCGGCCTATATGCGTAATGAATATGGATGGGGTTATGCTTTTGGCGCTGCCGGCGTTGGAATGTTACTAGGTATTGTCTGGTTTATTGCTGGTTCTAAGCACATTAAGCATGCTGATGTAATGAAACCTGCCAACCCTGAAGACATGTCAGTTAGTAAAGTAATGTGGCTGGTCATCGTTCCTATGTTTGTTTTTGGAATTATAGGCTGGTTTATTCCGGGTAATATTTTCGGTTCAGACTCTACCGATGCATTTATCGTTGCCTGTATCCCGGTGATCTCTTTTTATATCAACCTCCTGGTTAAATCTAATAAAGAAGATAAATCCCGTATCGGTGCCCTTCTGGCTATTTTCGCTGTGGTAGTGGTGTTTTGGGCTGTGTTTAAGCAAAATTCTTCCGCTTTAACTAATTATGCTGATACCTATACCGACCGCCAGATCAATGATCAAACAGCAAGTTTTGTACAGCCTTTTGGGATGGTGATGGAATTAACCACTGCACCGGATAGCTTTCCTAAATATGATCCTTTTTTTAAAATCATAAAGGATGATAATGGCGAAAATATAATGGAAGTCGCTCCTGACCCGTATTTCCAAAATCTGCCGAAAGCAGATTGGCCCGAGGAGAAGGAACCTATAAAATTAATTTCTACAGAAATTTTTCAATCTGTAAATCCTTTCTTTATCATATTACTGACGCCAGTGGTCATTTCATTTTTCAGTTTTCTGCGAAGAAGAGGCAAGGAACCATCTACACCTGCAAAAATAGGTTATGGTTTGTTGATCACCGGGTTATCCACTTCGATCATGGCCTTCGCCATCTATTCGACAGATATTACGATGGAGAAATCTTCAGCATGGTGGCTGATCGCTTCTTATGCAGTAATTACCATTGGCGAGCTGTTCCTTTCTCCAATTGGCCTTTCACTGGTATCAAAAGTAGCTCCTGCTCGCTTGACTTCGTTAATGATGGGTGGCTGGTTTCTGGCTACGTCCATTGGTAATAAGCTCTCCGGCGTATTAGCCTCTTTATGGGATACTTATGAACAAAAAGCAAACTTCTTCTGGGTCAATTGTATTGCCTGTATTTTAGCCGGACTGGTGATATTTGCCATGTTAAAATGGTTGAGGGGGATTATTAACAAACACGCATAATTTAAACATCAATACATAATATAAATTTATATGGATCAATCTGAAATCCTTAAGCCGGAAGAGCTAGACGCTTCTTCGAAGGGACACCCTAAAGGATTATATGTTTTGTTTGCCACCGAAATGTGGGAACGTTTCAACTACTATGGCATGCGAGCCATTTTAGTTCTCTTTATGACTAAAGCTTTGCTTTTCGATAAAGCTTTTGCTTCCAATCTTTATGGTAGTTATACAGGTCTGGTTTATTTAACGCCATTAATTGGTGGTTTTGTTGCCGACAGGTTTTGGGGAAACCGCAGGTCCATTATCACAGGCGGTGTATTAATGTCGTTGGGTAACTTGATCATGTTTGCCTGTGCTTCCATGTATCAAACCAATTTACAGCTCTCTGCCTTTCTCTTTTTTACTGGTTTAGGTTTAATGATTGCCGGAAACGGTTTTTTTAAGCCAAACATTTCTTCCATGGTCGGACAGTTATATGCGCCAGGCGACAGAAGAATTGATTCAGCTTATACCATTTTCTACATGGGGATCAACGTTGGTGGTGCTTTAGGGCCATTTATCTGCGGTTATTTTGGTGATACGGGAGATCCTGCAGACTTTAAATGGGCGTTCCTTTGTGCATCTATTGCAATGGCCATTGGTGTGATCGTTTTCATCTATCTAAAGGATAAATATGTACGCCATCCAGATGGTCAACCCCTAGGCTTGTCTCCTCTGCATCCCGATGCTAAAAAACCCAATCCCGTGTTCGTTTACCTTGCACTAGCGGCTTTTGTGGCGATTTGTGTAGGGATGCTTTATATCGATGCAAAGGTGTACAGCTACCTGAGCTATTTATTAATATTAGCAATGGTAGGAATGGGCTTCTTGATCTTTGGTGATAAGAAACTGACTGTGGTAGAGAAAAAGAAAATCTCCGTGATCTTTATTGTCGCATTTTTCGTGGTATTTTTCTGGAGTGCTTTTGAACAAGCCGGTGCTTCTTTGACCTTCTTTGCAGAAGAACAAACACAGCGTGATCTTGGCTTCTTTACGGTACCTGCAAGTTGGTTCCAGTCATTGAACTCTATCTTCGTCATCATCTTTGCCCCTATTTTTGCATGGTTATGGATTAAACTTGGGAAAAGAGAACCCTCGGCTCCTACTAAAATGGCCCTAGGTTTATTGCTGTTGGCAATAGGTTACTTTGTGATTGCTGTAGGTGTGAAAGATATTGGTCCCGGTATTAAAGTGAGTATGATCTGGTTAATCGGGATGTATGCTTTCCACACCTGGGGAGAACTGTGTTTATCACCGATTGGCTTATCCCTGGTGAATAAGTTATCACCGGTTAAATTTGCTTCCTTATTGATGGCTGTATGGTTTCTGGCGAATGCCGGGTCCAATGTACTTGCCGGAAAATTGAGCGCTTTATATCCTGATGGAACCAAAGTGACAAGTTTTGCTGGGTATCAAATGCATGACCTGAATGATTTCTTCATGTTATTTGTATTCATGGCTGGTATTGCTTCCATCATTTTGTTCTTCCTGACCAAATGGTTACAAAAAACAATGACTGCTACCTCCTAACTAAAATTTAACAATATTTAACCCGCAGGATTCCTATCCTGCGGGTTTTTTAATAATAATGAATACTTTCGTACCGTTATAAACATTCATAACCTTCATACGTGTCAGACAGCTTAGTTATCATCCCAACCTACAATGAAAAGGAAAATATAGAAAAGATCATCAGAAAGGTGTTTTCTCTTGATTTTTCTTTTGAAATTCTAATTATAGATGACGGTTCTCCCGATGGCACTGCTGATATCGTTAAGGCTTTGCAGACCGAGTTTTCCGGTCGATTGCATATTGAACAACGGGTAGGGAAATTGGGCCTGGGAACGGCTTATATCCATGGCTTTAAGTGGGCTTTAAATCACAATTATGCATTCATATTTGAAATGGATGCGGATTTCTCGCATAATCCGGATGATTTGATTAAATTAAGAACTGCCTGTGTGAATGGTGCCGATGTGGCCATTGGCTCAAGGTATGTAAATGGCGTGAATGTAGTGAACTGGCCAATGAGCCGGGTGTTGATGTCGTATTTTGCATCAATGTACGTCCGTTTGATCACCAGGATTGACATCCAGGATGCCACTGCAGGTTTTAAATGTTACCGCAGAATTGTATTGGAAACCATTCCGCTTGATAAAATTAAGTTCGTTGGTTATGCCTTCCAGATAGAAATGAAATTTACGGCCATCCGTTACGGTTTTAAGGTGGTTGAAGTCCCTATTATTTTTACTGACCGTACAGAAGGTGTTTCCAAAATGAGTACTAAAATATTCCGAGAAGCTTTTTTAGGCGTCATTCAGATGAAATTCAGTAGCTTTTTCAGGGATTACAAAAAAAATTAACTCCCTTAAAATTTAACTGCTGTCATCGGATTTCTTCCTTGTGCTATTGAGGTTTATCTGACTTGCTACTGCGGAGCATTTCTCCAAAATCCATTTGATGATCCATGGCTTTAACGAGCATCGTTAACCGCTTGATCTTTGTAGGTTCCGTTTTAGCAGAATTGTACCAGGTGATGTAATAGTTCTGGTGCGATTTAGGCATCCGCAAAAAGTTCTTCAATAAATGAGGCTCTTCTTCCAGGCACATCTCCATTTCAGGAGGCATCACAATTTTAAAATCAAGGTCCTCTTGCAATTCAACCTGCAGCACTGACCCTTCCTTCTTTTTTAATTGCTTCCTTAAGGAGGATTTTAAGGCAAGTATAAAGTCGCCCCCACCCATAGGCACCAACGACAGCCCTTCCACGTGAACCTGGTCTAAATTACCCTTTATCCTGAAGCTTTTTCGGCAGTCTGGTTTGATCTGATTGGCAATAACCTGGGGGACGAAAATATAAGTCCAGCCAGTCTTCTCTCCCATCTGCTCAAACTTCTCTATTTCAGCTTTAAAACTCACCATGGAATATAAATAGATAAATTTATCAAAATTTCTCTTCTACGCCCAGCCCAAATAAAGCAAAGTCATATTTGACAGGATCTTCAGTATCAAACTTCCTTAACGCGGTGGTCAGTTCAAGTGCAGTTTGCCAATCCGTTTGTTTCCTGGAAATCAGCTCAAGCTTGCGGGCTACCCTGTCTACATGCACATCACAGGGGCAAATCAAAGCTGATGGTTTAATGGTACGCCAGAGGCCGAAATCAACGCCGCAATCATCTTTCCTAACCATCCACCTCAAAAACATATTTAAGCGCTTACAAGTGGACTTCTGCAAGGGAGACGACACATGTTTGATCGTCCTGGATGGGAAATCCGGTAAACTGAAGAAATATGACCTGAAATAATTAAGTGATTGCTCAATTTCAAGCGGTGGCCTGGATAAATCCTGGATAAAACATGCCGAAGAAGCATATTGCTTTTCCTGCGATAATGATGGTTGTTCTGTTAGAAACTCTTCCCTGAATTCGCCAGTTTGTGAAAATCCCGGAGGAATAAAAGCGGTTTCCAGACTCGCAGCGTTTTGGTAGTGGTTTTTAAAGAATTCAACGAAGTATAAAAGGTCTGTATCGTTAAAGGTCCGGTGTTTGAAACCAAGCAAACCTTTGAGGTCCTGATCGCTATGGTTTAACATAAACTGGTATGGCGCATTATCCATTCTTTGCAGCAAGTCTGTGCACTTGTTGATGATGGTTTTTCGTTGCCCCCAAGCTAAAATTGCCGCAAAAAATGCGGCAATTTCAATATCCTGTTTAATCAAAAACCGATGAGGAATACAAACCGGATCGTTTTCGATAAACGAGGGCCGGTTGTATTGGGTAACTTTAAAATCCAGAAAATCTTTAAGTTCTAAAAAATCCAAAAGAAAGGTTATTTAAGTGCCTGTTCCAAATCTGCTAATAAGTCATCAATATCCTCAACGCCTACACTCAGGCGAAGCAGGTTTTCCGTTACGCCTACTTTTTCACGCTCTTCCTTAGGAATCGATCCATGAGTCATGGAAGTTGGGTGGTTGATCAATGATTCTACCCCGCCCAGCGACTCTGCCAAAGTGAATACTTTGAAGGAAGAAGCTATACGGTATGTTTCAGCCAAGTCAGCATCCTTCAACGTAATGGAAACCATTCCACCAAAACCACGCATTTGTTTTTTGGCAATATCATGGTTAGGGTGATCTTCAAATCCTGGCCAGTAGATTTTATCAATCTTAGGATGGTTTTTCAGGAAATGAGCAACCTTTTCACCGTTTTCACAATGTGCTTTCATTCTCAGGTGCAGGGTTTTAATTCCCCTTAACACTAAAAATGCATCTTGTGGCCCTGGAGTAGCACCACAGGCATTGTATACAAACCAAAGATCTTTATATAACTGGTCGTCATTTACCATTAAAGCACCCATCACTACATCAGAGTGGCCGCCGATATATTTTGTTACCGAGTGCATCACGATATCCGCCCCTAAATCCATTGGATTTTGTAGGTATGGTGAAGCAAAAGTATTATCTACTGCAAGTAAAATATTGTGTTGTTTTGTTATTTTCGCGACCCCTTCAATATCAACAATCTGCATTGTTGGGTTGGTAGGGGTTTCGATCCAGACTAACTTTGTTTTATCGTTTACATATGGTAAAATGTTCTCAGGATTTGATAAGTCCAGGAAATGGAACTTAATACCATAATTCTCATAAACCTTGGTAAAAATACGGTATGAACCGCCATACAAGTCATTACCAGTAATCACTTCATCACCAGGCCTTAACAACCTTAAAACAGCATCTGTAGCGCCCATTCCACTGGAGAAGGCAAGTCCGTATTTAGCATTCTCTAAGGCAGCAAGACAGCTTTCAAGCGCTTTCCTGGTGGGATTAGTACCACGCGAATATTCAAATCCTTGGTTATCCCCCGGCGATTTTTGCCAGTAGGTAGAAGTTTGATAAATGGGGGTCATTACTGCTCCTGTACTTGGATCTGGTGACTGACCGGCATGAATAGCTTTTGTTGCAAATTTCATAGTAAAAATGTTTAATAAACAGCAAGCTGCTTTATATTAATTAATAAGCGCGGGCAAACAATACACGTTGTGTTGAAGGCTTTCCCGAATATATGCAAATACCTTCTTCTTGTTTATTATCTAACGGAATACATCTGATTGTAGCCTTAGTTTCTTCTTTTATTTTTAATTCAGTTTCTGATGTGCCATCCCAATGTGCAGAAATAAATCCACCTTTACCATCTAAAAGCGTTTTCAATTCATCGTATGAATTTGCCTCAGTAATACGATCTGCTCTGAAGTTTAAAGCCTTGTTATAAATGTTGTTCTGAATATCTTCCAAAAGCTGAGGGATGTAGATTTCCAGGCCGTCCTGAATAACCGTAAATTTTTCACGGGTATCTCTTCTGGCAATCTCTACCGTTTTGTTTTCCATGTCCCTGCCACCGATAGCCATACGGATGGGTACACCTTTTAATTCATATTCGGCAAATTTGAATCCCGGACGTTGGGTATCACGGTCGTCATATTTAACCGAAATGCCCATGCGTTTAAGCTTTGGCATTAACTCATCCACAAAAGCAGTGATGTTTTTAAGGTCATCCTCACTTTTGTAGATTGGAACAATCACCACCTGGATGGGTGCAAGCTTCGGAGGTAGAACCAGTCCGGCGTCATCACTGTGGGCCATGATCAAGGCACCAATTAAACGGGTAGAAACACCCCATGAAGTAGCCCAGACATGTTCAACTTTACCCTCTTTGCTGGTAAATTTAACATCAAATGCTTTCGCAAAGTTTTGTCCGAGAAAATGCGAAGTGCCAGCCTGCAGGGCTTTTCCGTCCTGCATTAAGGCTTCAATGCAATAAGTATCTAAAGCACCCGCAAAACGTTCATTGGCTGTCTTTAAACCTTTAATTACCGGCATAGCCATGTAATTCTCTGCAAAGTCAGCATATACATCCAGCATACGTTCAGTTTCTTCAATAGCCTCCTGAGCCGTTGAATGTGCCGTATGCCCTTCTTGCCATAAAAATTCTGTCGTCCTTAAAAATAAGCGTGTGCGCATTTCCCAGCGCACCACATTTGCCCATTGGTTAATTAGCAAGGGCAGATCTCTGTACGACTGAATCCAGCCTCTATAGGTATTCCAGATAATTGTTTCGGAAGTTGGTCTGATGATCAGTTCTTCTTCCAATTTGGCAGTTTCATCAACAATAATATTTCCTGTACCATCATTTTTAAGACGGTAATGTGTTACTACCGCGCACTCCGTTGCAAAACCTTCAACATGGGAAGCTTCCTTTGAGAAATATGACTTTGGAATGAAGAGGGGGAAATAGGCATTACTGTGTCCGGTATCTTTGAATTTCTGATCTAAAATAGCTTGCATTTTCTCCCAAATGGAGTAACCATATGGCTTAATCACCATACATCCTCTTACATCTGAGTGATCTGCAAGGTCGGCCTTTATAACAATGTCGTTATACCACTGGGAATAATCGTCGTTTTTACTTGTAATACCTTTGCTCATAACTATGTGGAACGTTTTTTGTGTTAAATTAGTTGTATTATAGGCCACAAATCTATAAATTTATACCTATAAAAATCGTAACACACACAAACAAATAACTTACCATGAAACCGATTCGATTATTTACTAGTCTGCTGGCAGCAGGTACGGTTGCTTTAGCTTCCTGTTCTGCCCCGAGGTTAGCACAGGAAAATAATAGTACAGATGACGTGTATAATTCCGTAGCTCAGGCTCAAGTATATACGCCACCTGCACCGAAACAATCTGCCCAATATAAAGATACTTCCTCTTATGATGATGATTATGGAGTAAGTGATCCTTATTATGATATGGATTACTCTTCCCGTATCAACAGATTCTATTATGGCAGTCCTTTCCGTGGCTACTATGATCCATTTTATTATGATTACTATGGCTATAACGGATTTTCTCCATGGTACGGTGCAGGCTTATCCATGAGCTTTGGCTGGGGCTGGGGAAATTCCTTCTATAATAATTACCTGCATAGCCCTTACTATGGCTGGGGAATTTATTCTCCTTATTATGCCTGGAGCCCTTACTCTTATTATGGCGGCGGCTATCTGGGCGGACTATATGGTGGCTATTATGGCGGCGGTTATGCAAATCGCTTGCAGGGAACTACAAATTACGGACCTAGACCAGACCGTGGAAGAGTAAATGGCACTGGTTATTCAAGACAAAACGATGGTATCATCACCACCGATAGAAGCAGGGCACAAAGGTACAACCCGAGCCGTGGCAACACTACTGCAAATCCTTCTGCCAACGGAAGGACGAGCCGTTCAAATACAAGAGACACTTACAGACCAGAGACCAGATCAAATACAAATGACAGACCTAGCTATAATCCTCCCCCATCCAGAAGTAGTGGCGGAGCTACACAAAGTGGCGGCGGCGGTGGCGGCAGAAGCCAAAGAAGTGGAGGAAGGAACTAATTAACTAGGCTAAAATCAGAATGAAAAAATTCACGACTTTGCTTGCATTAGCTATGGTAGCTAGTACAGGAACGATATACGCGCAATACGCTGGAGATGCCCTAAGATTCTCGCAAACTAATTATGGTAGTTCCTCCCGTTTCAAGGGATTGGGAAATGCACAAATGAGTTTAGGTGGAGATATTAGTTCGATTAGCGGTAACCCAGCCGGCCTGGGAATGTTTACCAGATCAGAGTTTAGTTTCACGCCAGAATATAACAATACGGAAGCAATTTCCAACTATTTGGGCCAGCGCACCACCAGCGCTCATGATAAAGTGAATTTAAACCAGGCAGGTATAGTTTGGTACAATCCTGTGGTGAAACGTAAAGGATCGGATGTAAATAAAGGTCTGTTGAGTTTTGTTTGGGGAATAGGATACAACAGGAACAATGATTTTGGTGCAGACTATTCTTTCGGGGGTAGAAATTCACAAAATTCTATCGCTGACTTCTTCGCCGAAGATGCCACCGCCTATGGGGCTTTGCCTTTGCAGCTCGCCGAGGGTACACTAGGCAGAATGGCCTATGATAATTTTCTGCTTGATGAAGTAGGTACAGGTGAGAACGGAGTTTACCAACCTGCGACAGCCTTAAACAATGATCAGTTTTATAACCAGGTAAGGTTTGGTTCTACCTCTGAATTCAATTTCTCAGGTGCCATGAATATTTCAAACCAATTTTATATCGGTGCTTCCGTTGGTATCATCAGTGTGCGCTACGGATATGATTCTGAGTTTCTTGAAGGTGGGGTATCAACGCTGCTTCCACAGGCCAACCCTGAACCAGGTGATCCGGTAGCCGGAGATAGCTATGATCTTTCTTACAGACAAAGTCAAACAACGGATGGTTCAGGAATAAACGGAAAAATTGGTATTATCTATAAACCGATCAATTCCTTTAGAATCGGAGCCACTTTTCAAACACCGACGTGGATGCATATAGAAGATGTATATTCTGAAGTGTTGGATACCAGGTTTAATGCGAATACTTTATTCAGCAATGATCCTTCAAACAGTGTATTTCAATATAACCTTAGAACGCCTTATAAAGGTTCAGTGGGTGCCAGTGTCATTCTTGGTGAAAATGGCTTAATTACCGCTGATGTCGATTATATCGATTATTCATCGATTAGATTCACTAATGCGGAGAACAATTACGAGCCTACAACCATATCCAACAACAACCTGGATGTACAGGATTTTTACACTGATGCTTTCAATTACCGTGTAGGTGGGGAATTAAGGTTCGATCAATTAACCCTTAGAGCTGGTTTTGGTATAAATGGCACCCCTTATAAAGATGATGAAACCAAGAAGTTTGAGACAAAGTTTTACAGTGGTGGTTTAGGTTACAGAGTGAACCAGTATTATATTGATGTGGCTTACCAACGTTCTGAAACTAATAATACTTTCAGTCCTTATGTTTTAAATGATTTTTCTGAGCCAGTTGCTGATGTTAAATTAAATAAGAACAATGTTTTCTTAACCTTTGGTGTAAGATTCTAAACATATCTCCTTTTAATATAAAACCCCGGTCTTTTAAGAAAGAGCCGGGGTTTTTGTTTTCAATTACTTCGTATTTATAGTTTAAATCTGTCGATTCTTTTTTCTACTTCGGGATCCTTGATTAACTCAGGTGCATGATGTGGCTTTTTCCTGGCATCGATGATCAATGGCCCCGTGCATCCCCAATGTTTATCTTTAGTAAAGCTTCCTACACCTTCGATATCAGTCGCCGGATTACTCCTTGTAAAAGTCACCCAAACCAGGTTATTCACATTTTCGGCAGTAAACGCAGCATCATCGCAGAGTACAAAAAGGGCAATACCTTCAAGATTAACGGATTGAAGAGTGGCTTTTAACGCTTCTATTTCGCCTTGCGCAGATTCAGCGCTCGTGTAGGTTGTACCCTGAACGGTCACCACACCAGGAAAGGCCAAATGACAGGCTACACCGGGCTTCATATCAGGTAATGTTTGGATTAGTTTCCTTTTAGGGGAACCCGCTGCTGCCAATACCAATTTAGAACCACTGTTCAATCCTTCGCCGCTATAGTCGAGTGTATCAATCGTCGTCTGCGTATGAAAATGCAGGTCACGGGTAAAATCAATGCGTTCCAGCACATGTTGCAAAAACCCCTCGATTGAATGCGTGGTTAAATTTTCATCATCCTCCCGGGCAGCTATAAACAAGTATTTTGCCAGGCTAAGTTGGTTCTTACCTAAGATATGATTGGCGATGGTGAGAATTTCCTGGGGTCTCCGTTCCTTCAAAAACGGCGTATACCTTTCACTGCCAATGGCAAATAACAAGGGATGTACGCCAGCAGCATCTACTGCATTAACTTCTTTAAGTCCGTGGATTTCCTGAGGAATAGCAGCGCCGGTAATTTCATGGATCAGGGCGCCGAAACTGGTATCTTCCTGTGGAGGCCGCCCAACAACCGTAAACGACCAGATGGCATCCTGCCTGTGGTAGACATTATGGACCTTCATTAAAGGAAACGGATGGGTTAAACTATAATAACCAAGATGATCCCCAAAAGGACCTTCAGGTTTATTATCATGTGGATAAACCGTTCCAGTGATGACAAAGTCGGCATCTGCAGATATACAAAAACCTTCTTCATCGTAAAAATAACGGAAGCGCCTGTTTCCTAAAGCCCCGGCAAAAGTCAATTCCGACAATCCTTCAGGCAAGGGCATTACGGCAGCCAAAGGATGTGAAGGAGGACCGCCAACAAAAATACTTACCTTTAAAGGTTGACCTTTGGCATTGGCCTTGGATTGGTGAACACCTATCCCCCGGTGAATCTGGTAATGTAAACCCACCTCTTTATCCATCACATAATCATTCCCTGCCAGTTGTATCCTGTACATGCCAAGATTACTATTCATCACGCCAGGTTTATCAATATCTTCCGTATATACCTGCGGCATCGTAATAAAAGGCCCACCGTCCATAGGCCAGTTAACGATTTGCGGTAAGGCACTAATGGTGGTTTTCTGGAAAGTGGATTTGAAGAGACTTTGTTTTAATGGCAATGCTGACAGTGCCGTTAGACCAGAACCAGCATACTTGAGGGGATTTTTCAATGCCTTCATTGGGTCTGACCGTAAGCTTACTAACTGTTGCACGCCTTCCAAACTATCCCGGAACATAAACTTTGACCTTTCCAGGGTTCCGAATAAATTAGAGACTGCCGGAAACTTACTTCCCTTTACCTTTTCAAAGAAAATAGCAGGTCCCTGTTCTTCATATACCCGCAAATGAATAGCGGCCATCTCTAAATAAGGATCTACCTCTTCCTTAATGCGGAGTAAATGTCCATGTTTTTCTAAATCAGCAACACAAGCTGCTAAACTGTTATATCCCATTAAAATCAAAGGTATTAAAGAATTCACAATTTATGCTGCACGCCGAATGTCATAAAACAAAAAACCATGCGCTAGGCATGGTTTTTTGGTCTCAGTGGGATAGGATTCTATTTTTTATCCGCAAACGAACGTAACATCCAGATGTTTTTTTCTTTGAACTGCATGAAACGGTTAACCATGTCATTGGAACCATCATCATCTGCTTCATCTGTTGCAAGAAGCAACTCCCTTTCCAATGCAATCAATTGCGACATATCATTCAGTATAGCGTTCACCATTTCCATATCTTTCATACCAATGGTATCAATTTCTTCAATAGTAGATTCTTTTATATAATCTACAAACCTGCTATGAGGTGCTTTCCCTAAGGTAAGCACACGTTCTGCAATTTCATCTATTGTAACTTGTGCATTGGTATAAAGTTCTTCAAATTTAGCATGAAGGGTAAAAAAGTTTTGACCTTTGATATTCCAGTGACAGCCCCTTAATTTCTGATAATGAATATGATAGTTTGCAAGGTAATCATTAAGCATATCCACAATAGGTTTCACTTCTTTCTCATTCAAACTAATTTCTTTCGCATCCATATTTTTGATTTTTTAAATGTATTTACATTAAAAACAGCTGTCCCTGGTTAAGGTTTTAAAAAAAACGATATTGCGTACAATACCTGTTGTAAATTCCCGTTTTGTATTCAGAATTTAAGCTCTTAAATTTTATTCGTAATATTGCCAAACTATTTTGACAAATCATTAATGCAAAAATATTTCATTATATTACTGTTAGCTATTTTTACTAACTTATCTGCTGATGCTGCTGTAAGGCTAGACTCTATTGGTGTAGAAAACCTTAACGGAAAAAAGTTAATTTTACATAAGGTAGTCCAGCAAGACACCTATTATTCCATCAGCCGGAAATACAATGTACTTCCGAAGGATGTCATGGTATATAACGATAACAAGTTCCTGCATATTGGCGTCATCATAAAAGTGCCTACCCAACGATCTTTCACAGAAATCCCTTCTGGCTCAGGTATAAATACCCAGCAACCTGGGGTACCGCAAGAAGAAAGCTATACAGAACATATCGTTCAGAAGAAAGAAAACTTAAATATACTTGCGAAAAAATACGGCACCACCATTGATGAAATTAAAAGAATCAATAAATTAAACTCCATTAATTTAAGTATTGGCCAGGTTTTGAAGATGCCGGTCATTGCTTCGCCTGTAGAGGCTACCACAGTCAATGTTCCTGCAATTGTAAGAAAAGACACTGTGCCCGCAACGGTATCCAGTGCTCCGGTTAGGCCTGCAACTCCGGTACCAAATCCTAATCAACCAATCACTAACAAACCAATTACTAATAAACCGGTTCAACAAACACCAATACAAACACCTAAATCTACACCAACTCCTGCTCCTGCTCAAGATACAGCTTATGAGGATCTGGTTGTTCATACCGTGGCCTCCAATGAAACGATCTATTCCATCGCTACAAGATATAAGATGACAATCGACCAATTGAAAGCTAAAAACAACCTCAGCAGCAGTTCCTTAAGAGTAGGACAACGATTGCTGATTAAAGGTCAGTATGGTCAGAAAAAAATTAACCCCTTTGACAATGAGTCGGACACCATTACCCTTAAAGATCCTTCTTTAAGATATGCACCCAGCAAATATGGTTTAAACCAGATCGATGAAAAAGGTACTGCCATTGCCATTATGGATCCGGACCTCGATCCTAATAAAATGCTTGTTTTGCATCGTTCAGCACCGATTGGAACCGTGATGAAAATCACCAACCCCATGAGTAACCGTTCTACCTTCGCTAAGGTAGTTGGTAAGTTTACAGAAAACCAGACCACTAAAGATGCTATCGTAGTGATGACACAAGCAGTTGCTGATGCCCTGGGTGCTTTAGACAAAAGATTTTTCTGTAATTTAACGTATAGCGGACAAGAGACCAATGAACAATAAGCCATTTATTATTGGAATTGCAGGTGGCAGTGGTTCTGGTAAAACATTCTTTTTGAATTGCTTTTTACATCACTTCAAAAATGATGAAGTTACGCTGGTGTCACAAGATGACTACTATATTCCTGCGGGAGAAATGACTCAGGAAGAAAATAAGCTTTATAATTTCGACCTGCCAACGACCATCGATAAAGAGCAGTTCTGTGAGGATATCACAAAGCTGATCAAAGGCGAAGTGGTTTATAAAAAAGAATATAATTTTAACAACCCCTTGGCCGTCGTTAAAACCTTACAAATCAATCCTGCCCCCATCATTATTGTAGAAGGTTTGTTCATCCTCCATTTTGAAGAGATTTACGGCTTATTAGATCATAAAATTTTTATTGAGGCGGAAGAAGCGGTTGCCCTTAACCGCCGTGTAAGGAGAGATGGAATGGAACGCGGTTATCCTGAAGATGATGTGCTTTATAAATGGCAAAACCATGTAGTGCCTTCTTACAATGAATTCCTTTTACCTTATAAAGAAAATTGCAATCAGGTGGTATCAAATAATGATGATTCACCGGAACAGATCATTGCGATAACTGAACAGATTGCTGCAGATTTAAAAAAACAATACTGTAACAAGGAGGATTAGTTCAATTCCATTTCAGGCGTATTTTCATCGGCAATTAATCTGCCTAAAGTTGCATTCCTGATGAAGTCGACACTCACTCCAGGCGCCCGCTCCAGCAGATGAAAACCTCCTTCAGGCAAAACATCCAGCACAGCAAGTTCTGTAACAATTTTCCTGATACATTTTACACCGGTTAAAGGTAATGTACATTTTGGTAAGAGCTTGCTCTCACCAGCCTTATTGATATGTTGCATAGCCACAACAATATTTTTAGCTGAGGCCACCAGGTCCATCGCGCCACCCATGCCCTTCACCATTTTACCCGGTATCTTCCAATTGGCAATATCACCATTTTCAGACACCTCCATCGCACCTAGAATAGTCAGGTCTATTTTCTGGCTCCTGATCATTCCAAAACTCATCGCAGAATCAAAAAAAGAGGAACCCGGCAATGTAGTGATGGTTTGCTTTCCGGCATTGATCAGGTCTGCATCTTCTTCACCTTCAAAAGGAAAAGGTCCCATGCCTAACAAACCATTTTCAGACTGCAGCACCACATTAATCCCCGGCGGGATAAAATTAGCGACCAGGGTAGGTATTCCTATTCCCAGGTTCACATAATAACCATCCTTAATTTCTTTAGCGATGCGTCTCGCAATTCCATTTTTATCCAGCATGACGAAGCATTTTATTGTTTGGTTCTTACAGTACGTTGTTCAATTCTCTTTTCATAATGAGCACCCTGAAAAATACGGTGAACATAGACCCCGGGCGTGTGGATCTGATTCGGGTCAAGCTCACCCGCTTCCACCAGAATTTCTACTTCGGCAATGGTAATTTTTCCAGCCATCGCCATCACCGGGTTAAAGTTTCTGCTGGTGTAACGATAGATCAGGTTTCCGGCGGTATCTCCTTTCCAAGCTTTAACGATGGCAAAATCCGCTTCAAACGCATATTCCATCAGATAATCTTTGCCCTTAAAATTCCTGATTTCTTTGCCTTCGGCAACCTCGGTGCCCACCCCTGCGGGCGTGAAAATGGCCGGCATCCCATAGCCCGCTGCCATACAACGCGTGGCTAAAGTTCCCTGCGGAATAAGTTCAACATCAAGTTCACCACTTAAAAGCTGTCTTTCAAACTCCGCATTTTCCCCAACATAAGAAGCAATCATTTTTTTAACCTGACGTTGCTGCAGCAATAAACCAATCCCAAAATTATCTACCCCTGCATTATTAGAAATGCAGGTCAGATTCTTCACTTTTTTATTAACGAGCGCAGCAATACAATTTTCTGGAATTCCGCACAAGCCGAAACCACCAAGCATGAGCGTGTGGCCATCAGCAACATCGCGAATAGCCTCATCGGCCCCGGATACAACTTTATTGATCATATATTTGGTTTGGACGTTAAATTAGGAAAAATTGTTGAAAGCTTTATTTAAAATACACATAAGTGATGCCATCACCACCCCTGTCAGGATGTTCATCTTCCACCCGTGTAACCTGGCTATATTTTTTCAAATATTCCCTGATCAGCTTTCTCAAAATCCCATCACCTTTACCATGAATCAGTTTAACAAAGGGAAAGCCCATCATTACCGACCTGTCAAGGTATTTTTCCACTTCCTGCAAAGCATCCTCACCACGTTTACCCCTTAAATCCAGCTCCGCATTAAATGAACTGATGGCCTCAGAAATACTGCCTGAATAAGAGTTGGACTGTATCGCTTTCTTCGCTTGGGTATTGCTGATCTTTTGAACCCTATTTTTCTTCAACACCGACCTCAGGTCCCCAAGCGCCACCACTAAATTATCGCGGTTAATTTCCAATACCTGGCCTGTGGTCTCACTATTATTTAATTTCACCCAATCACCAACCTCGATAGGCGTATGCAGCTGCACCGGTGTTTCAGGTTTCTTTTCTTCTTTTACTTGGTTTTGCACCATCACCTTTTGAAGGTTTTGCCTTAACTGCTTGGTAGCCACCTTATCAGCCTGGTTCTCCTTAATCTCCGCAATCGTCTGCTCTACCAGCTTATTTGCATTTTTGATGATGGCTTGTGCTTCCAGTTTCGCTTCCCTGATCAGCACCTTCTTGTTTTCTTCAAGGTACAGCTTCAATTTCTCATTCTCAGCAACAAGGTTTTTTACTTTATTCTGCTGCGTAGAGAGGTGAATTTTAGTATCATAAATCTGCTTTTTCTCCCTTTCCAAATCCACCAATAAGCTATCGATCCGGTTTTGGTTAGTACCAGTTTTCTCTTTAGCGAGTTTTAATACTTCAGGCTGCAAACCGATATTCTGCGCAATTTCAAAAGCATAAGAACTCCCAGGTTTTCCAATTTCCAACACATATAAAGGCTTCATTTTGTGGTTATCAAATAACATTGAGGCATTTTCCAATCCCGGGGTATTACCGGCAAAAAGCTTCAGGTTAGAGTAGTGGGTTGTAATAACTCCTCTCACCTTTTTGTTATTCAACACTTCCAATACGGCTTCGGCCATCGGTCCCCCGAATTGCGGGTCAGTTCCGGTACCAAACTCATCAATTAACACCAATGATTTCGGACTGGCATGTGCCACAAAATAACGCATTTTAGTAAGGTGAGCACTGTAAGTACTCAGGTCACTTTCAATAGATTGATCGTCACCGATATCTGCAAAAATCTGATCGAAGACCCCCACCTCACTGGATTCATGTGCTGGAATCAGCAGTCCTGACTGTACCATCAGCTGTAATAAGCCTACGGTTTTCATGCAAACAGACTTCCCCCCCGCGTTTGGCCCTGATACCAGTAAGACTCTTAAGTTCTCATTGATATGCATATTTAAAGGCACCACTGTTTTCTTATCTTCTTTAAATGATAACAACAATAAGGGATGGCGGGCATTGATCAGTTTAGTTTTCGCTTCTTTAACCAGAACAGGCATATCGGCCTCCACTTCAATAGCGAAAAGTGCTTTTGCCCTTACAAAATCCAACTTGGTCAGGAAACCATGGTAAGATAGAATTAATGGCGTATATGGCCTCAGGTCTGATGTTAAGGCAATTAAGATCCTGACGATCTCCCTGCGCTTATCAAATTCCAGGTCCCTCAGTTTATTATTCAAGGTAAACACTTCTTCCGGCTCCATATAAACCGTTTGTCCGCTTGCAGATTCATCATGAATGAAGCCTTTGAGCTTACGTTTATTTTCAGCCAGAATGGGGATACAGATCCTGCCATCACGAATAGTTAAGCTACCATCAGCCACCCAGTTATTACCAACAGCCTGTTTGTAAATACTATCCATTCTTTTGCGCACTTCCTGCTCGGCTTTGGCGATGTCAGCTATAATCTGCTGCAAGGCAGGTGACGCATTGGGCTTAATCTTTCCTTTAGGATCAAGTACCTGTTCTATTTTTTTAAGAATGTTCTTCTCTACAGGCAAATGCTCAAAAAGAGCCTCCAAATTAGGGTAAACATCCTTTCTTTCATCAAAAAAGCGGATGACAGAAAACACCGTCTGCAGGGATGTGTACATTTGGTACAATTCTTCCTCCACGAGGTAGCTCCCTTCAACCCTCATTTTATCTGCCAGGAACTTTATATCAAAAAAAGCAGTAATCTGCAAAGGCTCCTGGTTTTCCAGGATGCTTTTGAATTCGCTGGTTTGTCTTAAAAATTTATTGATCTGGTCATATTTAGTCATGACCTGCATTTTGCTGACCATCTGCTGGCCCATCGGACTCAGGCAGTTCTTATAGATCAGCGCTTTTACTTCATTGAAACCCAGTCGCTCCAAACAATTCTCCGGATATAACATTATCTCAGCGTTGGTTGTGTATTAACATTTTTAACTTCCTGTGCTTTCTTCTGCACCTTTTTTCTTTGCAAAAGCTTTCTTGCCTTCACACTATCTGTTTTTTTTATCGCCGCACTGTCCTTCACACCAGCTTTCTTCAGTTTCAGCTTTTTCAACGAGTCCACACGTTTAATCGAATCACTTCGCAAAGAATCCCTTTTTAATCTTTGCTGGGTTTCTAATTTCAATTGCGCTTCCTGAACTTTTTCCACCTTCGTTTTCGTCTGATTGACCTTCGCTTGTATATTTTTATAAAGGTCAGCCATGATTTCGGGGTTAGCATAGTAGAAGTCCATGCTTTGCTGATACAGTGCAGAATCTACTTTAAACTTTTTATAGATTCCTTTATAATAAGAGGCAGCTACCTTTTTTGCCGAATCTTGGTTAGGCATCGTACTGATATAGGCATCTACCATGTGCATGTCGTACAAGAGCTTACCCATTTGATCCGGCTGAATGATATGCTCTGGAATCGGGGATTTACATCCGGATAAAATCGCAAATACGACACCTAAAAATAAAATCTTCTTCATTAATTTTTTAAACATGACTATTTCTTGCACAAATTGAGGCAAGGTTGTTAATTTTACCAAAAATACTGATAAATGAGCATAGCAGATAACTTATTGAAATATAAAAAGGAATTGGAAGACAGCCCCGCTCAATTGGTTGCTGTTTCTAAATTTCATGATGCAAATGAAATTATGGAGGCCTATAATGCCGGTCAAAGGGTATTTGGCGAAAACATAGTGCAGGAGTTGGTAGAAAAACAAGCAGTGTTACCTCAAGACATTGAATGGCATTTAATAGGCCATTTACAAAGTAATAAAGTGAAATACATTGCACCATTCATAACTGTCATTGAATCTGTAGACAGTGAAAAACTTTTAACAGAGATCAATAAACAAGCTGCAAAGAATAACCGGGTAATAGACTGCCTATTGCAGGTTTATATTGCTGACGAAGAAACGAAATTCGGCCTTAGTTTTGATGAGGTCGTAGAGTTACTGCGTTCAGACAGCTTTCAGAACCTTAAAAACGTAAGAATTATCGGTCTGATGGGAATTGCAAGTAACACCACTTCGGAGAAACAAATACGTGATGAATTTCAGGAACTCAGAGTTTTGTTTGAGGGAATTAAACTTAGTTTTTTCCGAAAGGAAGACTCTTTTAAAGAACTCTCCATGGGGATGTCTGCAGATTATAAAATAGCAGTAGAAGAAGGCAGTACCATGGTCAGAATTGGGAGCAGTATATTTGGTAAAAGAATCATAAAACACCACAAAGCAGAATGAATATAAATATACGCATCGCAACAGCACAAGATTGTCCGGCCCTTATAGAGTTAATTCATGAACTGGCTTTATATGAAAAAGCGCCGCAGGAAGTTACCGTTACCCTTGAAGAATTTATAGAAGCTGGTTTTGGTGAAAAGCCCGTATGGAAAGCATTTGTAGCCGAGGTATCAGGCAAGGTCATCGGTTTTGCCCTTTATTATATCAGGTACTCCACTTGGAAAGGTTGTCGTTTATATCTTGAGGATTTTATTGTGACCGAAGCATTCAGGGGTCAGGGCGTAGGCAAATTGCTTTTTGAAACAGTGATCCAAGAGGCGAAGGATAAAGGATTTAATGGAATGAGCTGGCAGGTACTTGACTGGAATGAACCTGCGATTAATTTTTACAATAAATATAATGCCTATTTGGAATCTGGATGGCTGAATGCTTCCTTTTCAAAGGAACAGATAAACAAGTAAACTGATGAAACGAATCATTGCGATCATATTGATATCAAGCTTGTTTGCTTGTCAAAATGAACAAAATAAACAAGGCACCGAAGATACACTCAACTATCAAAAAGATTCATTGAATTTAGAGGCCGATACGCTTGCTTTTCGTTACGACTCATTAAAATTATATAGCAAGAACTTGGTTCCAGCCACTAAAGGCGCTAAGGATACAACGATGGTGACCATTGTTTACCCGGTTTTCAACAACCAGCAAGTGGACGGACTCGTGAAAGGAAATGCTTTAAAAAGTAACAGCCCGGACGAACCTCCGTATAAAAGCTTTGAGGATCTGGCTGGCAGTTTCATCAGGCAATATGATGATTTCAAAAAAGAAGGTTTGGGACACACACCAGCCTGGTTTAAAGAAGTTAACATTACCGTATTGCCTCAAAGAAAAGATTATTTGGGTTTAAAATACTTTTACATAGACTATGCTGGCGGAGCACATCCAAACTCGGCCATTGTTTATAAAAATTACAACTCTACTACGCTGCAGGAAATTAAATTAGCTGATTTAATACCGCCGGCAAATCAGCCGAAACTTAGGGAAGTTGCTGAAAAAATCTTTAGAACTGACGAAAAACTGGATTCAAAACAAAGCCTTGATAATGATTATTTCTTTGATAAAGGTGTTTTCACTTTAAACGATAACTTTACAATGACAGACCAAGGATTAAAATTCCTGTATAACACTTACGAAATTAAACCTTATTCTGAAGGAACTACAGAATTACTAATCCCATATGCAGCTATAAAGGAGCTGTTAATTGCCAATCCGGCACTACCTGTAATAAAATAATATGGAAGTATACAAATTTGGTGGCGCATCAGTTGCCGATGCAAAGGCCATCCAAAACATGGCGATGCTGGTCAAAAATGCAGCTTCAGCGAACTTATTGGTTGTGATTTCCGCAATGGAAAAAATAACAGATCAGCTGGTTGCGCTTAGCCAGTCGTACATTGCCGGTGATAATCAACAGGCAGTCCTTCAATTGGAAGAGGTAAAAGCCTATCATTTCCAAGTGTTAAATGAACTGTTCCCAGATCATAATCTTGCAGTATATAATGACATAGCCAATGTTTTTGTAGAAATCGAATGGTTGCTTGAAGAGGAAGCCAGTGATGCGCCAGATTATATTTACGACCAGATTGTTTCCATAGGCGAACTGGCCTCTACCAAATTAATCACTGCCTATCTTAAATCAATAGGGTGTAACGCAGTTTGGGCAGATGCACGCAATTACATCAAAACCGACAACAGTTATAAGGAAGCAAAAGTTGACTGGCCTAAAACCGAGACCGAAATTCAGAAACACCTGCTACCACAACTTCAGAAACACATTGTGGTTACTCAAGGATTTATTGGCAGCACCAGTGAAAATTTCACTACTACCCTGGGCAGAGAAGGATCAGATTATTCTGCAGCCATTTTTAGCGCCTGTTTAAATGCCAGGGCTCTTACCATCTGGAAAGATGTACCCGGCGTGTTGAACGCAGATCCCAAATGGTTTGCCGAAACAGAGAAAATCCCACAACTTTCCTATCATGATGCCATTGAGCTAACTTATTATGGGGCAACGGTCATACATTTCAAAACCATTAAACCCTTACAAAACAAAGGCATTCCACTTTATGTGCGGTCGTTTATTGATCCGGCGCAACCAGGAACAGTAATTACTGCTTTGGAATCTCATTTGCCTGTACCTTCTTTTATTTTTAAAGTAAACCAGGTGCTGATTTCTATTTTTCCTAAAGACTATTCCTTCATTATCGAAGAAAACCTCAGCAATATTTTCAACCTTTTCCATAAACATAAGGTTAAAATAAACACCATGTTGAATGCTGCATTGAGTTTCTCGGTAAGTGTAGATCAGGAAGAATCAAAAATAAATGCACTGATTAAAGATTTGTCTGAATTTTACAAAGTTAAATACAACACAGGTTTGGAGCTTGTTACCATTAGGTATTATAACCAGGAAACCATTAACAGGGTTATCCAGAACAAGCAAATTATGCTTGAAGTTAAAAGCCGCTATACCTGCCAGATTTTAATGAAAGACCAACCTGCCGTTGAATAGGTTTATACTAGATATTGAAGTTCAGCAATACATCATCGAACATATAAACGCTGATGTACATAAAATTGCTTTGTCAAAAAGTCCTTTTAAGGATGTTTCTGCTAAAGAACTTTCTACGCAGATTAAAGCCAGAAAAAAAGCGGAAAAGAAATTGACGACATGGTTTCAGCAACACGGAATTTACTATCCTGAGCCCTTATCAATCGAACAATGCTCGTCTGAAACAACTGCCGCTTTTAAAGCAAGCCTGATTAAAACAGGTAAAGTGATTGACCTGACAGGAGGTTTTGGGGTAGACAGTTTTTATTTTGCAAAAAAGGCACAGTCTGTCCTGCATTGCGAAATAAACGATGAACTCTCGCAAATTGCAGCACATAATGCAGCAGTCCTCCAAGTCAAGAACATGACTTTTCTGTCCGGTGATGGTATTGCTTACTTAGGGGCTACTGATGAAACTTTCGATACCATCTATATTGATCCTGGCAGGCGGAGCAATGCAGGGAAGGTATTTATGCTAAAGGATTGTACGCCTGATGTGGTGGAACACCTGGACCTGCTTTTAAACAAGGGTTCAAGGGTAATTATTAAAACCTCACCCCTGCTGGACATCACCGCCGGATTAAAAGAACTAAAACATGTAACAGCAGTTCACGTAGTGAGCACCAAAAACGAATGTAAAGAACTGCTCTTTATTTTGGAAAAAGATGCGCAAACACCAACCAGAATTATCAGTACCACTTTAAACGATAGTCTTAAACAGTTTTCTTTTTTAAACGAAGAAAAGGCAGTGCCGGTTATAGCGGATCAGTTACTGGATTATATTTATGAGCCTGATGTAGCCTTGCTTAAAAGCGGCGGTTTTAACATGATCGGACAAAAGTATAACCTGGAAAAATTGGAAGAGCAGACACAGTTATATACTTCCAAAGAATTGAAGCCGGAATTCCCTGGAAGGATTTTCAAGGTGGAGGGTATAGTCAGCGCGGCAGACTTAAAGAAAATTAAAATCTTACATGGAAATGTTTTGGTAAGGAATTATCCTGATCAGGCAGACCAACTAGCGCGGAAATATAAAATAAAACCTGGGAAAGAATTTCTGATATTCACTCAAATGAAGCCTTCACGGCGGATTATTATCAGGGCGAGCATTATACAACATTATTAATTAAACCTGATTGGCAATAAAAAAGGCAAGATGCCCTTCTTTCATAGAAGAGCATTTTGCCTTGGTTTAACTAGTTGTTGTACTTTTTTACCCTCACTGCCTGGAAGCCTTTCTGGCCTTCAGCAATGTCAAACTCTACTGCATCATTTTCTTTCAAGCTGTCAATACCACCTTGAACGTCTTTAAAGTGCACAAAAATGTCTTTGTTGTTTTCATAAACAATAAAACCATAGCCTTTTTCAGAATTAAACCATTTTACTTTTCCGGTATTCATAATTTTTAGTCTTAAATAAATAATAATTTGTGTTTTGGTATCTCAAATTATCACTAAATAATAAGGAAAACAAGTAAATCGGAAAATTAATTATTTATTCGGTTGAGGGGTAGTTCTCAGGTAAGGTTTTATCACTTCGTGACCCTTTGGAAAACGCGCAGGGATGTCCTCAGTAGCGATACTATTCATTACAATCACATCATCACCATCTTCCCAATCGGCGGGTGTAGCTACGCTATAATTAGCTGTTAGTTGCAAAGAATCAATCACTCTCAACACTTCATTAAAGTTTCTACCGGTAGATGCCGGATAAGTAAGCATCAATTTTACCTTTTTATCAGGACCGATGATGAATAGAGAACGAACGGTAAGCGTTTCCGAAGCATTTGGATGGATCATGTCGTACATGTCAGCAATCTTTTTATCTTCATCCGCAATGATTGGAAATTCAACGTTTGTATTTTGGGTTTCATTGATATCATTAATCCAACCACGGTGCGATTCAGCTGAATCAACACTCAAAGCCAAAACTTTTACATTTCTTTTTTCAAATTCACCTTTAAGTGCTGCCGTGCGACCAAGTTCTGTAGTGCAAACTGGTGTATAATCTGCAGGATGTGAAAATAAAACTCCCCAGCTGTCTCCAAGGAATTCATAAAAATCAATTTTTCCGATTGATGTTTCTGCCTGAAAATTGGGCGCTGCGTCCCCTATTCTTAAACTCATAGTATATCGTTTTTTATGTGTATATTATTTCAAAGGCTAATTTATAAAAAGAAAACCCCCGAAACGACCAAATGTTCGGGGGTTTTAAATATTTATCATAGTAAGCCTATATACTAATAGGCGGATGACTAATTATACACTTTGATCATAAAAACGTAATCCTGAATCATATCAAGCTGTTTGGTACGATTCAAACCTAGCAAGGGGCTTTTCTTTAATAAGGTTTTTTTACCAAGTGAATCCTGTGGAATAGCACTTAGTGCTTCCAAGATATATTTAGACTTCACTGCAAAGGCAGCACCATCTACCTGGTATTCTTTAGCGTTAATTACACCGATCACATTACCACGGTTATCTAACAGTGGTCCTCCACTATTCCCCGGATTAACAGGTATAGACACCTGGTAAGCTGTAGTATCACCAGCATGACCAGTTTTAGAGCTCACATAACCTTCACCCAACACCGCGTCATCTTTAGGGAAGCCAAGCGTAAATACGTTCTCTCCCATCCCGATATTCCCTTTATTAATTTTATATGGCAGAGAAGATAATTCGATAAAATTTTGATCTACAATCTTTAGGATAGCCAGATCATATTGTGGATCCTGGTAAACAACTTTTGCCTTGAAGGAGTCACCTTTGGCATTCTGCACATGCACCGAATCTGCACCATTGATGACATGAAGGTTGGTACATAAATAACCGTTAGACGTAAGTGCAAAACCAGTACCTCCAAATTTGGCAGGGTTTACAGGAGCTTTTTCCAGTTTCCTGTTATTGATGTTCCTGATCAGGTTATTTTGAGAGTTTTTAATTTTCACCAATTCCCTGCTCATCACCTCATAACTACCGTTTTGTTTGGTATTGTGTTGAATAGAATAAATAGAAACCATTGTCAGCAATACAAAAGAAGCAGCCACAGCAATTGCGGATCTATTATTACGCCATAGATTTACAATAAATGATGGATGAGGTTTTAGTTTGTCAGACAAGCTTTCAACGTCAATAGAAGCATGGATAGCGTTCATTTTATCTTTAAGGGATAAAGTGGCACCATATTCTTTCATTGAATCCAGAAAAAACTGATGTGTTACTACCTTATGATCTACTGACGGATCATTTGCACGAAGCTGTTCAAAGGCCTTTCTTTCTTCTTCAGTAAGTTTGCCATTCAAATAATCTTCAATAATAGCATCAAGTTGTAATTCGTTTCTCATTTTTATTTAAGCTTGAAAAAACAGTTTCTTTAATCTTTGCAGGCATTTATATTTTTGCGTCTTCGCATTATCCGTGTTGGTGTATCCAAATTTTTCAGATATTTCCTGCATGGATAAACTATTAATATAAAAATCCTGAATAATAGTCTTGCAAGGTTCTCCCAAAAGTTCAAGTGACGACTTCATTTTTTCAAACTGCTGGTCCTTCTCTTCATGAACTTCCATATCAGTTTCTACAGCTTCTATATCTTCAAAATCTGCCACATTTATAGCTTTTTTGCTTTCCTTGGAAAGTTTTTTCAACCATATGCGTCTGCAAACTGAGTAGATATAGGTTTTAAGTTTGCTGCTTAATTCAAAATCACCACTTTTTATTTTATTATATAAAACAATTATCGCTTCCTGGTAAACATCTTTTGCATCTTCTTCATCCCCGTTGTTATTCAAAATAAATTGTAAAATCATGGGGAAATACCCTACGTACAATTTATTCAGTGCTTCATCCGAGTTATTTAGAATTCCTAAAACTACTTCTCTATCTGTTGGAAGTGAACTGCTTAACTTATTACTCACCAATTAATACTTTTATATGTGAATGGTAACCCAATTATAATTAAAAAATTTACTTTAATGCCTTAAATCATACAAACAGATATATTTGATCCCTGGTCATCGGTTTAAAAAAAGTATTTTACATTTTTCTTCAAACTTAGGGTTACCTTTTAAAATTACGGGTATTAAGATGTAAAATTAATTAATTATTTAAACGGAAATTAGAATGAAAAACTTATTTAAATTTGGCTTTTTAGCTTTAGCAGTATCTTTGACAGTAGCAGCATGTGGTTCAGAACAAACTGGTTCAGACGCTGACACTACTTTAACTGATTCTTCAACTATCATTACTGATACTATTGGAATGGATACTACAGTTACAGATTCAACTGTAAAAGATACTACTGTTTCAGTTGAGACTGAAAAAACAGAAGTTAAAAACTAGTCAACTTTATTCTTTATAAAAAGTCCGGCATCATTAATTATGATGCCGGACTTTTTTATGCCCTATTCATTTTGCTTAGCTTGTTTATTTATGCGCTGAAGTTAGTTACCACTAAGATTTCATATTTATAATACCAGCAAGCTATATCATAAACAAAATTTAAAAAAAATACCGTCAATCTCTAAATCATCCGAACGCTCTTCACTTAAATCATCGCTGATGCCCACTCTCTTTCTCTCTCCTGTGATCATTAAAAAATTAAAGATTTTTTTTATCCCCTTCTTAATTACTGCGTTTGCACTTTGTGGAATATATTCCTTACTCCACTGGGTACTCCTCATCAAATTTCAATTATTCACTGTCAAAGAGATCTACGTAGATGTCGTTGGTCCAGTTGTACTGCCATGGATCCCAATTTTATTTTATTTCAGACCTGCACTTAAGTCTTTGAAGCTCACAACCAAAAAAGGAAACTGGATCGATTTCTATACAATGATGCTTTTTTTCATTTTAATCATTCCGTTTGTGATGTCACAAATTTACCTTAAAGAGGCCACGGGTAAACTCACTCAGCTCCATAACGTCAATGAAATATCAAAATTTGAACCATCGAAGTATTACAAAATTGACAGGCATTTTGTTCATAAATCCAATATTGGTATGCATACCTCTTTTGATGTGAGTGGTAAGTACAACAATCATTTTAATATGCATATTTATATCGCTATGCCAATCTTTGCCGCCGAAACCGATACCTTGAATTCAGTTTGCCTGGCATGGTTAGGGAAAGAATATCAAAAAACAATTAGTAATAAGCTTTCAGCAGCAGAAAAACAACGGGAGTATCAGACATTTTCTATAGAATCGCAGAACAGCTTCAATAAAGAAAATTTTGAAGACTTCATTTTTCTCGATAGGGTTGGCTTTAATGAGGATACAGAAGGTTTCAATAAAGCGATAGAAAAAAACCAAAATTATAGATCTGAAAAGACAGCTGTATTTTTAGCTGTTAACATCCCGTTTGAAGATCGTCTAGGGTGCCAATTTCCGCCCAGCAACCATAAGCGGTGAATGGTGGCGATTGCTTACTAATACATTTATGCATGGCGGGTTAATGCATATCATATTCAATATGGGTGCTTTAGCAGTTGTTGGATCACTTCTGGAGCCAATATTAGGCAGAACTAAATTTCTGATTATCTATATAGCTTTGGGCATTTTGGCGAGTTGTGCCAGTATCTATTGGTTTCAAGCAACAATTAGCGTAGGTGCATCAGGTGCTGTTTTTGGACTCTATGGAATGTTACTTATATTCTTACTCACTAAATTATTCAATCCAGCTTTTAACAAAGTATTCCTAACATATAGCTTAATTTTTATTGCCTTTAATTTAATCATAGGCTTTACAGGCGGAATAGATTATGCCGCACACATTGGCGGTCTGTTAGGCGGAATGTTTGTTGGTTTGATCTTAAGATATTCGGCGTGGGCATTTGAAATACCAGCAGAACAAATAAAATCTTGAAAACCTATGAAAAGCATAGGTTTAGCTGATGATTATTTTTTTATCGAAAAAAATTAAAACTTAGGGTTACCTTTTAAAACTATCGGTATTAAGTTGTAAAATTAATTAATTTATTAAACGGAAAATTAGGATGAAAAACTTATTTAAATTTGGCTTTTTAGCTTTAGCATTATCTTTATCAGTAGCAGCTTGCAGTTCAGAAAAAACTGGTTCAGACGCAGACTCAGTTTTAACTGACTCTTCAACGATCATCACTGATACTACTGCTATGGATACTACAGTTCAAGATTCTACAGTAAAAGATACTACGGTTACTGTTGAAACTGAAAAAACAGAAGTAAAACACTAGTCAAAATTACCTTTTATAAAAGCCTGTACTCACACGAGTACAGGCTTTTTTTGTGCGGTCAGGTTTTAAGGTCATTAGCAGGAAAATTTGCAGTGCAAGTAAACTCCTACCGTGTAGGACAAAAGCAGGGATACGCTGATTTTACCAGGGCGTTGGCAGGGGGTTGCCAGGGCGTTGCTAGGGCCTTGGCAGGTCATTTAGCCCTAGCAAGGCCCTGGCAAGGCTTTCCAAATACCCGCTTAATTGATAAGTGACCTATCTATGAACCCCCTTTTCAGCCTTCCGATTCCCTGAAATACTTAATTAATGTTACCTTTACCATGTAAAAACATTCCACTTACATGAACTTATCTCCACTTCAAGCTATATCTCCTGTTGATGGCCGCTATAGAAACACCACTCAGGCATTAGCAAGCTATTTCTCTGAATACGGTCTTATTAAATACAGGGTCTTCGTTGAAATTGAATATTTTATTGCACTTCGTGAATTAAACCTACCCGGATTAACCGCATTTGACAAAGCCAACTATAACAAGCTCCGCAATATTTATGAAGCTTTTGGCGAAACAGATGCTCAGGAAATAAAAGATACAGAGAAAATCACCAATCATGATGTGAAAGCTGTTGAATACTTTATTAAGAAAAAATTTGATGACCTGAATTTTCAGCCCTTTAAGGAGTTTATTCATTTCGGCTTAACTTCACAAGACATCAACAATACTGCAATTCCTTACACGTTTAAGCTGGCTTTAAATGTAATTTATTATCCTTTAATTTCCGACTTAATCAGCAAGCTCAACGAGCTGGCGCAGGAATGGAAAGATATTCCGTTACTTGCGCATACACACGGGCAGCCTGCCTCTCCTACTAAATTAGGCAAGGAATTTCTTGTATTTGCCGAGCGATTGGCAATTCAGTTAAATAACCTTAAAAATATCCCTAACAGCGCCAAATTTGGTGGTGCGACAGGAAATTTCAATGCGCACCATATTGCTTACCCAAAAATTAACTGGGTAGATTTTTCAAACCAGTTTGTGAATGAAACACTGGGTTTAAACCGTGCACAACATACTACCCAAATCGAACATTATGATCAGTTTGCCGCACAGTGTGATGCGCTAAAAAGAATCAATAACATTATTATTGACCTCGACCGCGACATTTGGGCTTATATCTCTAAAAATTACTTTAAACAAAGGATCAAAGAAGGTGAAGTTGGCTCTTCGGCCATGCCTCATAAAGTAAACCCGATAGATTTTGAAAATGCGGAAGGAAATGCTGGGATTGCCAATGCGCTGTTTGAGTTTTTTGCTGCCAAACTACCAATCTCCCGTTTGCAAAGAGACCTTACCGATTCCACTGTGTTAAGAAATGTTGGCGTACCAATGGCACATACTGTCATCTCCATTACTTCTACGCTGAAAGGGCTAAACAAAATTATTCTTAATAACGATGCCATTGCAGCAGACCTGGATAATAACTGGGCCGTAGTAGCTGAGGCTATTCAAACCGTGTTAAGAAGAGAGGCTTACCCTAACCCATATGAAGCTTTAAAAGACCTGACACGTACCAATCAGAAAATTACTGCCCAAACCATGTCGGTTTTTATTGATGGCCTGGAAATCAGTCCAGATTTGAAAGAAGAGTTGAAACAAATCACGCCCTACAACTATACAGGGGTGTTTTAACAATTAATGACCTTTAACAGACAAGTATAAGTTCAATAGCATCAATAGATTATTTATTTTTGTAAAAAAGAAAGACAATGACTATCAACGTATATACAGAACAAACGCCAAATCCGGCTACAATGAAGTTCATGGTCAATAAATTATTGATCAACGGAAGTGAGGATTTTGCAACCAAAGAAAGTGCTGAGCATTCACCTTTTGCAAAAGAGTTGTTTAAGTTCAATTTCGTTAATGGAGTATTTTTCGCCAGCAACTTTGTTACGGTCACAAAGACCGAAGATGTTGAATGGCCGGATATCGAGCCTATTCTTAAAGAATTTGTAAAAGGCGCTGTAGAATCAGAATATAAAATCAAGGATGAAACGTCGGAGCCTGTTAGCTTTGAAGGCACAGATATTGAAATTAAAATTCAACAGATCCTGAACGACTATGTCCGTCCCGCAGTTGAACAAGATGGTGGTGCAATAAGCTATAAGTCTTTCAATGATGGTGTGGTTACTGTTGAATTGAGAGGTTCTTGCAGTGGCTGTCCTTCTTCTACCATTACCTTAAAATCTGGTATCCAGAATTTATTGCAAAGAATGGTACCTGAGGTGAAAGAGGTAGTTTCTGAAGCCCTTTAAAATTACGTTGGAGCATATTTTGTTTTCATAAATAATGAAACCATCATCAGCTTTAATTTTTTGCCATTTTGCATTTGCAGGCTGATGATGGTTACATTCATATAAATTTCCTTTTAATAAATAGCAAAGGCCCTGATTCAGGGCCTTTGCTATTTATTAAAAACGATATCATTCATTTGTTTTATTTATTGAAATGCCTGCTCATGGCTTCCAGAACTTCCTGATCGATTAAAGAATTAGTGGCTAATATTTCCCGGTTGAGCACAAATTCATCTCCCCCTTTAAAGTTCAGCACATGACCTCCTGCCTGTTGTACCAGGTAAGCTCCCGCAGCCACATCCCATTCGTTAAGGTTATACTCAAAGAAAGCATCAAATCTGCCGCAGGCCACATAGGCCAAATCAACGGCAGCAGAGCCAATACGCCTTAATCCATGACATTTGCGCATCATTTCTGCGATAAGATCCATGTATTGCGCTTGTTTTTCAAAATCATAGTAAGGAAATCCAGTGGCCAGCAAGGAGTTAGCAAGCTGATTACGGTTGGAAACACTAATGACCTTGTTATTAAGGAAAGCACTGCCACCCTTATAGCTATAGAACATCTCTCCTCTGTTAATTTCATAAACAACACCCAGCACCGGGCTGTTATCCTCATATAACGCTATGCTAATGGAGTAAGTAGGCACACCATGGATAAAGTTAGTGGTACCATCTAAAGGATCGATGATCCAGTTATAGGTGCCACCCTTCGTATCAACGGTTTCTTCTTCTGTAACAAAACCCGCACCGGGAATTAATTCAGCTAAATTGACGACCAGATGTTCCTCTGCGGTCTTGTCAACATAAGACACCAGATCATTCAACCCCTTCAGTTCGATTTTTTTTTCATCGAAATTCATGGATTCTTTTCTTATAAAATTACCAGTTAAACGCGTAATCGCGATAACCTTGGTACATAACAATTCGTAATCCAATGGCTTTAAATTTAATAGGCCGCGTGTTTCTCTTTATTTTTAACAGAGTATACCACAAGTACCAAACCAGTAATAAATAATATCAATGAAATCAATTCAGCCTGTGTAAAAGCAATTCCTGCAACGTTGTATTTAGTGTTTACCCTGATCAGTTCAACCAGGAAGCGCTCAACGCCATTCATCATTAAATAAATGCCAAACATCATTCCAGGAAGTTTAATACGATGGCGAATCTTCCACAAAATCAAAAACAAAACGAAACACACCAGGGCTTCATAAATTGGTGTTGGGTATACGGGTAAAGGTAATTCATTACAAAATCTTCCTACACAGCCTGGAATAGGATTTCCCTCCATGGCTACGTTATTAGGGTAAGTAGAGGACCACAACCAATCGGGGAACCAGCTGAAAGGTTTAGGATTGGTATTAACGATACCCCAATCGCCATCACCGGACATCTGGCATCCAATTCTGCCCACACTGTAAGCCAGCATCATTCCCGGACCACCAACATCAAGCATATGCAGGGGTTTAATGCCATTCTTCCTTGCAATGTAAACTACCGCAGCGCCACCGCAAATTAACCCCCCATAGAAAGTTAAACCACTAAAGGATAACAAACCACCAATAGGGTCTTTTATAAAGGTATCCCAATGTTCGAGATTATCAAATATTTTAGCACCAAGAAAGCCCCATATTGCGGCCCATACAATTAAATGGCCCATCAATTCATGAGGATGCTGTGTTACCTGTACAGTTTTAGGCTGTGAAAGCTGATGTTTCCCTTTCTCTTTATATTCCCAATAGGCAAAAAGGCCTGCAAAAAATACACCACCTAAAAGGCTTCCCTTTGTGGAGAGCAATACCGTTTGGGCATCACTCACAAAGAGCTGGTAATTCAGTAAAGCATAAACCAGCTTATAACCAATTAAAAAACCGAAGATCCCATTGTATACTAAGTCAGACGTACTCGCTGGCTTACCAATCACCATGCTTTTCTTTATAGGATGCAAAATACCGAGCGCCTCTTTACGTTGCAGCTCCTTACTGAAAGCCCAGTAACCGGCCATAAAAGCCAATGCTACAAATACACCGAAAGTATTAAAAGGTAAGGGAATCTGGACGCCAAATAGGTATTCTATAAAATGAGATACAGTAGGAAACATACGTATTAAAAAGTTTTATGCGAATATAGTATTAATGCGCTAAAACCTGGCTGCATTCAGTAACTTCTACCTCACCATCCGCAGTAATTGCAACAAGATTCACAGATTTAATTTCATTCACCATTACAGGGTCATACTTCGCCCGTACTTTTACATAATTTTTGGTGAATCCATGCATAAAGCCACTTTTTTGGTCATCCTCAAAAAGAACCTCTCCCACTGTGCCTAGCTGTGACTCATAAAAAGCCCTTCTTTTTTTGTCAGATAAAATATGCAGCATTTTATTGCGGTCTGCACGGGTGCTACCTGCAACGCTACCGGTCATTTCTGCTGCTGCAGTTTGCTCACGCTCTGAATAAGTAAAGACATGCAGGTAGGAAATATCAAGCTCATTTAAAAACTGATAAGTTTCCAGGAAGTCTTCATGGGTTTCGCCTGGGAAACCTACAATGACATCTACGCCTATGCAACAATTGGGAATAAGCGCTTTAATATGGGCTACTCGTTCAGTATAAAGTTCACGCTGGTAACGTCTGCGCATAAGGCCCAATATTTTATTGGAACCAGACTGCAGGGGAATATGGAAATGGGGAACGAATCTTTTAGAAGTTGCAACGAAACTAATGATTTCATTGCTCAATAAATTGGGCTCAATGGAAGAAATCCTGATTCTTTCAATACCTTCTACCTCGTCAAGCGCTTTAACAAGATCGAAGAACTTATCTTCGCGCTCGCCATTTCTGATTCCGAAATCACCAAGGTTCACCCCCGTTAAAACAATCTCTTTAACCCCGCTTTCAGCGATTTGCCTGGCGCGGTTCAGCACATTCTCAATGGTGTCACTTCTGCTTCCCCCACGGGCAAGCGGAATGGTGCAATAAGTACAAGGATAATCACAACCATCCTGAACTTTTAAGAAAGTACGGGTTCTGTCGCCAATAGAATAAGCGGCAATAAAATTATGATTTACTTTTTCGATATTTTGCTGGTGAACAATTGCTTTTGGCTGTTTGGTAAGGTCAGTTATAAATTCAACAATCCTGAATTTTTCTGCAGCCCCAAGTACCATATCTACACCTTCAATTTCTGCAATTTCGGTAGGTTTCAATTGTGCATAACAGCCTACAATGGTGATGTAGGCATTTGGCGCATATTTCAAAGCTTCCTTAACCACCTTGCGGCATTTTTTATCCGCATGATCTGTTACAGAACAAGTATTGATGACATAAACATCGGCACCAGCTGTAAAATCAACGACAGCATAACCAGCATCGGTAAACAGACGACCAATTGTTGAAGTTTCTGAGAAATTCAACTTACAACCTAATGTATAAAAAGCAACTTTCTTCATATTAAAGTCTGCAAAGATACAGTTTTGAATTGCTTATCCTTTTGCAAATGAAGGCTTGATTGTAAACTTTGTATAAAATTACTCATTCCAGCGATAACTATCCTGTTCCAGGCCTGTCAAATCAATAACCCGGCTTACTACCGTTTGCGCTACTTCTTCAATGGTTTTGGGCAGGTTATAAAAGGAAGGGTTCGCCGGGCAGATGATTCCCCCAGCTTCGGTAACCGTCTTCATATTGTTAAGGTGGATCAGACTGAATGGTGTATCACGCACCACAGCAATCAGCTTCCTGCGTTCTTTTAAAATTACATCTGCTGCCCGCGAAATTAAGTCGTTGGAGATTCCCTGGGCAATTCTTCCCAGCGTACCCATGGAACAAGGAATGATGACCATGGTATCGTATTTGGCAGAACCGGAAGCAAAAGGTGCATTAAAATCCATTTTTTGGTAAAAATCAACGGCGTAATCATCATAAGCTTGATTTCCAAGCTCATACTGCCAAACTTCTTTGGCATTGTCGGACATCACCACGCCTACCCTTTCAATTTGGTCACTTAACTTCATTAAATTATCAAGTAATAGCTTCGCGTAGATAGATCCACTAGCTCCGGTGATGGCGATTATAAGTTTTTTTTTGCGCATAGATGGCCTAAAGATACAATCTTTACCATAAAAAAGGGCCGAATACAAGTATCCGACCCTACATCTACCTATGAAAAACATACCCAATAAAGGGTAAGCCCAAATGTAATTATCTTTTCTTAATAATGAAAGCCAATGCTCAGTTTTTTAATGTAATATTTTCTTAAAGGAAATTTAGTGCAAAATTGAGTATAAGCAAGTCGATATACGCTATAAACAGCAAATGAATAAGCCAATGAGATAGGCCGTAAAAAAAAAAGCGGTCTGTTTAGACCGCTTTTACTGATTGGGGTGGAATATGGGGCTCGAACCCACGACCCTCGGTACCACAAACCGATGCTCTAACCAACTGAGCTAAAACCACCGTATATTTCAGTTTGACAAAAGTACAAACTTTTATAGAACATACAAATTTATTTTACAAATCCACGGTAATTTTCAGTAATTAATTAGTCCTCAGGCACATTAATTTTCATCACCATAGATAAATTTCATTGCTATTCCGAAGCTATAGGCCTATGATCTTTATCCTAGGTTTTAAGACTATTGAAAACTACCCCTATCTTTTGGGGGAAAAGGATAAAACTTCCTGAACAAACACGCATATTTGTTTAAAACACACGTATCATGACAACCATGCCACAAGATCTTTTACAATCTTTTTATTGATTTGATGCCCCAGCATATACTCATGGTAGCTGAGCTGAACACCGAGGTTTTGAAGAAATTCTTTGGCTTCTCTGGCACAGCTAACAGACATCGAAGCATCGAGCGTACCATGAGCAACAAATACCCTTAAATTTCCATGTGCTGGTTTCTTTGTCACTAACGGTGTTATTTCAGGCAGCATTCTGCTGCTTAAAATAACCAGACCATTTATCAGCTCCGGATGGAGAAGCCCGATGGTATAACTCATAATTCCCCCCTGACTAAAACCGCCAAGGTAAATTTCGTCAAGCATGTAAGTCTCTTTTAGCTGGGCAATAAACTTCACTAATTTTTGCCGGCTCTGCGTTTCCTCCTCCACATTAATCACAGGTTTGCCACTGGCAAAATCAACTTCGTACCAGGCAAAAATACCTTCACCTAATACATAAGGGCCCCTAGGACTAATAAATACCCAGTCTTTTGGTAAATGGAGCTTCAGGCTAAATATATCCTTTTCATTACCACCTACACCGTGTAATAAAATAATGCCTTTTTGTTTTGTTGACTTTGTTGCTGGTTGCCTTAAAAGATACTGAAAATCATACCCCTCAGTTACAAATGACTCGTGGAGTGCTGTCGTTGTTTCCATGGCTCAAATTTTAAATGGTCAATTTTAGGTTAACATTCAACAGAATACTAAGTTTTTGTTTACCGGCTAAATTTTTATGATTGGTAGTACACTCCTGTAAAGGCGGGTCTTGAATTGCAGCCCCTTTCTTTGTTTAAACAATGTTTCATTACAAGGTAAATTCTCTACTTTTGTCAGCGATGATAAATATTTACACAGACGGTGCAGCAAGTGGAAATCCGGGTCCTGGTGGTTATGGAGTGATTTTACGTTCAGGATCTCATTATAAAGAATTAAGCGGAGGCTTTCGTTTAACAACCAATAACCGCATGGAACTGCTGGCTGTCATTGTTGGGCTGCAAGCTATTAAAAGTCCGGGGCAGGAAGTTACCATCTATTCAGACTCCAAATATGTAGTAGATTCAGTAGAGAAAAAATGGGTTTTTGGCTGGGTGAAAACAGGTTTTAAAGGGAAGAAAAATGCAGACCTGTGGAAACGCTTCCTGGAGATATACAAACAGCATCATGTAAAATTTATCTGGATAAAGGGGCATAATAGCCATCCTGAAAATGAGCGTTGTGACCAGCTGGCAGTTGCGGCCTCCAAACAAACAAGTACATTGGCTATAGATGCCCCCTTCGAGGCGGAACGAAATAAACCCAGCCTTTTATAAGTTATTTAATTCTATTTTTTTAACGCATTCAGCTATCGGTTTTACCGGAGAATATTCCTCCATTAAGCGCTCTGCTGTTCTCACCATTTTTTCTGAACCGATAAAAATGGAGGTCCGTTGGTGTAAAGCTGTCGGTTGGATATCAAGAATCCTGTTCAATCCGTCTGAGGCTACACCTCCAGCCTGTTCGATAAGGAAAGCCATTGGATTGCATTCATAGATCAGGCGCAGTTTTCCATTAGGCGAGCTTGATGTGGTGGGATACAAATAAATACCCCCTTTGATTAAGTTCCGGTGTATATCTGCCACCATGGAACCAATATACCTGGATGTATAAGGCCTGTTTGTTGCCGTATCTTCTACCTGTGCATATTTAATGTATTTCTTAACCCCTTCAGGAAAATGCACATAATTACCTTCATTGATGGAGTAGATATTGCCATCTGCAGGCACCTTCATATTTGGATGTGATAAGCAAAACTCTCCGATAGATGGATCCAGCGTAAAGCCATTCACTCCATGTCCTGTTGTATAAACGATCATGGTCGATGAGCCATAAATCACATATCCAGCTGCAACCTGCTCCGTCCCCTTTTGCAGCACATCATCTATGGTAGCCATGCCATCGATAGATTTGCGCCTGTAGATGGAAAAGATAGTACCAACAGCAACATTGCAATCTATATTTGAAGAGCCATCCAATGGATCAATACATACAATATATTTGGCGTTCTTTGACACCGGGGAGTCAATGGGAACAAATTCCTCTTCCTCTTCGGTCGCCACAATACAACACTCACCACCACTGGTCAAAGCAGCGATAAATTGAGTGTTGGCGAACACATCGAGTTTCTTTTGGTCCTCACCCTGTATGTTAACCGTTCCTGCTTCTCCCAGGATATCTACAAGACCAGCTTTGTTAACCTCCCTGTTAACAATTTTTGATGCAATTCCAATATCTCTCAATAACCTGGAAAGCTCGCCTTTAGCGTATGGGAAGTCGCCCTGTTTTTCAATTATAAACTGACCTAATGTTTTAATGCCTGACATACCTTAGTGTATTTTTTACGTTATCTATTGCCTAATTCTACGACTTCTAAGGTATGTATTTTTTCATCAGAAATACAAAATCGGATTAAAGTTCTCACTTTATGCCAGCCTGATTTACCTGCTGCACCGGGATTTATGTGCAGGCTGTTAATTTTTTCATCAAACATGACTTTTAGGATATGAGAATGACCAGTGATAAAAAGCATCGGCGGCTTAGTGTAAATCTCCGGCTTCACCTGCGGAGCATACCTTCCGGGGTAACCGCCAATATGTGTTATCCAGACATCGACCTTTTCACATTGAAAACGCAAGTGCTCCGGATAGGCCATCCGAATCTCTTTATCATCGATATTACCATATACTCCCCTTAAGGGTTTAAACTTGGCAAGTTTATCAGCTACACCGGTGCCAAAATCACCAGCATGCCATATCTCATCACACTGGTCGAAATGCTTAAATACAGCATCATCCAAATAACTATGGGTATCAGATAGCAGTCCTATTTTCTTCAAGATTTTTAATTTAAAAGGCCAAAAAGTAATCTTTCAGCAAATTGATGTAAGCAGGTGTATACACCCTTTCGGCTTCATATATATAGAAGTTTTCGTGTTCAGGAGGTTGTTGACTAAAGCTGAAGCATATAATCTGTCTGAATTCCGTTTTATAAATATCAGAAAAAATGTGGATAATTTTTAATGGAAAAAGGCGTGATAATACTGCGTTAACCGCCAGTTGTTCGGCCTGTTTTACGGGGAGAATAACCCAAAAAACACCTTTCTTATGTAAAAGCCCGGAGACTTTGCGCAATAAGGCGGCAAAAAAATCTTCATGGGTATGCCGCGCTATGCCTTTCCTGGCTTCAGGATTTTTAAGGTCGTTTACAAAGTAAGGTGGGTTTGATACGATAAGCTCGTAACGATCATCGGACTTAAAGGCGGAAATATCCGAGAGATTAACCATCAGACGGCCCGCAAATGCAGATTGATTAAAATTTGTGGCTGCCCTGATGGCTGCAGGTTTATCGATTTCAACCGCTTCTACAAAAGCTTGCACATAACGTTGGGCAAGCATCATGGCGATTACTCCGGTCCCAGTTCCAATATCAAGGATCCTGGTGGGTGCAGCATGTACTGCAATTGCGCCCAGCAAAACACCATCAGTATTAATTTTCATGGCGCAGTCTGACTGGTCCACTTCGAATTGTTTAAATTTAAAAATGCTTCCCATTCAAATCAGCGTTCATATATTTCTAATGGCAATCCATCTGGATCGGCAAAAAAGGTGAACTTCTTCCCGCTGTACTCATCCGTTCGAACGGCTTCTGTAAGCACACCTTTCTCGTTCAGCCATTGGGCAACGGCTTCTATATTGTCAACTTCAAAAGCCAGGTGCCTTAATCCGGCAGCCTCCGGCCGGGACGACCTTGGCGGGACATCTTCAAAAGAAAATAATTCAATCTGGTAATGTGCGTTGATGGCAAGGTCAAGCTTATAAGATTTACGTTCAGCCCGGTACACTTCCTGAACAACCGTTAAACCGAGAATATTTACGTAAAAATCTTTGCTCAGATCATAATCAGTGCAAATAATGGCAACATGGTGGATTTTATTAAACATAGTATCTATTAAGCACCTAACAAATTATGCAATACGTTATGGTGGATATTTTTCGCTTCCCTTACAGACCCAAAACTTTCCTCATCAATGAGCAACGCTCCAGTGGTTACTGTACCAATCAAACTAAAGTCAGTTGTGGAAGCAGCCATCAGCTCAACAAACGACTCCTGCAGATCGGGAGATACCGAAACAACAACCCTTCCTTGTGCCTCCCCAAATAGAAAAGCGTCTTTGCGTATACCATCTTCGGTATTGATATCAAAACCAAGCATTTGGCAAAGGGAGGATTCCAATAGCGTTATATATAAGCCGCCGTCTGAAACATCGTGAGCAGACCTGATTAAGCCTTGTATAATTAATTGTTTTACGACCTGTTGCATGGCGTACTCCTCTTCTAAATTGAAGTATGGTGCAGGTGAGGCCTGAATTTGTATATAGGAAGTTAAATATTGTGAAGATGAAATACAATTATGTGAAGCGCCGATCAGGTAAATTAAATCACCGGGCGTCTGAAAAGCAAGGGAAGTTAACGTTTGTAGGTTATCCAGCACCCCAAGCATCCCAATTGTGGGAGTTGGAAATACAGGTCCCTCATCGCTCGACTGGTTATAAAAGGACACATTACCGCCGGTTACAGGTGTTTGAAACCTGGTGGCCGCAGCACTCATTCCTTTAATGGCACCCACAAACTGCCAGTACACTTCAGGATCATAAGGATTGCCGAAGTTGAGGCAATTGGTGATGGCTACGGGCTCAGCACCCGCACAGGTAATGTTTCGCGCAGCTTCCGCAACCGCGATGGCACAACCCACCTCTGGATCTGCATTCACATAACGGGCATTGCAATCGATAGTCAAAGCCAAGGCTTTATTGGTGTGTTTCACAGCAATAACAGCCGCATCGCTGGGCCGGTTGGTAGTCAGGTTTGCTGTACCCACCATTGAATCATATTGTTCAGTAACCCAACGTTTGGAAGCCAGGTTGGGGTGTGAAGTCAGGTGTTCTGCAATAGCCCTTAAATTCTGCGGCTCGGCAACCTGATCTATCTTAAACTTTTTAAACTCCTGGAAATAAGCCGGCTCTCTATAAGGCCTGTCGTAAACAGGTGCACCGCCGCCCAATACCAAATCTTTCGCAGGTACATCCGCCACTAATATGCCGTTCATAAAGAATTCCAGTCGCTGGGTATCCGTCACTTCACCAATGATGGCACAATTAAGGTCCCATTTGTCGAATATAGCTTCGACTTCAGCTTCACGCCCTTTTTGCACCACCATCAGCATGCGCTCCTGAGACTCAGATAATAAAAGTTCAAAAGGCAGCATGTCCGCCTGGCGGGTGGGCACAAGATCAAGAAAAATCCGCATCCCGTGTTCGCCTTTAGCGCTCATTTCAGAAGTAGAGCAGATGATTCCCGCAGCCCCCATGTCCTGCATACCAATAATGGCACCCGACTTAATCACTTCGAGGGTAGCCTCCAATAAAAGTTTTTCCTGGAAAGGGTCTCCAACCTGTACCGAAGGCAGGTCATTTATCGAATCCTCGGTAATATTTTTAGAAGCAAAAGCAGCTCCATGTATACCATCCTTTCCGGTTGCAGAACCCACTATATATACAGGGTTTCCTACCCCATAAGATGTAGCAGAAACGGTTTCCCCTACTTTAAGGATACCGGCAGACATGGCATTGACCAACGGATTGACATAATAACATTCGTCGAAAAACAATTCGCCCCCAACAGTGGGTACGCCGAAAGCATTGCCATAATCTCCTATCCCCTGCACTACCCCTTTTAAAAGATACTGCGTTCTGGCATGTTTGAGATCGCCGAAACGTAAGGAGTTCAACTGCGCGATAGGCCTGGCACCCATGGTAAAAATATCCCTGTTGATGCCGCCAACGCCGGTAGCCGCCCCCTGGTAGGGTTCAAGTGCCGAAGGATGATTGTGTGATTCTATTTTAAACACGCAGGCTATACCGTCACCAAGGTCTACCATTCCTGCATTTTCTTCACCTGCTTTAGCCAGCAAGTGCGGACCTTCATTAGGTAATGTCTTCAACCATTTGATGGAATTTTTATAAGAGCAATGCTCGCTCCACATGACCGAAAAGATGGACAACTCGGTGAAATTAGGAGTACGACCCAGTATTTCTATAACCCGGTCAAACTCTTCCGCTAAAAGACCTAAATCTTTCGCGGTCTCTAATGTAGTCAGCTGTGTATTTTCCACGGTTCTTAATTAAGATTAAGGGTTATTACAAAGTTAAAAAAATCCATTGAATGCCTTTCAATTTAAAATATAATGAAACCAACACACGCTTGCTGCTTACCTATAGCCATGAAAAGCTCCTATTAGCTTCATTTTATTAGCGCAGCAGTCAGTAAGCGACAAAACACCTTCTATCGAAATTTAAACCAAAAACCCGCCCATATATTATAAAACCGCCTTATTACAACAAATCAACTATGGAAACTATTACTTTTTATCATTTTATTTGGTATTTTTTATAAATCCTTGCGATTTATTAATAATATACTTTATTTTTGGTTCAAATTTTAAACGAATCAATGAAAACCTTAAGAACACTTGCATTAAAAGAGGCACAATCCAGAATTTCACCAGAAGTAAATGGATCAACAACCAAAATTTCGGAGTTTTTCGGTTGTAACACATTCGATAAGAAAAAAATGAAAGATTTTTTATCGAAAGAAGTTTTTGAAAAATTAAGTGCATCCATAAATCATGGTGAATTAATCAATCAGGATGATGCCAATCATATTGCCACAGCGATGAAGACTTGGTCACTTTCTAAAGGAGTAACCCATTATACCCATTGGTTCCAGCCTTTAACAGGAACAACCGCTGAAAAACATGATTCATTTTTTGAACCAAGTGCTGATGGTGCCATTGAAAAGTTTGCAGGAAGCGCTTTAGTACAACAAGAACCAGATGCTTCAAGTTTCCCTAACGGTGGTATTCGTAACACCTTTGAAGCCCGTGGATATACTGCATGGGATCCATCATCTCCGGCGTTTATTATGGAAAGTAAAGCAGGTAAAACTTTATGCATTCCAACTGTATTTGTTTCCTACACCGGTGAAGCATTAGATTATAAGGCCCCATTGCTAAAAGCAATGAGCGCTTTAGACAAGGCAGCCGTTGAAGTTTGTCAGTATTTCGATAAAGGCATTACTAAAGTAAATGCTTCATTGGGAATAGAACAAGAATATTTCTTAGTCGATATTGCCTTATATAATGCCCGTCCGGATTTAGTGTTAACCGGCCGTACTTTATTTGGTCATATGTCTGCTAAAGGACAACAATTGGAAGATCATTATTTCGGATCAATTCCTGAAAGGGTATTCAGTTTCATGGTAGACTTCGAAAACGAAGCCTTGAAATTAGGCATACCTCTTAAAACCCGTCACAATGAAGTTGCCCCAATGCAATTTGAATGTGCCCCTATATTTGAAGAAATCAACCTTGCCATTGATCACAATCAGTTGTTAATGGACTTAATGGGAAAAGTTGCCCTAAGACATCACTTCAAAGTGTTATTACATGAGAAACCTTATGCTGGCATCAATGGCTCCGGTAAACACAATAACTGGTCGTTGATTACAGATACAGGTAAAAACCTGTTGTCTCCAGGTAAAACACCAAAAAACAACCTGATGTTCCTTGCTTTCTTTGTGAACACCATTAAAGCAGTACACGAACATGCAGACTTATTAAGGGCAAGTATTGCTTCGGTAAGCAACGATCACCGTTTAGGTGCCAACGAAGCTCCGCCAGCAATTATCTCTATCTTCCTTGGCTCGCAGTTGAATGACGTATTAGATGAAATCGAATTGTCACGCAGCATGATCAAAAAAGTGAAAAGTGAAGATTCTTTATGGTTAGGTATACCTAAAATCCCGCTAATCAATTTTGATACCACTGACCGTAACCGTACATCGCCTTTTGCCTTTACGGGTAATAAATTCGAATTAAGAGCTGTTGGTTCTTCTGAAAACTCGTCATCACCAATGACCGTGTTAAATGCAATCGTTGCTGATCAGCTGACTAAGTTTAAAGTTGAGGTAGATAAACTGATTAAAAAAGGTGAGAAAAAAGACGTTGCCTTATTAACCATTATCAAAAGATATATTAAAGAATCAAAAGATATCCGTTTTGAAGGAAACGGCTATAGCCAGGAGTGGGAAGATGAAGCTACTAAACGTGGATTATCTAATATTAAAACTACCCCTAAAGCTTTAGATGCTTATGTAAGCGAAAAAACGATCGAAGTATTCGCTAAAACAAACGTCTTCAGTGCACGTGAATTAGAAGCCCGCCATGAGATCTTGTTAGAGAGCTATTTCAAAAAACTTCAAATTGAAGCAAGGGTAATGGGCGAAATGGCCAACAGTATGGTCATTCCTGCAACTATTGCTTACCAGAATACCTTATTGGAAAATGCCAGGGGATTAAAAGAACTTGGCTTAAATGGTGAAGCATTGGAAACGCCTGTTGCCATCATCACCAAGGTGTCAGAACACCTTAGAATTGTAAAAACCAGCATTGATGCGATGCTAGAGGAACGTAAAGTAACCAACAAGATCGAAGACTTGCGTGAAAGAGCAATTGCTTATGATGTGAATGTGAAAAGTTACTTTGACACCATCCGTTACCATACCGATAAATTGGAACAAATTGTTGATGATAGCGTATGGCCATTAATCAAATTCAGAGAGCTGTTATTTTTAAAATAAGCAGGCATAATTAATTAGTTTTATAACTTCTGCCCTAAAAAGCAGGAGTTTTTTTTTTGTTTCCTATCTTTGCCCTAACATGAGTGATAACAGGTATAATCAACGTGGCGTTTCTGCCTCTAAAGAAGATGTGCACCAGGCCATCAAAAACATTGACAAAGGCATATTTCCACAGGCTTTTTGTAAAATCATCCCCGATATTTTAGGTCAGGATGAGGAATATTGCAACATCATGCATGCTGACGGTGCAGGCACAAAATCGTCCCTGGCTTACGTTTACTGGAAAAAAACAGGTGATATATCTGTTTGGAAAGGAATTGCCCAGGATGCCATCATCATGAATATTGATGATTTAATATGTGTTGGCGCAACAGAGAATATTTTGATATCTTCAACAATCGGCAGAAATAAAAACCTGGTACCCGGAGAAGTGATTGCGGCCATCATTAATGGTACAGAAGAAGTTTTAGCTGATTTACGTGAACAGGGCATCTCTATTTATTCTACCGGTGGCGAAACAGCCGATGTGGGCGACCTTGTACGTACCATCATTGTTGATTCTACAGTGACTTGCCGCTTAAAACGTGAAGATGTGATCAGCAACCACCACATACAGGCGGGAGATGTTATTGTAGGACTTTCATCCTACGGACAGGCCAGTTATGAAAAAGAATACAATGGCGGTATGGGCTCCAATGGTCTTACTTCTGCAAGACATGACGTTTTTAATAAAGACATTGCGCAGCAATACCCTGAAAGTTATGATCCTTCTGTTCCTTTTGACCTGGTTTTTTCAGGCAGTAAAGGTTTAACAGACCCTATAAAAATTGATGAGCAAACAGTAGTGACGGCTGGAAAACTGGTTTTATCACCTACCCGTACTTATGCACCGGTGATCAAGAAGATTTTAGCCGGCTGGCGCAAGCAAATCCATGGCATTGTACATTGCAGTGGTGGTGCACAAACTAAAGTGCTTCATTTTATTAATGATGACGTGCATGTCATTAAAGACAACCTGTTTCCAATTCCTCCGTTGTTTAAACTTATACAGGAAGAATCTGGTACCGCATGGGAAGAAATGTATAAAGTATTCAACATGGGTCACAGAATGGAATTATATGTTCCTCAGGAAATTGCTGCAGAAATCATTGCCATATCGAAGAGCTTCAATATTGATGCACAAATAATTGGCAAAGTGGAAACCGCTGCTCAGAAACAAGTGACCATTAAGAGTGAAAATGGCACCTATATTTATAACTAAGAAATTTACACCATAACTCAGAACCAGCATTAGCTGTTCCCATATAAAGCCACTTATTTTAACATAAGTGGCTTTTTTTTGAATAAATACTACTCGAACGACTTGTTGTTCAAATTGTATGTAAATACATTTATAATTTGTAGATTTATGTAGATCATTCATCCGAAGCCCAATTTCCAGGCGACCTGCTTTAATTTCTCTCAAAAATCTTGCTGTAAATGTTATGGAAACTACAACTATACACCATCAAGAGTCTTTCGTATCAAAATATATATTTAGCAGGGATCATAAGATGATTGCCAAACAATTCCTGATCACAGCAATTATTATGGCTTTCTTCTCCTTGTTTTTGACAGTGCTTTTCAGGATTCAACTTGGCTGGCCAGATCAAAGTTACCCCCTCTTACAAACCTTTTTGGGTAAATGGGCAGAAGGTGGACGTATCAGACCAGATTTCTATCTGGCTTTGATCACCATTCACGGAACCATCATGGTTTTCTTTGTATTAACGGCAGGTTTAAGCGGAACCTTCAGCAATCTACTCATCCCCTTGCAGCTTGGCGCCCGGGATATGGCCTCTCCCTTCCTGAATATGCTGTCCTATTGGTTTTTTTTCAGTGCCTGTATAGTGATGTTCAGTTCATTTTTTGTCCAGAGTGGCCCTGCAAGCGCGGGCTGGACGGTATATCCACCTTTGTCAGTGCTCCCTACAGCGATCGCCGGTTCAGGCCTGGGGATGACGCTCTGGCTGCTAAGTGTATTCATGTTCATCGTTTCCACTTTAATGGGAGGCATCAATTACATCAGTACGGTATTAAACATGCGCACTAAAGGAATGGACCTATGGAAAATGCCGCTTACCATCTGGGGAGTTTTCTTTACAGCGATCCTAGGATTATTGACGTTCCCTGTTCTGGTGGCTGCAGTGGTACTTCTTATATTTGACAGGAGCTTCGGAACGAGTTTTTACTTATCAGACATTGTGATGGGCTCACAAGTTTTACCCAACGAAGGGGGAAGTGTCATCTTATGGGAGCATTTGTTTTGGTTTTTGGGCCATCCGGAAGTTTATATCGCCATTCTTCCCGCTTTCGGGATCGTCTCGGAGGTCATCTCCACCAATGCACGCAAACCTATTTTCGGCTACCATGCCATGGTATATTCCCTCCTCGGTATTCTGGTGCTTTCTTTTCTAGTATGGGGGCACCATATGTTCGTTTCAGGGATGAACCCCTTTTTAGGGGGTGTATTTATGATCACCACCCTGCTCATTGCACTTCCATCTGCCATTAAAACTTTTAATTACCTCGCTACACTCTGGCGTGGCAACCTGCATTTAACACCTGCCATGTTATTTGCGATCGGTTTCGTATCCTTTTTAGTTTCCGGAGGCTTAACCGGCTTATTTCTTGGAAACGCAACCATCGACATTAATGTCCATGACACTTATTTCGTGGTTGCCCATTTCCACCTTGTCATGGGTTGTGCTTCCATTTTCGGTATGCTGGCTGGTGTCTACCATTGGTATCCGAAACTCTTTGGACGCATGATGGATAATGGCCTGGGCCATATCCATTTTTGGATCACCTTTGTTTGTGCCTATCTGGTGTTCTTTCCAATGCATTTTATGGGATTAGATGGTGTACCACGACGGTATTATGCCTTTACTGAATTTGAATTCATGGAGAAATGGCTTAATGTGAATAGATTTATTTCCTGGGCAGCAATCGTATCCGCCTTCGGTCAGCTTACATTTTTATGGAACTTCTTTTATAACATTTTCTATGGCAAAAAAACTGTCCAAAACCCATGGCGTTCCAACACCCTCGAATGGACCGCCCCTATAAAACACCTCCACGGCAACTGGCCGGGAGAAATTCCAACCGTTTATCGCTGGCCTTACGACTACAGTAAACCCAATCATGATGAAGATTTCATACCACAGAATATTCCTTACTCACAAACTATGAAATCTAATCTTCCTTATGATTTCCATAAAGATCCGGAAGCAGAAAGGATACAGAAAGAATGGGCGGAAAAACAACAGTCGCCATGATACAAATAAAGAGAATTTATGACCCTGCTGGCCACAACGATGGTTACCGGGTATTGATTGATCGTTTATGGCCCCGGGGGATAAAAAAAGACCAGGCGAATATTGATTTATGGCTTAAAGAAGTTGCACCAACACCGGAACTGCGAAAATGGTTTCATGAAGATCCGATTGAAAGATGGCGGGAATTTGATTCGAAATACAGGGCAGCGTTAGTGAAAAATGAGGCAGTTACAGCGTTGACTGAACTTGTTGAAAAGCATCAGAAAGTAACATTGGTTTATGGTGCAAAGGACCAGGAGCATAACCATGCACTTATATTACGCCTTTATCTTGAAGAGAAAATGCATTTCCATCCAACAAAAAAAGCCGCGCCATTTAAATGACACGGCTTTTCTGAAAGAACTAGTTAAAAAATATAACGCAATCCTAATTGAATGCTGTATGTACTTGATACAGTAATATTATCTTGATAAGGCGTTTTGATCAACTCACCACCTACATTTTGCAAGTTGTAGTTAGGTCTGTTTGTAGCCGCATCAAGTCCTTTGTAAACTAAAGGATTGTTGATGATTTGACGTTGATAAGTACCCCAGTTTTTGTTAATCAAGTTAGCTGCATTGATCACATCTGCACTGAATTGCAGTGTTTGTTTACCAGTTTTACCCGTATTAACAAAGATGTCTTGTAATAACCTGACATCAACTCTGTTAAACCAAGGTAATAAAGCAGCATTTCGCTTTGCAAACTGACCTCTGTTATTTTTCAAGTAAGGTGTATTGCTGATATATTCTTCGAAAGCAGCATTTTGTTGACCTGCAGTATAAGTAACAATATTTGCACCAGTACCACTGGTATAATTTGCAAATCTGGTTTCACCCGGTCTTGGAATGTACATTAAATCAGTACTGCTGTTTCCGTCACCATTCATGTCACCATTAACCACATAACTGTATAAACCCTGGTTGGAACCTTCATAGAACACAGAGATTGTTGTTGCAAGGTGCTTTAAGTATTCGAAACGGTAAGAAACGTTACCTACTACACGGTGAGGAACTGCATATGCAGAGTTGCCCATTTCCATATAGTTGGAAGTACCCACATTAGGATTTGAATTCCATACAGAGCTCGCCTGGTTACCTGGATTAGCAGTGATTTCTTTAGCAGCTGAGAAAGTATAGGCAACTGATCCAGAGAATCCGTGCGAATAAGCTTTCGATAACTGAGCAGTTAAAGAGGTAGCATAACCTTTACCTGTGTTTTCTAAAACAATTGCAGAATTAATATTGCTATTTAACCTGTTATTTCCAATAATGCGTGGTCTTGTTAAATCACCTTCATTGATGATTCCGTTAGCGTTAGCCAGGTTGGCATTACGCATTCTCACCGCATTAACATCTTTGGTGAATAAACCATCGAATGTTGCAGTCCAGCCACTACCTAAATTCTTGTCGTAACCAAGGTTAACTCTAAAAACTTTAGGGAATTTAAAATCATCATCCATGAATACAACGTTTGATGGAGAAGAAGTACCTGCTGTAGTTGGGAATAAACTTGCATAAGCTGCAGGATCGCTGCTTAATTTGATATTTGCTAAAGTCGTACGGGAAGTGATTGATCCGCCAAACTGGTACATACCCGTGTTTGTAGGAATATTGGTTAAGTAAACAAAAGGAATCTTTCCTGTGAACACACCAAGACCACCACGTAACACACTTGATTTATCATCAGATGTAACCCTGAATCCAAATCTTGGAGATAACATGATTCTGTTTTTAGACCAGTGATCAGTAGTATAGTTTCTAAGCGTGCTGTTATCGCTTCCATAAAACTGCAAAGCAGAAGTTGCAGGGTTATTCAAAGGATCTTCATGATAAATAGGCATATCAGCACGTAATCCAAAAGTAAATTTAACATTATCATTAATGTTCCATTCATCCTGGATATAAGCACCTGCCTGACCAATCTTTAACTCGGCTGAATAGATAGCACTTTGGTTGGGGATCAACGAATAGGTGTATGCATAATAAATAGGTGCCCTGTCGTTTAAGAAGTCGCTCAGAGAGTCATATGCATAATAGCTATTTGCAGGAGCCATGAACATGTTACCTGTTTTTTGATACTCATAAGTCAGACCTCCGGTAAGTGTATGTTTACCTGCATAGTAAGTTAAGTTATTCGTAAAGCTGTAAACATCATTGATTACATCATTATTAAGCGTGTATGGATCCATACCTGCAGTGATGTAGTTACCACCGTTACCATCAAAAATATCGATGGTTGGGAAAATACCACCATCAAAATCACGTGTACTTTGGTTTTTAGTAACTGCTAACAACAATTGGTTAGATAACCTGTCACTGATTTTACTGTTCAGTTCCACGGTACCACTTCTGGTAACATTCTTAAATCCGTAATTTGAATTCGAGAAAGCAAAAGATTTTGGTCCGAAACGGTTGTTAGGTAACCTGGAAATGTTTGCTCCAAGACCTGTTGGTTTAAAGCCACCACCATTAGGAATACTGGTATTGTTTAATGATTGGTCATCTGTACCAACAAAATCACTGTATTTAACCGTCAATTTGTTTGCGTCATTGATATTCCAATCAATTTTAGCGAGGATCTTATGGTTTTCAGTAGCAAATGACGGGAAATCAGTATAAGAACCTGTATTATAATTAAATTTAGTGTTTAGGTAATCAGAAACTTGTTTCAAATCACCAACGGAAGTGGAAGAAGTTGTTCCTGAACCGTTAGAACCATTAGCAGAGAAACTCATGCCTGGTTTTGTATTTGATTCCTTCTCTGCATTTAAGAAAAAGAACAACTTGTTTTTAATAATCGGACCACCGATGCTCACACCATAGGTTTTAGATTTTGAATCAGCAATCGAAGCACTGATGTCATTGTCACCAACATTAGTACCTAAGAAGCTTTGATCTCTGTAGAAACCATAAGCAGTACCGTGGAATTCATTTGTACCACTTTTTGTTACTGCACTGATGTTTGCACCAGTAAATCCAGCTTGTCTTACATCATAAGGAGCAATGTTAACGGAAATCTGATCGTAAGAATCTAAAGAGATCGGCTGAGAACCACCGCCTGGAAGAGGATCATTACTTAAACCAAAGTTATTATTTAAGTTAGCACCATCTACCTGGATGTTATTGTAACGTGCATCACGACCGCCAAAACTATTGCCACTAGCCTGAGGCGTTAATCTGGTGAAATCTGTAATACTTCTGGAAATGGTCGGTAAAGTCGCAAGATCTCTGCTTGAGATATTGGTACTTGCACCGGTTTTTTGAGCGTTAATTTTGCTGCCACCCACGCCTTGGATAGTAACTTCGCTCAATGCAGTTCCTGAGTCGCTTAGTTGATGATCAACTGTGAAGCTCTCCCCTAACTTTAGAAATACATCTGTAACTGTGGCAGGTTGAAAACCAATAAAGCTGATTACAACAGTGTAAGGCCCGCCAACTCTCATGTTTCCCATAGTGAAACGACCTGCATTGTTTGTAGAGACCGAATAAACTGTACCTGAAGGTGTGTGTGTTGCCTTAACACTAGCACCAGGCAAGGGTCCGGTAGCATCGGAAATTACGCCGTTCATTGAAGATGTGGTTACCTGTGCCTGAACAACAGAAAACGACCCTACAAAGACAAATAGCATTACTACAATTTTAAATAGTAAAGTTTTTTTCATACTTTTTAGATGAATTTTATAATTTTTGTTAGTTATTGAAAATATTGGCGCAAAGATAAATATTTATCAATCACACAGTTTGTATTTCAATGTTAATTAATTATAAACTCTGAACATCCATTTGTAATTTTCCGGGGAAATTGTAAATGGGACGCCAAAACCCCTCTTCATAATAATCTTTAGGGCTTATATATCAACTATTTTTTTAATTTTGGAACATATTAAGTTATTCCTTTTAAGATATGAACTACGATTTAATAGTAATAGGCAGCGGTCCCGGAGGATATGTAGCTGCAATAAGAGCATCTCAACTGGGTTTAAAAACCGCAATTGTGGAACGTGAATCTTTAGGCGGGATCTGCCTTAACTGGGGCTGTATACCAACCAAGGCTTTATTAAAAAGCGCTCAGGTATTTGAATACATCAACCATGCTGCAGATTATGGCATTAAAACCGCTGGTGCAGAAGCTGACTTTGCTGCTGTTGTAAAACGTAGTCGTGGTGTTGCAGATGGCATGAGCAAGGGTGTTCAATTCCTGATGAAAAAGAACAAAATTGAAGTAATCATGGGCACAGCGAAAGTAAAGCCCGGAAATAAAGTTGATGTAAAATCAGCCGATGGTTCTCAAAAAGAAATCACCGCAAAAAATATAATCCTGGCAACAGGAGGAAGATCAAAAGAACTTCCAAGTCTGAAACAAGACGGCAAAAAAGTAATTGGCTACAGACAAGCCATGGTGTTGCCAGAACAGCCTAAATCAATGGTTATCGTTGGCTCTGGCGCTATTGGCGTGGAGTTCGCTTATTTCTATGCGACTATGGGTACTAAAGTTACTGTGGTAGAATTTATGGACAACATTGTTCCGGTTGAGGACGAAGACATCTCTAAACAATTATTGCGCAGCTTTAAAAAAGCAGGTATCGAGGTAATGACCTCTTCCAGTGTAGAGTCTGTAGACACAAGTGGTGCTGGCTGTAAAGTTCAGGTAAAAACTGCTTCAGGAATGCAGACCCTGGAATGCGATATTGTTTTATCTGCAGCTGGTGTTGTTGCTAACATCGAAAATATCGGCCTTGAAGAAACAGGCATTAAAACTGAAAAAGGTAAGGTTGTTGTAGATGAGTTCTACAATACCAGTGTAAAAGGTTACTATGCAATTGGTGACATTGTTGCCGGACAAGCACTGGCGCATGTTGCTTCTGCGGAAGGAATTATTTGTGTAGAAAAAATTGCTGGTCAAAGCCCTGAACCTTTAGATTACAACAATATTCCTGGATGTACTTACTGCACACCGGAAATTGCTTCTGTTGGTTATACTGAAAAAGCGGCCAAAGCAGCAGGTTATGAATTAAAAGTAGGAAAGTTTCCATTCTCTGCTTCCGGAAAAGCAAGTGCTGCAGGTGCCAAAGATGGTTTCATTAAAATCATTTATGATGCTAAATACGGAGAGCTACTTGGCGCACATATGATTGGTGCCAACGTTACTGAAATGATTGCTGAAATTGTTGTAGCCCGTAAGCTGGAAACCACAGGACATGAAATGCTGAAAGCAGTTCATCCACACCCTACCATGAGTGAAGCTATTATGGAAGCTACCGCTGATGCATACGGCGAAGTGATCCACTTGTAAGCGATGATAAACATAAACAGAACCTGCTGAATTCCAGCAGGTTTTTTTTTACATTTACATAGCAGAACCAATACGCAGCATATGAATCTATATACCATCGACACAGGTCTTTTTAAACTCGACGGCGGCGCTATGTTTGGCGTTGTCCCTAAAACAATCTGGCAGAAGAGCAATCCGGCAGATGAAAACAACTTGTGTACCTGGGCCATGCGCTGCCTATTGATTGAGGATGGCGACAGATTGATTTTGGTTGACAATGGAATAGGGAATAAACAGGATACGAAATTTTTAAGCCACTATTACCTGCATGGCGATGATACACTCGACAGGTCTTTGTCGGCAAAGAGTTTTCATAGAGATGACATTACTGATGTGTTTTTGACACACCTGCATTTCGACCACTGCGGAGGGGCTATTATGCGCGAAGGTGACCGGCTGGTGCCAGCCTTCAAAAACGCGGTGTACTGGAGCAACGAAAAACACTGGGAATGGGCGGTAAACCCCAACGAAAGGGAGAAGGCCTCCTTTCTAAAGGATAACATATTGCCAATTCAGGAAAGCGGACAACTGCAGTTTATCCAGGACAATGAAGGGGTACAGTTTCATGAGGGTATCAATATCCGTTTCGCTTACGGACATACTGACGCCATGATGCTGCCACAAATTAAATATAAAAATCAAACTATAGTTTACATGGCCGATCTTCTGCCATCGACGGGCCACATCCCCCTGCCCTATGTGATGGCTTATGACATGTTTCCCTTGAAAACACTGACCGAAAAAAAGGCGTTTTTGCAAGAGGCCGCAGATCAAAATTACATCCTTTATCTGGAGCATGACCCTGTTAATGAGTGCTGTACCGTGCAACAAACAGAAAAAGGAATCAGGCTGGGCCAAACTTTTAAACTTACGGATATTTAATCCAAAATCAGCAACCAAGGGCATTTGCTATTCATGTGAATAAAATTTTGACACTCCACAGACAAACAATTATTACTGGTTAAATGTCCCTGTTTAAGTATGTTTTTCGAAATTATAACACTGATTACTAAGTAATAAAGGCTTATTATAATACGGAATTTCACCTAACTGACAAAACATTTGTGGAATACTTTTTGTTGTTAGGATATTATATAAATAAATGGCGTAAAGTGTAACATTTTCAGGATTTTATGTCTGTAAATACCTTTTAAATTCATACTTTTGCCCGTCAAAATACATAACGAGTACCAAAGCACATAAATGAGACAACTCAAAATCACGCAATCCATTACCAATCGCGAAAGTCAATCATTAGATAAATACCTTCACGAGATTGGTAAAGTAGATTTAATAACCGCCGAAGAAGAAGTAATTTTAGCAAGGAAAATACGCGAGGGCGATCAGGCAGCGTTAGAGCGCCTTACCAAGACCAACTTACGTTTCGTAGTTTCAGTTGCTAAACAATACCAGAATCAGGGATTGACCTTGGGCGACTTAATTAACGAGGGAAACCTTGGATTAATTAAGGCTGCCAAGCGTTTTGATGAAACCAAAGGTTTTAAGTTCATCTCTTATGCAGTTTGGTGGATTCGTCAATCTATTTTACAGGCTATTGCTGAGCAAAGCCGTATCGTTCGTTTGCCATTAAACCAGGTAGGTTCATTAAGCAAAATCAGTAAAGCATTCTCTAAATTAGAGCAGGAATTTGAACGTGAGCCTTCTCCTGAAGAATTGGCAGACATCCTGGAAACTACTGTTGATAAGATTTCTGACACGCTAAGTAATTCAGGCCGTCACGTATCAATGGATGCGCCATTTGTGCAAGGTGAAGAAAATACCTTACTTGATGTACTGGAGAACCATGAGCCAAATACGGACAGCAGTTTAATCAATGAATCTCTTTCTGAAGAAATTAAACGTTCATTATCTACCCTTACAGAACGTGAGCGTGAAATAATTGTCCTTTTCTTTGGCCTAAGCACTAATCACCCCCTTTCATTAGAAGAGATTGGTGAAAAGTTCAACCTAACCCGTGAGCGTGTCCGTCAGATTAAAGATAAAGCGCTTCAACGTCTTCGTCATACCTCAAGAAGTAAAATCCTTAAATCTTACCTGGGGTAACAATATTTACATAGCCTTGCTAAGACATTATAATAATTTAAAAAGATTGGGTTCTCACTCAATCTTTTTTACTTTTGTGGCATTCTAACCAAATTTCCGAGATGCTAAAAAAATACCAATCAGAGTTTCAAAGCTGGATTGAAAAAGAAAAAAAAGCAATAGAATTGATCAATGTTGTGGGACAGTTATGGTTCGACAGGTCCATTGAACTGGTATTGTTCCGCAAGCCATTGTTTGATGTGGGCAGCAGTGAAATCCTGGCGCATCACCAATATGCAAAGGAAATCAGCGGTAGAGACATCAGCATCTATCAAACCCTCGAACTGGCCATTGCTATTTCAAAAAGCAGCCTTGCCCCTTCCCGCATTGACCTTGGCAGATTAGCAAAGGAATGGCTGGAAGAAGACAATAATAACCCTTCTGCACTTGATTTTATCATCAGTAAGCTCAGCAAACACATTGGTAAAGATAAAATTAAGCTTAAGCCGAAGGATGTGGTTCTGTATGGCTTCGGAAGAATAGGAAGGATTGCCGCAAGAGAGCTTATTCTCCAGGCTGGTAAAGGGGAGCAACTTCGTCTTCGTGCCATCGTGACCAGGAGTTATAGTGATGAAGAACTTATTAAAAGAGCTGAACTGTTACGTACAGACTCCATACACGGTCCATTCCAGGGAACTATTCTTGAAGACTTCGATAACAAGTCACTGATTGTAAACGGGCAGATCATTAATTTCATAGCAGCCAAAACACCTGAAGAAGTGGATTATACCGCCTACGGGATAGAGGATGCCCTATTGATAGATAACACAGGCGTATTCAGGGACCGTGTAGGCCTAAGCAGGCATTTACAGGCCAAAGGAATCAGCAAGGTATTATTAACCGCACCGGCAAAAGGTGACATCCCCAATGTGGTTACCGGCATTAACGACCTGATCATAGATTTCAACAAGGAAAACATTTTGTCCAATGCATCCTGTACCACTAATGCCATTGTGCCTGTATTAAAATTGATAGATGACGCTTTCGGCATTGAAAAAGGACACATTGAAACCGTTCATTCCTATACCAACGATCAGAATCTTTTAGATAACTACCACAAAAAATACCGCAGGGGACGTTCAGCAGCGTTAAACCTGGTCATAACCGAAACTGGTGCTGATCAGGCTGTCGCCAAGATCATTCCGCACCTGGGTGGAAAACTTACCGGCAACGCCGTTCGCGTACCTACGCCAAATGTTTCTTTAGCCATTTTAAACCTCTCCCTGAATAAGGTGAGCACGATGGATGAGGTTAAAGAAGTATTGAAACAAGCCGCCCTATCTGGTGACCTGTCAGAACAAATTGAATATTCCATATCGAATGAACTCGTGAGCACCGATTTAATTGGCAACAGCCATGCTGCAATCATAGATGGCCCTGCAACCATCATGGCGAAAGACAATAAATCTGTGGTGTTGTATGCCTGGTATGATAACGAATATGGCTATACCCGTCAGGTAATCAGGCTGGCAAAGAAAATGGCCGGCGTGATCAGACTAACGTATTATTAATGTTTTAAATTTATTTGAAAAACATCATCATCGTAAACAGCATTTTTACAATCTCAAAAGTTTTTAAAAAGCATGTCTTAGACAACTAAAAAATTGATATATTACATCATCTAATTGTCATCTCGCTTGACGAGCTTAACAAAAACTAAAAAAACTGACATGAGAATTTACATATTAGTACCTCTGGTAATGCTCTTTAGTTGCAGATCGGTTGATAGTTCAAATTCCAGCGCTCAAAATGCACCGCAGCTTTTAAAAGACGTTAAAGAATTATCATCTGATGTTTATCAAGGTCGCCGGACAGGCACTAAGGGGTCAGAAATGGCTAAAAATTACATCAAAAAACGCTTTAAATCCATCGGTTTATCACCCATGACTGCCCTGCCCAATTATGAACAGGAGTTCAGTTTTATTGACAACCATAAGAAAACCCTTAACGGCTATAATATTGTAGGTTATGTACCGGGGAAAACGGATCATGTAATTGTGATCTCTGCTCACTACGATCACCTGGGCGTAATCAATAACGAGATCTATAATGGCGCCGATGACAATGCCTCAGGCGTAGCCGGCTTGTTTAAAATTGCCGCTTTCTACAGCAAAACCAAACCCAACCACACCATGATATTTGTCGCTTTCGATGCGGGTGAACAAGGATGGAAAGGTTCAGCTGCATTTGTAAAAAATCCACCGGTGAGCTTATCAAAGATCAAGATGAATATCAACCTGGATATGATCAGCCATAACGACAGAGGGCAACTTTTTGCAGCTGGCACCTATAAATACCCCCAACTACGAAAGTACATGATACATACGGTACCGGGATTAAGAATCTTGTTCGGACATGATAATCCACAACAAAAAGTAGATGACTGGACCTATCAAAGTGACCAGGGTGCCTTTGATGCCGTGAATATTCCTTTCATTTACTTTGGCGTGGAAGACCATAAAGATTACCACAAAGCAACGGATAAATTCGAAAATATTAACCAGGAGTTCTTCATTAAAGCAGCCAACGCCATCCTCGAAATCGTGGATAACGTTGACCGTGAAAGAGATTTACAAAGTATTTTCAGAGAGAAACTTCAGATGAAAAAGCAATAACCAGCTTATTTGTTTCTTTTCAATTGGTGCCTGTTTTCAATCATACCAACAAACTGTTTAGCCGACTCAGATTCCTTTTTGATATTTAAACTAGATGCCACACTAACTTTTTTCCCACGAATGCTCATGATTACATTTGAAGATCTGCCTGTAGCAGCTGGAGCTAATAGGGCAATCGCATTCTTTGTATAGCTTTCTTCAGCGTCGCCGAAGTCATGGGCAGCATCCTCATACAAAGCAGCTGTATTTTGATCAACAACATCCGGTACAATTCCGGCATAGTAACCCCCTTCGTCTCTGGAATTTTTACTTTCAAACATAGATAAGTAAACATCGTATTTGTTCTCTAGCCTGATTGGAAAAAAACCAACCGGTTTACCATAAGTCTGTTTACCTACAATTTTCACATTCATATAAGGTTTCAGGCTGTTAATGACTAATTCACTCGCTGAGGCTGTGTTCTCGGTAACCAGAAATACCACATTAGTGACATTAGATAAATTCCCTATTTTACTGAAATCAAATGTATTCTCCTCAATAGAATAATCAATATCTGCATAAGTAATGATAGATCCATCTGGAAAATACTGTATTTTATCATCAGCATCTAAGAGCGGTTGTTTTTCAAGAATAACCGCCTTTCCATCTTGCATGGTTTTATTGTAAATTTCTTTGAACATGACTCCAGTCGCAGTAGATGGTGCAATTAAGTTAATCAGGTATTCTGCTGTACTCACAAAGCCACCACCATTATAACGAAGATCGATAATTAAATCAGTGACACCATCAGTCACAAAGGCATTAAAGGCAGCATCAAGCGGTGCCTTGGCATTACTTTCCAGGTTTGAAAATTGCGCAAGTGCCAGGTATCCGATTTTCTTGGTTCCAGCTGTAAGGGTCTTGGTCTTATAAACCGGACTACTGGTGTATTTGATCCTGGTTAAAACAACATCTGTAAACGTAGTTCCATCAACTTTTACACCCGAAACAGTAGATGAAGCCCGCGTGTCATCAAAAATGCTGTTAATGCTGCTAATTTCAGCGTTGAAATCACTTCCGATGGCCCTCCCGTTAATTTTATTGATAATCGCCCCTCGCGTTATGCCAACTTTATCAGCTGGTGAATTAGGAAACACGGCCCTTACATATAAATTATAATTATTCTCCTGGCCAAGCGCCCGAAAATTGTAAATTCCAAGATCATAACCTGTGCCATCTAATTCCACGTCAGCCCTTTCTTTAGCTGCAAACGCCTGCGCAGAATTGTTCGTTGTGATGTCAGTAATACCAGAATATTTTGGGAAATCAGTATTTACTCCAGCATACTCATATGGTAGGCTTGTTGCCGGATTTATTGGTATCTGCGTAATGGCAAAGAGTTCAGCATTATAATTGTCCAGGTCATCGCTGGCAGAAGTGTATTGCCTTGGATTAAACACACCATAGCTAGGCAAAGACTCATTCCACAGGTAAATTTCCTTTGCATAAAGGAAAATAGAATCTTTAGTCAACTCTGCCCTTGTGCCAACCCCCGGTGTATAGGTAGTATCAACAGGTGGTACTAATGGCGTTAGGGGATCATCTTTCTTGCAGGAACTGATCAAAGCTGCGCTTAAAGCAGCAGCTAGCAGCACGTTTTTATAGATATAGAAACGACTATTCATAAGAGAATTTTTAGCTAATAATAATCAGCGGTTAAACAACTAATATATACGCAATTACGACAAAAATAGTCTGTCAACACTTAAATAATTCAAGGTAGCATCTGGAACAGTTACAGCAGCATGATCTTCCCCGTGGACTAGCAATAAATTCTTACCTTTTAACTGGTTATTATCAACCAAATAAGACAGGCCCTGATCACCAGATCCGGCATCTATTTCTTCTGAAAAATATACTGTCAAGTATTGTTCCAAACCTTGCCAGTCTACCTGCCGGATTTTATTCAACTGAGCTTCCGGAGTGCCGGGAACCAATAGAAATATAGGTTTACTTTCTGCTACAATAGCCTTTAAAAAGTTCAAACAAGGTTCAAACAGCAATAATTTAAGGGGAAGCTTAACATTTCTCTGGAGCAGGTCAAAGTTAAGTTTATACTTTTCAGGGATATCAAAATGGCTTGCAGTTTTTTCAAATATTCCTTCATGCCCTTGCTCAGCGTAGGTTTGCTGCATAAAATTCAGGATCGCCTTGGCATCAGTTTGTTCACTATACTCCACAAACTGTCCGAATAAATAATATACCTGCAAAAAGAAATCTTTTTCCGGATACAGCACATTATCGAAGCCGAAAATGAAGGCATCATTTTCTCTGATTAATTTCCCCGTATCCATCAGGGTATGGTGTAGAGTATTGCAGTTAAACCTTCTATCTCTTGAGGAACATAAAACACACCATTTAAGGACTTTTCAATTCCTATCTCCACCATTGCTACATCAGGAGCAGGTGAATAAATGAGCTCGCCCCTGGCAAAAAGACCCCAATTATTACCTTTAGGAACATCCTCCTGGCTTTGAAAATACTTAGGCAGATCGGCTTGTTCAGGTAAAAGCACTTGGATGTTGAACTCGGCAAACAAAATCATGGCCTTGGCAACTGCAGTAACTTCAAATTCATGCAGCGGTAAAAGCACGTCGGCACCATGATCAAGGCATACATTTAGCAAATGATGGGCAACAATTTCTTCATTTTTTTCACCGAGGCTAATGAACTGATAATTGTCTGCTGTAAAGGCAGGAATTTCCCCATAATCAGCCAGCAGGATTTGGTATCCATCAAAAGCCTTTAAAATTTTATAGGTCGAGGGCGTATTGCCACCGGTAATTAATACTTTCAAATCTTATATAATTAGTCCATCCTTCATGGTTACTACCCGGTCGCTGATGTCAGCAAGACCAGTATTGTGAGTAACAATAACGAAAGTTTGTTTAAAATTATCACGCAGGGTAAGAAAAAACTGGTGCAAAGAATTGGCATTAGCAGAATCAAGGTTTCCAGAAGGTTCATCAGCCAAAATAATGGCCGGATCATTAACCAGGGCACGGGCTACGGCAATACGCTGCTGTTCGCCACCAGAAAGCTCATTCGGTTTATGATGGGCACGGTCTGTAAGGCCCAACAAGTCCAGCAATTCCAGTGCCTTTAATTCTGCCACTTTTTTACTCTTTTTAGCAATGAAAGCAGGAATACAGATGTTTTCTAAAGCTGTAAACTCAGGAAGTAAGTGATGAAACTGGAAAACAAAACCGATGTTTTTATTACGGAACACACTAAGCAGCTCACCAGACAAGCGATTGACGTTCACACCCTTAAGCTCTACGTTTCCGGAATCCGGCTTATCTAGGGTTCCCAGAATATGCAATAATGTACTTTTCCCTGCACCGGATGCACCAATGATACTTACAATTTCTCCTTTATTGACTTCAAAATCTACCCCTTTTAAAATGGGCAAGCTTCCATAAGATTTTTTGATACCTGTAGCTTTCAGCATAACGCAAACTTACAATAAAGATTAGAATAAGTTTTTAAAACCAATCCTAAATGGTAGATTTGAGCAAATTTTTTCAGCAAATGAATATCCACGAATATCAAGGTAAAGAAATACTTAAAAGTTTTGGAGTATCCGTACAAGAAGGCTTTGTAGCCGAGACGGTAGAGCAAGCTGTAGAAGCTGCAAAAAGAATAAATACTGAATTCAATTCTGACTGGGTTGTGATCAAAGCACAAATCCATGCAGGAGGCAGAGGTAAAGGCGGTGGCGTAAAGCTTGCCAAAAACCTGGATGAAGTTACCGAAAGAGCAACTGCTATTTTAGGAATGCAACTTGTTACACCACAAACTGGCCCGGAGGGCAAAAAAGTTAATAAGGTATTAGTAGCACAAGATGTTTATTATCCTGGTGCATCTGAAACAAAAGAATTCTATGTGAGTGTTTTGTTAAACAGAGCCAGCGGCACTAATATCATCATGTATTCTACTGAAGGTGGTATGGACATTGAAGAAGTGGCGGAAAAAACGCCTCATTTGATCTTCAAAGAAGAAATCGACCCTAAAGTTGGCCTGCAGGGCTTCCAGGCACGTAAAATTGCTTTTAATTTAGGTTTAACTGGCGCAGCACATAAAGAAATGGTAAAATTTGTTACCGCTCTTTATAAAGCTTACGACAGTACAGATTCTGCTATGTTTGAAATCAACCCGGTTTTAAAAACATCAGATGATAAAATTATTGCTGTAGATGCTAAAGTAGATTTAGATGAGAATGCTTTATTCCGTCATCCTGATTACGCAGCAATGCGTGATAAATTAGAAGAAGATCCAACTGAAGTTGAAGCTAGTGAATCAAACCTTAACTATGTAAAATTAGACGGTAACGTTGGTTGTATGGTTAACGGTGCTGGTTTAGCGATGGCGACGATGGACATCATTAAAATTGCTGGTGGTGAGCCTGCAAACTTTCTAGATGTTGGTGGAACTGCAAATGCGCAAACGGTTAAAGCTGCTTTTAACATTATCCTTCAGGATCCAAATGTGAAAGCTATCTTAATTAACATTTTCGGCGGTATCGTTAGGTGTGACCGTGTAGCTCAGGGTGTAATTGATGCTTATCAAGAAATTGGCAACATCCCTGTTCCAATTATCTGTCGCTTACAAGGAACTAACGCTGAAGAAGCTAAAAAATTAATTGATGAGTCTGGTTTAAAAGTTTATTCAGCAATCGCATTGAAAGATGCTGCTGATCTTGTAACCAAAGTATTGGCTTAATTCAATTCCACAAATAGTAAAAGGCTGCTCATTGATAAAATGAGCAGCCTTTTTTATTGATACCATGAGCTATAATCTCGATGTACATCAGTATAGTATAAAGCTTGGCGATTGTTGACCGACAACTAAACGATCAATAACAGATCACATGTACTTACTACCTACCTCAAGGCGCTCTGCGATCGGCTTTCCGGTACCAGGTCGATAGCAGGTCCCTGTCAGGCCCCTGCTTACTCCACCCCATTTCTTGTTCTTCCGTTAATTTTAACCGAAGGTAAATCCAAAGATCTCTAGTAGTATCTCATTTCTTCACTTCCAACAAGGAAAGATATGATATCCTGGTAAACGCAAAAAAGCCGCAGGAGTGAGTACCTACGGCTTCTTGAACCAAATATAAAATTAAACGAGCATTACAAATATACTTACAATATCCACATTTCCAATATTTAGGAGTTTTATTTTCATTTTCCAGTGAAATTTTCACTCTATTTCCAATCATTAAACAATATACACCTATTTTATAAGGTATAAACCTTATTTATTTCATGTTTTAACACAATTCACCTATTTATTCATACTTAATCCGTAAATAATAGCCTTATAAAACATATTATATAAATTTTCCATCACTTTAAACCTTATTAATACAACTAAATAAATAAATACTAGATTTTTATAGCTGATTTAAAAAAATTCATCCTATTTCTGACGTATTTTCAAAAATAGATAAGCAGTTACTTTTTATAGAATGAAATTCTTATTTTTGACGCTATTGCAAAAATAGATCATGATTAAAAGAGAAAAAATAAAAGACCTGCTGTCAAGTACCGAGTTTAACCGTGAGGTAACGGTAATGGGTTGGGTGCGGACCTTCCGCAACAACCAGTTTATTGCTTTAAATGATGGCTCCTGTATGGCCAATATTCAAATTGTGGTAGACTTTAATAATACACCTGATGAGTTATTGAAGCGCATCAATACTGGTGCAGCTATTGCCGTGCAGGGTACCGTTGTTGAATCTCTTGGAAAAGGCCAGAAACTGGATATCAAAGCCTCTTCGATTGAAATCCTTGGCGACAGTGATCCTGAAAAATTCCCTTTGCAGCCAAAAAAACACAGTCTTGAGTTTCTAAGGGAAATTGCACACCTGCGTTTCAGGACCAATACTTTTAATGCTATCTTTAAAGTCCGCCATGCATTAGCGTTCGCTGTTCACAAGTTTTACAACGACAAGGGTTTTGTATACATGCATACCCCTATCATTACTGCTTCTGATGCCGAAGGCGCCGGGGAAATGTTTAAAGTAACTACCCTGGATTTTGACCACGTACCACGTACTGCTGATCAGCAAGTTGATTACACAGAAGATTTCTTTGGCCGTGCGACCAATTTAACAGTTTCAGGACAATTGGAAGGCGAACTGGCCGCCATGGCCTTCGGACAAATTTATACCTTCGGACCAACTTTCAGGGCGGAGAATTCAAATACGACCAGGCACCTTGCTGAGTTTTGGATGATCGAACCGGAAATTGCTTTTGCAGACCTTGAAGATAATATGGAGCTGGCTGAAGAGATGCTGAAATATCTGATCGGCTATGCACTCGACAACTGTAAAGAAGAACTCGAGTTTTTAAATAACAGGCTCCTAGAAGAAGAGAAATCAAAACCGCAAAATGAGCGCAGTGCACTCAGCTTATTGGATAAGTTGAATTTCTGCCTTAACAATGATTTTGAAAGGCTCACCTATACCGAAGCTATCGCTATATTAAAATCGTCGAAACCTAACCAGAAGAAACAATTCAAATACCTTATTGATGAATGGGGTGCCGACCTGCAATCTGAACACGAGCGTTACCTCGTAGAGAAGCACTTTAAAAAACCGGTGATACTAACGGACTACCCCGCAGATATTAAGTCCTTCTACATGCGCCAAAATGAGCCTGATGCAGAGGGAAGACAAACTGTTGCTGCTATGGATATCCTTTTCCCGGGCATTGGTGAAATTATCGGTGGCTCACAGCGGGAAGAACGCCTGGAAAAATTGACGGCACGCATGGCGCACATGGACATTCCGCAGGATGAGTTATCATGGTATTTAGATACCCGCCGCTTTGGGTCAGCACCACATGCTGGTTTCGGCCTGGGATTCGAACGCCTGGTTTTATTTGTGACTGGCATGACCAATATCAGAGATGTAATTGCTTTTCCGCGCTATCCTAACAACGCAGAGTTTTAAGCGAAATAGTTAACAAACAAAAAAGCTGGATCATCAA
>NZ_JBBHKC010000006.1:0-416896 GCF_037482985.1 Pedobacter immunditicola | reverse complement strand
ACTGCCGAAAGGAAGAACTCGAGTTATAGGATAAATCATAAGACTGTTCAAAAAAAAATGTGAACATTATGCTTAAAATGTAATATCAGGAAAGTAAGCTATCGCTCATATAAAGGTGAGGTTGGCAAAATTGCCCCCAATGTACTTGAAAGGGATTTTGAGGCCAGTTTGCCTAATCAGAAATGGGCTACGGATGTCACTCAGATGAATATTAAAGGCCAGAAGATCTACTTGTCTTCTATAATTGACATGTTCAATGGGGAAGTCATTTCTTATAGTATTTCAAAAAGTCCAAATATGCAGATGATAGCCGATATGTTACATGACGCTTTTGACAAAGTCAAAAATACAAAGGGACTTATTTTTCATTCTGACCAAGGGTGGCAATATCAACATTATAGTATAGAAAGGCTTTAGAGAAACATGGAATTATTCAACGTATGTCCAGGAAAGGAAACTGCTTAGATAATGCCTTGGCTGAAAGCTTTTTTGGAATCGTGAAGACAGAATTATTATACACGCAGAGCTTTGAAACTGCAGAAGAGTTTATTGCTTCATTAAAAGAATACATTGACTATTATAATAATAAAAAAAATAAAAAACAGGTTAAATGGAAAGAGCCCGGTGAAATACCGAACTCTTGTACAAAAAAACTTAATTTGATAATCTGTCCAACTATTAGGGGCCACACCATTTGTCCATGATACGACCTCTCTTGTTTTAGCTATAAGCGGATGACATTATTTTAAACCGCTGATAAAACGAGATCTCGAGCATTTCTCTATGATCGGGATGCGCTATATCAATCAGCGCCTTAGCCCTTTGCTTCAGGCTCTTGCCGAACAAGTTGACAATGCCATATTCCGTAACCACCCAGTGTACATGTCCACGAGTAGTAACTACACCTGCTCCTTCTTTCAAGAACGGCACGATCCTGCTTATTCCTTTATTGGTCTGAGAAGGGATCGCAATAATAGGCATACCTCCCTCAGATAATGAAGCACCATGTATGAAATCCATCTGACCACCAATGCCAGAAAATTGGTAGGTGCCGATGGAATCTGAACACACCTGACCAGTAAGATCAATCTCTATCGCACTGTTAATCGCCGTTACCTTTGGATTTTGCCTAATGATACTGGTATCATTTACATAAGAGATATCCATTACCCGAATGGCCGGATTATCGTTTACAAAATCGTATAGCTTGCGTGTTCCTGTAATGAAAGAGGTTACAGACTTACCTAGGTTCAGCTTCTTTCTACTGTTATTAATTACACCATTTTCAATCAAGGGAATAATGCCATCCGAAAACATTTCGGTATGGATTCCCAGATTTTTGTGGTTGTTCAGGTTTTTAAGTACCTGATCTGGAATACCACCAATGCCCATTTGAAGCGTTGCACCATCTTCTACCAGAGAGGCAACATTAAAGCCAATCTTTTCAATCACTTCATTCAATTGGTTACTATAATCAACCTCAGGGAGGGTTGCGTTATACCAGACCATTGAATTAATTTTGCTGATATGTATAAAACCGTCACCATGCGTGCGCGGCATTAAAGGATTAATCTGGGCGATGACATGTTTGGCCATTTCTACTGCTGATCTTGCAATATCAACTGAGGTGCCTAAAGAACAATAACCGTGCGAGTCAGGTGGCGATACTTGGATGAGTGCTACATCAATTGGCAAAATGTTTCTGCGAAACAGTTGTGGAATCTGACTCAGGAAAATCGGCACATAATCGCCATGATCACTATTGGCGATGTTCCTTGTGGACGCGGAGACAAAAAGTGAATTGAAAAAAAAGGAATCTTTAAATTCAGGATTGTCGAAGTCAATTTCACCTAATGTAGTAATGCTCACTAGTTCGACATTCTTGAGCTGGTAATGGCGCCGCTGCAAGGCTTTAACCAGGCAAACGGGAGTTGCAGCTCCGCCATGTATGAATACGCGGTCGCCAGACTTTACAGTTTCCAGTGCCAGATCTTCGGAGATATAAATTGGATTGCTCATATTTTATATTTTTTCTACAAATGCAAAAAGATCATCTTTGATCAACCGATCAGTTTTAAGTAGTAATTTAATTTCCTTACGGATAACTACATTCTGCTCAATGAGTTCCAGACCGATAGATTGGTCTTGATCTTTCAAAATAGATTCGATCAGGGACTGGTGTTTTGTGGTCAATTCTTCTAACTTTTTTATCTTTTGATGAAGTTGTGTTAAGTTATCTTCGATCATCAATACTTGTTCTGGAGATTGTTTTTTCGCGGCCATCTGCTTTTCATCGAAAAGCTTAGTGAAAAACCGAAATTCATCCTTCAAAAATTGTAATTGTGAAATCCACTCTTTGTTTTCAAGGTATAGCTCCTGCAGTTCTGAGGATAGCTTTAAGTCTGGAATAGTACTCATAATTAAGGGTTTAACAGTGATTAGTTTAAAATCCTAGGAAGCGGCTTCCATTTTTAAAAGGAACACCACAACGAGTTGATCTTTTGCCTGTATGAGCTTACCCATCTTTCTGGGCGGTACAAGCTTAAAATCAGAGAAATTGATAGGCTGTCTTCCTGTAAATAGCATCGTATTTTTATCTTTGCTTAATTGATAACTGATCTCAAAACGTTTGGTTACCCCAGCTATTTCAATCTCCACAAGTCCTTTAACGATGTCTTTCTTTTGTTTTAAAAACGATGTCTCCTTTAGCGATAAAAATCTGATTTGAAAAGTTGGAAATTGATCTTCCTTTAGCGTCTTCCTGAGCTGTTTGGTCATGATCAGGTTATTGCAGTCGAAGTTTTTAACATCGATATTAAGCTCACCGGAAAGCAGCACCTTGCTCTTTTGATCATCAGTGATCAGTACCGTATCGGTTTTGGGATATTGGCGAATGGAACAGGAAAATTTGTTCACATTCGTACTGCCGTTTACGACGAGACTACTGTTTTCGCTGATTACCCATTTGGATGATTTATTTACTGCAACAAGTTGATGTACTTTGCTAAAACTTGTCAGCGTAAGCGCTAAAAACAGAAAAATCAACGATTTCATCTTCTTTCTTTTTTAGGTAAAGGCAGGAACATGTTGTTCCTGCCTGATAATTGGTAGTGTTTAAAATCCAACTACGGCTTGAATCACATAGCCTTTGAATTTTCCGGCGCTGCGGTAATCAGCTGTAGGAAAATCTTCGTATTTCTGGGTTACATATTCGCCTTTCAACAATATGTTTTTGGTCATGAACCAGCCAGCTGCATAAGCAATACGATCAATTTTCACATCTCCGGCATAATTAATTGCAGGAGCGGTTCCAACAGCGGCTACATTAGCCAATTCAGCAGTGACCACGTTGTATTTCGCACCGATGAAAAAGTTTTCTGAAGCTCCGAATCTGTACACTCCATCTATGGCCATTTGCTCAGCTCCTCTTACTTCAGTTTCAAATTTTGATCTTCCTTTTGCTTTTTCATAAGTAGCAAATAGCTCCAGACCTTGTAGTTTCACAAATGCATTCAATTGTAAAGCATTTACTTTCTTGGTGAAACCAGGATTAAATCTTCCTGAAAACGCATTGGCTGCGGATGTTGCACCCAATTTTTCGAGCACCATAAAGTAGTTTGAACCCGTTCTATCGCCACCATATAGTGTTTGTCCACCTGAACTGTTGTTGCTATAGTAGGAAGCGGCAACACGAAATCTTAAATCTTCACTCAGTTGTTTGTCAAATCCACCTTTTAAATACAAAGCGGGTGATTTATGGATGTTTTCATCTTGTACAGTAGCTATTAAACTATCGATATTCCCTTTTATCATTCCGTTTGATACACCGACCATACCGAACACCCCATTTTTTCTTACCAAAACCTCTCCACCAATTTCGGTAGTGAAACCATCCATGATGTAGTTCTCAATAAATGGATTATAGATCGTCTGTCCTCCATCAGATCTACGGAAATGCTGATCGCCGTAATTGATTTCCATGTGACCAATTTTGATGGTAGTCACTGACATGATATCCTCCCAAACTTTTCCTTTGAAGGGAAGTTTGTCAAACTGGATATAACCGCCTTTTACCCATGTTTCGTTATGGTGACGGGAAGAAAGATAACTCGTTAGGTTCAACCTGATTCCATCTGCCAATTGCACATCCATAAACAAGTTGGCATTTGCTGTATTAAAACCGGGGGATATTCTATATAATCCGCCTGATGCGTTTTCATGTTTTAAACCTTGAAAGGATTGGGTAAAACCGGCACCGAAATCCACTTTTATTTTATCGAAGACTGTATTACTGTCTTTTGGCGCTTCGAATACATTGATACCAGCTTTATCGTAAGGGCGAAGGTTAGTAACCTGGGCTTGTGCATTTATGCCGAACAGGGTGATCAGCGACACAGCAATGGCTGTAATTTTCGGATTAGTAAATTTATTTTTCATAACTGTAAGTATAGTACTGGTGAATTTATTGTATTATTTAGCTTTGTAATCGAGGTCAAATTTGATGGTCAGATCATTTCCAACCTTCATCGCTCCGAGCATAAAACTTGGTGGCTCGATACCAAAATCTGTAAGCTTCACTGGTGTAGTACCTGTGCAGGTGATCGAATTATCAGCGTTCACAACAGCGGTAACTACAATGGCAATAGGTTGCGTTTTACCCGCAATGGTTACATTGCCCTTAGTTTGTATTTTATATTTGTTGTGCTGTACCATTGCAACATCTACAGATTTCAATTGGTAGTTAATAGTCGGAAACTGGTCTGCTTTCATGGTTTTATAGGTCCGACTGTCCATTGTTGATTTACCACTTTTAAGGCTTTTAGCAGTTGTCGAGAAACTGAAATTACTCAAATTGATAATCTCATCTTTGGCATTGAGTTTGAAAACTCCCTGACTTTCGGCCGAAGTAGAAGTCATGTTCCAACCGTGCACATTTGAGGTGCCCGAAACATTTACGACTGTCCCTTTACCAGGAATTAATTTATAGACTGTTTGAGCTGATAGGGTTTGCGTTGCCAGCAATAATAACAGGGAGGTGAGTTTTAATCCGGCCCAAATTCCTTGGGATGTTTGTACTTTTTTCATGGTGATCTATCTTGATGAACTGATAGTCCAAAAGTACTTCTAGGTCTTACTACATACGATGACTTCCAATATGTATAAATATGATTCTCATCACAATTATAGCCATGTTTATTAACTATCTGCGAATCATTTCTTCCCAAGCCTATCCCTGAGCAATTGGAATGAAAGCCGCGCTAAAAGTGAGATTATCGGTTTTTTAGAAGAACGTAGTCGGCACCAAAAAACATAGGTAAACGCCTCTACAAGGACGAAAATTCACTTTCCTATAAGGAACTTTACAGATGAAGTTAAGATTGAATCATACTTAACTCCTTGCAATTTTACCCAACAAGGTGTTCTTCCCAGCTTTTTTCATAGGTATTCCCGAAACGATCAGTCACTACCACCTGGACCTTTTTTGTGGAGGCAGGAGCATGACATAGAAACAAATGTTCAGTTTTCCTCGGTTTAGGAAAACGTTTATAGGTCTTTTCGCTGTCATCGGCAACCTGGGCAAGAGCCAGAGGATCAAACCCAGAAATTCTTTCCATAGCACCTGCAGGTTTTCCATCCAGCCAACATTCGATTTTCCATTCCGGATCGGCATTCCACACATTCGCAATCACTCTTTTTTGGTTGGTCAGCTCGTCTACAGCGATACGCAGTTGTTCTGATTTATCAAAACCAGTAGATTTATAATACCATGTCAACGCATTTCCTTTTACTTCGTAAACACCATATCCTTTTGGAGTGCCATCAGAAGCAATACCGAACGTCATCCAGGGCGATATAATGAGCATCTCCCCGGTTAAATGAATAGTAATTAGGACCATAATAACGCTTGAAGGTCTGATCTGAAGCCTCATCGCCTCCTTTGTTATAATCCATATCATGATTCCCGAGCCCATGAAAGAAAGTTACGCCTGTATTTTTAACGGCTTCATTGTATCGGGGAATAAGGTTGAACTTATCAAATACCATATCACCTACCGTGATTCCATGTAACAAAGCATTTGGACCTAATTGTTTTGCTAATTCTTGGACTCAATCTTAGGGTATCAGGCATTCTGCTATGCCATTCTAAAGAAACTGTTGAAAAGAATTGCAGGATGTGTAAGTGCGATTAAAAATGCTGGTATATCCGTTCCCAAGAGCCATATAAAATACTGCAATTTCCAAAGAGAAAGGGCATTGTCAGCAGTCATGGAATTATTGAACAGCGCCAATCCTCCCGATGCATTTTTTAGTGTAAATGATAGAGGGGCAATTGAAATAATTAAACTTTTGGAAGAACGGGGATTAAAAGTTCCAGAACAAATTGGTGTTGCCGGTTTCGGAAATGAACCAATGTCATCTTATATATTCCCATCCTTAACCACCATAGTTCAACATCCTTTTAATTTAGGTGAACTTGCAGCAGAAATTATTATTCAAGAAATTACAGCTGAAGTTCCCGTGAAAATTCAAAACCACATTATCAACCCTGAATTGATCGTTAGGAAATCTACGTTAAGACAAGGAACTTGATTTTTGATCAGGGTTTCATATCTTTTAATTGATTACATCGAATCCTATTGGAAAAAGACAGCCTTTTAGCCTTTTTAGGGTCTGCAAAAATATCTGTATATTGCGATTTTATTTTAATATACATTCATGTCTTCTAAGCCTGCTACGTTAAAAGAAATAGCAACTAAATTAAATATTTCTGTATCAACAGTATCGAGGGCACTTCATGACCATCCCAGCATCGGTTTAACCACCAGGCAAAAAGTCAAAAAAGTAGCGGATGAATTGAATTATGAGCCCAACCAAGCTGCAGTATTTTTTCAAAAAGGAAAAACATTCACCATTGGCGTCATCCTTCCAGAACTTTCCGAAGCATTCTTTTCTTCGGCAACCAGTGCCATCGAAGAAACGGCTTATAAAAAGAACTATACCGTGCTTTTAGCCCAGTCTCATGATGATGAACAAAAAGAAAGAGAACTGGTAGAAAAAATGAAAAACCACCGGGTTGATGGTTTATTGGTATCCTTAGCTAAAAACACTTCCTCTTTTGAACATTTTGAGCGTTTAAAAAAATATGATATCCCGGTTGTATTTTTCGACAGGATCCCCCCCCTTTCAAACATCCACTCTGTTACCTGTAATATCGAAACCGGAACTGTTGAGGCCGTTAATTACCTATTGAAAAAAGGACACCGGACCATAGGCATGATCAACGGACCAAAAACACTGAGTGCAAGTGCTGAACGTAAGGAAGGTTATATTGAAGCCATGCAAAAGAACCGCCTGAAGTTTGACCCCTCGCTCATCCTCAATTGTGACCTTACAGAAACGGATACCGAAAAGTGTTTAACAGAATTAATGGAGCACAAAAGAAAGGTAACTGCCATCGTTACTTTCAATGACTACATAGCCCTATTCGCCATCAAAAAAACAAGGTCCCTGAATATTCCGGCTAATGAAAAACTCGATTTTGTAAGCTTTGCCAACCTTCCACTAATCAATTACATGGATCATGTGCCTGTTGCCTCTGTAGAGCAGTTTCCTTTTGAACAGGCGCAGAAAGCAACTGAAATATTACTGGATTTATTGGCCAAAAAAGAAAGAAGTGCAACAAAGCAGGAAGCGTATTATAATACCATTATAGAGTCTAAATTGGTTCTAAACACGAACAAAGATTAAAATATTTATTTTACACAAACGTTTGTTCAAAAATCACAGAGTGAAATTGTTTACGTTTGAATCATAAGTAAATAAATTAATCTCTATGCTTGAAAAAATCTTAAAATTGTACGGGATAGATGCGGTTGAAAATAATATTAAATTATTTGGCGATGGGTTGATCAACCGCACTTGGAAAGTGTCAAATGGTTCTGCGGAATACATTTTACAGAAGGTTAACGATACTGTATTCAAAACACCTTTTGATATTGACTACAACATTTCAGGCATCAGGTCATTCCTGAATGACAATAATCCAGCGTATAATTTTATAAGTCCCGTGCCTGCCATTAACGGAGACACCTTAATCAACACGCCGTCCGGATATTTCAGGATGTTTCCTTTCGTGAGTGATTCGCATTCGTTAAATGTGCTCGATAGAGAAACGGAAGCTTTTGAAGCCGCCAAACAATTTGGAGGCTTTAGCAAGGCATTAAATGATTTTCAGGTGAGTGACCTTAAAATCACCATACCTAATTTCCATAACCTCAGTCTGTGGTATCAAAAGTTTATTGCTGCATGCGAAAATGCTACAGCCGACAGGAAACAAAAGGCCGCTAATTGTATTGCTTTTATTAAAGAAAATGCAGCAATTGTAACCATTTACGAGGACCTGGTCAAGGACAAAGCAATTCCTGAACGCGTTATTCACCACGATACAAAAATCAATAATGTGCTTTTTGATGCAGAAAACAGGGGCATTTGTGTTATTGATCTGGACACAGTGATGCCGGGCTATTACATCAGTGATGTTGGTGATATGATGCGTACTTACCTGTGTGCGGTTAGTGAAGAAGAAACAGATCTCACTAAAATCAACATCAGAACTTCATTTTTCAAAGCGATCTACGACGGTTACTTATCAGAAATGGGCGATGTATTGACCGATGCTGAAAAGACTTACTTTATCTATGCTGGTAAATTCATGATATTTATGCAGGCGATTCGTTTCCTTACCGATTACCTTCAAAATGACATCTATTATGGTCGCCAGTACGAAGATCATAATTTTAAGCGTACTCAAAATCAGCTTACTTTATTAAAGAGATACCTGGAAGTTGAGGATCAGCTGCAGGAATTGATTGCTTAAGGTAACACTTCAATGAATCTGGTTTGGATCTACCAAAGAGCGTAGTTAACGCAAACGATTGTGTATGCATGGTAAAGGCATCTGTAATCCCGATGATATCCGAAATAATTAAATTAAGTATTGCAGATTATTTCATAAATTGCACAAATTAATCACAGGCTATGCTAGATAAGATAAAAAAATACCTTTTAATGTTGTCAATGATATGCGGTAGTGTTTTAATGGCGGAGGCCCAGAAAATGCCTACAGCTGTTGAAATAGCTCAAAAAAATATCGAAGCCCTGACCAAAAAGGTAAAAATCAATCCCACACAGCGGAATATCATTTATAATTATATGCTTGATTTTTCTAAAGAGCAGGTATCTTTTGCAAAAAAACAACAGGCAGGAATGTTCAACCAGGACGATATGGGCAAACTGTATAACCTGCAAAATGAAAATAACGATAAAATCAGAACCATCCTGAAAGGCGAACAGCTGACAGAATTTGATAAATACCTGGAAGAACAGCTGCGCGGTGGTGATAAGAAAAAGAAGAAAAAAGGCAAAAAGGCGAATGATGAAGAGGAAGAAGTGGTTACCGGCATTTCTGGGTTAAAACTTCCTTCTTAATCCAGCCAGCCAATTTATGATAGGATAAAAAGACAGAAAACCTAATCTGGTCAGCCCAATCTGAAACCTGGAATCCCGCATCAGTAGATGGATTTGTTGAAAAAACCCGCTTCTTCTCGTTAACCAAATGATAAAAGACGGATTAAAAACACCTTCACCTCAATAAAATTACTATACTTTTTAATAGGTTATCAGCTTATAGTTCAAGTATTTAACACTAAAATATCGCGTACAATTACGGCTGCAAAGTAAAAACTTAACTCTACTTTTGTATATCAAGAACACAACTTTATACGTTGTTATTACAGAATAATATCTAAAGTTCTATGAAGAAACTACTGTTGATTGATGATGACACAGCTTTGCTTGAAGTTTTAGCGTCTGCTTTATCATACTTTGGGTTTGATGTCAAAACAAGTAATCGGGCTGATGACATCCATTCTCTAATTACCATACACCAACCCGACCTCGTGATTTTAGATTATATCATGGACGGAGCAAATGGAGGCGAAATGTGCGCCGAATTAAAAAAGAAAGAAGCTACTAAAAACTTGCCGGTAATTATTTTATCAGCTTATGATAAAGTGATTAAGTCTTTAGGCAATTACGGTTGCGACGCATTTATTTCGAAACCATTTGACATGATGGATTTAGTAAACAACATTAAAAGTATACTTTTTAAACCCTCCTCACTGGCAACTTGTTAAATTGACACACCAGGCGGAATTATTAACCGGGCTTCGCATTTGAATTTATAATTTCCATGCGAAGCCCAAAACACTTGAAGGACCTGCGCTAATTAAAGGCGGTCGTCATCATCCTGATCCATACCCTCCAGTGCATCCAGGTCTTCCTGTTCAACATTGGTATTCAGGTCATCATCAGGGTCCAGCTCCAGATCATCCAGAACATCTTCAGAGCCCGGTATAACATCTGTTTCATATAGATCAGCCCCACCATCCCCTTCATTTTCACCAACCGGGCCGTCGGTAATTAATGACGCATCGTCATCTAAATTTTGATCCCGCTGTTGCTGATTAGGGTTTAATCTATTTCTGTCTTCGCCCTGGTTTTCACCGTAATTTTGATTTTGATTTCCCATGATGCTGTAATTTCTTTAAAAACACCACGCCACCTTTTTGGTTTCGGTAATTTGATTTTAACAAATTGAAAATCAACTTTTTATTCATTTAAAAATTACTTCTATTCATTGATAATCACTTATCATTTCATTAAATTAGGTTAACATAAACAGCTTCACCTATTAAAAACAATAAGAAATGATGAAACCTATACTAACCGCCTGGCTGCCGCTGATCATTGGCCCCATGTTGCTCACAGCCGCATTTCAAAATACTGATCCGGGCGACGGCCTGCATTCAGGTATCCGTAAACAAAATATGGATACAACTGTAAATCCTGGTGATAATTTCACCCAATTTGTGAATGGTAATTGGGCTAAAAAAACAAATATCCCGTCAGATAGAGCTACTTATGGAACCATGGCGATCTTATACGATAAATCGCAGGAAGACGTAAAAAAGATTATCGAGGAAGCGGCAAAAGCCAATCCGGAGAATGGTACGGAAGAACAGAAGATCGGCGATTATTACGAGTCATATCTGAATATGAAGGTCCGGGATTCTATTGGCCTGAAGCCTCTCCTGGCAGAGTTTAAAAAAATTGATGCCATCAGCAATGCAAAAGACCTTGCAGCTTACTTTGCCTATGCCAATAAAATCGGTAACATGATTCCTTTGAATATTGGTATTATAGAAGATTTTAAAGATCCCAAAAAATACATGATCTACTCCTGGCAGGGAGGCCTTGGTTTGCCTGACCGGGAATATTACTTCATGAAAGATCCTAAAACGGCCTCTATCAGGGCGAAGTATGTGATCCATATCGAAAACATGCTGAAACTGGCAGGCATCTCTGATGCGAAAGCAAAAGCCACCCAAATTATGGCTTTGGAAACGATGATTGCCTCGCAGCATATGAAAAAAGAAGAAACCAGAAATCTACCAGGACTTTATAATAAATATGCGGTCAAGAATTTAAACACCCTGGCACCAAATCTGGACTGGAAACACTTACTTGCTGAAGCTGATATTAAAAACCTCGACAGTTTGGTAATTACCCAGGTTGCTTACACTAAAAACCTAAACAGCATCTTAAAAAACACCCCATTGAGTGTCTGGAAGAATTATTTAAAATGGAGTGCCACCAAAGGTGCCGCAACTTCCCTAAACTCCGCTTTGGATGAAGAGCACTTTAATTTTGAATCCAGAACCTTGTTTGGCATTAAGGAACAAAAACCACTATGGCGCAGGGCTGTTGCTGCTGTGAATCAGGATTTAGGGGAAATAGTTGGCAAAGTCTACGTTGAGAAACATTTTCCGCCTGCTGCCAAAGAGAGGATGCTTCAGCTAGTCGGCAACCTGCTGAAAGCCTATGAATCCAGCATTAAGGAATTGGATTGGATGAGTCCAGAAACTAAAAAGCAAGCTTTAGACAAACTTAGTAAGTTTAAGCCTAAGATTGGATATCCTGACAAGTGGAGGGATTATAGTGCTTTAAAAGTCTTTAAAAATGACCTGTATGGGAATCGAAAAAGAGCAGCGTTGTTTGAATATTACCGCAACCTGAACAAGATGGGTAAACCAGTTGATAAAACCGAATGGGGAATGACGCCGCAAACGGTGAATGCCTATTATAACCCTTTAATGAATGAGATCGTGTTCCCCGCAGCAATTTTACAACCACCCTACTTCGACATGAATGCGGAAGATGCGGTGAACTACGGTGCCATAGGTGGTGTAATCGGTCACGAAATCGGCCATGGCTTTGATGACCAGGGCAGCACCTTTGATGGCGATGGGGTAATGCGGAATTGGTGGACTGAAAATGATCAGCATGAATTCAAAAAAAGAACCGGAGCACTGGTGGCTCAATACAATAGTTTCCAGGTATTCCCTGATTTAAATGTAAATGGTGAATACACCCTTGGCGAAAATATTGGAGACCTTGGCGGCTTAAGTATCGCCATTAAGGCTTACAAAAACAGTCTTAATGGTAAACCATCACCTGTTATGGATGGCTTTACAGGCTTACAACGGGTATTCATTGGTTGGGCGCAGGCTTGGTTATATAAATCAAATGAAGAGGCTTTAAGAAACATCGTTAGTACTGACCCCCACTCACCGGCACAATTCAGGGTGAATGGTGTGGTAAGAAATATTCCCGAATTCTATATGGCATTTAATGTGAAACCAACGGATTCCTTGTACCTGGAACCTGAAAACAGAGTGAAAATCTGGTGATTCTATTCATTTGCATTTAAATTTCGATTGCTGTATAAATGATAAAACAGGCTAATGAAGATCAGCCTGTTTTATCATTCCATTAAGGATTATTGATCAATGAACTAATAACCCGGATTTTGATACATTTTAACCGGATCAAGTTTTACCTCATCGAATGGAATCGGGAAATACCTGTCTTTGGTAGAGATGTTTGATAATTTTGCATTTCCATAATCAGCCTGGGATTTTGCTTTAAAAAACGCCACGAGTTCATCGGCATTGAAGGCCCTTAACAAATCGAACCAACGGTGATGTTCAAAAGCAAGCTCTACCCTGCGCTCATGTAAAATAGCTAATTTCAAAGTCGGGTATTTAGTGTTATAATTAGCATTTGTTCTGGCAACGGCATATAATGGTACCCCAGCCCTTGCCCTAACCATATCTAAATAACGGATAGCCTCTCCCTCATTACCCATTAAATTATTCACTTCCGCAAGCATTAAAATCACATCAGCATAACGCATCAGGATCCAGTCATTTCCACCATAACCATTCTTACCTGCAGCATCACTGTTATCACGGTATTTGGTGATAAACCAATGTTGCACCTGGGCATCGTTTCCAAATTTCACCGAAAACTCTTTCCTGGAGTCATTGGCCTCATAATCTTTCACCAAATCAAGCATCGCCTTTGCGCCGGGACCAGTTGCTACATTTTGGGAGTTAATAGTTTCACCTTTTGCCTGGTTATTTGCAGCAATTCTTGAACTGTAATCAATGTCACCTTGTATGTAAGCAATCTGAAAAATAGCTTCTTTGTTCGTGGTTTCTTTAGCCGCATTAAATACATCAGCATAAGGAATTTCAGCCAAAGAACCGAAAGTACGCATGTTATATGCTGCCAATAGATAAGTATTGGCTTGTTGCAGGTTTTCGGCTTTATTGTCTGGCAGTGTAGTCGCCATGGTTAAATAAACCTTCCCTAAATAGGCATTAATAGCTGCTTTTGAAGTACGGCCGACACCACTTGCACTTTGAAAGTTTGGCAAATCACTGTCAAGTCCCGCTTTAAGGTCAGCTATAATCAGGTTGTAAACTTCGGCTTGAGGCACCCTGGATGTTTTAGCGCTTACTTCCTCTAAAGTAGACAACTGCTCAGTTACCAAGGGTACGTCACCCCATTTTCTAACCAGTTCAAAATACATCAGTGCCCTGATAAATTTCGCTTCACCCGCATAACGGGCTTTGTTACTTTCATTAAGAAAAGTAACTTTTTCCATATGGGTTAAAATTACATTGGTTCTTGAAATAGCCTCATAAAGGGCTAACCAATGGCTTTTCAAATACGAATTGCTAGGTAAAATGGAGAAATCGTTGAACTGAAAAGGTTCACCTGCATTGGATTGATTGTCATCCCGTCCGGCATCATCCGATCTTTCATCTGTAAAAAGCTGGCTGGTTTCTCCCATCGTATTACCACTTCTCAAACTTTGGTAGGCACCATTTACGGCAAGTAACACGTCGTTTTCTGATTTAAAAAAATTGTCTATCGTAACGGCGTTTGGATCTGTTTGTGCTAAAAAGTCCTTTTTACAAGCGCCAAGGGACAATAGGATGCTTATAGATAATAACTTTATGATATGCTGTTTCATTTTTCTAATGTTTAAAAAGTAAGTTTAACACCAAGGTTATAAGTTCTGGCTAATGGATAATTACCATAATCAACACCAGGAGTTAAGTTTGAACCACCACTATAATCCACTTCCGGATTGTAACCTTTATAATCAGTGATGGTAAAGACATTGTCTACACTGGCATATAGCCTGATATTGCTAACTTTAAGATTTGATGTCACCGATTTAGGAAAAGTATAACCTAAAGTAAGGTTGGTCATTCTGAAATAAGATCCGTCCTGGATATAGAATGTAGATAAACGGGTACTGTTACTTTGAGTTCCAGCTCTCGAGGCTCTGTAAACCTCTCCCAAACCAGGGTTAGCTGCATTGCGGTAACGGTCTGCTGCCTCAACATACTGATTTCCTGAACCTTCCATATTAAACAAATAATAATCCTGGCCGTCCAATACCTGGTTGCCTTGCGATCCATTGAAAGAAGCACGCAGGTCAAATGCTTTAAAAGCAGTATTCAATCCAAATCCGTAGGTAAATTTAGCATGTGGCGTACCAATAACTCTTTTATCGTTATCATCTACAATGCCATTTCCATCCACATCTTCAAAATAAAGATCACCCACTTTTAAAGGATTGGTAGAAGAAGCAGAAGGAGCAACTTTACCTAAATTTTCTTCAGTTACTTGTCCCAACACTTTGAAACCGTAGAACATACCTACCGGATAACCTTCTTGTGTAATGTGAGTTTTGTAAGAACGTTCTGCGCCATTGGTTAAAATAGTACTTGCTCCACCCATGTCCATCACTTTATTACGGTTGATGGAGATGTTTCCGGTTAAACCCAACGTGAAATCATCATTTTGAATAATGCTTCCGTCTAATTGTAAGTCTACACCCCTGTTCCTGATTTTGCTGTCTTTAAGGTTGGTTAAAATGGTAGAAGCACCAGATACGGCAGAAAGACTTTGATTAAACAATAAATTGTAAGAATTACTCAAGTAATAGTTAGCCATTAAATTCAAACGTCCCCTGAAGATCGAGATATCTGTACCAAAATTAAATTGAGAAGTCGATTCCCATCCTAAATTTTCATCCTGGATAGCACCCGACCAGATTGCAGTGGCAACGGAATTGCCAAACACCACACCACCAGGAGACCTCATGGTCTGCATTTGTCGGTAGTTACCGATATTATTGTTACCACTTAAGCCCCAGCTGGCCCTTAACTTTACAGTAGAACCGTCACCCAGGAAATCATCATAAAAATCTTCCTCAGAAAGACTCCAACCTGCAGATACGGATGGGAAATTACCCCATTTATTTTTAGGTCCAAACCTGGAAGAGCCATCCCTACGGAAAGTTCCAGTTAAGAAATACTTTCCATCATAATTATAACTGAAACGACCGAAATAAGATATTAAAGTATTGGTCACTTTTGCTGCATCGTTTAATTGAAAGAAACTTGCCGCAGCGCCTTTATCGGAGATTTCGCCAATGTTATCATTTTGAAATCCCTGAGCAGATACGCGGATTAAATCGCTGTCGGTTCTTTGCGCAGAGTAACCCCCTAAGAGATCAAGCTTGTGCTTGCCAAAAGTTTTATTGTAATTTAAGGTAAACTCCGCTAACTTATCTATCTCTCTAAAAGTTTCTGCTGTTGCAGTGGCATTCTTATAAGAATCAGTTGAATACGGCGGCATGTTTCCACTGCTCAGGCTTGTTGGCAAATAAAAATCATACTTCTCATTATAGGTTTGCATCCCTACGTTTGCTTTAAAATCTAATCCCTCAAGAATATTGTAGGTAGCATTTGCATTGTATGAACTTCTGTATCCTTTACGGGTAATTTTCATTTGCTCTACCGTAGCCAATGGGTTTTCAGGGTTCTGAATACCATACTGAGATGATAAAGCGGCCATTCCGTATTGTATTGGTGTATCATTGGCATCTCTAGCAGGTAAATTTGGTAGGTAAATTAAGGCAGACATCATCGGACTTAAGTTATAGCGTCCTTCCCTAACTTCCTTATTGTCATTTTGGGTATGAGCAATATTTGCCCCTACACGTAGTCGATCGCTGATCTTACCATCAATATTAGCCCTGAAATTGATCACCTTTTGATTGGTATTGGTTACAATACCATCATTATCCTGGTAACCTCCACTTAAGAAATATTTGATGTCATTATTTCCACCTGTAAATGATAGGTTATGGCGCTGGAAGAAAGCATTTCTGTAAAGCTCATCCTGCCAGTCGGTATTGTGAGTAGCTGGGATAGGCTTTTGCGCACTAAAATCGTAAACATCAGCCGGGAGACTTACACTGCTCGCATTACCTACATTTTTTACACGGGTAGCGTTGTCATCAGAAAACATGCTATCAGACCAAGGCATTTTGCCTCCGTTAACAACCAAATCTTTGTAAGCATTGTTCCGACCGTCGACCAAAAGCGAGATATATTGATCGGCATCCAGTAATTTCACTTTTTTAGCTAACTGTGAAATACCGGTCTGTGCATCATATTGAAACTTTCCTTTTCCATCTTTTCCTCTTTTAGTGGTGATTAAAACAACACCACCTGCGGCTCTGGAGCCATAAATAGCTGCAGAAGCTGCATCTTTTAAAATGTCTATGGATTCGATATCTTCCGGGTTAATGGAAACGTTATTGCCGGAAGGATAACCGTCTATAACATATAAAGGATCTGAACTGGCATTGATGGACCCAACACCTCTCACCCTGATTTTTGTACCTGCATAGGGTGCTCCGCTGGTTTGAGAAACCTGCACGCCTGCAACTTTACCAACCAGGGCCTGTCCTACGGTAGGTGAAGTCAAATTAAGTTCACTCGCTTTAACACTGCTGATGGCACCGGTTACATCAGATTTCCTGATTCTCTGGTATCCAATTGATACTTCATCTAAGGTATTGCTTTCTTCCTTTAACGTCACATTTAAGGTCCTGTTAGTGCTTACACCTATTTCCTGTGTTACGAATCCCATGTAAGAAAAGACCAACGTTGAACCCGCCTCAACTGCAACGGTATATTTACCATTTGCATCTGTGACAGTACCTTTTTTACTCTCTTTCTCAAAAACACTTACCCCTGGTAAGGGTTGTTTTTGTTCATCCGTAATGGTACCTGTGATGGTGACATTTGCTTTTCTAACATTATGTAATGACTTCCAGTCATTAGTGTAGTTGGCCATAACGGGCGAGCTGCAAAATGCAAACAGGCCCAATGGCAAAAGTAATTTCCCGCAAATATTTTTCATATTTGTGGTTTGTAGAATTGACGTCATCTGTTTTGTGTTTGTAAAAATTTTTTATGATGTGTGTAGTTTAATGGTTTACCGAAAAATAACATCTCTGTTTCACATAGGCTTAGCTCTTTATTTCTTTGGTTTTGCAATGAACTGTTAACTGTAATGTTTACGCTACAAAACTATCGATGGAATTTTAACAGGGTGTATCCGGCATGTTAACTTAAGGTGAACTTTTCAAAAAAGGGTTAATTTTCCTGATCAGCAGAGTTTATGATCATCACCAGTTAATATTGAAGTAATGCAGGCGCTGTAATTTGCAGGTACTTATGAAATATCACATCTTACCTTCTTTAATCTGTTCAGGTTTATTATTTTTTTCTCAGCAAGTAGTGGCGCAGGTTAGCCGGACCTTTACCATAGATTCTTTAGGTGCCTGCCAGGGGATCTCCCGCCAGGATGAGAAATACTTTTTATATGGTGACCGCGAAGTCGGCGTCATGCGTGAGTACAGACTGGGGCAAGACACCCTGTTGAACCAGCATAAGGAATATAGATTTACGATTAATGGAAAGAATGTAATTAAACATCCCACAGGAATTGCATGGAAACCAGGCATGCCTACCATTGTTGGCAACTCTGTCAGACAGAATGCAGAGGGCACTCGCTGGAAGGCAATACTTTATTCGATCAACTGGGATGGTTTCTTGAAAAAGAGGACCCTGGACGGGAATTTAATCAGCACCATTGAAGACGATGCCTGTATTCAGGGGAGCCGCCCCGAATATGTTAAATATAAAGGCAAATGGTACGTGGCAACATCAGATTATGGAAACAAGCAAAATGAAGTCCGGCTTTATGATCCGGAAGCATTGAAGACGGCATCAAAAACTTCTGAAAAAGGCGTGTTATTTAAAAAGTTTAAATGCAGCCCATGGGTGCAAACTTTGCACTGGGATGAAAAAACAGGAAACTTGATTCTGGTACAGAATCAAATAGAAGGAAGAAAATGGAGACTAAGCTTTTTAGATCTTGAAAAATCAATTGAAAGTGGAAAAGAAGTAGTCTTAAAAGTGGTGGAGCCGGATCTCCAGGATGAACTGGAAGGATTTACCTTTACAGCGGATCCAAAAAAAGGGATAGCAGTAAGTTCCTCACGAAAAAATAATGTAAGTGTCGTTAATTTTTAAGTTAATCTTACATAATTCTGTTGTATATTCCGCAAATTATTATTGATGGCCTTTTTGGACAAAGTATTAGACCCGCCGGCTTATGGCTGGGCAGACCGCAGTGGAAAGTTGATAAAACCAACTGCAAATCAAATTTTTAAAGAATTCTTTACCCGTTTAAATGTATTTAAGGATCGCAAGAACTGGCTTCCTTTCTTCAGCTGGATCAGGGTAATTATTTTGATTCCCTTATTCCTTCTTTTTCTGTTTAAATTTTTCAGCATTGGCCTGTTAGTGGTGTTCTTTATTTATAGCATGATAGCCATGGGAACCCATGGTACCATCTGGCATCACCGTTATTGCACTCATGGAGCCTATACTTTCAGGAACAACTTCTGGAGGCTATTTACACAGAACCTCACGATCAGCATGATTCCGGAAGAAATTTACGTCGTGTCCCATCATGTCCATCATGCTAAATCCGACCAGCCCGGTGATCCTTATAATGCTTCAGCAGGCTTTTTATATTGCTTCCTTGCTGATGTCAATCACCAGCCTATTGCAAAGAACCTGTCTAAGGAAGATTACCAGAAAGTTGTTCAGATGATGCAACATACGGGGGTGGCTACAAATAGCTACCAGGCTTATCTCAAATGGGGATCGGTAACTAATCCTGCTATTGCTGTATTTTCTTGTTTAATGAACTGGGCGTTTTGGTACACTTTTTTTTATTTTATTGGAGGCCATGGGATGGCTTGTACGGTGTTTGGCGCTGCCGCATTCTGGGCTGTTGGTGTTAGAACGTTTAATTATGAAGGACATGGAAAAGGTGAAGATAAGCGCAGAAATGGAACTGATTTTAACCGGAAGGACATGTCTATTAATCAGCTTTGGCCGGGACTAGTGGCCGGTGAGTGGCACAATAACCATCATTTATACCCGAGAAGTGCACGCACAGGGTTTTTAACACACCAGGTAGATCTGGCCTGGTATTATATCTGGTCGTTAAATAAGCTGAATTTAATTACTTCTTATCATGATTCAAAGCAAGAATTCCATACTCGTTTTGCAGTTCCTTACAAGGAAAAGAAAAAGATGTTACAGCCTAAGAGTGCTTAACAGCGTGGGGTTAAGCGTGACCGCTTTTCAAATTTTGACAGCCAGCTGAGCTATTTGGGCTGATATAAGGAAACGCGTGACTAAATTACCCGCTTGATTTGACTTCATGCGAAGGTTAAACAAGCTTTATTATTAATTAATAAACTGAATTTCAACAAGCTAACAATAATCAGTAACAAAAATTTGTAAAACCGAACAGTATTCGTACTTTTGCGCCGGAGAGTTGGCAGAGTGGTCGATTGCGGCAGTCTTGAAAACTGTTGACTGTTATAGGTCCGCGGGTTCGAATCCCCCACTCTCCGCTGATTATTCATAAAATCAAGTAAAAAGCCCCATAATCTTCGGATTAGGGGCTTTTTCATTTTAGGGCTCTTCGTCTGGTAAACTAAAATAAAAGGTTGAACCTTTTCCTGCATCACTTTCTACCCAGATATTCCCATTATGCCGCTGAATGATTTCAGCACTCAGGTACAAGCCTATACCAAATCCTGAAACAGTTTTTAGGGGTGTATTTTCTACCCTGTAAAACCGGCTAAATAATTTTTCACTGTCTTTTTTAGAAATCCCAACACCTTCATCACTCACCCAAACCTGCACCATTCCAGATTTTACTTCACAACCTATTTTAACCTTGGTGCCAGGAGCAGAATATTTAATGGCGTTACTCAGTAAATTATTGATGACCTGCCCGATTTTTTCGCGGTCTGCATAAACCTCCAACGGTTTACAAGCAGCATACAAAATGCTATGCGATTTATCGGTAAGTAAAACCTCATCTACCACTTCTATGATCAGCTTGTCTATACGGAAACGTTCTTTTTCCAGATTAAGCTTGCCCGCCTCCAGCCTTGACAAATCCAGAAAGCTTCGGATCATGTTATTCATCTTATTCACCTGCCCTTCTACCTTTGTCAATGATTTGATGGTAAACATATCACCACTTTGCTTTGCCTTGAAACCCAGAAGCTGCACATAAGCTTTTAAAGAAGTAAGTGGCGTTTTAAGCTCATGACTAACCATCGCTATAAAATCATTTTTCCTGATCTCATCCAGCTTATGTTCGGTAATTTCCATCAAGATTCCGGAAAACCTTATAGGCACACCTTCATTGTCACGGTATATTCTGCCTGTAGCACGCATCCAGCGGAGCTTTTTATCAAAATTACCTTTAATGGAAAACTCGAGATTGAAATGTTCACCATGAGAAACCGAAGACTGGATCGCTTTTAGCAGCATATATCGGTATTCTTCTGTCACTTGTGCCATTACAGAATTATAGTTCATTTCTTCATCAGGCTTGTATCCAAAGAGTTCTTTGAGCCTTGGCGATACTGTTAATCGTTTACTTGCCGGGTCATAATGCCAGGTACCAAGGTTGGCAGATTCAATAGCTATCCTTAACATTTCTTCCGCACGTGCAATTTTTAGCCTAGTTTCCACACTATTGGTAATATCCTCAGCACCTACAATCACCCCCTTTACATTCCCTTCCTTATCCAGTATAGGATCGTAAAAGAAACTTACATATTTTTTTTTGATGCCCGCCGGGGTATTGTAATAAAAAACCTCTTCATTGATGGCATAAGATTTACCAGAATCGGTGACACGCCTTAAATGTTCGGGAAAGGGTTGGCCGACAAGCTCCGGAAGGATCTTCATGAGCGGCCGACCCAGCACTTCTTCCTTATTTTTATCCCATAAATTTAACATGGGTTGATTTGCGATCTCCACTATCCAATCTTTGCCTTTTACGACCAACAAAGCATAATGGGCATTCATCACTACACTTTTGAAATTAGCAACACTCTCTTCCAGCTGCTGTTTCACCCGAACCAGCGATGTTACCTCGGCTGCGACCATCATAATTCCATTGGTTACGCCCAGATTATCTTTCAGGGGTTGGTAAACAAAATTAAAATACGCTGTTTCCAGTTTACTGTTTCGAATGAGCAGCACTTTGGATTCATTACCAACCAGCGGTTCGCCCCAGGTGTAAGCATCGTCCAAGAGCTTAAAAAAAGGTTGATCTTCCAGTTCAGGCAGGGCAATTTTAAGTGGTAAATTAAGGATGGCGTCTGATTTATCCAATAGTTTCAACATCATGTTATTGGCGGATTCTACGAATAACTCTCTTCCACGAAGGATACATATTCCAACCGGAGCCTGGTCTAAAAGCTGCATAAAATAATTCCGGTTGACCTTCTCTTCCGCCTTCCTCATATAGGCATCAATATCTGTTACCGTATATAAGAGATAAGCGACCTCACCATCCGCATTAAGAATAGGCGTAATATTTACTGAAACATATACACTTTGGTTATCACCAGCCGATACGAGAAAGTAAGGTATAATGGAAGCTTTTTGTTTGTGATGAAGAACTCCTTCCAAGACAATCCGGGTCGAAGAATGAAAAAGATTAGCCGGTAATTCATCGATATCCTTTCCAATAATACCCTGGCGCTGGAGGCCAGTCATATGTAGATAATCATCCCCTGCAGCAAAGATGATGAAAGTCGAACTTTCTACCTTCAATACCAGGCCGTTATGTGTACTTTCTAAAAAACTTTTAAACAAAGTCTCATTATGATGATCCATCCATTATTTTCTGTTCTACTATCATTTTTAACTCTTCGACATCAAAAGGCTTTTCCACAAAGGCATTATAACCGACATCTTCATTTTGATAAATAAACTTCGGAAAAGCAGATAACATGATCACAGGAATGTGGTTGTATTTAGAGTGCTTCTTAATACTTCTACAAAGCTCTCCCCCATTTTTACCATTCAGGTTATAATCCAAAATAATGATGTTTGGCTGATGTTCTTCAATTAATCCGAAAATATCGTCCGTTCCTTCGTAAAAAAAAACCCGATCCCATTCACCGGAAAATATTTCCTTGAAAACATCTTCCATATCTTCATCATCCTCTACTATTAAAATACGTTTTTCCATGTCAGTTCAAAAAGTAACGGCTATAAATATTTTTAAAAAGCTTCTGCAAGATTAACAATCTGTTCAAGAAAATGTTTCATTGCTTATATCCTGTGCAACAAAATAGGTCAATAAAAGACAGTCATTAACCCGTATCGCGGCTAATTCCTAAACAATACCATACAAATAAGGCATCATATTACCAATAATCTTATATTTGAGAAAATGTTCTTTGTAATGGATTTTTAATTCTCCGAAAAATGGAGAACAAGGGGAAGATCACAAGAAATTAGCCAGCTTAAATTGCCATAAAAGCAATAAAAGACTGTTTTAAAGATTGAAATTTCCGTTGAAAGAATTTATTATTTTGAATGTGCCTACAAAACATTTACTAAACAACGTAAAATGCCAAGCAACCAGGATAAAGAAATAACGAACATCTTATCTGTCGATATAGGTGGTTCAAATATTAAAGCATGCCTGCTAAGTCAAGAAGGCACCGCATTATCCGAATATACAAAGTTACCGACTCCTTTGAAAGCAACCCCTGAAGCGGTGTTAGTTGTGATCAAACAATTAGCGGCTACAATGGGAGAATTCAGTCAGATTTCAGTAGGTTTTCCCGGTTACGTGAAGCTTGGTGTTGTGTATACGGCACCAAACCTGGCTAAGGGTAAATGGCTAAAAGTAGAATTTGCGCAGATGGTTAGTGATATAATCGGTAAACCGGTTAGACTGGTCAATGATGCCGATCAACAGGGGTTGGGATTAGTTGAAGGAAAAGGCTTCGAAATCGTACTCACTTTTGGTACCGGTTTCGGTACTGCCTTGTTATATGACGGGGATCTCCTGCCCCACCTAGAATTGGCCCACATGCCGGTAACCCCTACAAAAGATTATGACGATTACATTGGCGACAAAGCATTGAAAAAATTGGGGCTAAAGGAGTGGAATGAACGTGTAAAAAAAGTAATAGAGATTTACAAAACCGTTTTTAATTACGACAAACTATATTTGGGCGGCGGAAACGCCAAGTTGATAGATTTTAAGTTAGCTGATAATGTAAAAATAGTATCCAACAGGGAGGGCATCAAAGGGGGAGCCAAACTTTGGAAAGCGCAGGAAAAGTATCACTTGATTAGTGTTTACCCACAAAAACCTTAATAACGACCATTAATATAATAAACGAATGAATAAATATACTTTAGGAATGATTGGCCTGGGTACCATGGGTCGCAATTTACTACTGAACATGGCAGACCATGGTTATGCTGTTACAGGGTATGACAAAGATCCGAAAATGTTAAAAACTTTGGAGGAAGTTGGCGAAAAGCACAATTTAAAGGGCTTTAGCGTCCTCGAAGATTTTATACAAAGCTTGGAATTGCCAAGAAGAATTGTATTGCTGGTTCCTGCAGGAGCCATTGTGGACAGCGTAATTCAGGAACTTGAGCCTTTACTGGATAAAGGTGATATGATCATTGACAGTGGAAATTCTCATTTCACCGATACCAGCCGCAGAGCAATTCACCTGTCGGAAAAAGGACTTCATTTTTTTGGAATGGGTATCTCTGGTGGTGAAGAAGGTGCTAGATTTGGCCCCAGCCTAATGCCAGGGGGTGATAAAACTGCTTATGCAGCAATGAAAGAGATCCTGGAGTCTATTTCTGCAAAAGTAAACGGTGAGCCTTGTGTCACCTATATTGGTCCCGGTGCATCCGGCCATTTTGTGAAAATGGTCCATAATGGCATTGAATATGCCATGATGCAGCTCCTTGCAGAGACATACGATATTTTAAAGAACGGCCTAGGCTATAACAATCAACAAATACAGCAGGTATTTGCGAAGTGGAACAATGGTCGCCTGAAGTCTTTTTTAATGGAAGTTACTGCGGACATTTTCGCCTTTATTGATGACAAAACGGGTGATTTGATGGTCGATGTGATCAAAGATGAAGCCAAGTCTAAAGGTACAGGCAAATGGACTTCACAAGTTTCCATGGACCTGCAATTACCGATTCCAACCATTAATGAAGCTGTAAGTTCTAGGGATCTTTCCAAGTTCAAAAAACTAAGAGTGGAGCTTTCTGAAGCTTTCCCTCATCAAACCACCCTGCCCGAAGACGCTCAGGCAATGGAAGCACAACTAGAGCAAGCGCTTTATTTTGCCATGATCTCTTCTTACGCACAGGGTTTACACCTTTTATGGCAAGCTTCCGTTACCTATGAATATGATTTGAAACTTCAGGAAATCGCAAAGATCTGGCGTGGAGGATGTATCATCAGGGCTGAACTTCTGGAAGATATTTACCAGGCTTACCATAACAATACAGACTTAGAACACTTGTTCGCTGATGCTAACATTCAGGAAAAATTAACAGAAACCTTAGGTGGCTTACGAAATGTAGTTACCCAGGCTATTAACAACGGCATTCCGGTTACAGCCTTTGCTTCCACAATAACCTATTTTGACTCGTTAAGAACAAAAAGACTACCTTTAAATTTAACCCAGGCACAAAGAGATTTCTTTGGTGCTCATACATTTGAACGTACAGATGAAGAAGGAATTTTTCACGCCATCTGGAAATCTACAACTTTGTAACACCATATCATGAAGACATTGATCAATCTTAAACCTACCATTTTCGTAATTTTTGGTGGTACTGGAGATCTTAACATGCGTAAGCTGGCGCCCGCACTCTATAACCTTTATGCAGATGGTTATATGCCACAAAAATTTGCGATAATAGGTACGGCCAGAAAAGAATTCAGCGACGAAAAATTCAGGGATGTCATCCAGGAGGGCGTCAACAGTTTCTCGAGAACGGGAAAAGTTAAAAAAGACAAATGGGCGAAATTCGCCGAAAATGTCCATTATACACCTGTTGATGTCTCAGCCCCTGCTACATTTGAAGGACTGAAAGATAAAATAGAAAAATTCAGAACTGACTTTGGCCCAAATACGCAGGTGATCTATTACCTTGCTGTAGCACCAAATTTATTTCCGATGATTGCGAAATGCTTGTCGGACTACAAGCTGGCGGGGGACGAAGAAACTTCCAGAATTGTGATCGAAAAGCCTTTTGGAAGGGACCTAGAAACCGCAAGAGAATTAAATCTTTTACTGACCAGCATATTTACTGAAAAACAGATATACAGGATCGACCATTACTTGGGTAAGGAAACCGTACAAAATATCATGGCTTTTCGTTTTGCCAATTCTTTCCTGGAGCCACTATGGAACAGAACCTATATTGATCACATTCAGATTTCTGTAACAGAGCAATTAGGTGTCGGTGACCGTGGTGGTTATTATGAGGGTGCCGGTGCCTTACGCGACATGATTCAGAACCATTTGCTGCAATTGCTATGTCTGATTGGCATGGAAACTCCTATTAATTTTGATGCGGATGAAATCAGGAACAAGAAAGTTGATGTGTTGCAAGCCATGCGTCCTTTTGGTCCAGAAGATATCCGTTTCAGCACCGTAAGAGGTCAATATACCAAAGGCTGGGTGGAAGGAAAAGAAGTTCCTGGCTACAGGCATGAGAATGGTGTGGCAACAGATTCCAATACGGAAACCTTTGCTGCAATCAAGTTCTTTGTGGATAACTGGCGCTGGCAAGGTGTACCATTCTATGTGCGTACCGGAAAACGTTTATTTCAAACTTCATCTTTAATCACTATCCAATTTAAAGATGTACCACATCATATTTTCCCGTCGGCCGTTACAGAACACTGGCAGCAAAACCGTTTAATCATCAGTATCCAACCCGAAATGAGCATTCGCCTGCAGGTTCAGGGAAAAAGACCTGGTTTAGATATGGTATTAAACCCTGTCGACATGGTTTTTGATTACAAAGGAACTTATGATTCTGATACGCCTGAAGCTTATGAAACCTTGTTACTGGACGCGATGACCGGTGATCAAACCCAATTTATGCGTGCAGATCAGGTGGAAGCTGCATGGGAATTATTGATGCCCGTGATCAATGCCTGGGAAAGTAAAAAATCTTTGAGTTTTCCAAATTACACTGCAGATTCCTGGGGACCTGAAGATGCGGAAGCTTTAATTGCAAGAGATGGTTTTCACTGGTTTACTTTACCATTGAATAAAGACTAGGAGAAATTAATAATTTAGTATTAAAAAAAAATGAATTTACTGATCTATAAATCAAAGGATGAGTTGCTGAATGCAATTGCCCATTACATCATTAAGATTGCGACTAAAGCAATAGCAGAGCAGAATTGTTTTAATTTTGTACTGACTGGTGGAAATTCGCCTAAGGAACTTTATCATTTGCTGGCAACCCGTTACAAGGAAGATATTGACTGGACCAGGGTGTATTTCTTTTTTGGTGACGAACGCAATGTACTGCCTGATCATGAAAATTATAACGGTTTAATGGCGAAAGAAACGCTGCTTGCGCCGTTGAATATCCCGGAAAGTCAGATTTTCTATGTCAACACGCAGCTTGCTCCGGAAAAAGCAGCAATAGAATATTTTAAAGCCATCAATAAGCATTTTAACGGCGCAGATTTAAATTTCGACCTTATTCTTTTAGGCATGGGTGATGATGCACATACTGCATCACTTTTCCCCGAAACAGCCATATTGAAAAACAGAGAAGCAACTATTGATTCTGTTTATGTGGATAAACTTTCCACCCACCGGATCAGCTTTACAGCACCGCTGATTAACAAAGCAAAAAACATTGCCTTCCTTGTATTTGGCGAAGGAAAAGCGAAAGCTGTTAAAGCCGTTCTTGAAAGTGAAACAAAAAATACATCCTTATACCCGACGCAATTGGTCAATCCGATAGACGGGCAGGTAACCTGGTTCATTGATGACCAGGCCGCAGCCCTATTGGATAATTAAAGCGGCAAACAAAAATGTGTACATGCTGTTATGGTGTGTACACATCTTTGCTTGCTATGTATTTAAATAATGACATCATGATAGCAGGCGGTGGCTTGGCCGGACTTACAGCCGCGATACACCTCTCAAAAGCCGGTTTCAATGTAACTGTTATCGAGAAAAACCCTTATCCACATCATAAAGTCTGCGGTGAATATATTTCTAATGAAGTTGTCCCCTACCTCAGGGAGCTCGGTGTTTACCCCGCAACACTTCAGCCCACACAGATCAATAAATTTCAATTCTCCAGTACCTCAGGCAAATTAATCTCTGCACCACTTCCACTCGGTGGTTTCGGCCTGAGCAGGTATGCCTTTGATCATTTTTTAATGCAAAAAGCCCTGGAATATGGTTGCCGGATGATACAAGATACGGTACTTGATATCCAATTTAAAGACAATGATTTAAAGGATAAAAGTCAATTTTTTGAAGTTCAAACAGCAAGACACGGCACCTTAAATTGCTCCATGGTGATCGCTGCCTATGGAAAAAGAACCACCTTAGATAACAAGCTCAACCGCGCTTTCATGAAAAGCCCTTCGCCATGGCTGGCGGTTAAAGCACATTACCGGGGTTCTTTCGATGATACATTAGTTGCCCTGCACCATTTTAAGGGTGGATATTGCGGTGTTTCCATGGTAGAAAATAACCTGCTTAACATTTGCTACCTTACAGATTATGTCACCTTCAAAAAATACCGCAGCCTGGAAGAATTTCAACAACAGGTGCTTTACAAAAACAAACACCTCAGGACAATTTTTGAAAACAGCAGGATGGAATTTGAAGTTCCACTCAGTATCGGACAGATCTCTTTTCAAGAAAAGGAGGCTGTTGCAGCGCACATTTTAATGATTGGTGATGCAGCAGGCTTAATTCATCCGCTGTGCGGAAATGGCATGAGCATGGCCATCCACAGCGCAAAAATTTGTGCTGAACAAGTCATCCATTACCTGTCCGACGAAAAGGTAAGCAGAAAGCAAATGGAACAAACCTACAGTCATTTGTGGAGGCATCATTTCAAAGACAGACTCTACATGGGAAAAATATTAGCCGCACTGTTGAGAAAAGAAAAAATAGCCGATATGATGACCTCAAGTTTAGCTAACTTCCCTTTTATTTTACCGCAACTCATCAAAAGGACCCATGGATACCAGCTATAGAAGCGAAGCGCCAGAGCTTATGGATAACTTTGCCCTGGAAGGCGAGACCTTAAGGGATGCTTTAGATAAAATAGCTTTTATCAACCAGTTATTAGGAGGTAACAAAGTAACCTTACAAGGTGTAAAAACACTGCTAACTGCGACCACCAGGAAAGATATTAAAATACTTGATGTCGGCTGTGGTAATGGTGATATGTTAAGGACATTAGCGAAGTATGCCAAAAAAAAGGGTTTATCTTTCCACCTTTACGGCATTGATGCCAATAAATTCACCATCCGCCATGCCGAAAACCTTTCACAACACTATCCAAACATATCCTATATTTGTGCAGATATCTTTAACGAAATGGCTGAAGGTCATCAATATGATATCATTCTTTGCACACTTACCCTGCATCATTTTAAAAATGAGGATATATTAAAACTCCTTACCAGTTTTGCCAAACAAAGCAGGCTGGGGTTTGTAATCAATGACCTTCATAGAAGCGCCCTTGCCTATCATTTATTCAAGATAATTTGTTTTATATTCAGGCTTAATAGCATGTCGAGAGAAGATGGACTGATTTCTATTCTCCGGGGCTTCAAACGAGAAGATTTTTTATTATTTTCAAATCTACTTCATTTCCACAATTACCAGTTAAAATGGAAGTGGGCATTCAGGTATCAATGGATCGTTAAAACTTATGGTAAAAATTAAGACAGTGTTCAAGACAGTACCTGAATATTCCCGAAGTACTGCAGCGATAATACCTTTTTTAGATAGGTGGCTACAGGGTCAGGAGGAACGCTTTATCCGTAAGGTGAAAAAAATATTTGAAAATTCTGCAGTAGATAAACGCTATTCCATCATGTCGCCGGAAGAGGTCTTTGCTGACACGACCTTTGAAGAGCGAAACAATATCTACATTAAAGAAGGTATCCGGCTCAGTACAAAATGCCTTACCGCAGCCCTAGAAAAAGCAGATTGGCCTGCTGGAACCATAGATTATCTTATCACCGTAAGCTGTACAGGTTTCATGATCCCTTCGGTAGATGCCTACCTCATCAACAACTTAAAAATGCGCCGGGACATAGTCAGGCTTCCGGTTACCGAAATGGGCTGTGCAGCAGGCGTTTCAGGTTTAATTTATGCTAAAAACTTCTTAAATGCTAATCCAGGGAAGCGAGCGGCGGTAGTTGCTATAGAATCACCAACAGCGACTTTTCAGCTGCAGGACTATTCCATGGCCAATATAGTGAGTGCAGCGATCTTTGGTGATGGCGTAGCCTGCGTACTGCTTTCCTCCTGTGGTGAAGATGAAGGCCCGGCCATAGTAGACGAAGCGATGTACCACTTTGAGAATGCCACCGGTTTGATGGGTTTCGATTTAACCAATAAAGGATTAAAAATGGTATTGGACATTAATGTGCCGGATACCATTGCATCGCATTTCCCTGCAATTATAAATCCATTTTTAGCAAAAAACACCCTTTCAATTTCCGATATTAACCATTTGATTTTTCATCCCGGTGGAAAGAAAATTGTCCAGATGGTAGAAAAGTTATTTGAAGAATATGGAAAAAACATTGACGATACAAAAGAAGTGTTACGTTTGTATGGAAATATGTCAAGTGCAACGATATTTTATGTATTGGAGCGCTTTATGGACAAGAGAATACCTGCAGGTGAAAAAGGATTAATGCTGAGCTTCGGACCGGGATTTACAGCACAAAGCATATTACTACAGTGGTAAACATAACAAAACACACATGAAAATAAACGAAATAAAAGAAAAATTACCTTACAGCTATCCATTTTTATTTGTAGATGAGCTCATCCATGTGGACGAGAATGGTAGCAGCGGAACCTTTACTTATGACGAAAACCTTGATTTTTACAAAGGGCATTTTAAAGACCACCCGGTTACCCCAGGTGTGATATTAACAGAGACCATGGCACAAATAGGATTGGTATGCCTGGGCATATACCTTAACGGCGCTGTAGAGGAAGGTAAAAGCGGCCATGTGATGTTGACTTCAACGGCGATAGACTTCATGAAACCCGTATTTCCTGGTGAGCAGGTAAAGGTAGTTTCTGAAAAGGTGTATTTCAGGTTCAAAAAACTGCACTGCAAGGTTGAAATGCAGAATGCTGCCGGAGAAGTGGTATGTAAAGGGACTTTATCAGGAATGGTGACCACGAAATTAAATGGCTAATACGTAATACAATGGCTAACAGGGTTGTTATTACCGGACTAGGCGTAGCTGCTCCAAATGGAGTAGGCATACCTCAGTTTACTGAGGCTATAAAAAACGGCGTATCTGGTATTAAACACCAGCTACAACTTGAGGAAATGGGGTTTTCCTGCCAGATTGCCGGAAAACCTGAACTTTCCCAGGAACTTATTTCCAGTTATTTCACGAGCCTTGAACTAAAGAACTTCAACAGCAGCGGCATCCTCTATGGCGTCATCGCCGGCATGGAAGCCTGGAAAGATGCCGGACTATCCTTCGAAATAAATGAGGCACCTGATTGGGACAGTGGAACGATATTCGGCACAGGAACTTCAGGTATTGAGAAATTCAGGGAAGCCATATATAAAATTGATCAGCTGCAGCAACGGAAATTAGGGAGCACCGTAATTTCACAAACTATGGCCAGTGGAATTAGTGCCTACCTGGGCGGAAAACTTGGTCTTGGTAACCAGGTGACCACCAATTCCTCAGCATGCAGTACCGGTACAGAAAGTATTTTACTGGCTTATGAAAGAATAAAATCCGGGCAGGCATTGCGGATGCTTGCCGGGAGCACCAGCGACAGCGGCCCCTATATATGGGCAGGTTTTGACGCTATGAAAGTCTGCACCTTTAAACACAACGACCAGCCACAGAAAGGTTCCAGACCCATGAGCAGTTCAGCCAGTGGCTTTGTTCCAGGTAGTGGTGCCGGGGCACTCCTGCTCGAATCCCTGGAAAGTGCCATTTATCGCGGCGCTTATATTTATGCAGAATTATTGGGCGGACATGTCAATTCCGGCGGACAAAGGGGTAGCGGTTCCATGACTGCACCAAATAATTTTGCAGTGCAAAAATGTATGCAAGAAGCCTTAAAAAATGCCGATATTGAAGCTGATGATTTAGATGCCATTAACGGACATCTTACAGCGACAATGATGGACTGCATGGAGATACAGAACTGGGCTGCTGCATTGAACAGAAGGGGAAGAAAATTCCCCTATATCAATACCCTAAAAGGGATGGTCGGTCATTGTTTGAGTGCTGCAGGCAGCATCGAAAGCGTAGCTGCAGTTTTACAGATCGAGCAGGGCTTCCTCTTCCCTAACATCAATTGCGAAGATCTCCACCCTGGGATCACAGCGCTTATAGCGCCGGAAAAAATACCTGTAAAATGCATACCTTATGATATTAATTTGCTGGCAAAAGCCAGCTTTGGATTCGGAGACGTCAATGCCTGTTTAATCTTTAAAAAATATAAATCATGACTAGAGAAGAATTAATTACCCATTTGAAACCAATTCTTGCTCCCTATACCCAAAACAAGGAAGCGCTTGAGGCAATTAATGAGGATACTGATTTCATCAAAGACCTTCAGATTAATTCCGCAAACCTGGTAGATGTAGTGTTGGATGTGGAGGAAGAATTCGGCATAGAGATCGATAACCGCTCGATGGAAAAGATGCTTACGGTAAGTGCTGCCATTGAGATTATTGAAACCAAATTACTGGAAATTGATCGGTAATGACATCGTTGACCTGTTGGTTGCAGCACAGGAAAGCAACTGGAAAAGGAAGGGTTTTTTGAAGAAGATCTTCACCGCTGAAGAGCAATTGCTCATCATGTCCAGTCAACAACCTGAAGCAACGCTATGGCTTTTATGGAGCATGAAGGAAGCTGCCTATAAAATTTATTCCAGGGAAAAGGGAATACGGTGCTTTGCCCCCACCAGTCTTTGCTGCCAGCTTGCCCCCCTCCTTTCAAACAACGATGAAGGAGAGCGCACTTACACCGGAAAGGTATTGATCGGTGATGACATTTACCTCACGCAAAGCACCGGTAATGTTCAGCTCATCCATACCATTTGTGCCACCAACGAAACAGATATCACACAAATTAAAATCAACATCTTCACTACCGGCCATCCCTTATTCAATAACTATAAGCACACTAAACCCGGCTGTGTAAGTCACCATGGCTCATACCTTGCCCTTGTTTACCTGGGCTCAGGTTCTCCTCAATCAGTAAATTAATAATACCATCCACCAGGCCAACTCTGGGAATATACAGTTGTTTGATCCCTGTCCATTTCAAAATAGTAAGGTATATCTCAGCGGCAGGAATAATCACATCCGCCCTATCTGGGTTTAAACCAAGGTTATTGATGCGTTCTTTTAATGAATAACTATTCAATTGATTGTAGAGGGCCTTCAGTTTCAAATAGGTCAGTGGCATTCCATCCTTTTCATTAGACATTTTAAAAAGTTTATTGATATTGCCGCCTGTTCCAATACCGGCCAGATTTTTATAGGCCTTAGTTTCCTCCTTGATCCAAAGCCTCATTTCCTCCCAGGTTTCATCCTTATCCTGATTATCAAGAATACGAATGGTACCGATGTCAAATGATCGCGAAGCAACGGGAACCTTATTTACAAAGACAGACAACTCCGTACTGCCACCGCCAACATCAATATATAAATAACTCTTCCTGATGTCGAGGTTTTCTTCAATATGATTGGCATAAATGATATTGGCTTCTCTTTTACCTGCTATGATTTCCAAATCAAGGCCTGTCTGTTGTTTTACAAGTTCAATGATTTCCGCACCGTTTTCTGCTTCGCGCATGGCAGAAGTAGCACAGGCAATGTATTTTTTAACTTGGTAAACGTCCATTAAATTCTTGAAAGCAACCATCGTTTTCAGTAGGTCGTTGCATTTTCTTTCGGATATTTTATGATCAAGGAAAGCATCATCACCCAGGCGTAACGGCACCCTTACCAAAGTGTTCTTTTTGTAACCGAAAGAATCATCTTTGTTTGTTATATCTGCAATCAGTAACCTTACTGCATTGGATCCTATATCTATTGCTGCGTATCTTAACATTTATTGGTGTTTATTTTTTAAATAATTATAGGTCTGAAATTGTGCCCGGACCTTAAAGGTGAGCCGGTTTTTGTGATATTTATTGTTATTGTATTTATTGACATCCCTGGCTTTCACATTATCCTGCAACTGAAAATCAACAATATCCCTTATTTCCTGTCTTACATCGGCATCAAGTACTGGAAAACCCACTTCAACACGGTGTTCAAAATTCCTGGTCATCAGGTCGGCCGAGGATAAAAACATTTCTTCCTTACCACCGTTACCAAAAATATAAATCCTGGCATGTTCCAGAAACTTATCAATGATACTGATGACGGTAATATTTTCGCTAAAACCCTTGATGCCCGGAACCAGGCAACAGGTACCACGGACGATGAGTTTAATTTTAACGCCGGCATTACTGGCTTCGTATAACTTCTCCACGATGCCTTCATCGGCCAGGCTGTTCACTTTCAGTACCATATATGCCGCTTTATTTTCCTTAGCATTTCTGATCTCCCGGTTAACATAGAAATAGAATTTTCTTCTTGATTCTAAAGGAGAAACAATAAGGTGCTTAAAGCCTTTAATAACAGTTTTATTATTTAATGCCGTAAACAATTTGAGCAGTTCCCTGGTAATTTCTTTTTTAGCAGTGAAAATACTGTGGTCACAATACAGTTTAGCTGTTTTTTCATTAAAATTTCCGGTAGCTAAATTTGCATAGTAAACGGCCCTTCCTTTCTCCATTCTTTTGACAAGGCAGATTTTAGAATGCACTTTATAATCTGTTAAACCATAATTTACATTTACACCTTCTTCCTCCAGGCGGTTAGACCAATAGATATTGGAATGTTCATCAAACCTGGCCTTGAGTTCTACCAGACAGTTGACCGTCTTTCCATTTTTTGCTGCATTTATAAGCGCATTGATCACTCTTGAATTTTCTGCAAGGCGATATAAAGTGATGTTAATCTCTGTCACTTTAGGGTCTATGGCAGCCTCCCTTAAAAACAAGATGATATAATCGTAAGATTGATAAGGCAAGTTGATTAAGTAATCTTTCACTGCAATTTTATCAATGATACTTTCTGTGCGATGTAAACCGGCTACTTTTAGCGGCACCGTAGGTTTATATTCCAGGGAAGGAGAACCCACGTTAGGAAAGCGAATAAAATCACCAAAACGATGATAACGATTACCGGGAATTAAACTTTCAGCCTCAATTTTAATCTTAGCAACCAAAACACTCAGCATGTCAAAAGGCATTTCCGTATCGTACAATAAGCGCATCGGTTTGCCCTTTTTGCGCTTGTCCAGACTGGTTTTTAATTCTTCAATAAACTTGTCACTGATCTTTTTATCAATGTCTATTTCTGCATCCCTGGTTACCTGTATCGAAAAAGCATCCAGTTCATCATAATCAAAAATATAGAAGATATCATCCATGCAATATTTGATAATATCTTCGGCAAGGATAATAAACTTCAAGCCATTGGTTTCAGGCAGCACCAGAAAACGCGGCAGGTCTTGTGGTAATTCGATCAAAGCAAACCGCTCGTTCTTGCGCGAGCTTTTTTTAGACAACCTGACAAAGAAATATAAATAGCGGTCTTTTAATTCAGGAAAAGGTTGATCAGGATTAATTAAAATTGGCACCAGGTTGGAGAGGATTCTGTCGCGGAAGTGATTTCTCACGAATTCTCCCCTTGCCACGTTAAGTTGTGTATCATTCAGTATGAAAATACGATTTTGAGCCAACTCATTAATCAGGGTGGCCTGAAAAAGCTGCTCAAATTTGCGTTCCTGCCTGATGACAATATTCTTTATTTCATTAAGGATCTTTTTAGGATTAAAGCCAAGCAGGGCTTTGGACTTCTCATTTAAATTAGCTAGTCGGGTCATTGTAGCTACCCTGACCCGATAAAACTCCTCCAGATTGGAGGAGAAAATAGACAAAAATTTGATCCGTTCGATCAGAGGTACTGTTTCGTCGGCTGCTTCCTGAAGAACCCGTTCATTAAAATATAGCCAGCTAATCTCTCTGTTTAAAAAAGGAACTTTTTTTTTCGTCATGTAATTTTAGATAATTCCTTGCTTGAACAAGCAAAACTGCTAAATCTAATGTTAAATCCTTGTTAATTCTTTCATATGCGATTCATTAAGAAGTAACATCTTCATCAGTTTTAGTTTTAGTTTTCCGTGGTGCCCTGGTGGTTTTTTTTACCGGAGTTTTTTTTGCTAAAGCCTTAGCCGCATTTTCCTCAGATAATATCGGAACCACTTTTACACTTTGTGCAGCAGGCCTGCCTTTCGACACTGCTTTCCTTACTGGACTTACAGTTTTAGTGTCTTTTGTGACTTCAGGTGTTTTTTTAGCAACTTTTACTTCATCAACAACAGCTTTTTTGGTGAATTTCACTTCGTCAGCAATAGCTTTCTTCCTAGGTTTTCCGTTGTTGTCAACAGCTTTTTTGAACTGTTTCTCCGGATGAACCACTGTCTTTTTCGGTGATTTTTCGCCAGTAAGCTTGGCTGATAATTTTTTAATGGCAGATACTCCCACCTTATTGATGTCCAGCCCAATCTTTTCAGCCTCCTGCCCCATTTCTTTCATTAATTGCAAAAATCTTTCCGTTAAAGTTTTCGCCAATTCTTTTTTTCCTGCTTTTTTAGCATCTTTTTTGTGCACTTTTGGCTTATTGGTTTTCATATTGTATCGTATTAATGGGAATAATCAATTATTAACTAATTTAACAATTTATCCATACTAAAGCTATTATCATGCCCACTTTTGACATCGTAAGTAAAGTTGACGCGCAGACATTTGACAATGCCATAAACAACGCGAAAAAAGAGATTCTGAACCGCTATGATTTCACAACATCTAAAAGCACCATTGAACATGATAAAAAAACAAACATCATCACCGTGATCACAGAAGATGACATGCGTCTAAAAGCTATACAGGATGCAATTATTTCGCGTATGATCAAACAAAACCTGGATGCAAAAAGCCTTGATTTTGGAAAAGAGCAATATGCTTCCGGTAACATGATCAGAAAAGAGATTTCCATAAAGGAAGGTATCGACAAGGAAACTGCTAAAAAGATTGTTGCTAAAATCAAAGCCAGCGGCTTAAAAGTGCAGGCTTCCATGATGGAAGATCAGGTACGTGTACAGAGCAAAAATATTGATGATTTGCAGGGTGTTATTGCACTTTGCAAAAATGAAGATTTTGGCCAGCCCCTGCAATACATTAACATGAGAAATTAAATGGAAATCATTGAAGATGGCTTTGTTTTTTCTGATGATCAACAGAAAATTGATCCCGTAGCTGTACATCTTTATCTCAGTATAACATCATACTGGGCACAGGGGATCCCTTTTTCAGTGGTGGAAAAGTCTATTGCCAATTCATTGTGTTTCGGCATTTATAAAGACAAAATACAAATCGGCTTTGCACGGTGGATAACAGATAAAGCAACTTTCGCCTACCTGGCTGATGTTTATGTAGAGGCGCCTTACCGCAAACTGGGCCTCTCTAAAAAACTGATGTCGCTCATGCTTTTCCACAAAGATCTTCAGGGCTTAAGACGGTACATGCTTGCTACCGTAGATGCCCATGGTTTATATGAGAATTTTGGCTTTAAACGGATAGAGAATCCTGAAAACCTGATGGCCATTGTGATTAAAGATATTTATAAAGAAAAATAAAGCAGCCATCGTCATCCTGAATTTATTTCAGAATCTAAAATTAATAAATAGAGCCCCGGGCTGTTAAAAAATCTTGTTTTAAATAGGAAAGTAAAAAAAATCACCAATGAACAATGCTTATTTAAACATCGTCATTGGTGATTGTTTATCAACTAAATCCCGGAACAGGTCCGGGAAGACGTGGCCATTTAAACCAATTCGGCAAGTGCAGCTTTCGTGAAACCAAGCAATTCTGATGTCCGGTTTTCCTTGATCTTTTGAACCCATTGAGGATCAGCCAACAATGGTCTGCCCACAGCCACAAGGTCAAAATCACCTCTATCCATTCTTCTCATTAATTCATCTAAAGAACTTGGGTCAGAGCTTTCACCGGCAAAAGCAGCCATAAACTCTCCGGTTAAACCTACAGAACCAACGGTAATGGTCGGTTTTCCGGTAATCTTTTTAGCCCAACCCGCAAAGTTTAAATCAGAACCTTCAAATTCAGGCTCCCAGAAACGACGTTGTGAACAATGGAAAATATCTACTCCAGCATCAGCCATTGGCGTCAACCAGGCTTCCATTTCATCAGCATTTTTAGCCAGTTTGTAAGTATAATCCTGGGGCTTAAACTGAGATAACCTGGTAATGATGGCGAAATCTTCCCCTACCTGTTTTCTCACTTCTTTGATGACCTCAATAGCAAAACGACTGCGTTCCGCTAAACTTACACCGCCATATTGATCTTTCCGTTCATTGGTGCCTTCCCAAAAAAACTGATCAATCAGGTACCCATGAGCACCATGTAGCTCAACACAGTCAAAGCCTAACCTTTTGGCATCAGCTGCTGCGCGTCCGAAGGCCGCAATCGTATCAGCGATATCAGCGTCTGTCATGGCTTTACCATTGATAAAACCGGGCTTGTTTAAACCTGACGGACCTTCAAAAGGAGCAGCAGGCATCCAACCTGAATAATGGTTTTCCATCACACCCATGTGCCAGATTTGTGGCCCCATCTGTGCTCCGCCCTGATGAACGTTTTCAACAACATGCTGCCAGCCTGCAAGGGCCTTATCGCCATGAAAATTTGGAACGTTGTTATCATTTGATGCACTCAGGCGATCGATCACTGTTCCTTCCGACAAAATTAATCCAACTTCGCCTTCAGCTCTCTTCCTGTAATAAGCAGCAACTTCGGGCGTTGGCACGCCATCCGGTGAAAATGAACGTGTCATCGGTGCCATTACAATTCTATTCTTGATATTTAAAGACTTCAGACTAAAAGGCTGAAATAGACTATTTGTATTCATATGATTATTTATTTATAATTCTTTTTCAATGATTTTTACCAGCTCACTTAATGCCTGTGGGTTTCTTTTGTAATAAGTCCACTGACCTACCCGGGTTGATTCGATTAATCCCGCACGCTGTAAAATGGATAAGTATTCTGAAACGGTCGACTGTGTTAAACCAGCTTTTCTTTGGATCTCCCCTACACAAACCCCTCGCCCGTAATCGTCAGTTTGATCGGGGAAGTGCTTTTCTGGCTCCTTTAGCCATTGAAGGATTGATAATCTTGTCTTATTCGACAGCGCCTTGAAGATTTCTAACTCATCCATAGCACAAAGATACATCGGCTTTTTCCGATATCCCAATTTATAAAGTATAATGACTTGAACGTGAAAAATCCCTGGTCAACCCTACATGATCATGTATAGTCGGCCAGGGATTCTCTTATCGTTAATGAAGGGTTAACAAAGCGTTGGCAGGGCATTGGTAGGGCAAATAGCCCTATGTAGGCCCTAACAAGGCCCTACCAACCCCCTAACAACACCCTGGTAACATGAAAGGTATTGTTTACACAGTTTTAACGTCACCTTCACTGTAATCTTTAATATCAGTGATATAGCCATTGATGATCAGAAAATCGAATAATGGTTTGGCATCCGGGGTAACCGGCATATTAGCACTCGTAATAACCGCGTTGGTTTTTTTATCAAGAAATGGATAAGCAAAAAGCTTTACATTCTTACTAAACATATCGCTTACATAAGTCAGCAGCTGACTGCTATAATTCTCGCCAAAATTAGTAGAGTTAAAAACGAATTTTAAGTTATTGATGTTGGTGGAAATACCCACGCTCTTGGGTCTGCAACGGTCAAGGTATTTTGCCAGTTTATTGTGCCGCGCAAAGTTGGAAACAATGACCAGGTTGCCAGTCTTACACATTTCTTCTGCACGTTTGGCGACCGCATGCAAGTCTAGATTTTGTGCCCAGTTTTCGTCAGTGTCCAGTACATTTGACAGCAACACCTCAATCAGTACACTCAGGTTATTTTCATCAACAGTTTCAGTGCGCACAAACTGGTCCACTGCCTTATTAAGCATGCTAAAATTAGGATGTGATTTTTGCGCATATTTGGTACGTAAAATCATAATATCCTTTTTATACAAAAGGTCTTTTGGCAAACGTGGCGCACCCTGGGGGTCAAATATAGCTGCGTTTGAAAAGTCTTTAACAATCAGGTAAAGGTTCAACAGGATATTATTTACGCCAACGAAAGCGGGGCCATTGACAGAAATCAAGTCGATTTCCACAGAGCCTATCGTAAGGTTGTCTGCAAGAGATTCGATCATTGTTTTTGGATCATGCTTAAAATAAAAGGCAGCATAGACCAGGTTAACGCCGATAATTCCTAAAACATTTTGTTGCAGCGCAGCATCGGTATCCAATAACCGCACATGGAAGTAAATCTCGTTGGGTTCACCTTCAGGTTCCGACTGGAATTTGATCCCAATCCAGCCATGAGGATCATTGGTTTTGTTGTAATTCAGTGTTGTCACCGTATCCGCAAAAGCAAAGAAGGTCCGATCATCGTATTTCTCGCTACTCAGGCGCTCAATTAACAACTCATATTCATGGTTTAACATTTTGGTAAGTCTCGACTGACTTACATACCTGCCTGATTCCTCAGCACCGTAAATGGCATCACTAAAAGTCATGTCGTAGGCCGACATGGTTTTTGCGATGGTGCCTGAAGCCGCGCCGGCAGTAAAAAAATTACGCGCTACTTCTTGTCCTGCTCCTATTTCTGCAAAAGTCCCGTAAATCTTCGGATTTAAATTAATCTTCAGTGCTTTACGCTTTGTATCCAGAATTTCTCTTTCCATGGTGCAAAAATAGGACAAACTACCCAATTACAAGTCAAAATTTTACTTATCTTGGTAATCTGATGCTAAACGTAAAAAATCTAGAAATACAATTTTTAAGTGAAGAAGATAAATCTTGGGTAAAGGCTGTAAACCAGGTTAGTTTCCAAGTTGATAAGGGAAAAGTTTTAGGTATAGTCGGTGAATCCGGTTCAGGAAAATCGGTTACTTCCTTTTCCATTATGCGCCTGCACAATGCGAAAAGCACCAAAATTGATGGAGAAATAGATTTTGGAGAAATCAATTTACTGGATGTTTCCGAGCAGGAGATCAGGAAATACAGGGGTAACAAGATATCCATGATCTTCCAGGAACCCATGACCTCCCTTAATCCGGTATTTACCTGCGGCTACCAGGTTATGGAAGCCATCATCCTCCATCAGCAAATTGATAAAAGAACAGCAAAGGAACACACCATCGCCCTATTCAAGGAAGTGCAATTACCAAGGCCTGAGCAAATATTTGAAAGTTACCCTCATCAGCTTTCCGGCGGACAAAAACAGCGGGTAATGATCGCCATGGCCCTTAGTTGTAATCCTGAGTTGCTGATTGCAGATGAGCCTACAACAGCATTGGATGTTACTGTACAAAAGACGATTTTACAACTTCTTTTAAAGTTAAAAGAAGAGCGGCAAATGGCTATGATCTTTATTTCCCACGATCTGAGCGTCATCAGTGAAATTGCTGATGATGTAGCGGTAATGTACAGGGGAAGTATTGTTGAACAGGGACCCGCAAAAGCTTTGTTTGAAAACCCTCAACATCCCTATACCAAAGGGTTGTTAGCTTGCAGGCCGGCACCTGAAAGGCAATTGAAGGTATTACCTACTGTTGCAGATTTCCTGCATGTGGATGCCGCGCAAAGCGTAGCTCATTTACTTGATTCCAATACCTACACAGCAGCAGAAATTGCACAGCGCAAAAAGCAGTTATACGAACAGCCCCCCTTGCTGGAAGTTAAAAATCTATGCACTTGGTACCCCATCCATAAAGGCTTGTTTAGTAAAGCTACTTCTTTTGTAAAAGCGGTGAACGACATCACTTTCAATGTTTATCCCGGAGAAACGCTGGGCTTAGTCGGTGAATCAGGCTGTGGAAAATCTACCTTGGGCAGGAGTATTTTGCGCCTTACCGAGCCCACATCAGGACAGGTAATTTATAACCAGCAAGACCTCCTTAGCCTGAACAGAAATGAGCTCAGAAAAATAAGAAAAGACATACAAATCATTTTCCAGGATCCATATTCCTCCCTTAATCCACGTCTAACCGTTGGCAGCGCCATCATGGAACCTTTACAGGTGCACCAATTTATGGCAAATGATAACCAGCGGAAGGAACACGTGATGAACCTGCTTAAAAAAGTGGACCTGAAGCCAGAACATTTTGACCGATATCCACATGAATTTTCCGGCGGACAAAGACAGCGGATTGTGATTGCCAGGGCGCTGGCCTTACAGCCTAAGTTCATCATCTGTGATGAATCTGTTTCCGCATTGGATGTATCTGTACAGGCACAGGTTTTAAATCTGCTTAAACAGCTACAGCAAGAACTCGGTTTAACTTATATCTTTATTTCCCATGACCTTGCGGTGGTGAAACATATTTCTGACCGGATGATTGTGATGAACCAGGGGCAAATTGAAGAACAAGGGTTCCCGGATGATATATATAACAACCCGCAGGCAGCGTACACGAAGAAGTTAATTGATGCCATCCCGGGTACGGGTAACATCAGTAGCAGGGGTTTTTAAGGTAGCGGGATCTGATAATTTCATAATTACCGTATTCAATTCCCTCCTGATTTCCCTTTCCTTTACTTTATTGTATTGGGTTAACAGCACCTGGACTTTAAAACTCACCTGGTCTTTGTTAATGGCAATGGTTTTTACTGTTAAACCATTTTCGACAATCAATCCGGAAAAATGCTTCACCGAATCCTTTAAGTATTCTTCCAGGCTATCGGGTGTAAAGCCAAAATGTAAGGCGATCTGAAATTCGAGGCTCAGTTTTTTAATATTTTGTTTGGATTGATTGACGATGAGCTCGTTAAAAACTACTGAGTTTGGAATAATCACCATATCATTATCCTCATTCTGTAACACCATATTAATCAGTGTAATATCGACAATCTTACCATCAACATCTTTAATTTTAATATGATCGCCCAGTGAAAGCTGGTCGCTGAACATAATGATCAGTCCATTGATCATATTGGTAATGTAATCTTTAAACGTCAGGGCAATTGCAGCAGCCACAATGGTAATACTGGTTAAGAAAGTTTTGGGGTCATTTCCAAGAAAAACGATGAAAGCCAAGGAGAAAAACACCGTATCAAGGATAGATTGAATCCGGTCAATTCCTAAAATAAAATTATCTTTAATATTCGACTTCAGTCTATGTTTTTTAATATAGACAAAGATGATGATCAGCCTGAGGATGGACGCGGTTAAACTCGGTCCGATAAAAATGAAAAGTGCACTGGCTAACTGTTTAACAAAAATATATTTATCGTAAACTTCTGGTGTGTTGACCCTAAAATAAACAAGCACCGTAAAGATAATGGCCTTGACCAAAATCATGATAAATTCGTTCCTAGTCCTTCTTTCTTTTACCGTAAACATTTCCGTCGTTAATACCTCATTTTTAGCCATACCATGCTAACAAATGTACTAAAACCGTATTAATTTCCCACCAATTTGTTACCTTCGGGTGATTCATAAATTAATTATGGCAAAAAAGAAAGCAACGGACCTGGAACAAGTTCTAACCCAACTGATCAGCGACGTTTTAAATAAAAGTAAGGACGCCTTAAATTATAAACAAGTGTCCGCAAAATTAAATATCACTGATACTGCTTCGAAAGAGACCATATTGGAAGTGATGCGGGAACAAACACTTAGAGGAATATTTGTTGAGCCTGAAAAAGGAAAATTTCAATTAAAAGACCTTAAAACTTTTATCATTGGTAAAGTGGACATCACTGCAGATGGCTCAGGCTATGTTGTGCCTGATGATGAGTTTGAAAAAGATATTTATATCTCTGCCCGTAAACTGCACAATGCCCTGCATGGAGATAAAGTAAAAGTATATATTTTCGCCAAGAAAAGTGGCCGCAAAAACGAGGGTGAAGTGATTGAGATCATTGAGCGCGCCAAGACAGATTTTATTGGTGTCATTAAGATTTCAGAACGCTTTGCATTTGTGAATATTGACGACCGCAAAATGCTTCATGATATTTTTGTTCCTTTAACCGACCTCAATGGTGCTAAAAACGGCCAAAAAGTTCAGGTAACGATTACAGACTGGCCTGAAGAAGCTAAGAATCCTATTGGTAAGGTGATTAATATATTAGGCGAGCAGGGGGATAATAATGCAGAAATGAATGCCATCCTTGCACAATTTGGCTTCCCACTGGAATTCCCGCCTGAAGTAGAAAAAGAAGCCAATGGCATCCCTGAAATCGTTAAGAAAAAAGATTTAGCAGGCCGTAAGGACTTTAGAAATACGGTGACTTTCACCATCGATCCCGCAGATGCAAAAGATTTTGATGATGCCATTTCTGTCAAAGTACTTGAAAATGGCAATTACGAAATTGGGGTGCATATTGCTGATGTTTCTCATTATGTAACACCTAACAGTGAGCTTGATAAAGAAGCTTATGCAAGAGGCACCTCTGTTTACCTTGTAGACCGGGTGATCCCGATGCTTCCCGAGCGATTGAGTAACGGGGTGTGTTCTTTGCGCCCGAATGAAGATAAACTGTGTTTCGGTGCTGTTTTTGAGCTTGACGACAAGGCAAATATTCATTCTGAATGGTTTGGCCGCACGGTCATCAACTCAAACCGGAGGTTCAGTTATGAAGAAGCACAGGAGATTATAGAAAACAAGGAGGGTGACCATGCTCTTGAAATCCTTAAATTAAACGAGCTTGCCCATATTCTAAGGGAAAAGAAATTTAAAGCAGGGGCTATTAGTTTTGAAAGCACTGAGGTGAAGTTTAAACTGGATGAGGCTGGAAAACCTATCGGCGTTTACGTGAAGGAACGTAAAGATGCACATAAACTCATCGAAGATTTCATGCTGCTGGCCAATAAAAAGGTAGCCGAATTTGTGTCTAAAAAAGGCAAGGGTAAACAAAAATATACTTTCGTTTACCGTTCACATGATTCACCAAACCTGGAGACCTTAAATACCTTTGCACTCTTTGCTGCCCGTTTTGGCTATAAGATCAACATGAAATCAGACAAGGAGATTGCTAAATCGTTGAATTTCCTGATGGAAGATGTAGAAGGAAAAAAAGAACAGAATGTATTAACCCAGCTGGCCATCCGTTCTATGGCTAAAGCAATTTACACCACCAAGAAAACCAGTCATTACGGTTTGGCTTTTGACCATTATACGCACTTTACCTCCCCTATCAGGCGGTATCCTGATGTGATGGTGCACCGTCTGCTGGCTTCTTATTTAAATGGCGAAAAATCTGCCGACGAGGAACAATATGAAATTGCCTCTTCTCATTCTTCTGCCATGGAAAAACGTGCTGCAGATGCAGAACGTGCTTCTATAAAATACAAACAAGTGGAATACCTGGAAGAAAATATTGGCAATACTTATGGGGGCATCATCTCGGGAGTTACCGAATGGGGCATGTATGTAGAGTTAATAGACAATAAATGCGAAGGAATGATCAGGTTAAGGGACATCGCAGATGACTTCTATGTGCTGGATGAAAAAAATTACTGCATCATCGGTCAACGTAAAAAGAAAAAATACCAGTTAGGCGATGAAGTGCAGGTGAAAGTTAAAAAAGTAGACCTTTCTAAACGTCAGATAGATTTTTCCCTGATTAATACTCAATAAAACACGGCAATAAATAATGTATACCACTTCTGAATTACAAGAGATTATAGAAAAAGCGATCTCAGCAATAGAATACCCGCAACATCCAAAAAATTTATACGAGCCCATTTCGTATATCATGAACCTGGGCGGCAAAAGACTGCGCCCGGCGCTGGTATTAATTGCGGCCGACTTGTTTGATGGAAACATTGAAGAGGCTATGCCCGCCGCTTTGGCCATTGAAACTTTTCATAATTTCACGCTGATCCATGACGACATCATGGATAATGCACCCTTACGTCGTGGTCAACAAACTGTCCATGAAAAATGGGGTACCAATAATGCGATCCTCAGTGGTGATGTGATGATGGTAGAATCTAACAAGCAACTGACCAAAGTTAAGGTTGAAGTATTAAAGGATGTTTTAGATACTTTTAATGCCACAGCGCAAGGTGTTTGTGAAGGGCAGCAGCTGGACATGGAATTTGAGCTGCGCCACGATGTTGGGATTGCAGAATATATTGACATGATCCGTCTTAAAACAGCAGTTTTAGTGGGTGGCGCTATGAAATTAGGTGCAATTGTGGGTGGTGCAACCAAGGAAGAAGCTGAATTGATTTACGACTTTGGCGAAAACCTGGGGATTGCTTTCCAGTTGCAGGATGATATCCTTGACGTGTACGGAGATCCTGAAAAATTTGGTAAACAAATTGGTGGTGACATCATTGCCAACAAAAAAACTTATCTGTTATTAAAACTACAGGAACTGGCCGGTAAAGATGATCTTGCCGCATTAGCCCAGCATGCTACTAATACCACAACACTTTCCGCGAAAGTTGATGACATTACCGCTTTGTATGACGAGTATAAAGTGAAGGAACTGGCAACAGCACAAATGCGAGAATACCTGGATAAAGCTTTTGAGGCCCTTGCTGGAATCAAATTGCCCGGCAGCCAAAAGAAAGTGTTAATTGACCTGGCCAACGCACTCATGCACAGGGAAAGCTAAAAATATCGATGATCCCGGACCTCATCCGGGATCTTTTTACATACCTTCATGACTGGCAAGGTTTTAGCTTGCCAAATCTGGAAAGACAGGTCATGAGGAAAATAATATTCATAACTGCTTTATTCAGTTTGATTCTTTTGCAGGCTTCAGCCCAAAGGGTTGGTTTAATGACTGCCCAAAAATTACAGCAACGCATAAGTCAAGGAAAAGATACCGTCTTTGTGGTCAACTTCTGGGCCACCTGGTGTGTTCCCTGTGTGAAAGAATTACCCAATTTCGAACAACTGCAAAAGAAATTCTCCAACAAACCGTTAAAAGTACTCCTGGTCAGCCTTGACTTTAAGTCAAGGCTTGAATCTGACCTAAAACCTTTTCTTAATCGGATGAAGATCATGAGCGAGGTTTTTCTAATGAATGATCAGGACGAACAGATTTTTATCCAGAAGATCGATAAAAATTGGGAAGGAAACCTTCCTGCAACCCTGGTTGTTAACACCTCTCGAAACCGACGACAATTTATACCAAATGAACTGACTTATAATGAATTATTAGCTATTTATAACTTAAATAAATAATGCCATGAAGCGCTATTTGATGACCGTATTGTTGCTGGCCACAGGAATAATGGCCATAGCACAAACCACTGGATATAAACCTGGAGATTTGGCAGCTAATTTCAGTTTAAAAAATATTGATCAGAAAAGCGTGTCTTTAAATGATTACAAGAATGCCAAAGGTTTTATCGTCATTTTCACCTGCAATACCTGTCCTGTTTCTCAAGCCTATGAAGAAAGGATTAATGCCTTACAGGATAGGTACGGACCTCAGGGATACCCTGTTATCGCCATCAATCCAAATGACCCTGAGGTGTCTGCAGGAGATTCTTACAAGGCGATGCAAGAAAGGGCAAAGGCTAAAAATTATTCGTTCGTCTATTTGTTTGATCCCGGACAAGTTGTTAGCAAACAGTTTGGGGCACAACGTACACCTCATGTTTATTTATTAAACAAAACCCCTGAAGGAAATAAGGTGGCTTATATTGGGGCTATAGATAACGACACCGAAAATACAAAGCCTGAAAAAATAAAATATGTGGAGCAGGCTGTTGATGCACTGCTTGCGGGGAGTCAACCTCCCCTGGCCTATACAAAAGCCATAGGATGTTCGGTAAAGTCTAAAAAACAATTATAAGATTTTCCAGGTTCCTCACCGATATGTAGGATACGGGTGAATGGTATCGCTCTTATATATGGCGGTATAAATCAAAAAAGGCTGTTCATTTTATCAATGAACAGCCTTTTTTTTATAATGTAAGCAACTTACTCTGCAGAAGCAGCTTCAGTTTCTTTTGTTACAACAGGTGCAGCTTCAACTACAGCAGCTGGTAATATAGAAACGTATGATTTGTTATCTTGTTTCTTTTTGAAAATTACAGTACCGTCAACTAAGGCGAATAAAGTATGGTCTTTACCAATACCTACACCTTTGTCTGGGTGATGTTTTGTACCGCGTTGACGTACTAAAATGTTTCCGGCGATAGCAGTTTGCCCACCGAAGATTTTAATACCTAAGCGCTTGCTATGCGATTCACGTCCGTTTCTGGAACTACCGGCTCCTTTTTTATGTGCCATGATTTATATTTTTTAAACTACCTGATTATAGCTGGTAATTTTGTTCAACAAATAATTATAAACTGATACCAGAAATCTGGATTTTGGTGAAATACTGACGGTGTCCGTTTTTCTTTTTGTAACCTTTTCTACGTTTCTTTTTGAAAACGATCACTTTATCACCTTTTAAATGAGACACGATTTTAGCTGAAACAGTTGCGCCCGCCAATGCAGGAGTTCCTACAGAGATGTTACCACCATCTTCAACCAACAATACATTGTCAAATTCAATACTAGCGCCTTCATCTCCTTGCAAACGGTGTACAAAAAGGTGCTGGTCTTTTGCAACTTTGAATTGCTGTCCTGCTATATTTACTATTGCGTACATTGTTAAATAATTATTATTTTAAATTGTTATATTTTTTATTGAGGTGCAAATATAGAATTATTTTTACTTAAATCAAATGATTTAATCTTTCTTACTATATCTTTCTTCTGCATCATGAATACTTTGCGCTACAAGCGTTCTCATTTGGGCAGAAACATCCCTTAATTTAGGTATCTCCTGGTAGTCACTAAAGATGATTACTTTCTTTGATTTACGTTGATAATTGAACTGAATTTCATAACGTAATACCTTAGGCGAAGTTAAGTCGGTGCCACTGTTTGCAATTACATCAGGAAAATTCCATAAACCTAATTGATTCGCTTTATTGTGCAGATAGATGATGTCGTTCTTTCTCAGCTTCACGTTTGTCTTCACCAATGAATCCTTGCCATCAAGGTATTGATAGTCGCCTGTAGCAGAATCATAGCTGTTATCCAGTACTTTGCCAACACCCCATTTATATTGCAGAGAAACAAACTCTGATGATTTGAATGGTGCATTCGCAATCATCGGCATATAATACACCACACAATAAATTAAAAAAGGCACTATGATAGAAAGTGCCAGAAATATCTTTTTCCCCCTGGAAGTCATATTCTTTAATCGTTTATTAATACTTCATTAGTTTCCTCAAGTGGCCCGGTCAACGCACCCTCCCACTTACTCACCACCGCCGTTGCTAAACTATTACCAACAACATTGGTAGCAGATCTTCCCATATCTAGAAGCGGATCGATACCAATCAGCAAGGCAAGGCCAGCTTCAGGAATGTTAAAGGTAGCAATTGTACCGGCAATTACTACTAATGATGCTCGTGGCACCCCTGCAATTCCTTTGCTGGTAAGCATTAAGATCAATAACATGGTAATCTGCTGATCAAATGACAAATGAATACCATAAGACTGTGCAATAAATAAAGAAGCAAAGGTCATGTATAACATGGATCCATCGAGGTTAAAGGAATAGCCCAATGGAAGCACAAAACTTACAATTTTATCTTTACAGCCAAAACGCTCCAGTTGCATCATGGTTTTCGGAAAAGCCGCCTCACTACTTGCCGTACTAAAAGCAAGCATCACCGGTTCTTTCATCCTGTTCATGAGGTTAAACACCCTGCCTTTAAGAATCAGAAAACCGATAAAGATCAATATGCACCAAAGCAGCAGCATGGAAAAATAAAATTCGCCAATAAACAAAGCATAGGTCGATATTACACCGAGCCCCTGTTTAGCGACAATAGCAGCCATGGCGCCAAATACGGCAAAAGGTGCAAAATTCATTACATAACCAGTCACCTTTAATATGATGTGTGCCACAGAATCGAAAAAACTGATCACTATTTTCCCTTTTTCACCAATGGCAGCCGTGGCCACGCCAAAAAACAGAGAGAAGACCACAATCTGCAGAATTTCATTGGTAGCCATCGCTTCAGTCATACTACGAGGTACGATATGCGAAATGAAATCTTTTACAGATACTGCTGCTTTTTCGATACCAGTATCTATATTATCAGGAGGCAGTGGCAGGTTCATTGCCAGTCCAGGTTTAAATATATTCACCATGATCATGCCCAGAACAAGCGATAACAGAGAGGCGCTTAAAAACCATAACATGGTTTTACCACCGATACGGCCTACAGCTTTGATATCACCTACTTTTGCCACACCAACTACCAACGTTGTAAACACAAGCGGTGCAACAATCATCTTGATCAAACGAAGAAATATATCGCTTAATAAAGTTAAAGGCTCTAATTTTTTCTCCCTTATCTTTTCATTTTCCGCACGCACACCTTGTTCAGCTTTCTTTTCAGCGACCAGGTTGGTATAAGTAACAGCTGTTGAATCTTTAATTTTTAAAATCTCACCGTCCAGCGTTTTTATTCTGTTTTCAGCTTTGGCTATATTATCGTTATAGGTACTGAAGGATTTTACGTTTAAATAATACCCCAGTCCTACTCCAATTACTAATGCTAAAAAGATAAAGAACGTTAATCTGTTGTGTTTAGACATCTACCTTAGTTTTTGTTTATGAGGCGGTAAAACTACAATAATTAAATTATTCTGAAAAGTTTGTTTGTAAAGGAATTAAATTCGCAAATTAGGTGTAACAATATATCAAAAAAGACCTCTAAACGTATATCAACTCACCATAAGTGGAACAAAAGGACCTGTTATTTAAGCAAATCTTCGAAACCAACTCAAAGAAAATATTCCATTTATGTTATGGATATACCGGAGACAAGGACTCTGCAAACGATTTGTTACAGGAAACATTTCTGAAAGTTTGGCAGAACCTGGACAAATTCAGGAACAAGTCACTCCTGTCTACCTGGATATACAGAATTGCAGTCAATACTTGTTTAACTTACTTACGATCGGAGAAGCGACAGGGGAAAGAAGAATTGACCGATAATATTATTGAAAACAAGATCGAAGAGTATTCCGAAAAGAACGAGCAAGTAGCCTTACTTTATAAATCCATATCAAAACTGGAAGAGAATGACCGTTTAATTATCACTATGGTTCTTGATGAACTGCCCTATAATGAAATTGCAGAGATTTCGGGGATAAGTGAAGGGAATTTAAGGGTGAAGATTCACCGGATTAAACAAAAACTGACAGAATTATACAATCAACATGCAAGAATTTGATGATATACAATCGTTATGGAATAACCATACCGTTGAAGTAAAAATCTCTTCCGGGGAAATGCTGGTGCAAGCGAAGAAAGAAGTCAACAGCATGCGCAGCAAATCCTTATTGAACATATTGGGCATGTGCCTATCCTTCCTTGCTATTGCCTGTTTGTGGTTATTCTTTGATTTCCATTCCTGGACAACCCATGCTGGTATAACCATTGTCATCATTTCGATAGCGGTTTACACATTTATTTTGTACAAAGGACATTTGCTTATTTCCAGAAATGATTTCACTGCCAACCCCAATGACTTCCTTAATCAGCTGAAGCGCTATCAGATCAGCAGGTACAACCTTTATAATAAATTATACTGGATTTACATGATTGCATTGAGTTTAGGCATAGGGCTTTATTTCTATGAGATATTGTCCTACTTCAGTTTCTGGAAGCAACTTTTGGCTATTGTGCTCACCTTCGGATGGTTAATTTTTTGCTCGACTATTTTCCGCAGCATAGTGATTAAAAAAGAAAAAGAGCGCATAGCGCTCTTAATCGAAAAATTTGAAAGACTCAGTACACAATTCAAAGAGAATGAGCACCGTCTTTAAGGATATTATTCATTAACGATCTCCACCTCATCAACGGAAAAACTATTCCCGCTTAACTTATATTGCAGCGTTTTTACCGCAGCTTTCTGGGCTGTATCATCAGCATTTACCACTGGGAAAGAACGGAAAAGATCACCGTTTTTCATGAAAAATTTATCCTTTCCCTGGTAGATCTTCTTCATTCTACTGCTTAACCCGGGAAAGGTGATCTTTTGAAAACCATTCCTTGAATATTCAAAAACATTCAGGTCAAGCACATCCTTGCTGCTTTTCAGCTCAATATAAACCTCCGGATTGCCATCATTATCCAAATCCATGTTCCAGGCATCGGTAATGATTCCTTCCCTTTCATTAGATAGCGATTTGAAGTCATTTTTGGAAGAATCCGTCATTAATATTAAATAACCACCCACACTATCTACGCCTTTACCCCAACTGAGTACCTCAAAGTTAAGTCCTGGCCTGACAGAGATATCCTTGTAAAAAGGAAAAGGATTGGCCTGTTGTGCTTCCGTAAGCTGACCGCTCGTGGATACATCTTTTGGCGGGGTATCCTGCGCACAGGACAACAAGAATAACAAGCTTCCCGCCAATAAAAATGGTTTTAAGAATAATTCTTTATATTTCATGTGTGTGCCTATTTAGAAGTGGTAATTTAATTTAATTATCATCCTTTAACAAATCCAGCGGTGAACAACTTATTTAGCCTTGGTAACAGTTTCTGGAGCACCATTATTTAAAGTGGTTTCTGTAACTACACTTGTTTTCCCACTAGGCATGATCACGATTGTTTTTAAGGCAAGCTTCTTACCTTTAGGAACGTTCACCTTAATGGAACTATTGTATAGGTTTCCGTATACTGAAGGACGTGTATTATCTAAAGTATAATAAATCTTCGCACCCTGCACAGGAGTTTTCAACTCAATATTGAATTTCTCACCATTTAAAACCTTCTCAGTTTGTCCGATCGGTGTGGGTACCCAATAATTTGTATTCGTTTTATCTAAACGGGCCAAATGTAGCGGTAAACGCTCTTCAGAGAAATTCTTGAAATCTTTACGGTCTTTCGGGCTCCAGGCAATTTCTGCAAGTGCAAACATTCTTGGCAAAATCATATACTCTACTTTGGCAGGTGTTTTAATATATTCTGTCCAAAGATTGGCTTGTACACCAATGATGTATTTTTGCTGATCTGCAGTTAATACATCAGGCACCGGATCGTAACTATAAACTTTTGTCATAGGTGCAAAACCACCAATACTTGTCGGTTCATCGGGAGAATTTGATTGCTGGTGATCAAAATATAAACCATTTGTAGATGGGGTCATGATCACATCGTGGTGCTGTTGTGCAGAAGCAATACCACCTTCTAGACCTCTCCATGACATCACAGTTGCATTTGGTGCTAAACCACCTTCTAAGATCTCATCCCAACCAATTATGGAACGGCCTTTTTTGTTTAAGTATTTCTCGATACGCTGAATGAAATAACTTTGTAAACCATGTTCATCTTTCAGGTTATTATCCTTAATGAACTTTTGGCAAAATTCAGACTCTTCCCAGTATTTTTTAGGACTTTCATCCCCGCCGATGTGGATATATTTAGATGGAAATAAAGCAATCACTTCATCAAGCACATTTTCTAAGAAAGTAAAAGTGTTTTCCGTGGGCACAAATACGTCATCAAAAACTCCCCAGGTTTGCTGTACTTGCTTACCATTTCTAGGACCTGCCCAAGGGGTTTTAGGATCAATAAAAGTATCTCTGTCAGGAAAAACACTCAATTCGGGATAAGCAGCGATGGCAGCTGATGCATGACCCGGCATTTCTATTTCAGGAATAACGTTAACGAATTTAGTTGCGGCATAAGCGACAATATCTTTAACCTCCTCCTGGGTATAATAACCTTTATAAACTTCGTTATCATTTTCAACACCAGGGTAACGGCCGATGATTGTTCCATTTCTGGAAGACCCTACGGAAACTAGTTTCGGGTATTTTTTGATCTCAATTCTCCACCCCTGGTCTTCGGTTAAATGCCAGTGGAAATTATTCAATTTATATTGGGCCATTAAATCAATGTACTTTTTCACAAAAGCTACAGGAAAATAATGTCTCCCTACGTCAAGGTGCATACCGCGGTACTTAAACCTTGGAAAGTCATTAATTTCAGCGGTTTGTATGGTGATTTTATCACCTTCCTTTTCCGGCATTAATTGCATCACAGACTGCACGCCATAAAACAAACCTGCACCTTTTCCGGTGATCTCAATCTTGTTTTTGGTGATTTTGATGTTATATCCTTCTGTCGGCAATTTATCGGCACCATCAGAAGTGATAACGATGGCTTTTTGATTAGCACTGGCTTTTTTGGACTCTCTAAGTGAAAATCCACCTTTATTTACGATGAATGCATTCAGTAAATCTGTCGTGTGGTTATTTTCCGCATTATTGGATACCAGCAGTACCGTTTTATCCAAAATAAAGGATCCTGAATGTTTTTGTACCGAAACTGGTACCGGAATGATACCCATGTTTGCATCCTGCTGGGCAAACGCAGGAGCCGTCATTGCGGCTAATAAAATGCAAGAAAAGAACTTCTTCATATGGTGTTATAAGTGAATAAGCCTCCAAGATAAAAATAATTTATATGCAGGAGCCCATCCGCAGCTAAAAGTTTAAGCAATAAAATCTCCATATAAAAAAAGCGGACCATGATGGTCCGCTTCGTATATATTGTAAAATGCTTAAAGTTAAACCCTTAATACATCTTCTTTTGCAGCAAGATAACGCTCGGCATCAAGTGCAGCCATACAACCTGTACCTGCAGCGGTTACGGCCTGGCGGTAATAACTGTCCTGCACATCACCACAAGCAAAAACACCCTCTACATTAGTCTTGGTTGTACCAGGAATAGTTTTCAAATAACCAGTCTCGTCCATATCAATCCAGCCTTTAAAGATGTCAGTATTGGGTTTATGGCCAATGGCAACAAATAAACCTTCTACCTGCAAATCCTGCTCCGCTCCCGTTTGATTGTTTACCACCTTTAAACCAGTCACATTTTTACCATTACCTAACACTTCCTTGGCTTCCGTATTATAGATCACTTCAATGTTTGGGGTGTTAAGCACACGGTGAACCATCGCTTTTGAAGCCCTGAATTCATCACGACGAACAAGCATATAAACTTTATTACAAAGTTTGGCTAAATAAGTTGCCTCTTCTGCAGCGGTATCACCAGCTCCCACGATCGCAACATCCTGGCCTTTAAAAAAGAAGCCATCACAAACAGCGCATGCAGAGACGCCAAAACCATTATATTGATGCTCACTTGGCAAACCAAGCCATTTGGCTGTTGCACCAGTAGAAATAATTACCGTATCTGCTGTGATGGTTTTAATTTCATCAACAACAACTTTATGAGGGAGGGAAGAAAAATCTACAGAACTCACATAACCAAAACGGATGTCCGTTCCAAAACGCTCTGCTTGTTTTCTAAAGTCTTCCATCATTTCAGGACCCATCACACCACGGGGATAGCCGGGAAAATTGTCAACATCAGTGGTTTGTGTAAGCTGTCCACCAGCTTCCATGCCTGTATATAAAACTGGTTTCAAATCAGCGCGGGCAGCATAAATTGCAGCCGTATACCCTGCTGGTCCTGAACCAATAATCAGACATTGAACGTGTTCTATTTCTTGAGACATATTATTCTAATTCGTTTGAGCGCCAAATTTACAATAATACTATGAATACGCCAATTGCTGTACGGGATTGTGATGTTACTGTTATAATTTGGATTTGTTTTGTTGTGCTTTTTCTTTTTTTAGTTGCTTCCTGGTTTTATTTACAGTAGAGATTACCTTATCGTTTTCAAATTTCACAATTTGTAATCCGCCCTTTAATTTCCATTCACCCTCTTTTTTATTGTTTACAAACTGACCGCTCTCTTTTAGATCTCCATTGGCCTCGAAAGACTTATATTCACCATTTAACAGATTTTTATTATAGTTGGCGACATCCTTCACATCCCCGTTTACATAGTAACTGATCCACAGACCTTGGCGCAAACCATTTTCGAAATTCCCGGAAAGCGTAATATACCTTTCCTTGCCCCTGGCCACTGCTTCCTGATTTGTGAAACTATCGTATGGGTTAATCCAGTCGTAATAAACAAACTTTCCATGGGCTATGGTTAAATCGTCATCTTTGAAAGAACCGGTTACCAATAAATAACCATCCAGGTCATATTTCTTGAAAACATAGACACTATCTCCGGTCACCTTACCGTAAATGGCATAGCTATTTGCCTCGGTGGAATCAGCGGTAACCTTATCTTTAGCATCAAAAAATACTGTTTTCACCTGGCCAAAACCATTAAAGGAGCACAAAACAAATAGAAGAAGTATTAATATTTTGTTCATCTACAAAAATACTGATCTAAGTTTGAATAATTCCAACATTGAACTGCTTTTTTATAGGCGACTGGTTGGCTGCCTCAATTCCCATGGAGATCACTTTCCTTGTTTCAAGGGGATCAATGATCCCGTCTACCCATAATCTGGATGCCGCGTAATAGGGCGTGGTCTGACTGTCGTACCTGTCTGTAATTTCTTTCAACAGTTCAGCCTCCTTTTCAGGCGTGACTGTCTCACCCTTCGCTTTAAGCGAAGATTCATGAATTTGCAATAAAGTTTTTGCTGCTTGACTGCCACCCATCACGGCAATTTTTGCACTTGGCCAGGCGTATATCAAACGTGGGTCATAAGCCTTCCCGCACATGGCATAATTACCGGCGCCGTAAGAGTTGCCAATAATAATGGTGAATTTTGGCACTACAGAATTGGCAACTGCATTGACCATTTTAGCGCCGTCTTTAATAATACCACCTTGTTCTGACCGGCTGCCGACCATGAAACCGGTGACATCCTGTAAAAAGACCAGCGGAATTTTCTTTTGGTTGCAGTTCATGATAAAACGTGCAGCTTTATCCGCACTATCTGAATAAATGACACCGCCGAATTGCATTTCCCCCTTTTTGGATTTAACCACTTTTCGTTGATTGGCAACAATACCTACGGCCCAGCCATCGACACGCGCTAGCCCACAGATGATACTTTGTCCGTATTCCTTTTTATATTCTTCAATTTCAGAATTATCGACGAGGCTTTTGATAATTTCTCCCATATCATAGGGTTTTTCCCTATTTTCAGGAATCAAACCATATATCCGCTCAGGATCCAGACTTGGTTGATTGGGTTTAATTCGATCAAAACCAGCAGATAGCGGCGCGCCAAGCATGCTCATGATCTTTTTAATACTTTCTAAACAGGCCTGGTCGTTAGGATGTTTGTAGTCAGTTACCCCCGAAATCTCACAATGCGTAGTTGCGCCACCCAGGGTTTCATTGTCTACATCTTCACCAATAGCAGATTTCACCAGATAAGATCCTGCCAGAAAAACTGACCCGGTACCATCTACAATCATGGCCTCATCACTCATGATGGGCAAATAAGCACCACCTGCCACACAAGAGCCCATAATTGCTGAGATTTGAACGATACCATCAGCAGACATGACCGCATTATTTCTAAACATTCTCCCAAAATGCTCTTTATCGGGAAAAATCTCATCCTGCAGTGGTAAATAAACCCCTGCACTGTCCACCAGGTAAATAACCGGCAAGCGGTTTTCCATGGCGATTTCCTGTGCCCTTAAGTTCTTTTTAGCAGTCATCGGAAACCAGGCGCCAGCTTTCACTGTGGCATCATTGGCAACGATCATACATTGCCTGCCTGCAACATATCCAATACCGGTAATAACACCGGCAGCAGGACAACCACCCTGTTCGGCATACATGTCATAGGCAGCAAACGCACCAATCTCCAGGAACTCACTATCTTTATCAATCAAATAAGCAATGCGCTCTCTTGCCAACATTTTACCTTTTGCTTTTTGCTTGGCAGCATTCTTTTCGCCCCCACCTGCGTAGATTTTTTTTAGTCGGGTATTTACGTGGTAAACCGATTGTTTATTAAGGTCTTCATTTTTATTAAATGCTATATCCATGAGCGCAAAGTATCTTTAAGAAATATCTATCATTGTTTACTTAAATTCCTTTATATCGATGATTCTGTTATCATCGGCATTTTGCTTTAAAAAAGAAATTCCTTTATTATTTTTTTGCCAGCTAAAATTAGACTGTACCCAGGCATATAAAGCAGATTTATTTGAAGGTGCTCCGTTAAACGGGACGATAAACGTTTCATTGGTGGGGTAATGCACTTCATAAAATGCATCTGCCATTAAAAAAACAAAAGTCTTTTTATCAGGGGAATTCATGAAATATTCACCCTGGATTCTTTCTTCCGGATTTTGCCTTTTGAGGGGATAAATCTTGGCATTGACATTTGTAATAAAGTAGTCGTTATTAATCAAATAGCCTGAACTCCCTACCCTCACCATTCCCTTGGTTATTTCTACATCACTTTCCCCCTTAGACGGGCGGTAAAGATTAACCACTTCCACCTGGTCATTTTTCAAGGTTAACAAATAGTAAGGGGCAACTAAATTGGAAGAATCGGCAATCTGTACTAACAAACTCGTTTTCTGTGTATTCACAAACTGAGCTAGTGAAAACCTGTGTTTAACATTGCCTTTATCGGCCTCATCTGGTTGGACCTGCACCGTCGTATCTCTGAATTTTACGGTAAATATCTCCTCTGGGCCTTCACCTGCAGGTACCAAGGCATCCGCATCAGTTAATTTTAAAACGGTGAATGGAGTTTCGTCATTCTTGGCATAGGAATTAAAATCTTCACCAGCAACTAATGTACGCGGCAGGTAAGTTTTTTCTTTTTCACCATCCTGGCATCCCACAAGAACGACTGCAACGAACAGCAGCGCAAATAAACTTGTCTTCATAATTTATACTAAATATTGAATATTTCTTTTCTTGCTAAGATAGTATTCTATTGATAAAAATGAAGATAAAGAATTCATGAAATACCTTTTACCGCTTTCATAATTTTAGCAATGCTGTTTGCCCGTTTTCTTGCATTCTCTGCGATTGTGCCTTCAAACAATTCATCAATTGTGAGGTTAAAAAGTAACAGCCACCTGTCGAAATGGTCTTTACCAATTTGAAGCGGCAGGTGTTTGGGCATGGGATCGTCTTTATATTTTTTAGTATACAACAATAGCGTAGACCAAAAGTCCGTCATTCTTGATAAATGCACTTCCCAGTTATCTTTAATGATGGGTTCAAAAACAGGCGCAAGTATTTCATCTTTCCTGACTTTATCATAAAAAGTGTTTACCAGTAACTTTACATCACTTTCAGTTAGAATATCTGTATCTGGTTTTTCTGCTGCTACTTCTTGATTTTTATTATTCATTGTCATTGGTAAATATTAGTGATAAAAGGTAAAACGAGCGATTAACGTACTTAAGCAATAACTTTTCCAGGTCCGCCCTTCATATGCTGCAATCTTGTTAAAAACATATCAGCCATCAATTTAGCTCTCTTTTTAGTGTCTTCTGCCATATCACCTTTAAAATTCTCATCAATGGTAGTGATGAATAACTCCATCCAACGATCAAAATGTTTCCCTTCTATAGGCAAGGGAGCATGTTTAGCGAAGGGGTTGCCTTTAAATCCGGGGATACTAAATAAAGCAGCATTCCAAAATTTATACATTTTTTCAAGATGAGGGCCCCAGTCCGCAATGGTGTTATTAAATATCGGACCGATCAGGTCATCCTGTTGCACCTTTCTATAGAACTCATCCACAAATACGATGATATCATCCAGATTTTTAATGTCTTGTTTCATTTATTATATTTAATTAAGGCGCATTTATAAATGCTGTGTTGACTATGAGTAAGTTTTAATTCAGTTTATTTATATAAGGGGATTTCTGATGAAGAGATATGAAAGTATATCGCCCAGGCTATGAAAACAATAACCAGAATAAAGATCCAAAAGGGAATGCTTTGTGGCGTTTCACTACCAACAATCAAGAAATTCTTCTGATTACCTTTTCCATAAGCATTGATCATAATTGGGATGATTCCATCTACGACTTCTCCTTCTTTTATCCCTTCGATAGCTATTGCCGGACCGTTTCTAACTACAAAAGGAATTAACCGTATCCCTTCTTTACCGGTAGGATCTTTGCTGATTATTTTCAGGGTGTGCTGTCCATCGACAAGTTTAGAAGTATCAAGCTCAAAATTCACTGGAGAAACCAATTCGGCTATGGGCTTTACCTCCTCATCAATAAATATAAATATTTTGCTCTTCTCTTCCATTTTACTCCAAATTAATGATGAGATTTTTAATATGATTTTCTGATTTCTCGCCCGGATGAATGATCCATTTCACCGAGTAAAATAAGGAAAGGAGCACAATGAGAACAGTAACAGCAATGATGACATAATCTAACTGACTGTCGGGGCCAGTTCCGTGAGTGATGCCACGCAACACTTTTGGCTGTTGTTTCTCGCAAACCGGACAAGCATTTGCTATCATTCCGAAAAGGGTAAGAAATCCAATTAAAATAGTCTTTTTCATGGCTAACTTTATTACTTTTTAACTGCATCTATCAATTTGTTAACCTGCTGAGGTGTGACTTTTTTTACATCATTTCCCCAACTGGTCTTCACGTGATTTATAATAGCGGTAACTTCTTCAGGCTTCAGGTTACTATTAGTGCCAACAGCCGGCATCACACCATAACCTTCAGCTACTCTTCCACTATAACCGTTCATTATAATATCAACCATCAGCTCCGCATTCTCATCCAGGACAATCTTACTTCCTTTAAGCGACGGGAAAGCGCCTTTCAATCCTTCACCATTTGACTGGTGGCAGGTTTGACAATTGCTGATGTATAAAACTTTTCCATCTAATTCTTTAGTTGCCCCCGCAGCTTTTTCACCTTTTGCGCCCTCCTTTTTATATAAAAAATCCGGTTCTGGCGAACCATCCGGCAGTTTAGTTTGCTTTAAAGATTGTAAGTAAGCGATCAGGTGAAGTGCATCATCAGTAGCGATTACCTTTCCTTTTCGTCCACCCATAAATTCTTCGGGTATATTAACAACCACATCACCCTTTTCAACTTTGATGGTGATCTTAAAAAGCCAGGGATAGGCCGGCATGATCGATTCTTTAACAACAATCCGTGGATTAAACATATGTGGAAGGTGCCATTCAGCACTGGGCTGTCTTTGACCAATTGTGGTTAAGTCAGGTCCTGTACGTTCTGTTCCCATCACTGTGGCCGTGTTTCGCCAAAAATCCGTACGGTAATTAGCCGCATAATCTGCAGCTATGCTTGGCCTCGAGCCCCATACTTTATCCATATCTACATTCCGGACCTGCTGCGTGTGGCAGGACACACAGCCATTTGAAATATATACCGCCTTGCCTAGTATTGCCTCTTCACTTAAAGGATATGCATTAGGTAAAACCGCATTATTAGTTTGATTTTTGAACGCTGGAATTATACAGACAAGTATAGTAAGCCCAAGAAACAGTAAGAATGCCGCTGTAAATAATTTATTATGGTTGTTAAAAAATTCCATAGCGATTACCTGATTAAAATTTAGTGTCTGAATCTGAATATGATTGGTTAAGTTTTTCAACTGCAGCTTCACGAACGTCAATCGTTTCGACATCAACCAGCATTCTATAAATATTGTAGGCAAAAAATAAATGAGATATCCACATTAAGCTTCCGCCAATTGCCCGCCAAAGCCAATAAGGAGCCATAAAGACAACACTATCAATAAATGGTTTTCCATCCATCCACATGAGTCCTCTTAACGTACTTCCATACATCAAAGGAATTGTATAGAACAATAAACCAATCAAGGCTAGCCAGAAGTGTGCTCCAACGGTAATCTGAGGCGCCTCCTTTCCCGTTAACCTTGGTATCAAAGCATAAATTCCCGCCCAAAGGAAAAAGTTAATTATTCCATACATGGTAATATGAGAGTGGGCTACAGTAAAATCCGTAAAGTGCCATATCAGGTTAGTGGATCGAAATGCTTCTGCGGTGCCTTGCAGTGAGCCTGTAAAGTAAAATATGGTGCCGACGAGAAAGAAAGGCAAAGTATAACTTGAAGAAACTTTATACCAGGCACCTTTAAAGGTTAATAAAAAATTTGCTGTACCCGCAGCAACAGGAATAATCATGCCTGCACTCCCTACGATAGCTGTTGTTTGTAACCACCAGGGTATAGAACTAAACACAAAGTGGTGGGTTCCAATAACAGTATAAAATAAAATCTGCGTCCAGAAAGCGAGTATACCTAAACTATAAGAATAAATGGGCCTATTTAATTGTTGCGGAAGAAAATAATAAACAATTCCTAAGGTGAACAACATGAACCACATACCCACCCCCTGGTGCATATAGTAGCCCTGAACGATCGTTTCTCCCAACCCATTCTGCCAGGTAGGAACATAGGCAACGATAGAAATAACTATAGCAAATATAACAGCAGATATGATATACCAGTTGGAGATATAAATTTCTTTAGTAGTTCTGTTTCCCACAGTGATAAAGAAATTGATTAACGTTAATAAAAGAGCTATACCAAACAGTAATTGGATTGGCCAGATGTATTCTCTGTATTCGCCACCGCCATTGTTTATTCCGGCCAATAAAAATAAAGTACCCAATACAACAGTAGCATTGACCAATACAAGTGTATACCACCCTAATTTTAAGCTATACAATGAGGTATTACTTACCCTGGGAACAATATAATAGCCGAGCCCCAACATCCCTAAAGAGGCCCAACCCCAGAAAACGGAATTGGTATGGACAGGACGTAACCTTCCAAAACTTAACCAGCTCTGGTGGTCGATATCCGGGGCCACGAATTTTATACCTAAATACTCCCCAACTGTGGTTCCGAAAAAAAGCCAAAAAGTTGCAGTTCCGATGAGCCATATGATAAGTTTAGACAATTCCGGGTCAACACCGGGCCTTACCTGAGCGCGTTTTTTTAAGGCCACAACCGGTAGGGCTGCTTCGGTATTGATCTGATGAAGCAGGCCTTTACTGTCTTCGGCCTTTTCGATTCCAGCCAATTCCTGATTTGACAAAGAATAATCAAGTGCTTTCTTTCGTTCGAGTAAAGCTTTCTGTATCTCCTCCTGATCACCATCCCGTAAATAATCGGAGAGATAATCAGCTTCGTTTAAACTCCTTTTATTTTGGTAGCTTCTTAATGCAGCATTTATTTTAACTATTAATATAACAATAACTGCAAGTATGGGGATTAAGATTAAAAAAAGTGTGATTATAACTCCACCTTCACTAATTAAAGAAACAGCAGCACGATTAGTCCGGGCAAAAGCTGATTGACCGGCCAGCAAAATCATGGCAAAAAATAATAAAAAGAATTTCGATTTATCTCTTATTATTTTCAAAAAAGCATCAATTTGATTGCTATTGAAGGTCTTGATATATTCCTTAAAATTAAACTCTCCTTTTTGTCTCCTTGCGGTTTCTTTAATGCTAATTATCTTTTGGTAGAGATACATAGCCGAAAAAAGTGCTATTAAAACAATGATAAAGGCAAAAATTAATAAGGCCGTGATTGAACTATCAGAATTGGAGACCTGCTTAGAAGCTTGGGCAGCCACAGGAAGATTATACCCCCCAGTGAGTATAAAAAAGCAGCCTAATAATTTGAATTTAAACATCGTTTCAATTTTAAAAATTATTACTTTTTTATCCCTTAACAGGTCGTCAAGTTTTAAGAATGTTATTTCTTCAATTTTGTGATTCCTAGATTAAGGTCTTCATTTAGCTCACGTATTTTGGTATTTTCAAGCAAATGCTTCATCTGATTTCTGATTGCTTTAAAGTCATGGTGGATCGGACAAGGATTTATTTCAGAACAATGTTTTAATCCTAAACCACATCCAACAAATATCCCATTTCCATCAACCGCTTCTACTACTTCAGATATAGGGCGATCTAAATTATGATCATCCATATAAAAACCACCATTCGGCCCTTTAGCAGATTGAACAATACCTTTCCTACTCAAATCCTGTAAGATTTTTCCTAAAAAATATTCAGGAGAATCAATGCCACTGGCAATTTCTTTGATGCCTACTCTTCCTCCGTTAGAAGTTCTATGTGCGATATAAAACACTGACCTCATTGCGTATTCACATGTTTTAGAAAATATTCCCATGATTTATACAAATATAATTACTAATTGATAAATAAAAGATGATTTTATCTTTTATTTATCAATTGATTCGTTACTCATTTATCCGACAACTTCGGTTCCTGCATTTATCAAGTGAGGTTTCTGTCATTAAACCAAACATCGTCTGGGGCGGCTGAAAAGCGGCTCATTTTTAGGATCAGCTTCTGTGGATCAGCCTCGTTAAAAACAAGGTCTTTGTTACTTTGCTTTAAAAAACGGTGCTGCACCATCACTTCCATCTGGGCAAATAGGTGGTCATAGTAACCGCCAATGTTTAGCACACCAATGGGTTTGCCATGCAAGCCCAACTGCAACCAGGTTAGAACTTCAAAAAACTCTTCCAACGTTCCAAATCCACCCGGAAGCACCACAAAACCATCAGAGAGGTCAGCCATTTTCTGTTTGCGCTCGTGCATATTTGATGTAATCACCATTTCAGTGACAGACCGGTGGCCCACCTCCTTATCCATCAAAAACTGGGGGATAACGCCCGTTACCTGGCCACCCAATTTCAATACTTCATCAGCAATCACACCCATCACCCCTACACTGCCGCCTCCATAAATTAACCGGATACGCTGACTAACCATACAAAAAGCAAGATCCTCTATTGCTTTGAGCAATAGAGGATCTCCATTAAAATTTGCGCCGCAATAAACACAAAGTGATTTTATCATATATCACAACTCGATTGATGTATTAATTACGCGAAGAATAATTAGGTGCTTCTTTAGTAATAGAGACATCATGTGGATGGCTTTCCCGCATACCAGCAGCAGTAATTCTTACAAACTTAGCATTTTGTAAATCTTCAATATTTTCTGCTCCGCAATAGTGCATTCCTGCTCTTAAGCCACCGATATATTGATAGATTACCTCCGCCAATGTACCTTTATAAGCTACACGGCCGACAATACCTTCCGGTACTAATTTAGTAACCACATCTTCTTCATCCTGGAAATAACGGTCTTTAGAGCCTTGTTGCATCGCTTCAACTGAACCCATTCCACGGTAAGATTTAAACTTACGACCTTCGTAAATGATGGTTTCGCCAGGTGATTCTTCAACTCCTGCGAACAATGAGCCAGCCATGATACTACTTGCACCAGCCGCAATTGCCTTAACAATGTCTCCGGTTTGTTTAATACCACCATCAGCAATTACAGGAATACCTGTACCAATTAAAGCCTGGGCACATTCATATACAGCATATAACTGCGGTACGCCTACCCCTGCAATGATCCTTGTGGTACAAATAGAACCTGGACCAATACCAACTTTAACAGCATCAGCACCAGCTTCAGCTAACGCCCTGGCTGCATCGGCAGTAGCAATATTCCCTGCAATAACCTGTAAATCTGGAAAACGAGCTTTTATCGCTTTCACCATCTCAATCACGCCTTTTGAATGTCCGTGAGCTGTATCAACGGTAACAACATCTACCCCGGCCTGTACCAAAGCGGCCACACGGTCAATGTTATCTGCAGCAACGCCCACGGCGGCACCTACACGTAAACGGCCTTTTTCATCCTTACACGCTTGAGGGAAGTTTTTAAATTTTTGAATATCTTTAAAAGTAATTAAGCCGGCCAAACGACCTTCCTTATCAATTACCGGAAGCTTTTCAATTTTATAGTTCTGCAAAATTTCTTCTGCCTGCAACAAAGTAGTTCCTTCCGGCGCAGTAATCAGATTTTCACGGGTCATCACCTCAGTAACCGGACGTTTCATGTCTTTCTGGAAACGCAAATCCCTGTTAGTGATGATACCTACTAATTTATTTTGTGAATCGATGACAGGAATACCACCAATTTTAAACTGTTGCATAATTTTAAAAGCGTCAGCTACAGTGGCATCTTCAAGCAAAGTGATGGGATCCTGAATCATGCCGCTTTCTGAACGCTTCACCTTTCTTACCTCTTCTGCCTGGCGTTCGATGCTCATATTTTTATGAAGCATGCCTATTCCCCCAGCCTGCGCAATAGCAATGGCAAGGCTAGATTCAGTAACGGTATCCATAGCTGCTGAAACTACAGGAACATTTAAGCGAATTTTCTTGGTGAGGTAAGTCCCGGTGTCCACATCACGTGGCAGAACTTCAGAATATGCGGGCACTAGTAATACGTCATCGTATGTTAGTCCTTCGGCGATAAATTTATTGGGATCGAGTTGCATAGCAAATAATTTAAGAGTACTATTTGCCGGGCAAAAATACGATTTTATCCGTGCTTTTGCAATAGCAGCTCAAATATGACGACAAAAAAACTAAGCTTCTATCTTTACCATCGCTTTTATTACACCATTTTCGGGGTTGAGCCAATCACCAAAGGAGGCTTTTACCTCATCAAAGGAAACAACATGGGTAATGTATGTAGCTGGATTTACCAGTCCGTTTTTCATAGCGCTAATCACCAGCTCAAAGTCTTCTATTGTTGCATTCCGGCTGCTCATCAAAGTCGCTTCTCTTTTGTGAAACTCCGGATGGCTGAAGGAAAGTTCGCCTTTCTGCAAGCCTATTAAAACAAAACGGGCGCCATGCGCCATGTATTGAAAGGCATTATTGATTGCTTTCTGACTCCCGGTTGCATCAATGACTACTGTGGGCATGTCACCATTGGTTATTTCTTTTAGCTGCTCCAAAACATTGGCCGTACTGCCATTGATGGTGAAATCTACTTTCAGTTTGTCTTTACAAAAAGCTAAACGAGACTCATTGATATCAAGCGCAATAACTTTACCTCCGGCGATTCTTGCAAACTCCATTGTACCTAATCCTATTGGGCCGGCTCCAATGACAAGGACAAATTCTCCTGGTTGAATGCCCGCCCGTCTGACCCCATGGGCTCCAATAGCTAAAGGCTCTACAAGTGCGAGTTCATCATAACTTAAGCCTTCACCGTGCAGCAACGTAGCTGAGGGAACTGACAGATACTCTACCATGCCTCCATCTATATGTACACCACAAACCTTGATATCGGTACAGCAATTGGATTTTCCGGAACGGCAGGCAATACATTTATTGCAACTAAAATAAGGTATAAAAGTAACCGCTTCTCCGATTTCGAACCCAACGGCACCATCAAACTCAACCAGTTCGCCCGAAAGTTCATGACCTAAAATTCTTGGATAGTTAAAAAAGGGCTGTGTACCTTCAAATGCATGCAGATCTGTACCACATATTCCAATTCTTTTGATTTTGATGATGGCATTTCCAGCAGTTAACACAGGCTTTTCTGCTTGGCTGTATTCGAATACGCCAGGAGTGGTACAAACTAAAGTTTTCATTTCTTTGATCAATTGATATTCTTGTTCAGGTTTAAGCATTTGCAAGGGACCTGTCTAAATGGACATAACCTCCATCAACATGGATGATCTGTCCTGTGGTATGGCTTGATTTAGCTGAGATTAAAAATGCAGTCATATTGGCTATTTCTTCTGCAGTGGTCATCCTGTTTTCCAGGGGGATTTTTGATGTAATCTCTTTTAACTTTTCTTCGGCATCATTCAAGGTCTGAATCCAGGTCTCATAAGCTGGCGTCCAGCACTCTGCAACTACAACCGCATTAACGCGTATACCGTATTTTAAAAGTTCTACTGCCCATTCCCTTGTCAGCGCATTTCGACCACCATTTGCAGCAGCATACCCTGAGGTGTTTCCTTGTCCGGTTTCAGCGGTTTTAGAAGTAATGTTCACAATAGCACCCTTACTTTTAATCAGTTCTGGTAAGGCATAATGCGCCATAAGGTAATAGTGAACAACGTTTTTATGTAAAGAAGCCATAAAATCTTTATAGTTACCATTTTCTAGTCCTACCCCATCATTTACCCCTGCATTATTCACTAATCCATCTATGCGACCAAACTTTTCAATGATTGTTTTTACCGCAAATTCACAAGTCTCCGGTTCCGATAGTTCAGCAACAACCTGGAAAGCTTTGCCCCCATTTTTTTCAATAGCAGCAACAGCATTCCTATTATCTGCTTCTTTTCGACCTACAATCACTGAAATAGCACCTTCAGCAGCAAATACTTCTGCTATTCCCCTGCCTATTCCCTTTGCAGCACCAGTAATAATAATAACCTTATCGTTTAATTGAAGATTCATATATTTTTTAAATTTAATCTTTATTGAATACCTGCCAGTTCCATTTCATTAGCGGCCATTATAAATGCGCCTACCCCTTTTGGATCATTTGTAATTACATCTTCAGACATATAGTACGCGAAACTACCATCTCTATAAGGTTTTCCACCAAGACCGGATACTTTTACCGTCCCTTTTAAATTTACTTTACCAGCTGAACGATGCTCAATAAATTCCTTTTTAAGGCCTTCGTATCCTTTACGAGCAACTTTAAGGTATGATTTTTTTAAATACTTTTTCCGGACACCTTTCGCAATGGCACAAACAAACATACTGGATGCCGAAGATTCTAAATAATTACCCTCTCTGTTGGGAAGATCGAGAATATCATACCAAACGCCTGATTTAGGATCCTGTACTTTTTTAAGTGCGGAAGCAACAGCTTTCAGCTGGTTAACTAACATCGCACGTTTTGGGTGATTTTCCGGGAAATAATCCAAAACATCTACCAATGCCATTGCATACCAACCCATGGCCCTTGCCCAAAAATGAGGTGATCTTCCTGTTTTCGGATTTGACCAGGCCTCAGCTCTGGATTCATCGTAACCATGGTACATTAATCCGGTACTTTTCTCCACACTGTTTTTTTCCATAAGGACAAACTGGTTGGCAATATCATTAAATGCCTGGTCATTTTTACTGAAAACTGCATATTCAGCATAAAAAGGTTGTCCCATATACAAACCATCTAACCACATTTGGTTAGGATATATTTTTTTATGCCAAAAGCCCCCCTCTGAGGTGCGGGGATGTTTTTTTAACTGTTCCCATAATAGGGTTGCTGCCGTTAAATACTTTTGTTTGCCTGTTTCTCTATATAACATTAAAAGGGTATGGCCATTTTTAATATTATCTATATTGAAATGTTCCTCCACATAAGAATCAATTTTTCCGTCTTCGGAAATAAATTTATCCATGCTATTTTGGATATATTGAAAATACTCTTTCTTACCGGTTCTTCTCCACAGTCTTTCCAAACCGTCAAATACCACCCCCTGGTCATATGACCATTTATGTGGGCGTTCCTGCCAGATTTCCATTACAGTAGCTGCCATTTGTTCAGACAGGGGTTCAACTTGTGCTTTAACCTTCAGCATGCCTGTGAGCAAGGTGATTAAGCCAATAATCAGCATTGATTTTTTCATCATGATATAATTTGTTTTTAATCGGTGTTGAAACAGTTAATAATATCTACGCTTCTTGACGCAGGAGTAACTTTGATGATATTGACTTTACCGGCGCGCAGCACACCTTCAATTGTAGTTTGATAGGGTGCATGTAACTTGAAATGTACATCCCATTCTTTTGGCCAGGCTGGGAACAAATATATTTTTCTTCCATCGGTTTGCATCAACATTTCCTGAAGGCCGATCATCCCTGCGCCTCCCCAGTTATGGTCAGGTGTCCAGTCAAATCCCGGCCCCCAAAAAGCTGGAAAGCGGCGACCGGAATTTTTCAACTTTTGTGTAGTCAGTTCAGCAGCTTCACTGGTAAGGCCTAACCTTGCTGCAAAAATGTTGTGTTGTCTCCAACCAACATGACTTCTGAATTTCAGCACATCGGGGTCATGTTTATAGGTATTAATGGCTGTATCCAAACCTGGTTTTCCAATGCCATAGATGCCCCAGGGGTAAACCGGGTAAAGTTGTGGGCTTTCCGTATTGTTAATGCGTTCCCACACTTTGGCAGGTGAAATAGTGGTATAGCCGTTTACCTCACGAAAACTAATTGCCGGAATGGTGCGCAGCATAGCTTCCCAGTTTTGTTTTTGTGCTGCGGAGAGGTAGGGTATTTCTAACAGACGCTCTAAAACAGTTTTTAAAGCTGCAATGGTAGAATTCGCATTGTATGCCATTTTGTAAGTTTCCGCTGCAGAACCTGGGTATAAAACCAAATGGCCATTGTCATCAAGGGCTTTACGGCCCCGCTGTTTAGCCAGGTAGGTATAATGCTCTTTAAAAAAAGTAAGGCAGCTCTCTATGAAAGGGATATATTCTCTGACTTCTTTTCCTGTATAACGTTCCGTCTCCATCATCATCATACAAAATTCCAAAACAGTATCCCATTCATACTCGAGCCATGCATTGTACTCCATCCCTTTATCATATGTTTCGGGACGCTTCCATCCGTATTCTGAAGGATTTGGAAGTCCAAAATTCTCCATTTGTTCGGTAAAGCTGGCACCTTTGTGGCCCCAATATACTTCAGACCGGAGTTCAGCATTTTTGAGCAAAAGCTGATAAAAGTCAAACTGCGACTTCATCAGGTCAAAATCGCCACTCCTCAACATGGGCCAATATACCAACCGCTGGTTTTGAGCGGTAAATGTGCCGCCACCCCAAAGCCTGAAATCTGGTGAAAATTTCATCGCTGAATCGACCAAAACAGGATCATACGTAAATAACCCGCCGTTAAATCTGGTTGGCGACGTGCCAAATGCATTGCAGCCTAGCATATATCTGAATAACTGGTAATTTTTTCCAGCTTGTGCGGCTAAAGAGTCCTTCCCATTAAAAGGTTGATTGATGAAAATAAAACTCCGCTCCCAATAATTTTTCCACCAATTTTGGCTGGCTTTCAGGGATTGCTGCTTGTTGGTAAAGGCATGTATTTTAGTTTGCTGTAAACCCTTTTCCCATGAAGCTACTGTAGGCACATTTTCGGTATGCAAGCTGATGGCAATATGATTTGAATAAGAAGGTTTAACGCTTCTAATTTTCCATCCTTTAAACGAAGTTCCCTGGTAGCTGCCTGAATAAGTTCCCGCAGGAACCATCTGATCACCTTCCATTAGCCCCCCAAACAGGAGGTTTTGAAGTGGATTAAACATGGCCTGTTTATAGTTTTCCAAACCCTGCTGTTTTACTGTTACATCGAACACGGTAGTATCCTTCACCTGGTGAAAAAAAAGTATGCCTTTATTTTTAAAAGCAACGTTATCCTTCGCAGTTTTCACCTCTCCCTGGGGCGCCCATTTGTAGGAATTCTGATTATTTTCTTTTCCCTTGGTCACTTTATCCTCATACCGCCAGGTTTCGTACCCGGCTTCGGCCGTTATTTTATCGTTGCTTTTTATTTCTACATGAATGACAGGCTTAAAAACATCCACCCAAACTTTTACCGCTGAAGTTAATTTACCTTTTGCACCGGTAATTTGAACATACCCCTCCTTTAAGTGCAGTTCTTGTTTAAATTCTGTTCCTTCAAATGGATTTGGACTCAACTTTAGCCTTAATCTTCCAAGTTTTAATAAAGTATTATTCTCATCAAATGTCCCGCTACGGGAGAAATAAAAGAAGAGCTCTCCTTTTTCAACCCACACATTTAGCCCAGTATCTCCTCCTCCACAGGGCATCGATTGACCTGAGTTGAGACTCTGACTAGTCCATACTTCATTGTAGTTAGCCAGCCTATTGACCTGGGCAGAAGCAACGGTTACTAAACCGAAACAAAAAACACTGCAAATGATTAAAATATTTTTCAAACCTTTAATTTAATTTTCCCAATTGGTTGTGCGGAATCTTATTGTTAACGATGGTCTTATCTGCTTAAAGGCAGCCACACTGACATCTCTGAATGACCCCGGTTTCCCCATGCGAAGTATGGCACCAGTTTAATGGCTGTTTCGGTACTGTTCTGACTAACAGGACGGTAAAGACTATTTTTCCAATCAGTTGGTGCCAATAATTTAGCTGTACCATTTAAAGTCATCATTTCTGCGCCATCAATTGTTACAGGCACAGCTTTGAGGCTGATAGACGAAGGGATAATGATATCAAATATCTTTTTCCCTTGTAAATCAGGAGATTCCAGACAATAAACAATTGGCCCGCGTTTCACTGCGACCTGGTTACGTGTTTCTTCCACCAATGGGTTGGCTTCTACCAGCTGCGCTTCCATCGGAAGGATCAGTTCTACCTGGTCGCCAGTTTTCCACTTTCGGGTTACTTCTGCATATTTCCCTGGAAGTAGTGCAACATCAGATACTTTTCCATTTATTCTCAATTTCGCTGCGCTTGTCCATGATGGAATTCTTAGGAACAAGGAATAAGGCTTATTACCAGTTTCTTTTATGGTCAACTTAATATTGCCATCCCAGGGATAATTTGTTTCCTGGTTCATGCTGATTTTAGTGCCATCAGCTAACTTTGTATTTACCCGGTTACCGCCATATAGATGCAGCCACAACCCTTTGTCAGAAATGCTGTAAGCATAATCACTCACTTCAGCAAGCATGCGAACAACATTAGGCGGACAACAGTTTGACAAACCAATATATGGAACCCGTTCTTTTGACCAGCGTTGCTTAAAGGGAAGATCATCTGAATAAGCAAGTGGATTAGTATACAAGAAATTCTTGCCATCCAGACTAATACCAGACAATACGCTGTTGTGTAAGGCCAGTTCCATTACCTCTGCATATTTCGCATCACCGGTTAACTGAAGCATTCTATAATTCCAGAATACATTACCGATGTTAGCACATGTTTCGTTATGGGCAGTAAAATTTGGCAACTGGTAATCACGCCCAAATGCCTGGTGAATTTTCTGAACATCCTTTGGATCATAAGAAGTTCCGTCTGGTGAAGTCCCGTCATACAAAGCTCCGCAGCCACCAGTAATATACATTTTATGCTGATTTACATCATCCCAGATAAGATTTAGGGTGTTCAGCAAGGAGTCGTTACCGGTTTCTGCATACAAGTCAGCTACGCCAGCATAAAGATAATTGGCCCGAACAGCATGCCCCATTGCCTTGGTTTGCTGTAAGAAAGGTATACGGTCCTGGTTATCATCTGTTCCATCCTCTATTTTACCTTTAATGGCAATCAGGTGTTTAGCAAGTTCCAGGTATCTAGGATCTCTTATGGTACGGAACATCTCTATTACCCCCATATAATGTGAAGGGCAGATGGCATTTCTAGCCAAAGTTGGTGATGCCTTTTTATAAAATTGATATAAATATTCCGTTGCCTTTTTAGCAACATCAAGTAAGTTCGTTTTTCCTGTTGCCCGGTAATGCACACATGCTGCAGTCATTAAATGACCAATATTATAGGCTTCAAAGCTTAACCGGTCCTGAAATTGATTATTAGATCCTGTTTTACGCTGTTCTATCATCGCCTTGGTATAGATATAACCATCTTCGCGTTGGGATTTTGCAATCACAGCTATTGCTTTATCCATTGTGCCGATAAGTTTGGTGTTGCCAGTAGTAGCATAAAGTCTGGCCATCGCTTCAAGGGTTTTGTAATAATCACCGTCATGGAAAGATGGACCTTTATGCGATCCTGTATCTAAACCAGCTGCAATTTCGAAATTTTTAAAGGCATGACTAATTTCGGGATCGTTATAAATAGCCCACATATTGGGTACCATGGTTTCTGTCGCCACCGTAAATCGATCTGCCCAGAACCCTTTTGTCCATATCACATCCTTCATGTTAAGGCTGTGTAATTTAGCATAGGGACTTTGGGAATTATTAACAAGGCTCTTATTCTGGGCTTTTAGCCCAGATAAGGTACAAAACAAACAGAGTAGTGTAACGTAAATTGCGTTTCTTGTATTCATCATAAATTTTCTTCAAGAGTTAATAGTTGAACCTTGCCCAATAAACCTGCAGGATGAAGCGGTTTTCCTTCCAAACGAAAGGGAGCCGTAGTATGGGTAATGCGCTTATTTACAGGTAATTTCTGATCACCTATTAAACGGTTTGCCCAGGTATTGGTTACTTCTATAGTTAATTGGTTTGTTCCCTTACGCAAAGCTTTGCTAATATCCACCTGGAAAGGTGCAGTCCACACAATTCCACAAGGAATCCCATTTACTTTTACGTCGGCAATATTCGCGACATCGGTTAAATTCAACCAAACTTTCTGATCCGGTTTTCCATTGTATTTAAAAGTAGTTTGATATACAGCTGTGCCGGAATAATACTTAACCAGGCTGTCTGTGCTGTTGGTCCAGTCTGTTAATTCCTCAAACAAGATGGGTTTTGCAGGACCAGCAAATGAAGGATCAAAGCTGACCATCCAGGGACCAGTAACATTTTGAACAACTTTAAAGGTATGCCAGTTATTTCCAGCGTATTTTTGTTGTTGGGTTGTGGCTGCCGGTTTTTTGAAGATTACAAATATGGAAGCATTTGAAGACAGTTTTAAGTCTAATTCTGTTCGGCCGCCCACCACTTTCCATGCTTCCACTTTAATCCGCTCATCTTTAACCGCATCATATAATTCTGGTATTTTATCTCCTACCCTAAAGGAAAAGGACAAAACCCGTTCTTTATCTTCCTGGTTAGAAATGAAATAGATTTCCTGATCTACTGCCGATCGATGATGATAAGCTATTTTTCTGGCATATTGACCGGAAGCATCTGCTACGATTAAATCCCTGGAAAGCCCAATATTTTCAAAAGTCTCTGCTTGGTAAGGGCCTTTTAACACTCTTCCTTTCCCCAACTTTTTGACCTCTTGGTTTCCAGCATATAATTCACTTACTAAACCGTGGAATTCTTTTGGCGATATGGCACCATCTAAACCAGGTTGTGCTGTAGGCGGCGCTGAGACAAGAATGGTAGCACCCATTTTAACAAGCGACAGCAGTTTCTTAAGCACTTCAGCGCTCATCCACTTATAATTAGGATTTAAGGGATGGTAACCTGGAATGACGAGAATCTTATATGTCGCTCCACTTAAGAAGACTACTTTGCCGTCCACGACTTTTGCAGTGCTTAACACGTCAGGATTAAAGGAATCATAGGCATAACCTCGGAGCGGATTGACCCAGTTTTCCGCATCAGCCATATTTGCTGAGTGGTTAACGCCAGCAGGAATTTGTCTTAAAGGCGTTCCAATATTAGCAAGCCTTTTCTCTTCTGCTTCTACAACGTCAGCGCCAAAAATGCCGGGCAGCAGTTTCACCAGGCGATCCGGAAGTATTGATCTCCGCGGAAGTTCTTCACCTATAAAAACAGCGATATCCGCTACAGGCGTGCCTTTCTGCAAAAGCACCTGACTCCTTTCCGCATAATCCACCCAGGCTTTTCCTGGTTTCCACCAGGTTTGATCACGTTGAAAATATAAACCAACACCATCTAGGGTCATCCCCGGTTTTTTGTCTATCCATGGATTATGTGTATATACATGGTAAACGAGTTTATTTATGCCTAAGGCATAATTTCTATCCTGCAGCGTTTTCATATTTCCAGGATGTTCATTCCAATCCATACGGACAGTTGTAAAAGCTTCTGCCTGGATGATATTTTTACCATAAATATGGGCAGCTGAGATGGCATCCAGCATATCGTTCGGCTTATCATGAGTAGGACTGTTTAACCAATATTCGCCCATGGGTATATCCACCATTTTGTAATGCATTAAACCGTCGCTTAACATGGTAGGGGCCACACTCTCTGCAGTAAAAGTAACACCGTTTGCTTTGGCTAATGTGGCCAATGTTTTATAAAATTGGTCAACAACCAGTTCAGCTATGGTTTTTCTTACATCGTACAGAAAGGCCTCAGATACAGCGGCACTTTGAACCGGAAGTCCGGTCATGATAGGCAAATAGGGTGTTAAATCATATCCCCTTCGTTTCAAGAACTCAGCACGAAACAATGGAGACCAATTCTGGCTGCCACATTCCCAGCTATCGACATGAAATATACTTAATACTTCCTTGGCAAGTGCTGGTCCAGCTTGTTTAATAGCCTCACCATACCAATTGGAAAACTGTAATTTTACGGCTTCGGGGTTAAATTTATCAGCTTCTAATCCCATACCTGCACCACCGGTGGCATTTTTATGCCCTGTTGAAGTGTGGCCAACTCTCAAAATCGTCCAGTTGCCCGCAGGAGCTTTCCAATTCAAGCTACCATCAGGATTTAGCTTCCCGGTAAGATTGATGATTTTATCAAGTGGCACGCACAAACTAGTTGCTATATCTTCTGTGGTACTGCGTTTACTTACACGCCATACCATTCCAGATTTACCTTCAAACTGATTGATCTTCGCTTCAGCAGAAAGCTCCAGGTTAACTAACTTCAGGGAAGGTTTCCATTTTGCCGCATCAAGGTCCTCTGCACCAGGCTCAGAACCACTTTTATCATACAAAAAGCGAAAATACCTGGCCGTTGCCGGTACGATAGCATGGGTAACATCGGCATCTGTATCTTGCCAGCCATGGCGTGGGGCTTCCAACCGACCGATAGACCGGAAATTTTTACCATCATCACTGATCTCCAGCGCTAAACGTTCTGCCTGATAATTATTTCCATTTGTTTTAACAGTAATGGTACGGCAGGTAAAGGGTTGAGCAAACTCATACTGTATCCATAGCGGTTCGGCAGCGCCGAAGTTTATAGTATTTCCTTTTTTTACTAATCCACTTGCATCTGTGCCATTACTGGTTGTGATTTTCGGGATTTGTGTTTGAGTTGATATGCCACTGCCTGTAGGCGAAGGGTAAGCGTAAACAGCAATATCCTTATAATAACCTTCCAGGGTTTCTGGCTGTGGCAAGTTGAATTTAGTTTGCCCCGCACCTTTGATATTTATTTTCGAATGCACCACTTTTTGCATGGAAAGTTCGGGAGTGATCCAGGGGCCACCGGCAAGTGCAAAACCGTCACTTACATGCATACCAATTTTTAATTCTAAGCGTTTCGCCTCCGCCATCGCAAAGGTAACCATAGACCACCAACGGGGTGTAAGCTGATTGGATACAGGCGTATACAAGGGGACTTTTGCCGGTCCCTGGATACTCATGAGGTAGGCGCCTCCTATTCCAGCTTCTTTCATCGCCTGCAAATCTGCAGTAATGCCTTCTTTGGAAACCCCGCCCTGTATCCAATACCAAAAAACCCATGGTTTTGTGGTGTTGTTCTGTTGTGCAGTGGCCAAAATGCTGCCAAGACTCAACAATAACAGCAATAAAATCTTTACCCTTGGAAAACTCATCCTCATTATTACTTAGTTATCACTTTATAGCCTTTTAAGCCAAAAAACAAAATAATCAGAAAACATACCATGGGTATACTGTAACCGATTTGAATATTATCGTCGTACATATCTATCATGGTGCCCATGGCATATGGAAGTATGGCACCACCAACGATGGACATAATCAACCAGGAAGATCCAGGTTTGGTATCATCGCCCAATCCATTGATGCCTAGTGCAAAAATGGTTGGGAACATGACGGACATAAAAAATCCTATTGCGCCTAAGGCATAAATTACGTAAGCACCATTACCCAAAATGGCAACTAAACACAGCAGAGCGGAAATGATGGCATATAAAGACAAGAGTTTATGGGAAGCAACGATTTGCAATAATGCTGTACCCGCAAAACGGCCAACGGTAAACAACAGACCGTACATGGCAAGATAATAAGCTGCTGTTTTTTCATCAAAACCTGCACCTTGCTGGGCCATACGGATAAAAAAGCTGGTTACGCAGACCTGTGCGCCTACATAAAAAAACTGTGCAACAACTGCCCAGGATAAATGTCTGTGACGTAAAACAGCAAAGAAATTACCTGCTGGAATACCGTCTTTATTTTTGGTTTTTATTTCCGGGAACTTGATGAAACAAAATATAACCGCAATAAGTAAAAGTACAGAGCCCAGCACGATATAAGGCATTTTTACAGATCCTGCTTCTTCCAGAAAATAGGCCGTCCGGGTAACCTCAGGCATAGCGGCAAGTTCTGTTGGAGTAAATGACTTTCCGGAAAGGATAAACATGGAACCAATAAATGGCGCCACTATTGCTGCAAGGCCATTGAAAGAAGCGGCCAGATTAAGTCTGCTCGTTGCTTTAGCCGGATCACCTAACACTGCTGCATAGGGGTTCGCAGATGTTTCCAAAATTGTTAAACCGCAGCCTATAATAAAAAGCGCAAATAGAAAGGTTCCATAGGATAACATATTGGCTGCAGGTACAAATAAGAATGCACCGATAGCAAAGACCACCAAGCCCAGAATCATACTGATTTTATAACCCCATTTTTTCAATATCATCCCCGCAGGAATAGCCATTAAAAAATAGGCAAGAAACACAGCGGTATCGATAAGGGTAGACTGACTGTTGTTTAATTGGCAGGCCTTTTTCAAATGTGGAATCAGGATTGAATCGAGGTTATGTGCCATTCCCCAAAGGAAGAATAAGCAAACTACCAGAATAAAAGGCATTAAGTATTTTTTGTTTGTCGCAGGCTCCGGTTTAGTTAGTACTTGAGTATCTGCAGTGTGGTTCATTTCCAGGTTCATATCAATTAATGTTTTTTAACAAGTAGCAGATGATCGCAAGCCAACACCACTTCACCGTGCTGGTTAATGATTTCAACGTGCTCCGTAACAGTTCCAAATTCAGGCTTTTTAGCCTCCGTTTTTTCAGCAATGGTAACTTCTGAATGAATAGTATCACCTATATAAACAGGTTTTATAAATCGTAAACGATCGTAACCTTTCGAAAAGGCTTCTGGGTTAATCTCAGAAGCGGTCAAGCCAATTCCTATGCTAAAAATCATTGTGCCATGTGCAATCCTATGTTTAAATGGTTGTGTTTTACACCATTCTTCATCCATATGATGCGGAAAAAAATCACCGGTATGTCCGGCATGAACTACAAAATCAGTTTCAGTAATGGTGCGGCCAAGCGTTACACGTTTATGTGCTAACTGGTAATCTTCAAAAAATATAGATTTAAAATACATATGTTTAATTATAGCTATTTATTTTAACTGTTCACTAACCTTCACTCCACCTTTATCACTGGAGAGGTAAGCACTTTCCACGACTGCCATTGTTTGAATGACATCCTCAACATTCGTAGGCAATTCTGTTGAAGAACCTTCTTTATAGCGCATTAAACTTGCCATAGTTCCTATAAATGCTTCCGGAAACCAGGAGCCTTCCAGTTCCAGTGTTTTCCATTCCGGTTCTTTACCGTCTTCTAAAAGGCAATATTCAAACTTATCTGGAACGCCATGTGGATAATCCATCAACAGGCCTATTTTTGCTACTATTGCTCCTTTTGTACCCTCCCATTTGATGAAACTGTCCTGTTGATCAGGTCCAAAGTCATGATCATGATTGCTATTAATTACTGCGTGCAAGGTGTCACCATAATCAAATAAAATGGTAGAGCGGGAAGAAGATAGTTTTTTAGCCGGATGCTTAAGGGTCTTTGCCATCACTGTGGCTGGATTACCTAAAAATGAACGGACTAAATCTATGTAATGGATACTGTGGTATTGAATCTCTAAACGGGGATGAACCATGACATGTGGAAAAATCTCCCATGGTGTTTTAATCGTCACCCTGACTTCCATATCATACACTTCTCCGATCAGGCCTCTATCAATCAGGTTGCGTGCTGCACTCACAAAAGGTGCGAACCGTAGTTGAAAATTGATGGCCGCTATAAAATTCTTTTCCCTGCATAAGTCGAGGATTTCCTTCGCCTGGTTAAAATCATCACCCATAGGCTTCTGAATAAGAACCGCGCTGCCATTTGGCAATTGTTTCAATGTATCAAGATATTGTTCAGGCATGAGCGTCAGGTCGTAAATCACATCTGCCGGCGCCAGGGCCACAGCTTCTGCAACCGTTGCATAAACATTCGCTATCCCAAACAGCTCCGCAAGTTTCTGTGCTTTTGCCTTTGTACGGTTCACAATGCCATGTACCGTAAAGCCAGCCATTTGGTAAGCAGGCAAATGTGCATCCCCAACAATTCCACCTGCCCCGATGATGATAATAGGCTGTTTAGTAAGCGGTAATTCCGGTTTATAGTTTATAGTTATACTCATTTTTGAATCGAATTTATCTGGTCCTGTGCATCCCTCAGAATTTCTGCCGCAGGCACCGTTGAAGTTAAAGCCCCCCATACCATTTTATCTATTACAGCGGCAATTGCTGACCAATGACCGCTTTGAGGTAAGGTCTTTGCATGTTGATGGAATTGTTCCAACTTGTGATAGTAAGGAACAATACTGTTTACTTCCTTGTCCATCCAGGTAGAAATCCGACAGCCGATCCCACCCTCAAGTGTTAACCTTTTATCGTTTTCCTCGCTGATCGCGAATTTTATAAAATCATAGGCTACCTGCTTATGCTTACTACCAGAGCCGATCGTGTAAAGCCAGTACACATTTAAAGAAGCCGATGTATGGCCTTCCATGGCTGGTATTAAATCAACACCGACTTGCCCATTCACCTTGATGTCCTGATCAACATCACACATTGCTGCAAATCCAAACCAATTGATCATCATGGCTGCTTCGCCCCGCGCAAATGCCATTCCTGCCCCTACCGAATCGTATTGAAGGGAATTGGGGTGAACTGCAGTTTTATCTTTAATTAGCTCCCGGTAAAATGTTAATCCAGCTGAAGCCGCAGGTGTATTCAGGTCAATCTGGCCCATTTCATTTATCAATGTACCGCTCCGGCTCCACAGTTGCAGACAAAAATCAAAAACTGCATTATGCCCATCAGGATAACAGGCGAAAACACTTCCATAAAGATTTTCTTCAGGCCGGTTAAAAAACCGTGCAATTTGTTGGAACGCTGCCCAGGTTTTAGGCGGCTGAAGTGTATAGCCATATGCTTGCAAGAATTTCTCCTGTTCTACAATGTCTTCAAATAAATCTTTCCTGTAAATTAAACATTCGGGACCGTCATGAAAAGGCAGGCCCATAATTTTGCCATCAAACTGTTGCAGGCCTAAAAGTGAATCACTCCAGCCTTCAGGAAAATCAGACGGTGGATTTGCCTGGATATAACCATTCAATTCCTCAAAAGCATGACTTAAATAACCTTCATAAATCCAATCTGTATTGATATGGGCAATGTCAAAACTGCCGTTTCTTAATCCTGAATTCTTTAAGGTAGTGCCATGAAGTTCTGGTAAATCCATGACTACCATTTCGAGTTTCAAGTTACAGCCAGTCAAAAGGCAGAATTTTTCCCATATTTTTTTTGTAGCTGATTCAAAGGCATCAAACTTTCGCACAGCGATTTTAAAAATGCCGTTTTGATCAATCATTAAGAATCGGCGTTAAATTGATGAACTCTTTAATGATGTTTTCGTTGTCCTGCCCTAGTTTTGGTGACCCCTTGGTGGAAACCAACAACTCTCCGTCGATTCGGATAGGACACCTGGTAGTATTGTACTTATATCCATCAAGCATCTCCACCTCCTGAATTGCATTTAACACTTTAAATCCCTCATGATTAACAAGTTCATGCCAGTTTAATACTGCGGCACACCAGATATCTGCTGGCTCAAGTATGGAAAGCCATTTTTCTGTGGTATCCTTTGCCAGGTGTTCAGCAAGTATGACTTTAATCTCATCACGTTTTTCGAAAGCGGCACTAATGTCTGTATACACCAGCAAGGGATGGCAAGCTAACAGCTTGCCTAAAACTGTGATGGAACCCATGGCCAGGGCCATAAACCCATCCGCTGTTTTATAGATTCCATAAGGTGCACCTAAATAAGCATTGGCATTGTTTCGAAGAGAACGCTGGGGCAGACATTCGCCATCATTCATAAAAGTCGTTATGGTTTCGAACTGAAAATCATAAGCAGAATCTATCATATTTACCTGTACACGGCCTCCTTGTCCAGAAATAGCCTTGCGGTAAAGACAAGCTAAAATACCTTCTGCAAGATGTGCACCAGCCAGCATATCTACTATTGAAAGGCCCATGGCTACGGGGCCACTATCAGAATTTCCCGTTAAAGATGTTAATCCGGTAACCGACTGTAAAAGCAAGTCCTGACCCGGCTTATTTCTCCAGTCGCCATTTGTGCCATATCCGGAGATCTCGCCGTAAATTATATTGGGATTAATTTTCTGCACTGCCGTGTAATCGAAACCTAAACGTTCCATTACACCAGGTCGGAAATTATGTATCATGACATCTGCCTTTGCCAGCAGTTGACGAATGATGACACGGTCCTCTTCATTTTTTAAATCCGTTTCAAAACTTTCCTTATTCCTGTTAATGGCATGAAAAACGGATGACTCCCCGTTCATGATCAGGTTGGAAGTATAAAGGGTACGGCAAATATCACCTTTCCCGCGACGTTCTATTTTAATTACCCTAGCCCCCATATCTGCCAGCCGCAAACTTGCTGAAGGGCCTGATAAAAACTGGCCAAAATCAATGATTAAATAGTCTTCTAATGGCTTCATATACTAATTAAGAGCAAATTCCTGATTAATTGCCGCATTGTTAATTCCCAATTTTGGTGCAGCTTTATCACTGTATAATTTATGCCCATCCAACTGAATGGGGCATCTTGTTGTACTCATTGTATTTCCTCCTCCTAAATCCAGTTCCTGTTGAATTTTTAAATCTTTAAAAACAGGAAGGTTGGTGGCTTCTTTATAATTTAATACTTCCGCGGTCCAAATCCCTATAGCTTCAAGTATATTCAGCCAATACAAATTCGTTTCCTTTTTGAAAGTCTGGCCCAGGATCAACAGTATTTCATCCCGGTTTTTAAAAGCATCTTCAGCTTTACTAAAAACAGAAGAAATATCACATCCTAAAACCAAACAAATTTCCTCAAGGTTACCCATCGCAAGGGAAAGAAAACCATCTTTAGTTTCATATATACCATATGGAGCGCTTAAATAAGCATGTGCACTTCCCTTTACACCACTGCGTTGAGGAAGTTTTGCGCCATCGTTAAAATAAGTCGTGAGCACTTCGAACTGAACATCTAATATAGATTCCAGCAAGCTTACTTCCACCAATACACTTTTATTTGTTTTTGCTTTTTTAATTAACGCTGCAAGAAGTCCCTGCGTAAGGTGGTTGCCACACATGATATCAGAAACTGATAAACCAAAGGCAACAGGACCATCAGCACTACTTCCTGACAGATAAGTTAAACCTGATAGTGCCTGAACCAATAGATCCTGGCCAGGTTTATGAGCCCAGGGCCCCTTATCTCCATAGCCGGAAATTACGCCGTATATAATCTTTGAATTAATTTTTTGAACGGAAGCATAGTCAAGACCAATTTTCTCCATTACGCCAGGTCTGAAATTATGCGTCATGATATCAGCTTTGCTGATCAGCTTTTTTAATTTCTCCAAATCCGCGGGATCCTTCAAATCGGCGGCATAAGATTCTTTATTGCGATTAATGGTATGGAAAAGAAGACTATCCTCTTCAATAAATAAGTTTTTTATCGACAGCTGCCGGCAAGCATCTCCCTTTAAAGGACGCTCAATTTTAATTACCCTGGCACCTAAGTCTGCAAGTTTTAAACCCGCCGACGGTCCTGCCAAAAACTGGCAAAACTCCAAAACCAATAATCCGTCCAGTGGTTTATTTATCATGCTTTTAAATTTTTAGAGGTTCTGTATAATTCATTCAAACTTTCCAAAACCTTCTCCTCATTCCCGCCGTTCATTAAATATTCTCTGACGATATCCCCGGCATGATCTTGAAAGAACATATGACCATGGTACCTTGGCCGCAAAAATGCCCGTTGTAATGCAGGTAGCGTGTTAGAAAAAAACTGTTTACCCTGTCTGTTTACCTCGGGGTCCGACCAGGCTTTTAAATGTCCTGGCTGACCGCCACTTTCAAAATAAAGAGTTTGCTGACAGGCTGGCGAAGCGACATATGCTGCGTATTTTACCGAAATATCTTTATGTAAAGTACTGGAAGAAACAGCCAGGCCTGTACCACCTAAGGTGCTGCGTAAATTTGTTATCCCATCAAGGGAAATCATATCATGAAAATGAAGCGGTTTTGCTGAATAACCATTCCTTGAATAATTCGAGTAACCATAGGCGAAAGGACAATACGCAATGGTATCTCCGGTAGTCATGGTTTCATAGATTTGAATGGGATTTTTATGAAAGTTTTGCACGTCCATTTTTGAAGCAAGTTCATGGTAGAGTTTCAATGCTTTAATGCCCGTTTCCTTGCTCACAATTTCGTCTTCCTGCTGGCAGGGATCTTCGCCCAGGGAACAGCAAAAAGTATAAAAATTCATTAATACATCTATAGGGATGCCTGCAAAAGCAACTAAACCCAAGTCTGCAAGCGCCAAAAGTTCCTCGAAAGTCTTTGGTAGTTTCAGGCCCCTTTGTTCCAGTAAATCCGGTCTGGACGAGGCGACAGGTGTTGCTGCATCAATTGGCAGTGCCCATTGATGACCGTCATAGGTGTAACTTTCATAAGAAGCGCCAACTGTATTTTCCTTTTGATCCTGAAGATAGGCAGCGTCAAGATGCTTATCCAGTGGCAGGATAGAATTCGTTTTAGCGGCAAAACCCGCCCAAGGATGGTCAATAACCAATAAGTCAAATCTTTCAGCTAATTCTTGGATAGAGAAATCAGCAAATTGTTGTAGGCTTCTTTTTTCCCAATGAATTTCTACCCCGGGATGAAGTTCCGAAAATCGCTGCGCCGTTGCAGTCATTGCAGTATAACCACGGCTATGGTTCCAGGTGATTCCTTTTAAAATGATTTGATCAGCCATATAGCTTTAATGTCTTTTATTATTTTATTCTAATATTTTTATTTCCCGGTATGTATGGTAATAAATGTTGAAGGTAATCCCGCAACAGCTGCTTCCAATTTTATAGTACCCGATTTTGTCGTGGATTGAATGATTGCTAAACACAAGCCATGATAAGCCTTTCTGTAATTTGCTTTAAAAGGTTCCAGGCTTGCCTGGAAACCATTGTCCACACCAGCTATAAATCCTTCACCAGTAATATTAAATTTCACCAGGTTGTCGGCATCAGGCACTAGGTTTCCATTAGCATCCAGAATTTTTACGGTAACGAAGGACAAATCTTTACCATCGGCCGAAATTTGACTTCGGTCAGCAACAAGCGCAATTCTTGCTGGTTTACCTGCGGTATTAATTTCTTTGCTTAAAACGACCTTACCATTTTTTCTGGACACTGCTTTCAATGTTCCCGGCTGATAATTGACCTGCCAGCTCACATGCAAATCCTCCCCTTCTTTTTTGCGGGTACCCAAAGATTTACCATTTAAATATAATTCAACTTCATCTGCAAGGTTATAATATGCCCATACATCAACTGTTTTTCCTTCTTTCCAATTCCAGTGTGGCAAAAGGTGGAGTACAGGTTTATTCGTCCATTCACTCTGGTACATGTAATACGTATCCTTAGGGAATCCGGCCAAATCAACAATCCCAAAATAGGAACTTCTGGCAGGCCATGGATAAGGTATCGGTTCCCCTAAATAATCAAAACCTGTCCATACAAAGAGTCCTGACACATGGGGATACTTTTTTACTTCTTTCCAGGTTTCTTCATGCGAAGAGCCCCAATAGGCAGACACATTATCATAGGCAGAAACTGCCCAGTCAGCATTCCCATCGGTAAACTTAGTTTTCCCATTTTTTGGCCACCGGCGAATGGTATCTGTAGATTGATCGTAGTAACCCCTTGTGGCCAAGCCAGAAGTTGTTTCAGTAGCTAAGAAACTTTGGCCAGGGTAGTTTTTTGGGAAATCTTTATATAATCTATGATTGTAATTAAGACCATAAACATCAAGCGCTTTAGCCTGGTAGATAAAATTTTTAGTGGAGTCTGTTTCTGTTAAAGCGGATATCACTGGACGCGAGGTGTCCAAATCTTTAACCATTTTCACCAGATCTTTAGTGAACTTAACACCGGTACTGTCAAACTGCTCACGGATTTCATTCCCTATGCTCCACATGAAAACGGAAGGATGGTTCCTATCGCGCTTAACCATACTTTGCAAATCCTCCTGGTGCCATTCAGGCCATTCCAAATGATAATCTTTGGAATTCTTTTTCTTCTTCCACATGTCAAAAGCCTCGTCCATCACTAAAAAGCCCATTTTATCACAAAGTTCCAGGAGTTCTGGCGCTGGTGGATTATGTGCTGTCCTAATTGCATTGGTGCCCATTGCTTTTAAGATCTCCAATTGGCGTTCTATTGCACGGGTGTTAACTGCGGCGCCCAAAGCACCCAGGTCATGGTGATTACAAACGCCCAGAATCTTTAATGGCTCACCATTAAGAAAAAAACCTTTTACGGGGTCAAACTTGAAATAGCGTATCCCCAGGGGTGTTTCATAATGATCACGGAGTGTGTTACCGCTAAATATTTTAGTAACCACCTTATACAAAAAAGGCTGATCTACAGACCATAACTGCGGGTTTTTGACAACAGTCTGCTGACCTATCGTTTTTAAGGTATCATCCAGCACAACATTATTATTTTTTACAGTTGCTGCAAGCACGCCTTTGGCATTATAAATAGAAGTCTCCACCCGGACCTTTTCACCCTTGCGGCCCTGGTTTTTAATCGTAACCTGCAAATCAACTGTAGCTGCCTGGGTTGTAACTTTCGGTGTGGTGACAAATGTTCCCCAATGGTTGATCGCTACTTTATCGGTTGAAGTTAACCAGACATTCCTGTAGATGCCAGAACCAGAATACCACCGGGAATCTGGCTGAGCAGAATTATCCACCTTAACGGCAATTACATTTTTTCCTGGTTTTAAATATTTTGTAAGTTCATAGGCAAAAGATATATAACCAAATGGCCGCTTTCCCAGAAATACCCCATTAACATACACCTCACTATTTTTATACACCCCGTCAAATTCGATATAAAAACTTTTTTGCTTAAAATTTGCGGGTGTTGTAAAAGATTTTCTATACCAGCCAATGCCAGTGGGTAAACCGCCACCTTCAGGCTTCGACGGATTTTTGTCGCTAAACTCCCCCTCAATACTCCAATCATGGGGTAAGTTTAATTTCCTCCATCCCAGGTCATTAAAATTTGCTGATTTAGCTGTTTGCTCATCACCAAGAAAGAATCTCCAGTCCTGGTTAAAATTTTGTTTAACTCTTGGCTGGGCAAAGGCACCAAAACTTATTAAAATGAACAGCAATAATAATTTACATTTCAGATGGTATACAGGCATCAGTTTCGGTCGTTTATAGGTTTAGAAATAAAATTAAGTTTGCTTTTCCCCAGATCTTTAGAAGTTGCCACCGCAATTCCACGTTGATCTTGTTTATTCACACCACAATAAAAGTGGTAGACTACACCTTTGTATTTCAATACATAAGATTTGTGTGCATACAATTCATCGTATTTTTCTGAGGGTTCTATGAGGTTTTCCCCGGTCCAGTCTGTCCAGTTCATTAAATCCTTTGACACAGCAAAACGATTAAAAGCACCCTTTCTATCCTGCCAAAATGCACCGAAATAAAACATGACCCAATTATCCCCGATTTTTTGCACAAGGGCGTCACCCGTAATACCAACCGGATGATGAACAACTGGCTCTTTTCCGAAACGTTTCCAGGTCGTCATATCATCAGATACAGCCATGCCAATCCGTTCAAACCACCTGGTCTTTATATTATTTTTAGCAGAATCTCCATTGGCATTATAATACATGACGAACTCATGTCCCGTTAATTTTTGCTTGTCCCTGATCACAGAACTTTTAAAGAGTTTCCGGTTATCCCACCAACTCACATCGTCATCTTTGGCCGTTAATACAGGTTCGCTTACTCGCTGCCATTCATGGACCTTCGACGGATGCTGCGTGGTGTACGCCATACCTACCGACAAATCTCCTGCCTCATATCCTTTGGAATCACCTCCAAAATAGGACATCCAATATTTTCCCTTATATTTTTTTAGTTTATAATTCCCTCCCCATTTGGTATCCTGTAAAGCATTATACCCTGCTTTCTGATTCCCATCCCATGTGGTGGTATCTGAGAAAGACATGATGCGGCCTAATTTTTCCCATTTAAGCAAATCTTTACTTTTTGCGAGCCAGGTTTCGTAACCACGTCCGTCATAAATCAGATAAGTCATATACCAAAGGTTCCCTTTGCGAAAAACTGTCGGGCAATCCATTTTTTGACTATCATCCGGCGGCACAATAACAAGTCCATATTTATAAGGGGTTTTAACCTCTTCATATATTTCCTGCATCTGAGCCGACGACACCGTGTTTTGCTCCTGGGCGGCAAGACCAGTTGCAGTAAATAGAATAAACCCTACAAGCGCAAGTATTTTCATTTTTATTGAATTTTGAAGTGATAGTTTCCCGAACCAATTTTTATTTTAACCCTATCTTTTTCATAACCCAGAATTTTGATTGCCTGGTTTTCCTTGATCAGGTTATTGTTTTCGGTAATCGTGTGTTTTTGGCCAGCAGGAATATAAACGGTAGCTACCGTATTAGCAGGGACAGAAAGTATTAATTCAAAAGTACTTGCTGTTTTTTTCCATTCAGTGGCAATGCGTCCATGAGGAGAATCATAACTGGTAGTCGCGGATTGTAAATCACCTACGATTTCAGGATAAATCCTGATGTGACTGAAAGCAACTGACCCTTTTTCTTGTCTGATGCCACCAACGCCTGTGTAAAACCATTCCATCAGGTGGCCGAGCATAAAATGGTTATTCGAAACTGTAGGTAAAGCCGCCCATGATTCAGTAAGTGCTGTAGCTCCCTTTTCAATCTGGTAGCCATAACCCGGGACATCAGACCTGCTGTTCATATTAAAAATTACATCTGATCTGCCTTCATTTTCTAATACCTGCAGCAAATAACGGTGACCAATATCACCTGCGGTTAAACTATTGTTACGGCTTTCAATATCCTTGATGATATTTTGAACTACGGCATTTTTATTTCCGGGTTCAACCAATTCCATATAAACGGCCATGGCGTTTGCTGTCTGACTTCCGGAACCATATTGCTTGGTATCGTTGTTAAAAAATCGCCTGTTAAAAGCTTCACGGACTGAAACGGCAAGTTTATTGTACGCAGCCGCATCTGTATCCTTAGACAGTAGCAGCGCAATTTTTTCCATTATTTTAAGATCATGGTAATAGATGGCGGTAGCTGTTATTCCCATGGGGGTAAGCTGAGAAACTCCCGGTGGTTTGGGACCCAGGTCATACCAATCGCCAAGACCTTGTGATAAAATAAACCCCTGTGACTTCGTTCCCAGATAAGCAACATAGCGCTGCATCATAGGAAAATTATCTGCAAGCGATTGTTTATCGCCATACCATTGATAGAGATACCATGGCAACAAGATGCTGCTGCTACCCCATTCAGGAGAATCCCTGAACATATCTCCACCCCATTCGAATTTCACGTATTCAGGAGCTATTTCCGGAACTAAGCCTTCCGCAGTCTGGGAATTCTTCATGTCCTGCAATGCTTTTTTAAACAATGGCGCCGCTTCGTAGTTGTATCGGATTGAACTGCCCATCAGGTGCAGCTGTTCAAGCCAGCCTAGTTTCTCGCGATGAGGGCAATCTGTGAAAACACTGACCATATTACTTTTAATGGCCCAGTCAATAAGGCTGTTCGTTTGATTGAAAATTTTATTGGAACTTTTAAAAGACCCAGTTTTTGTGGCTGCATTGCGGATGTGCAAACCCGTTAACTCATTGACTATAGGCAGTTTGTGCGTATTATTTTTTCCAGGCGGCACACCACCTTTGAGTTGAATATACCTGAAACCAGAGTAAGTAAACCTTGGCCGCCAGGTTTCTATGCCAGAACCTTTTAAGATATATTGAAAATAGTAGGGACTTCCTGTGGGCTTCTGATTGACAGTTCCATCAGCTTTTAACAGCTCTCCGGGTATTACCCTTACGGTATCGCCTTTTCGCCCACTTACTTTAAGTTCTATGATACCGGATGCGTTTTGCCCGAGGTCATAAATCCAGTCTCCTGTAGCAGCGTTTTGATTAACCGTTATGGGTTTAAAATTTTCAAACACTTTAACAGGTGCTGCCTTTTGAGAATTCAAGGAAGGACCATCTACAACCAGTGCCTGCTTCCACGTTTTATCATTGTAGCCTGGACTATCCCAACCTGTTTGCTCCAGATTGGCATTATAATCCTCTCCACCATAGATACTAGAAAATGTGATTGCTGATGGGGATGTTTTCCAACTCTCATCACTGGTTACATTGGAAAAGCTACCATCCTCATACTCCACAAGCAGTCTGCAAATCATTTTTGGATAACCGAAAGCACCTTTCAACTTTCTAAACCTTCCTTTAACAGGTGGTATATAATAAAATCCATTTCCTAACATCACCCCTACTACATTCTCCCCTTTTTTTAATTGCTGGGTTAAGTCAAACGCAACATACAGCGCTTCTTTATCGTATTTTGTCCAGCCTGGATCCAGAAAATGGTCGCCTACTTTTTCACCATTTAAATTCATTTCAAAATGTCCTAAACCGGAAATAAACATGGTTGCTTTTTTTACGGTTTTGTCGACCTTGAAAGATTTGCGTAATAAAGGCAAAATATTGTTACCTGTAAACTTATCCTTCTTACCATCAGCAGGAAGAATGTTTACATTAGAATCCGCAAGCTTTTCATAGGCAATCCATTTTGCGCCATGCCAGTCTTTAGGAGATAACAAGCCCATCTGCCAGGAATTAACCTTGCTCCATGCCTCAGTACCCTTATTATCCCAAACCTTAACTTTCCAATAGTAAGTTTTTGACGAAATCAGCGTTTTACCGTTGTACTTATTCTGAATGGATTGATCCGACAATATTTTATTTGAATCCCAGACATTCCCCTTATGATTAGAGATATCCGTGAGGTTATCGGCAACCAGTATCTGGTAGGCTGATTGCTTAACATTTCTCTGTAAAGACTCAAATTTCCAACTTAAGCTGGGCGACAAGGTCTCTACACCAGAGGGATTAACAAGGTAATCGCAATACGTCGAAATCACCTTCAGTTGCTGGGCAGAAACAGAAGTCGTAAAAAAAAATATCCAGAAAAAAAGTATGGTTTTGTTCATTGGGGATAAAGGTTAGGCTTTGCTTGTAATTTGGTTAGAATTTAATTATCTCCTAATTCAAATATAAATGTTTTTTTTAAATATGAAAATCTATATTTATCCTTCAATAGATTTAAAGGTAAAAAAAACGCTACATTACAGTACACATGAAAGAAAATGAATCAAAATACCAGGCCCCGGCGTTGGATAAAGGCTTGGATATCTTAGAGTACCTCGCTTCCCATCCTATTCCACTTTCACAGACGGAAATTGCTATCGGTATACATAGAACCCCTAATGAGATTTACAGAATGCTGATGAGCTTAGAAGGTCGTGGTTATATATTGAGGGATGAAATTTCGGGTAAGTACCGGTTATCCTTAAAACTGTTTTATCTTTCTCACAGACATTCACCAGTAGATGAGTTGCGCAAAGCAGCACAATATCCGTTGGAAGAACTCGCTCACCAAGTTCGGCAATCCTGCCACCTCAGTATATTATACATGGACCAGCTGATGGTTGTTATACATGCAAAGAGTCCAGGTCCCATCGCTTTATCCATTGAAGAAGGGAATTTGTTCCCATTAACCTTAACAGCGTCAGGTAAAGTTCTACTCGCTTATATGCCTGATTCGGAAAGACAATACATCTTAAAAGCTAACCAGATTTTCAAAAAATATGCAAAGAACGAAAAAGAAGCTTTTTTAAACTCACTTCAGGAAATCCACCAAACCGGGTCATATATCAAAACAAGTGACTTGGCTGAAGGTGTTACAGATATTTCTGTTCCGGTGGGTATACAAAAGAACAACGGCCTTATTGCATGCCTTACTGTTTCCATGCTTTCCACACTTCATAGCAAGATAGAGAACGAAGTGATCCTTGCTGAAGCATTCAAATGTGCAAAGAAAATAGAAGAGAGAATTGGTGTATTGGCATTGTAATATTTATGCCAATACACCCCCTCTTTAAATAGCGTATTTAATTAAATAATCTCTTTTTGCTTCAATAGTTACCTCATAAAGGCCTTTTGATATTTCAACAGGCGCACTACCTTTAATCACTGGTTTAGATTTACTTCTAAATCTTAATTTTCCTGTCCCTGCTGCAGCTTTTATTTTAATTTCCTTTTTGCTGCAATAAATCGAAATATCACCACCCGGTGTTGGTACTTTTCCTTCCATCCATTGCAAACCACCTAATTCAGGCTCAATGACATAAGTTTCATAGCCTGGCGAAAGTGGTTTAACACCTAAATAATATTTTCCCAATAGATAAATCGGGCTTGCACCCCAGGCATGACAAAGGCTTTTTCCAAATGGACGGCCATACATTTCATAGTGTTCGGCACCTTTTTTATCTGGGTTATATTCTTCCCAAAACGATGTTGCCCCTAATTTTAGCATACCACCCCAATAATCTTTCATTTCCTTTAACACATATGCTTGCTCACCCATGGCACATAAAGCTTCCAATTCATAAAAACGCATATATGGGGTAGTGATTTTTTTTATGCTGTCATTAAGTAAAACATGCTTTTTAACTTCCAATTTTTGTTCTGGCGTAAAATAATCGAAAAATATACCAAACATATTGGCATACCTCGTTACTTCGGTTGTGGGCTTGCCATTAATTCTGCTATGCACCAGCGCATGCTGCTGATCATCCCAATACATCTTGAATATTTTCGCCTTCAGTTCTTTAGCCAGCTGGTCATATTGGGCTGCAGCAACAGTATCCTTAGCTAAATTTGCACAAAGCGCCATGGTTTCCAAACTTCTGCAAAACAGGAGCTGTTCAAAACTTACTTCCCCTTCTTTACTTAATTTATCTGCCCAATCAATAAAAATCCAGTCGCCAGGCATCCATTCCAATAAACCATCTTTATTCCTCCGGTTTAACACATAATCCATCAAACTTTTCATCCTTGGATAAGTCTCCTCAACGAATTTTTTATCGCCTGTGTATTGATAGTAATCATAGATACCCAGGAACCAATAAAAGGAATAATCCATAATTGTATTGATATGCGCGGTTACCGGATCTTTACCCCGTTGGGCCAATAAAGTCCTCTTCACTGTTGGCGAATCAAAGTAGGAGTAATAATTCATTAAATAGCTTTGATAAGCGTCACCAGACCAGATCCATCGGTCGCGTTTAATTCCATCAATAAAAAATTCTCTCGTGTTTAATTCAAAAGTATATTTGGCTACATCATAGATTTTATTGAGCTCAGCATCAGAAGAAGTAAAGCTTCCTTTTTCAGTCACAGGAGCATATTCATATAACATACTTACAGAATCAACCTGGATATCGCCATCAAAGGTGCAATTGACGTATCTGAATGCTTTCGACAATGGCATTACCGAGTCAACCTTTGCAGACAATTCCAGATCTAAAAGATCCAAAGTTTCACATTTATCAATGGATAGGGCTTCTTCTTTCGATTCACCATAGTAGATATTCAGTTTACCTTTACCTTTTAAGCCGTGTAATTTGATGAAACCAAAAGTTTCTTTTCCAAAATCCGCTACAAGGCTTTTTTTACCTTTTTCTATTTTTTGTGCGGAGAGCGGTGAAACAGGCAACTTAAACTTTGATGGCGGCAGCTGTGGATCGTTTAATTGCCAGGATCCTGCAGCAACAAAGGTTGTTCCTGATTTATCAGATGCTTTCCCACTGGCGTCGATCCACTCCTTATCTTCGAAGGTCGTTAACCAGGAATCATCAGAAAAAACCGTCTCCCCTTGTACAAATATGGTGGGTACTTTATCCTGACTGTATACTTTTAAACTTAACTTGTGATGACCTGCAGGAATAAGGATTTCCTTTGGAGAACCGGGAATCGCCTGACCGTCAATCTTTACATTGTACTGTCCTTCAACATACAGCTTTACTTTTTCTGCCTTGTCCAGGTCAAATTCCTTATGAAAATCAACAAGCACATAATGGCTGTCCATTTTCCAGAAAGGTGGAAAAAAGGAGGCTCTTTCGGTGCGCCTGTTTTGCATAACATTTGCCATCCAGATATCAAAATCTCCTGGATACCAAATCCATGAGGCTTTCTGTGCCTGTGCAACATCTAAAAACAGGCTAATCATTAGAAAAGCTGTAAAAAAAAGTCTTTTAAAGCTTAATTTAAAAAAGGTACTATTGAATTTCATCATGCTTTTAATCTTAAAGTTAGTGGCCATTGAAATATATATATAAACCGATCATTACTGCGGCAAGAGAAGTCCAGGAAATCCAAAAACGCCTCCCAGGTTTTTCTATTGACGAACGTTGTACTTCATCGACTATATAAATAGTCGGCATCTTGTCGAAAAGAGAGATCAGAACTGCGATAAGCAAGAGTGCTGCAAAAATAAAAAATGACAGCATGAGGTAATGCGGCCAGAACGGGTATTGATCGGGTGGTAAAATCCATAAATAAGTTACCCCGGTACCCAAGCTTAGAACCGACCCTACAGAGAGCGTAAAGTTGACTGCCGTTCTCGTGGTACGTTTCCAAAATACAGCAAGCAGGAAAACAACGGAAAGTGGTGGTGCTATAAAGCCCAGCACAGATTGAAAAACATCAAAAAGATTCAATCCCTTAATGTTATCTATCGCTAAAACCATAATTACGGCAAATACACATCCCGCAATAACGGAGAGCCTGCCGACCCTGATAATTTGTTTGTTACTGGCTTCCGGATTGAACCTTTTCACGTAGATATCCATTGTAAAAACAGTACTCAAAGAGTTTAAGGAAGATCCTATTGTACCTACTAGAACGGCAATAAGAACCACAATGACTAACCCATTCATTCCAGGGGGGAATAAGTGGGTGACCATCGTCATGTAAGCCTCATTCGGATCTTTTAAATTCGGAAACAACACAAAACAGATCACGCCGGTAATGATAAACAAGGGCAATGATAATATTTTCAACCAGCCAATAAAGCTTACTCCTAACTGTCCCTGTTCAAGGTTTTTGGCACCCAAGACCGATTGAACCATGGCCTGGTCGGTGCAAAAGAAAGCGATTGCAGCGACAGGATAACCTAATAATATGGCATACCATGGGTATTTTGGATCGCTGGCAGGTTGAATCAAGTTCCAATAATGACTGGGTGTTTGATCATATAAAGCTTGTATACCTCCAACTTTATGTATACCCAAAACGGTCAGGGAAAGAGATACCGCAATTAAAAGAATCATTTGGAAGACATTTACTTTTGCGATGGCCTTTAATCCGCCGAAAAACGTGAATAATCCCGCAAAAGCCACCAACACGATGACAGATTGCCACATTGGAATGCCTAATATTTGCCTGACGAGGAAACCACCGGCAAACAACCCAAGCGATAGCCAGGAAATAAGAATTTTAATGAGTGCATACCAGGCTAAGATATTCTGGGTGGAATCACCATATCGTTTCCCCATAAATTCGGGCATGGTGCTTACTTTACTGGCAAGGTATTTAGGAGCAAAAACAATGGCCAGCAAGAATAAAAATATAAAGGCGTACCAATCAAAATTTACAGCAACAATACCGGTACTGTAACCAATACTTGCAAAGGCAAGCAACATGGACGGACCAACATTAGTCCCCCACATATTGAAACCGATACTCGGCCAGCCCAGTGATTTGTTGGCCAGAAAAAGCGAATCATCCGGATTTGTCTTGTTGGAGAAGCTCGCCCTGTACCCAATTGTAATCAATATGACCAGGTAGGCAAAGACAATAAAGTAATCTAAATTTGTTAAACGATCTACAATGTTCCCCATCTTATAAGCTGATTGCAGATCTTGACAGGTTGTGTTCTTTCAGGACGTCATCAATTTTCACCGGCAGACCTGTTTGTAAAGACTTATCCATGGCCTGCAATAAGGCAATCGTTCCAATCCCCTCTTTCAGATCAGGATATGCAATGGTGTCGTTGTTGATGCTATCCGCAAAATATTCCAGGTAGTTTTGATATTCTCCCGCATGATGACTTTTACCCTCAAAGCGGAAGTAGTGTTTGAGCTTGTGTTCCCAGGTGATCACTTGTTCCTCCCCGGTATTGGTTGTAACGGCATAACGTAAATCCATATAATCCGCCTGACTGCAGCCAGTAGTTCCCCTCAAAATACAGCTCATTTCACTATCACGCGTATTGGGCTGTACAGGTCCTGTATAGGCGCCACTTACCCTGGCAATTCTACCATCTTTTGCCTTGAAAATGAAATGCATGGTATCCTGATTTTTTAGGCCTGCGGCTGCGCCATTACTACTTAACATGCCATAACCCATCACTTCCTCTATCTCTGGCAAATACCAACGAATAAAATCTGTGGGATGGCTTAAACCGCCGTATAACCATTTAAAAGACTGCTTCAACGACCATCCTTTTTCTAAAAACCAACGATGGTCGGCATGATAATATCCCTCTATGGTGATAAGTTCTCCAATTAAACCTGCGTCAAAATCTTTACGCTGTCTTTTCACGGGTTCAAAAAAACGGGAACTTTGTCCAATGAAAACTTTTTTATTTGACTCCCTGCTTATTTCCAGCAATTCACTGGCCTTGGATAAATCATCAATAAAAGGCTTCGTACAGACTACGTGTTTGCCATGTAGCAATGCCTGTTTTACATGTTCTGCATGCAGATGATCAGGGGTATAAATGGCAATGACATCGATCTCCGGATCGTCAAGCATTTCCTGATAATTTGTGGTGTAGTTTTGAAAATCAAATTCTTTAGCTCTTTGCTTACACAAATCTATTTGTGCATCACAGATCTTAATCAACTCATATCTATCACTGGCAAGTGCCGCAGATATTGTACTTCTCCCTTCACCGAGGCCTAAAATTCCTAATTTTAACATATTTGGTTTATTAATTTAATCCTTATTTAGAAGCGAGCGGCTTAAAAAACACCCAGACTTCACCTGGTTTTGTGCCAGGGATGCCTTCCTGGTACTTTGTCATCAGGGCATTCCAATCATCAACCTTTGGGTTATTTTCTGTCGTTTTCGGATTTAACTTCTCGAAATCTGATCCTTTGGGAATACTGATAATTAGCACCAGTTGCCTCCCGTTTTTGTAAATACGCAATTGCTGGAAATCTGCATTACAAAAACCCTTAGCCACTTCTGGCCATTCTTTAAACTGTGTGGTATGATAGTTTAAATACTCCTTTTGCATTTTCTCATCTTCAACCAGGTTAGCGCTTAAAATGACGTGATCCCATTCTTTAGCTGGTTCATGTCCACAGTTTTTCTCCCGGCTAAATTCATAAAACGACTTGTCATAATTCCTTACTTCAGTATCGCCGAATTCCAGGGATACCGCTTTACGCAGCACCTCCGCATTCGTTTCAGGATGATAAATTAATACCCTGTTGTTCCATTCATGAATATAAGAAACCGGTATTTGCCCTTTCTCGCAAAATGCTTTTAGAACAGCTGGCGATGGCTGTTTTCCGGTTTTAAAAATAAGCTCAGTAAGCCTGGAGGGCTGTTCTGTTGGTTCTTCCTTGTTGATGGGTTGATCCATGGATCTGACAGCATTTTCTTTTAATAGATATCGATATGTTTTTTCTAATCCAGCAGCGTTTTTAATGCTGTCGGCAACCATGTCACCATTATTTTCCCATACGTTTCCGGGCCCGTTGGCATTCTGAAGGTATTTCTTAGCGGGTGTCCAATTGTCTTTGATGGTGAAATAGGAAGAGCCTTCATCTGTATATAGGTAAAACCAATGCTCAGGAATATGAGCATAGGGTGCTTTATAAATGCTGTCAATATAATTACGATTGATTAAAGAACCAGGCTGAGCCGATAATGTATATATTCCGGCTACATCATACATGTGTTTTCCATAATGATGTATCTTATTGCCACTGATCGTATTATTTTTCATTGCATTAATGGTCCTGGTCCAGCCCCATCCCATGCTTATTCCGGTATAAGAAACTTCATTAATTTCATTATGTAGTATCCGGATTCCCCGGACATATCCGGCACCAATACCTACGGCACCCCAATCTTCATTGGTTACATCTGTGATCAGGTTATTTGCGATCAGCTCATTGCTAGAGATCTCCCTGGCATCTGTAGGATTATAAGGCAAATGAACTTCTGTGGATTCATCGGAAAAATTACCTACAAGGATGGCTGAACCACCGATATCTTTAAAAAGGTTACCTTTTATTTCGTTATGATGCGTTCCTTTCTTATAATCAAGTCCGGTTGATGCATGGTGTACAAAGCGGCAGGAATCAAAGCCGGTATGATGCGCATATGAAACCTCAACAGCTGCTGGAGGACGGCCAACCCAGGCCTGGTTCTCCAGACTTTTTTTATCTGCTGTACCCGGGACTTTCAATTTATAGGCATCGATCATATACATGCCAGCTTGGTGGGGTACATGGCCTTTTTTTGATGGCCGCAGCCAGCTCGAATGTGCGAAGGATATACCCTTAAAGGAAACATAGGAAACCGGATGATCTATGCTACCTTCTATCTTTACTAAAGTTTCCAGATAAGGCACAATGACATCTGCAGCGGCCATTTCTACGCCATTGGCTGGCCAATAATATATTTTTCTGTTTTTAAGGTCTTCATACCATTCTCCAGGTTCATCCAGAAACTGCACTGCATTGCTTAAAAAGTAGGCAGAATTGCCCGTTTTTTCTGACAGCCATGGCGCGGGCCAGGGATGTTCAGACTGCACCCTGCTTTCTGGTTCCATAAACGACAGTTCCGCCACATCGCCTACAACTTTCACCGATTTAATCCTTAGATTGGCAATAGCCCACCATTGGTGAATCACCATTTCCATGCCTTCAATAGTTGAAATCTTGATGTCTTTTGGGATAGAAATCTTACAGGTTTGTTTTTCAAAATCCCAGGATAAGATCCGGTTCATTTGTCCGGTGTTTGCATTTCTTGCCCGCACGGCCTTCTGGCCATTTACCCATAGCTGTCTAAATTCCAGCAAACTTCCTGCAAGTACAGGGGCATCTGCAACCCACACTTTTCCAAGCGCTTTTTTTGGCAAACCGGGTATGGCGCCATTTGCCTTCTTCCATTGCGTAATTTGCATTCCACCGCTCAAAGTAACTTTTGCCGCTGGTGCAGCCATTATCTGGGTAGGACTTTCTGCTGTTCCTGAATCTTCAGGGCGGAGAATAATAGGCTCTCCGAGCTTGTAAACGCCATTCTCCATGAAGATCCGGATTCCGCCTTTCACAGCGGGATCATTTAAACGTCTTAGCTCTCTTGCTTTACGCAGGGCGCTGATCAATGTAGCCATTGGTTTCTCCTTATTTCCAGGATTACCATCTGCCCCCTTTAAAGAAACATAAATATCTGCAGCTTTCAATCGAAAGGCATGAAGGGACAAAACAATAGCCAGGAAGCAGCAAAAAGGAAGGATTTTTTTCATTTAAATATTTTATAGGCTATTTTGAAAAATAGATTTCACATAGGCTGTATTGGCACTAAAATTCCGCTTTACATCTTTGGTATTGCCGGCATCGCGTGAACGTTCTATCACAAGCCAACCCTTCCAACCCATGTCATCTAATGTATTTCTAATCTGTTTCATATTAACTTTAGGGTCGTTTTGCAGCCATACGCCATCATCATTGGTGCAATGAATTTGAATAATATAACGTTTACCCAAAATCCTAAGCTCTTCATTGATATCTCGACCATTTTTAATGGCATTTGAAAAATTAAAATAACTTTTTATGCTTTTTGAATCTACATCTTTCAAGAGTTTCAATTCATTTCTGGCATCTAAGGCGGTCTCAATACCAATGGTTATCCCTAATTTTGAGGCCATTTTACCAATAACTCTTAAGCGTTTCACGATGACCGGCCGTAACTCCGGAAACTTTACTAAATCGCCCTTAATACCTAAGGGTAGAAATGCGACTTTAATATTCATGGCTTTCATGGTGTCAAGGCAGTCCTGGACCATTCGCTGGTAAGTTGGTCGCTCTGCAAAAGATTGCGCATAAAATCCGGTCATAGCCAGCGAACAGATTTCAATGTTCAGTTCTTTGGCTTTCGCTAAATATTGCTGCCTCACCAGCGGATCTGAAAGTTTACTGTCAAATGTATCCCTGCTGCCTAACCCACCCATATCTACTTCTACACCATCTGCACCTATATCTTTGGTCAGTTGTAAGGCACTTAATTTCTGACGTTTTAAAATCATCAAGTCAATTACTGCCACTTTAAAAGGCGACTTTTTTAACTCAGAAGCCAGCAATAACTGACCAGGAATGAATAAAGCGCCGGTTAAAAGGGCTACTTGTGAAATAAAAAGCCGGCGATCAGGCCTGTTTTTATTCATATTTTTAGCGTCCATTTTATTTAGTTAAGGTTGCTTGTTTAAAAACTTTTTCCAATTCTTCAAAACCCATAATGGCGTTGGCTGGTAACCGTTCACCTTTATCTCCAAAAACATACATAGCTTGTTCTTTTTCTATGGTGCATTTGCGTTCATCATAATGACCAACATTATCTTTCACCGCAGCTCCATTGAGCTTAAAATTTTTGATTAAGAAGTCGTATAAGGCTTCGCGCTTTGAAAAGCCAAAGTCATGTCCTTCTTCCGGCAAATGCACATTCTCCACCTGTTCTTTTGCTCCATAATAGCCGTACATCTTTTGAAGATAAGGGAAGTCATGTTGTGGCATTTCTGCCGTCCAGTCCTTTCCATCAGAAACTATCAATTGCGGATTAGGCGCTGTCATGGCGGCAATTTCCACATTGTTGGTTCCACCAGCACTTAAATGAATGGGCATACCACTTTCACATGGGCAACCACCGTAGAAATAAGAGGAAAGAGAAACAACTGGTGCACTTAACTTGATGCGTTCATCCATAGCTGCTAACAAAACAGTATGGCTTCCACCTCCTGAACCACCACTAATTCCTACTCGCTCTTTATCCGTTTCTTTCAGGGAAAGCAAATAATCCAAAACACGGATTCCGCCTAAAGTTTGTATGGCTTGTGACAAGCTGCGCCTGTGATCTTCCGATTTAAATTGCAATAATGATTCGCCCCAGGCAAAAAGGTCATAACTAAAAGCCATTGCACCCATCCTTGCAATCATTGCACAACGAATTTGGTTATCATCCCTGTAACGATGTTTTGCCCAATGCCCATCAGGGCTTAATATAACGGGTATTTTGCCTTTAACATTCAGTGGTCGGTAGAGTGAACCATTAACATATAACCCGGGTAAGATTTCTAATGCTATATTTTCCACACTATAACCATCCATGATCCTTTTAGCCGTCACAATAGGCTTGCTTGCTGGTTTTGCCGGTAGCGGAGATAACTGCTGGGCCCGAAAAAGTGCAGGTCTGAGCAGTGCTTTCCTGGTTTCCCAACTGGTCTTATCATCATATTTACTGGCAAGTTCTGCCAGGTAGTCCCATCCGTCTTTTACCTCCCATCGATGGTATTCATAATCTTTTAATTTATAGACTTTATCTTTCTCTTTATTGACCTTAAGGTCAAGAGGCGAAAGCACATTCCGTAGCGTTTCATCCACATCAGTTCTCATTCGCCAATGTGCATATTTAACCCAGCGGTCCTTTACCTGCGCATCTGAATATTTGATCTTCACCTGGTAGCGGTTTTCAATTTCTTTCAACACCTCCAACAATGACTTCTGATAGGCATGATCGGTATCCTGCACCTGTGAAAAAGCAGGCAATTGGAAACAGAACATGCTCCAGAGCATTAAAGTAAACACCGTATATTTCATTTTAATCTTCTTCATGTTTGGTTTCCGAAAGAACCGGAGCTGTGTATCCTTTTACTTTTGGCCACAATCCCTTTTTAATTTTTCTTAGTTTCAACTTCGCCGGATCTACAACCACATGTTTGATTTTTTGCCTTCTCCAGGTATAAATAAAATGTAGCATACCATCAGCACTCTGAATTACAGCAGGATAGGAATATTGACTAATCGGTGAATCTTCCAGGATCAACGCAGCAGACCAGGTTTTTCCATTTTTTGAAATGGAAACATTCAAGGGTGTCCTTGGTCCTTTTGCTAAATCTCCCGGAGGCAATACGTGATTATAAACTAATACATGCCTGCCATCCTTCATGGTGACCGCATCTGTTCCAGAATTGTTATTAGGCAGTGTTGTGGTGGTTAAAGGTGACCAGGTTTCACCATTATCCATCGACCATGATGTTACGAGCGCTCTGCTCCTGCTCCTGGCTACAATTTGAAGTTTACCATTGCCATGATCCAGGATACTTGGCTGGATGGCATCAATACCATTGGATGCTATTGGGCCAACCTGGCGCCAGGTTTTTCCATTATCGCTGGTCACTTCAAAATGCACTTTCCATCCCTTACCTTCGGTGCTGGATGCCGCGAATAAATTCCCATTGCTTAGTAAAACCGGTTTGTTTTTTACAGGCCCTATATAACCTTCAGGCAATTTCTCTGCTGCCGACCAGGTGATCCCGCCATCCTTGGATGTGCGCATTAAGCCCCACCACTCCGAGGGTTTAGGTCCTATCTTGTAAAACAACAATAAATCACCACCCGGGACCTGGTACAATACCGGATTCCAGGTCGGTAACCTCAAAGAATCACTTTGTATGCCATTGGCTACAGAAACGGGTGCCTGCCATTTTCCCTCAACCATCCTGCTGATGTAAATTTCTACATCGGGATTTCTTTCCTTGGTGCCCCCGAAGAATGAGGCAACTAACCCAGTGGGCGTTTCGGCAATGGTTGCAGAATGACAAGAAGGAAATGGTGCTTTATCATATAAATATTGTTCCTCTACGATGCCAGAACGCCATTTCTTCGATTGTGCGTTTATACTTGCTGAAAAAACAACAATTAAAACTGCTATGATGGTTAAATTCTTTTTTAACATTATTTTATAAATTTATTTTCTACAGTGAAAGTGTAATCTCCTGATCCAAGTTCAAACAAGGCTCGGTTATTTTCCATTCCGACAAATTTCAGGTCTTTTAAGGCAGATCCTTTCTCCGTTATTGCCTTCCTTGATTCCGCAGGTAAATGAACAATGGCCGTTGTATTTGCCGGTATGGAAATATGCCATATAAACCGTTCCTCTGTTTTGGTCCAGTTACTTTTAATTAACCCATAAGTGGATTGATAAGAAGCGTTGACATGATTTAAGCCTTTTATGATTTCTGGCTTCATCACAATTTGTTTAAACCCGGGAGCAGCGGATTTAATACCAGCCAGATTTTCGTAATACCAAACCAGTAAATCCCCTAGTAACATCACATGATTTTGTGAATTCATTTTTGGGCTGGCTGTATTTCCATTCCATAATTCCCAAATGGTGGTTGCGCCATGTTCCACCATATATCCCCAGCTGGGATAATCTCTGTTTGTTGCCAGTTGGTAAGAAATATCAGGTCTTCCATAATCACTGAATCCCCTCATTAAGTATTGCGTTCCGATAACCCCCGTGCTGATGTGTCCCTTATTGTCAATTAAAGTTTTATCCACAATATTCTTGAAAACAGCTTCCACATTCTGTTCAGCAACCATTCCATGCGACAAAGGCAAAAGGTTTGCTGTTACTGTATTATTGCTGTAGGATGATGTTTCCTGATTGAAAAATTTAGCATTGAAGGAAGCTTTCATTTGATCGGCAAGTGCACGAAAGTTTTGTGCATCCTCTTGTTGATGAAGCATCGTCGCGAAATTCTCCATCATTAATAGTAATTTATAATAAGTTGCGCTGGCGATCAGTACCCCGTCAGTTTGTCTTGCAGGATCTTTTGAATGAATCAATTCTTTAGATTCTGGTGGTACGCACCAGTCTCCATATTTATCTTTTGTTACCAGACCATCTGTCGTGTAGCGCACTTGCATATACTCCATCCACTTTTTCATGGAACCGTAATGTTTTCTGATGGGTTGCTGATCAGCAAATTGCGTATAGAGCATGTCTGCGATAAACAAGTACGTGCCTGGCCAGGTTACATTATCACTGTAATAACGCCAGAATGAGGGGGCTACATCCGGAATGCTTCCATCGGCTCTTTGTGCCTGCTGAATATCATCTAACCATTTTGCATACAGTCGTCCATTGTCGAACATAAAACTTTCACCATAGGCACCGGTAGTCCTGTCACCCAGCCAGGGTTGGCGTTCATTACGCTGTGGACAATCTACAGGCATACCTTTATAATTCCCTCTAATGCCCCAGTACGCATTTTTATAAATTTGATTGATGGTTTCGTTAGAGGTGTTAAATTCACCTGTTGTTTTGATATCATCATAAACAACTTGTCCTAAGAAGTTCTCCATGACTGGCGTTCCGGGATAACCTTTGATTTCCACATAACGGAAACCGTGGTAAACAAAAGAAGGTTCCCAGCTTTCCGTGGCGCCGCCTTTTAAAGTATAGGCATCTGTTACGATTGCATCGCGGAGATTTGCATCAAACAAAGTTCCATCCGCCTGCAAGCTTTCCGCAAAACGAAGGGTGACTTTTTGACCACGCTGCCCTTTCACCCTGAACTTTATCCAACCAGCCATATTCTGACCCATGTCCATGATAAATACCCCCGGTTTTAACTGTTTTAAGGAAACAGGTTTGATGGTCTCCATCACTTTCATGTTCTCATTCATTTGCGCTTCAGGCATTCCTCCCGCCTCCTGAACATATTGTGCTTTAAGCCATGTTTGATCATGAAATCCAGGATTATTCCATCCCGGCATTTCTTTCCTTGCGTCGTATTCTTCGCCATCATATTCATTATTAGCGAGAATAGGGCCTTCAGCTGTCACCTTCCAGCTGTCATCTGTAATAATGGTCTGTTTTGTGCCGTCAGTATATTCAATATCCAGGTTCAGCAGCATCTTTGGATAACCGAAGGTTTTGATTTTATAAGGTTTGTAATCCTGGCGCATGGTGTAGAAACGACCGTTACCTAATATCGTCCCAATGGCATTTTTCCCTTCTTTAAGGTGTTGTGTTACATCAAAAGTGTTATACTTGAATCCTTTTTGATAATCTGTAGGGACTGGCGCTAGCACCTGGTCACCTATTTTCTTTCCATTGATGTAAAACTCATAGAGACCTAAACCAATTAAATAGGCCGTCGCTTTTTTAATGGCCTTCGGTGCTTCAAATTCCTTACGGAAATACCTTGCAGATAACCTGGAGAATTGTTTTTCATTATCCCAGGCAAAAGATTTATCAAGTCCGATCCACCGGCCTTTCCAATCGGCATAATTCAATAAGCCCATTGTCCAATAGGCAGGCTTACTCCATTCAGTCTCTCCTTTATTGGTCCAGACCTTAACTTTCCAAAAACAAGCTTTACGACTTTTTAAAGCAGCGCCTTTATACACTACATTGTTCGACTGATCTGAAGCCGTTTTTCCAGAATCCCAGACATCCCCCTGATCTAAAGCAAGTTTTTCAATCGTCGAAGACACAATAACGCGATACGCGTTTTGTTGAATATCCCTTTCCGCACTCGCCATCTCCCAGCTCAATCGGGGTTCCACCGCATCAATACCCAGGGGGTTAACCAGCATTTCGCAGCGGGGATTTTGCAGATTCACTTGTCCTTTAACTAAATTAAAAGGGATCATCAACATTGCAATAAAGACGATATATATTTTCATGTTCATCAGCTGATTCTAAACGGTTAAATCAATTATTTACTGAAAAGTCGAAATACAACGTTACCCCTAATGCACGTGCAGGTTCCTTTTCAAAATCATAATAAACGTGTTTCATTCCCATAGGGCCTGTCGTTTCGGGTTTTTGGGTTTTCGTTCCAATGGCTGAAATCCCATTCATAAAAGAAATGTCCCCAGAAGGAAAAGTAGGGCTCATGTTGTCCCATGAGGTATCTTTTGACTTTTTTGGTGTAAACAGCCTTAAAAAAAGATCTTCCTGATCTGTAACTACCTTAAATGACTGGTCTTTTCCAATAAAGGTGCACCAATATAAATTGGAATAATACCCTTTAAATTCAGGGTAATTAAATGGTGCTTCACCGGTTGCGGATTCGTTATATTCTTTATCAAATACACCGAACTGATTACCCTTCATTCTATTCTTCCATACTTTATAGGGTCCCTTACCCATATAGGTCACGCCTTTAAGCAGGGCTTGCGGAAAAGAAAAGTTAACGCCAACAAAAGTGGTAAAATAGGCAATAGGGAAATATTTAACTTCCATTTTTAGCCAACCTGATGGATAAATAGTCCATTCTAAAGTATTATAGCTCTCTTTTCGATTAAAAGTAGAGGCAATAATTACGTTTCCTCCTTCTCTTTTAAAAGTGAAATTGCTGAAATTATTTACACCCTCCTGCAACACCGGGCCATTATTAAATGGAATTAACCCCTTTGCATTGTTTACACGCTGTAAAATCCCTGTCTTTTTATCAAACACGAAATCAATACCATTAGCCGACACGTTAAAAACTGCCGCTGTTTCCTTTAGCTGTACATCCCCCGGGGCTTCTTTTACAACCATCTTTTTAGCCTGATGAGCAGGAAGAACGATTGGGAAACTCCATGTAAAAATTTCTTTTTGGTCCGGGGATTTCACCGTTACATATAAAACATCATATCCGTTCCAATCGGTAGGCAAGGCAATTTTTAGCGTTCCTTTTTCATTTGGCTTAATATCGGGAGCGGTCGCTTTCCCCATTAGATTCGTTGCTTCCTGATCTTTAGTTTTAAACTTTTTTAACTCCCAGCTAAAGCTGCATTGATTTAAATTGGTGAATGAAAACCTGTTTTCCAATAAAAAAGAACCATTAAAGGAAGTGGTCATTTCCTTGTGTTCAAAGAACACAGGGCTCCAAATTTCTTTGATGGTATAAAAACTACCTTCCTTTTCATGATAAGGCCCTACAATGCCATCTGCACCATTGTTGCCATTGGTATCCACTTCACCATTTTTATCTGTACGTACCACACCCTGGTCAGCAAAATCCCATAGAAATCCTCCTGCCGATAGTGGGTTATGCCACATTGATTTCCAGTAATCTTCTAGTCCGGCACCATGGCCGCCATCAAACATGCCATGTAAAAACTCTGTAGGCATTAAAATCTGGTGTCCATGGTCATAATTACCTATTCCATAATTAAATTCACGGTAATGCGTGGTATCAAAACCACCATAAATCTCCCAGGGATGGATTACAGGTCTTTTTTGAAGATCCTGCTGACCAAATAAAGCATCAAGCTCCCGGTTATGTCCGCCTTCATTTCCATTCGCCCACATCACGATAGAAGGATGATTTTCATCATTTATCATCATCTCCTCTAGTAGTTTTGTTCCTGTTGGCGTATCATAATTCCCATGCCATCCTGCAAGTTCATCCATCACAAACAAACCCAGGGAATCACAAGCATCAAGAAAATGGCCATCAGGCGGATAATGTGACATACGCACCGCATTCATGTTCATCTCTTTCATTAACAACACATCAGCAATACTTATCTTTTTGCTGGTTGTACGACCTGAAGACGGGTAAAACGAATGACGATTGACGCCTTTAAATTTAATTTTAGCACCATTGATATAAACACCATCACGTTCTCTTACTTCTACCGTGCGAAAGCCAATTTTCTTCTCCGTGACATGAATTACCTTATTATTTTTATAGAGTGTAAAATGTGCTGTATAGAGATTTGGGAATTCTGTTGACCATAATTTTGGGGAAGAGAATTGATGTGAAATTAGAGCGGTTTTAGCCTGAGCGGGAACCGTAACAAGCACTTTTTTCCCAAACTTTTTACCGTCCTTACCAAAGAGTTGAACAGCAATTTTGTCGGCATCGCCGGAAATAAAAGCCTCTGCCTTAAATTGTCCATTTGCCTTTGCATCGATTTTGATTCTTTTAAAATGATCTACGGGAAGTGACTCCAGGTAAACTGGCCGGAAAATCCCGCCAAACACCCAAAAATCTGCTTTTCTTTCCGCTTCATTTACGGATTGATTGGCTGAATGTTTGGATACTTTAACTTCAAGCAAATTATCGGCACCGAATTTTAATAATTGATGAACAGGATAGCGGAACACATAAAAGGAGCCCTGATGGATCGGGCCAGCCAGTTGTCCATTGATCTTCACTTCAGTATCTGTCATGGAACCCTCAAAAACTATGTTGATGTGTTTTTCTTTCCAGTTGGCAGGAACCTGGAAAACATATTTGTACAAGCCTTGCTCTTTTCCACGCAGGCTGTCTGGCGTAAAACCATAATTGTATTGCCCAAAGCCCTGAAGTTCCCAATTTGATGGAACCGCAATGCTGCTCCATTTTCCTGAATTCATGCCTGCAGTGCTGAAAAAATCCCACTTAACGGTATCGTCATTTCCAGTTCCGGAAAGGTATAACTTGTCTGTTTGCTGTGCTTGCAGCACACAAAAAAACGGCATCAATAGGGTAAAGAAAAAAATGGCTTTCAGTCTCATTATTTTATTTTTGTGCTATTATAAATTGTTCTGTTAATGGATTGTCTGTACGAAAGGGCATGGCCGGTAAACCATCCTTATTGAATAAATTTGATTGTTTGGCTTCATGCCATCCAAATCTCACGGCAACAGGCCGATTGATGTTTTTTGAGGAAACCACAATTTGGTTTCCTTTAACAACCGCCGTTGCATTTTCAAATTTGCCATCGGCACCGGAAACTGTAAATCCTGTTATAGGTTTCCCATCATTACTATATAAGCCCTTGCCAACATGCGCAAAGTCTATAATGGCTTTTGATCCTTTTATTTTCATGGCCTTATAGAAAGGACCTGAATAATTAATTTTTTTACCATAATCTTTGGCCAATGCCCAGAGAGCCAGTCTTCTGCCCACTTCCCATTTATAGGTAGGATGCAAGTCGTCTCCATTGTCATTTAAATCAGTACTCACTACCATGCCTGTATAAGGTAAGCGGAGGACTTGTGCCTGTGCTTCCCAAAATTCAGGTTCCGACTGTTCATCAAGAACAATTTTTCCTTTACTTTTCGAGTAATTGTATGGCGCTAGCTGCACATAATAAAAAGGCAATTGTGTATCCTTCCAGGCCGTCCTCCAATTTTCGATTAACGACTTCATTTTATTTGCATAACTGATGTTCTCCTTCAAAAAACAATTTGTTTCACCCTGGTACCACAAAAATCCACGCACACCGAAGTTGGTTAAAGGTGCAATCATGGTGGTATAAAACTTGCCAGGTTCAGCAATCCAGGGTTCTATGGCACTTCCGCTTACCGCAGAGGAGATAATGCCTACGGGCACTCCAAGTTCTTCATGAAGTTTTTTAGCGAAAAAATAACCTACAATAGAAAAAGCCTTTAAGGCAGAGTCTTGGGCTACACTCCAGCTTTTGTGAGTAGAATCCGGCTTCGGCAAAGTTTTACGGTTGACTAGAAAGATCCGGATCTGGGTATCATTTGCTTCTTTTACCTCGTTAGTGGGAAAGCCAAGGTGTTCTTTCAGGGGCTTTGTTGATTTAACAAGTTTACGCATAGCGTATTCCATGTTAGACTGCCCGGAACATAGCCATACTTCACCTACTAAGATATTATTCAAGGTTATTTTATTTGAACCTTCTATAGTCATGGTTGCAGGAGTGGAAGAGGTTTTAAGTGGCTCAAGTAGCACTTGCCATTTACCGTCTGCGGATGTAACTGTCCTTTTATGCTGCCCCGCAAAACTTACCCTTACCGGCTCCCCTGCCGCACCATAACCCCAAATAGTCAATGGCTTTTGACGTTGTAACACCATATTACTGGACAGTATTTGAGGTAAAAGGATGGTTGCCTTTGCAGCCCCCATCCCTACCATACACACCAAACTTAACAACATAAGCTTTTTCACTGCAAGGGATCCTTTCATTAGAACACCTCCGTTTTTAATCCCTCTATTGAATAGGAAGCCTCTTTTATCATTTCACCAGGGTTCTTTAAATCATAAACCTGGTCTGCCGGGGTATCCACATGAGGGAAACGACGGACTTCACCGGTACGAAAAACAATTCTGGATACTTCAGCCGCAGGCACAAATGCGAGGCTGGTTAATACATCTTTGCCGTTAACGTTTAGCGTATAAAAACGATTGGTCAGGTTAAGCTTCACCCTAATATCGTAGCGCTGCCCGGCTTTGTATTGCATAAAATTCTTATAGCGTGCACCAGCTTTGCCACTTAATGTTCCTGTAGAATCAAATGTGAGCCGAACTGCAGCAATGCCTTTCACATCTTGTAACTCGATCTCTAACAAACCGTGATCATTTTGCTCAGGGGTTATGGAAAAGGTAGCGATGATTTGGTCGGCAGCAGGGAAAAGCCTTTCTGCTTTCGCATAGTCGTAAGGATCTTTATCTTTAAGAACCAGGCTGCGAACATTTGAAACCGTTGTTATTTTAACCGGTGCCCAAAGCGGGCTGTAAATATTCCATAACTCCAGTTCCTTACCTTTTTCCATGGTGTTAAATACCTCGTTCACATGCTGAGTGGCTTGCGCTTTAACCGGCAATGGAATCGATGACACCCACATGTCTTCTTTATTCATGCTGTAAGTAACCCAAAGCTTTCCATCTGCAGGCTTTCCATTTCCTTCAATTATTCCCCTTACATACTGAGGACCATAAGATTTATAATTACCACCATAGCGCATCGGTGAAATTTCTCCGTTCACCAATAACAGGTTATCATAGTTTAACCCATCATTACTCGTAGAAATAGCCAGGGGCCACCTGAATTCAGAAGGATTATATACCGTAGCATAATTACCATCCGCAGTTTTTTGTCCCCATATTTTGGCACTGCTGTTGACAAATCCGGGAGCTCTGGTTGCATTTTCAGGCCAGTTTTTACCGTTATCCTTACTAATAGCCGTTAAAGCACTTTTCCATAGTCCGACTACCTTTCCATCAGGTAAATGATAATAGCTAAAAGCTTTATACTGTTTTTTCAAGGGAATCAGCGGATCATCACGATCAGCTTCCTCATTCCATTGCTGCATCATTAAAGGATTGGCCAGCAATTCATTACAAGCATTCACAAAAGACTTGTTTTTACTTTTGGTGTAAAATGGATAGGACGTATTTTTCTCTGACCATCCGCGGTTATACCTAATGAAATAGATCTGTCCATATTTTCCATCAGGTAGAATTTCTCTCACTACCCTTCCTATTCCTTTACCGTCATTTGGATCATCTTTGGGATCGAAGCAAATACCATAATAGCCTAAAACCAACAGAACATTTTTCTTGGATACATAAAAGCCCATACGCTGGTGCATTACAGCATCTAAATCTTTTGCCACATCATCCCGGCCTTCTTTTTTAGTACCATCCGGAATCCGGTAAACTGGAAAAATAACATCAGGTTTAGTCCAGGTATAACCGTCTTTGGAAGTTTGAATAAAAGTTTGTCCGGGAGCCATACTTTCCCCTGCCTTATCACTCAAGTATTGAAGGTAAAAAGTGTTGTTCCAATATGCCAGCATTGGCGCATGGTTATACGTCCAGCCAAAACCTTCGGCCAACTCAGGGTGTTCCCTGTTGGCACGAAAAGTTTGAATATTATGCACCCCCAAAACAGGTGTAAGCTGACCATGGTGATAGTCGGCATTCACTAGTGTTTTACCGGTATAACGGACTGTATCCTGTGCTTGTCCTAACTGGACTGCCATTGCTAACAATATTACTAACCAAAGTTTATTTTTCTTCATTATTTCTTTGAGGAAGCACGTAACAGGCTGTCCTTTTTTAGTTTAACAATTATTTTCCTTTTCACTTTAACTATGGTACCATGCTTATGTCCCTCCGGAACTGAAATTTCTGCAGAAACATCGCTAAAAGACTTAAAATCCTTGGTTTTTGCCGCAGCATATCGCTTTTCACCGTAGGCATCATAATAAATCAACCAGTCATTCTTTACTTTCACCACTGAAGGCCCTTCTGTTAACTTCCCTGTAAAAGGCGCCGACACCTGGGTATAAGGACCTTTAACCTGTTCGCTAAAGGCAACTTGCAAATGTCTGTTAGGCCGGGTATTGTCTTTAAGTACCAGCACATAGTCTTTTGTTGCTCTTTTCACAATGACGGCATCAATTACACTATATCCAGGATCTAAAAAGAGTTCCGGCTTACTAAAAACTTTGAAATCTTTAGTCGAAATGGCATACATCCTGTGGTTATTGTCCTCATCTTCTATTCCTTTTGGAAATTTAAAAGGAATTGTTGAAGCCCAGATCATAAGGTATTCACCGGTCTCTTGGTGATAAGTAATTTCCGGTGCCCATACGTTAACTACATCAGCTTCTTGCTCCAGCACAGGAATAAATTGCTGTGGCGACCAAGTCAGTAAGTCTTTAGAACTGGCATAACCAAAACCACGATCTCCTTTCCAGCTGCAGGTCCAAACTAAATGAAAAACACCATCAGGGCCTTGAACCATCGAGGGGTCCCGCATTATCTTTTGCTTTCCAATTTCAGGTTTTAGAAAAGTGCGATTTAAGTCTGTCCAGTGGTAAGCATCATCACTATATAAAAGCCGCAAGCCTCCATCAGCCGGTTCATGAAAGGACGTAAATATATACGCCTGGCGTGAGCACGAGCTGAAAGTGAGCAGGGCCATCCCGAGGAAAGCGACACAGCAGTTGTATTTATGTTTAAAAATAGCTTTCATTAAATCTTATCAAGTAGCAGCACCCAGTCATTACCATCCTTCTTTTCTCCCGGCGTTTGAAAAGTATGTTTTCCTTCGTTCTTAATATTTCCGATGTCCGTAGTTTCACCATTCCGGGGATTGAACCAGGAAGCTTTAACCTCAACGCCTGGTATTTTCGCCATCTGGATATCAAACTCCCCACCTGTATAAGAATAGACCATAACGAAGTCTTTTCCTCTGGTCGCTAATAATCTATTGTATTGTTTGCCATTTTCTCCAGCAATAATTGATTGATCAGGCACACGGTCAAAATAAGAAGAGCGGGACAACAGCAAGTCTTTCAGAAACACCATTTGTGAAGCTCCCGGCGCATTCAAGGCACTATCCCAAAGTTCACTAGAACCATAAGCGGTTTCTTTATCACTTGCAGAATGAAATTGCATTACAGAATTCTGCCCGTAGGTATAGCCAAATGCGCCTGAAAAAACAGACCAATAGCCATATCTTCTTACATCATTTGCTGTCCACCTTGGCTGCAGTGTATCATGCAGGCCCTGTGGAATTCCTTCGTACGAGGGTTCGCCATCAATGGTTGGTTTAATAGGGCTAAGCTTATAATCAGCTTCCATATATTTCCAGTTATCCTCGCCATAGTGCAATTTTTCATTTTTTGAAGTATCCTGGTCATAACGACGGTGACCAGACTGTACCATGTTGAAATCCATCCATTTCTCGGAATGAAACCATTCTGAAGAAGCCGTTCTTCCTCTTGGATGAAAAGTAATCAAGTGGTTTGGATCATTCTTTCTTAGTGTACTGCCAATGGTTTGCCATACCGCAATGGAGTCACTGCCTTTGATATCACCACCATTCAACCAGATGATATTACTTCGGTCGCGGTATCTTTTGCTTAAAAATTCTGCATACAACTCCGCCTGTTTCACACTGACTTTCCCGGCTTTAACATCTGTGCCCCATACCGGAACAAGTGCCATATATAAACCTTTTTCCGCTGCTTTATCCACAATATAGTCTACATGATCCCAAAAATCATATTCAGCCTCGTTCTTAAAAGAATTCCCTTTGGTGGTATCCGGCATCGACACATCAGCGTTAACCAGAGAAGTATCTCCGTAAACATTTACCGATGGCACCGAATGTAAAACCATAACCTGGATCACATTAAACCCTTTTTGTTTTCTATCTTCAAGGTATTGATCTGCCTCATCCCGGTTTAACTTGTTGAACAATAACCAACCGGTATCCGCCAGCCAAAAGAAAGGCTTGTTATCATCGGTCATCAGGTATCTTCCATTTTCAGAAACTTTAAGCTGCTTTAAGCCAGCTTGCTCCTGCTCATTTGCGCATCCAAGTACCGTTAAGGATACAAGGGCAAAGAATAAAAATCGTGTGGTTCTGGTTATCATATCTTATATTTTATTGATTAAGGTAACTTCATCTGCTGCTGCTGTTTTTTGTAACAGAATAATTGAACCTGCTTTAATTTTTTCTTGTTTTATGACTGCACCTGTCTGCGGGTTGATATATTTCACGCTGAAACTACCAGAGAACTTTTTCAGATCCAGGCTTATCGGTAAGGCAGAACCATTGTAGAAAATATAACCTTTACCAGGATCCTGCAAGCTATATTGGTTTGAAGGGTTTCCTGCAACAACAGTAGGTTTCATTGTAACAGCGGCAGCTAATAATTCCTTATTAAGTTCAGGCAGGGAGGCTAAGGAACCGCCGGCCATAAATATGGCCCAACCATAGCTGGTGTAGTTATCTCCGGAATACATCACTGCTTTCTGTGGATAATTATTTCTATAGGTGGAGACTGCCCGGTAAACTTGTTCAAAAGAAGTTTTCTTTGGTTTTAGCAACCGTGCATGTTGTCGTGGGGCTAAACTTTGCCCGCCCACAGGTGAATAGGCTGTTCCATCTGCCTGGTAATGCCAATACCTGATATCAATCAGGTCTACCACTTTCGACCGTACTTTATCCGCTAAAATGGCATCCTGAACATCTTTGGTTACACTCAGTCCTATAATAGGGTGTTTACCGGTTTCTTTTTTCCATTCATCAATGGTGTCAATCCAAAATTGGACAAAGTGCAGGGGACCTGTAAATTCCGCACCAATTAACTGGATAACTCCAGTGTTGGCAGCAAAATTCTCCAGGCATTTCCTGATATAGGCCTTGTGTAGCTGACGACGGGTGGCATTAGATAAATCATAGAATTGTTCTGCCATAAAAATCCGCTTATCGCCTGCATAAGGTACCGGTTCAGGAAAACCGCTGCTGTTAATGTTATTTGCAGTACGCCAGGGGAAATCCGAATAATGTGCCCCAGCTTCAATGATATTGTGCTGAAAGTAATTTTGGTGAATGAGGACTAATCCTTTTTGGTCAGCTAAATCTGCAAATTGCTTTAACCGGTCCCAGTACCAGAGATTGTATTGAGTCAGGTCATATTTACTTAAGCCATCCCATGCCTTCCCTTGTCCGGTACGGGCAAAAGGCAATTCATAAAACGGTGCCCACACTTCCCCATCCATCCTTCTAATCCGTTCATGGTCATCCCGTCTGCGGTCATACCATAAACCATAGTTATGCTCCAATATTTTAACACTCCCCTGCTGCATGGTATCGGTTACTGCATCCAGGTTATCTGTAAGTCCGTTACCAGAACGTCCAGGCACAAAACGGGTAATGTGTGCATTGGCTTTCTGTAATCCATGAGGCCTGGCGCTACCGTTCCACCAGGCTACCTGCAAACGGTTGCCGGAAAAAACTGCACCACGGGTAAGCCAACCATTCTCCATCAACATTGGATCAGCCAGTTTTGTAACAGCAGGTTTTTCCGTTTTGATGTGATCTATTATTTTTGCTTGAGCGGCATTTATAGAAAGGGGCTGACGAACAGCGCTATGATCTATAAATTCGGCTAACTGCAATGCCGGTTTAGCAGCCAATTTTGTTAGCTTTTCTGCCACATCAACCGACGGACTACTTGATGCTTCCGAATCTACAGGTAATAATTGAGCGCGATCATTTGCCTTTTGACCAAGGCGATCACTTAACTGGGCATAGTACAGGCTCCGGGGTCTAATATGTTCGTTAGACATATCCCAATAACCGTTTCCGGAAAATTGAGCCCAGTTACCAAAGGCCCAGTTTTGTGCCGTTGGCGGCTGGTAACTATTGATTTTTGCTGCCGTACATTGCCAGAAAACACTGTTCGCTGCCGACCATCCCGCACCCTGACCATCCTGTCCCCGGTTCATGAAACTTAAAGCCTGTCCATCAATATTTACAATATCAAACAAAACCCCGGATGCCCAGCTGTCTATAGTACCACTAAAACTATAAGGCAGGTAGGCCTGGCATTGTACAAAAGCATTCGGACCCGCAGCACAGTAGCCTACTGCAAAATCATGATAGCCATATTCTGAGTATAATCTTTGAAATAATGTTTGCTGACCCGTGGTTAAAAAGGTATACCTTCTTTCTCCACCAATTTCTGAAACAGGTGCGAGTGATTTACAATCTTCTACGGTAATTCTTCTCCCGGACTCCAAAACATTAACCACAGAACCTGCAAAATTTTCAAATACAATTTGACGAACCCAGGCATCCTGTACATTTTCTAAAGAAATTCCTGTCCAGCGATGATTTTCATCCAAAGGATTTATTTTATTATAAGTAGATTGAATTTTTAAATGCTCTACACCAGCTTGTGAGATCCGTCCTTCCCAATTGTATTTAATCACGGTGGCACCACCATACTTTGCCTCTAAAGCAGTCGTTAGTGGCGCATCGAAGGTAAGTTCCTCGCCTGTCACTTTTACAATCGTTCTATCCCAATAAAGTTCCCGCTGACCAGGTTTCCAACCTAAATAAGTTTCACCACCACCAAAATGGACAGTACCCAAGTCGTCGATCCAATTTTTAGTCGAGGGCCGGTGGATTAACACTTTGTCACCAACTTTAAAAGCAGCTGCATTTGCCAGGTTTACCTTCATGGCATTTACAGGAACATAATCATTGGTAATTTGAACCGGTGTTTCTTCCTTTCGATCTGCTTTTCCTGCTATGCGTACCACTCCCATTCTGTCTAATCCTGAAGCCAGAAGTAAAGTTCCGCCCTCCCCCATACCACTTCCACGAAGAACTACACCTCCAGTATTGATATGTAAAGTACCAGCCACCTGGTAAATTCCTTTTTCCAGCAAAACGGCTCCTCTCAGGCCATTTTTACTTTTCGGAAGAGAAGACACATAATTTAAGGCCTTCTGGATCCTCATTGTCGCATCACCCTCTTGCCGGGGAACAACGACCTTGATCACTGCTTCCGGAATAGGGACATCACCAGCCATGTAACCACTGTATGAAAAATCAGGAATACGGTTTCCTTTTTCATCGGCCGTATAACCCATTTTACCATCCTTACCTTCAAAAATGGGTTTTGGTGGTGCTATTACTTTTATCTTTTGCGCATGTAAAACCTGCGTACCCAAACCCATTAATAAAATCAACAGGGGAATTACAGCCCAACTGGCTTTCCTGTTTGCAAATTTTATATGGCATTGTTTGTTTAACAAAATGACTATTTTTAGGTAATGAAGATTAATAATTAAGGCTTAACCTGGTTAATGGGTACAAGGCTGTTTAAATAGACTTCTATGTTTGAATAACCGTTCTTCGTGATCTTTGCCGCATCAGTGGCATCTTTAGCATTTAAGCCGTGCTTTTTTTCGTAGACATCAGGCAGACCATCCAGATCAGTATCTTTATAGGGCACACCTTTATATTCAGGATAACCTCCTACCTGGCTCACGTCGGTAATGATGCCTTTTTTGTAAGCATCCTGTGGTAAACGGCGTTTAATAAACGCAGAACCGATTTCAGTTTTTCCACCTTCCAGGTATTCGATTTTTCCGGTTCTTACCTGCTTAATAATCCGTTGATCAACAGGATCTCTCCTTGGCAGGGTAGAACCGGCATTGAGCAACACATATTGATAGGCATCTTTAGTAGGGATAATCGAAACTTTAGCCATTGGCAAAGGTTTATTTACCTTCATAGAATCCAATACTTTCTGTTTATTGCCATTGGTTTCAATCTGCACACCACCGTCCCAGTTGTCGTTGGTTACTTTTTCATTTCCTTCCACAATATTCCCGTGGATGTATGCTTTTCCAAAATGGTTAACAAATCTTTTATCACGGCCTGATTCCGGTTTCAATATACGGTAAGCGATGGGCTGATCTACAGGCGTAATCGGTCCTGGTTTGTAATAGTTATTGATAAAATTATAAAACGAATCATTGTCGCCGCCATCTGCACTACGGTTCCACCAGTTAAAAATCACATTATTGGCAAATCCAAAATCGCCATACATGCCAACAGAAGGATTACGACTGATATTTGAGGCCCATAAATTACGCACGAAAGTGCTGTTTAAACCGCCGATTGTACTTCCAAAACCATGGTTGTAAGTATCCAGCGCTTCAGAAAAGATGGAGTTTTGAATAGTCACATTTACCGTAGGTAATTTTTTAGGTTTTGAGCCATCACCTGCATCATACACATGCCTGTAAATGGACATATTTTCATCCAATCCCCAGCTGGCGGATACATGATCAATGATGATGTTTCCCACAGGGTTACCACCAATAGCATCATCTCTGCGGGTAACATCTGTCGACCCGCGGCGGAAACGCATGAACCTGATCACCACATCATGTGTATTGATCCATACAGATTCTCCGGCTATGCAAACACCATCACCAGGTGCACTTTGACCGGCGATGGTAACGTAAGGTGCCCTGATGATCAGTGGCGTTTTGAGCTTTATAATGCCCGAAACATTAAACACGATAATTCTTGGGCCAGCCACTTCACAGGCTTCCCTTAAAGTTCCCGGTCCTGAATCATTTAAACTTGTCACCACAAATACTTTTCCCCCGCGGCCACCGAAAGTGTAAGCGCCACCACCCTCAGCGCCGGGAAAGGCTAAAATCTTTGCCTGAGGAAGGTCCCCTGGCTTGGCTGCCCAAGGTATATAAGGCTTGCCGTTTCTAGCATCTTCCTCTATTTTAGCACTTTGCTTTAGAAAAACAAGGTCTGATTTTTCTTTGATATCGTTTAAGATAGAATCAGCTTTCCGCTCCAATTCCACGGGAATTACAGGATATTGAGCCCAGGCAGTTAGACCTGTTGCCGAAGAAATTACAAAAAGTAGGCCTGCAAGTTTATTCATTGCAATTAAGGTTTTACAGTTTTAACAGGAACCACACTATTTAAATATACTTCTATATTCGAATAACCACTTTTACTGATCATTGCGGCATCAGCAGCATTTTTAGCATCTAAGCCTTGCTTTTTTTCATAGGCATCAGGCATCCCGTCATGATCACTATCTATATAAGGTTTACCTTTGTATTCAGGGTAACCACCAACCTGACTGATATCTGTAATGATGCCTAATTTATAAGAATCCTTAGCCAAACGGCGATGTTTAAAATCTGTTTCAGGTAATTTAATGCCTTCCTTGTAGTTAATCTTTCCAGTTCTTACCTGCTCAATTACACGGGTATCAACAGCATCTCTTTTAGGCAGCGTGGCGCCAACGTTAGCCAGCACATATTTATGGGCTTCCAGGGTTGGTAAAATAGTGATTTGTGCCATTGGTAAAGGTTTCTTAAGGCGCATGGCAGCGAAATAACCCTTTGCCTGCTCAGCACTCATCAGCTCGCCTTTTTTATCCTCTAATTGTACCCCGCCATCCCAATTATCTGCAGTTACTCTTTCATTGCCCTCAACGATATTACCATCTACATAAGCGCGACCGAAAACAACATAAGGAAGTTTACTACGGCCCGACTCTGGTTTCAGAATCCTATAGCTTATGGGTTCTTTTAAATTGGTTACGGGTCCTGGTTTATAATAATTATTGATGATATTATATAGTGCAGTATAATCGCCTCCGTCAGTAGACCTGTTATTCCAGTTGAAAATGGTGTTGTTGGCAAAATTAAAGATCCCGTTCCAGCCAATTGAAGGATTCCGGCCTCCATTGTCTGCCCAAAGGTTACGCATAAATGTGGCGTTTTCACCACCTAATGTACTTCCAAAGGCATGGTTCCAGGTATCCAAAGCTTCAGAGAAGATAGAATTCTGGATGGTAATATTGACCGTAGCCAATTTAATTTCTGTTTTACCTGTACTGTCGTTATACATGTGACGGTACATGGACATGTTTTCATCTAGACCCCAGCTTGCTGAAACGTGGTCAATCATGATGTTACCAATCGGATTTCCACCAATGGCATCATCTCTCCGTCCCACAAAAGTTTCACCCCTTCTAAAGCGCATAAAACGAACCACCACATCATGTGTATTCAACCATACCGATTCCCCCGCAACACAAACCCCGTCACCAGGTGCTGTTTGTCCGGCAATCGTAATGTATGGTGCACGAATAATTAAAGGAGATTTTATCCTGATAATTCCGGACACGTTAAAAACAACGATCCTGGCACCACCTTGCTCACAAGCATCACGTAAAGACCCCGGGCCGCTGTCATTGAGGTTGGTTACCACGATAACCCTGCCCCCACGCCCCCCAAAACTATACGCACCACCACCTTCTGCACCAGGAAAAGCGAGTAAATCTGATTGTGGAAGATCTGTCGGCCTGCCTGCCCATGGAATATATGGTTTACCTTCTTTAGCTTCTTTTTCAATGATAGGCATTGCTTTTTGCCAAGCTAAATCAGATTGTTTGTATGCTGCCTGCATCAATTCATCTGTTGCTTTTTTTACATCAGCGGGAATACTAGGATATTGTGCAGAAGCAGTAGAGGCTACCAGGAGTAATGCGGTTGCTATTGAGTAATTCAAAAATCTCATTTTCATTTGGTCGAATAATTTGAAGACCAAAAAATAGGCATTTAATTCTTTAAATAGAAATCTAATATTTATATATAAAGAATTTCGTTCGCTTATAGTTTGGTTATTCAGGTTTATAAAATTGGTTAGATAGGTTATCTCTTTTCAAAAATGCAACCTATAAAAGGCTATTTAATGTATAATTTTCTCCACCTTTTATACAATCTTATCATCTTGCGGTTTAAATGCTAACCAGGCGTGTTATTGTCGCAAGTATGTTACCATAAGGTTTTTTCAGGAACACAGACTGTTAACTCGTACTAGTACAGGACAAATAGAGGTTGGGGGAGCGTTACGAGGGGGTTGGCAGGGGGTTGGTAGGGGGTTGGTAGGGCTAAATGCCCTGTGAAGGCCCTGTCAAGGCCCTAGAAAGGTATTAGCAAATGTAATGTCATTAAAAACAAAGAAGCCGGTCATAGGCTTACAGTTAATTCATTGGTTGTTACTTTGCGGCCATCTGTTATAGTAATGAAGCTTTTAATTAAATGGAGAATTCAGTTCTTGGAGCAATCTTAAGTTGGAGCAACCAGACCTTCATAAAAATGCCTGAATACTTAAGTACTTACACTTAAATATTCAGGCATTAGTCTCAGTTGCCTACTTTCAACAAATTCTATCTGACCAAATTTGATGAGTACAACCCTTATTTTAAAGGATCAAAAGTACCGGAACCGGTTAAACTATTCCATCCCTGGGTTTGCTCCAGGTAAGGTGAACCACTTAAAGCAGTTTGATTGATACCAAAGAAATAATATTCTTTATACCATTTAAATTTCCAGTTAGCAGGACTTGTTTTATCTAAATCATCCTTTACAGTTACTTTAAAATGTTTGTCATATAAGTGATCCAGGTAAGCATCATAGTTAGCAAAACCTGCAGGGAGTGCAGTTGGTTCGCGTTCAATAACAATTGCCGGGTTATTTGAAATTTTAATCAGCGGATCGTTTGCACCAACATAATCAGCACCAGCGGCAGTTTTAACAGAGATGTAAAAACCTGTTCTGCGGGTTTCATTTAATGGAGACATTTTTAACCTGGTTAGGGTACCGAATTCATCACTGAAAAGCATCCACCTTCTTAAATCCCAAAAACGTTTACCCTCGTAGGCAAATTCAACTTTCCTTTCATTCAGCGCCGCCGCAAATGCATTGTCACGGCCAGTGATACCTGCCAGACCATAAGAACCATCTAAATTTTCTACACCAGCACGTTCTCTAATAGATTTAATACCTTCCATGCCTTCACCAATTTTATCTGCACCAATGGCCGATTCTGCCAGGTTTAAAACAACTTCTGCAAAACGAATTTCCATAAAGTCGGTCGAACTTAGTTTGAAGTCCCCTATCGCATTACTCCCGCTAGCACCCGTTGCTTTACATAGGTAGATTCCACTTGAATTAGCGCCTTTGGTTTCTGTAGTTTTATCTGGTACCACACGGCTAGCGTTAGATTTCCAGGTATAAGTCCATTGTCTGAAATTCGCTGCTTCTTTATATGGCCACAGCGCACCATTATAAATAAAGGTTTTATAAAAACGAGGATCTCTGTTTTTGTAAAACTTTTGATCACTATAAGGATAAGTAGAAGCGCCTGCCATTTTTCCATCTTTCATAGGGAAAGCATCCACCATTTGTTTTGTTGGCGAAATAGAACCGGCACCATTGATCTCTTTTGATCTCACCGCCTGTTCCCAGCCATTGTTTCTTTGGGGGTTGCCGGATGCTACGTTGTTAAATCCAAATACCATAACGGCTTCAGGATTGTTCACTTCCTCTAAAAACATATTACCCCAAGCAGTTGCATTGGCTAAAGTGCCTTTTTTATATAAACCAAAACCATTTTGCTCCAAAAGTGCCTTCGCAGCAACATTGGCATCATAAGCTCTCGTCCAACGGGCTCTATCGTCATTTCTGTTGAATAACGGACTAGCCCAGGTCAACAATACACGACCCTTTAAAGCTGCAGATGCTCCACTGGTAATTCTTCCCCAGTCGGCAGTAGAAGCCCACTTTCCAGGAAGTAAAGTGATGGCAGAATCTAAATCAGCACATATCTGATCAATAGTTTCAGTGGATGAACTGCGTGGCACCTGTGTATTTTCACCTGAAGAAATGATCGGGTTTTGAGAAGTTAAAACCAACGGAACGCCGCCATAAAGCTTTACCAATTCAAAATATTGCCATGCTCTCCAATAATATAACTGGCCTTTCAATTTTCCCTTGGTTTCTTCATCAATGCCATGTTTATCTATATTTTCCAAAAAGAGATTGATCTGCTTTAGCCTTGTCCAGGTATTGTTGGCAATACTTGCGCCCATTCTTTGACCAAAATATTTTAAGGCATGGTTGTTTATATAGGATATTTGTGCCCATTCCTTATTGAAATCTGTTTCACCGGCCATCTCCTCTGTGGTTTGAGTAAATGCAGAGCTATATCCCCCATTTTCGTTAACAGTTTGGTGCTGTACATTGGGTGTACCGTTATTGGCTGGAAGAAACATACCATAAACATAATCCACATAAGCTTGTGCTAACAGGGGATCTTTAAAAACTTCCTCATTGGCACCACCAAGGTCCCGCTTTTCTTCCAAAAAGTCTTTTTTACAACTGGCCATAAGGATGAGCAGCGCTGAGAAAAGATATATAATTTTTGTTGGTTTCATAAATTTCGTATTTATTGAGTTTTAGACTCTTCTATAAATTAGTTAACTATAAAGTTAAATTAACACCTAATGAGTATGTCTTTAAATTAGGGTATGCATTATAAGCTGTACTAGGATCCCTATAACTATATGGATTATAAAATGTAATTGGGTTTAAGCCTGTAAAGGAGATACGCGCATTACTTATACCTAGATTTTCAATCAGTTTTTTAGGAATGGTATAATTCACATTAAAATTCCGCATCACCATTCTGAATGAATTGACTCCCCAAAACGAAGAAGCAGGCTTAAGACTGATATCAGACCAGTTTGGATTAGGCATTGTACCTGTTGGGTTAATTGCGGGATCATAAATATCACCCCAGATAGCCGGTAAACTTTGGTATACCCTGCTGATGTTATTGTTCATTTTACTTCTGGCATCAATATCAGACCAGCCGCCAAAAGATCCGCCAAGCACGGCATCCACGTTGAAGCCTTTGTAACCCGCTTTTAAAGTGATACCAAATCCGTAAGGATTATCTTTCTTTTTCGACAATTGAACTTGGTCGTTGTTATTAATAATACCATCTGGAGCTCCAAATGCACCATCAGCATTTAACTCTCCTCTTACATCACGGTAATATAACATTCCGGGCTTCAGTTGCGCTGCAGGTGTACCAAATACTTCTTTGATGCCATATTGATTTACATAAGCAGTAACTTCATCCTGAGTCTTAAACATGCCCATATAATCCATTCCCCACATGCCGATATCACTTGATTCTCCATATTTTGGATTCCATGGATACATCATGTCATTGTCATTATAGTTCATCTTCACCACTTTATTGTCGCCCCATCCAAAACGCAAATCAATGCCATAACGAGCATCTTTGCCTATTTTATCATTCCATCCCAAGGCTATTTCATACCCAAAGAAATTGGCTTCACCATAATTTTCCGGAGCTACCGAGCCCCCAACCGTAATTGGAACGTTTCCGGTTCTTTCGATCAAAATATCGTAACCATGGTTATAATAGGCTTCAATTGTGGTAGAAAGACGACTGTTAAGGAATTGTGCATCTAAACCAAGGTTGTTTTTAATTTCACTGCCCCAGGTAGCATCCCTGTTTGGAGAAGCTTCCATTTTCATCCCTGTGGTGGTGTTTGAGTTGCCACCAAATACAGCCCCTTTTCCATCCTGGAAGCTATATCTTTGTCTCCACAACCATGGTTTCAACTGGTCTGCACCCAATAAACCAAAAGAGTACCTTAATTTAAGGAAGTCAACGGCTTTAACTTTAAAAAAGCTTTCTTCAGAAATTACCCAACCAAGTGATCCTGAGTAAAACTTACCCCAGTAATTTTCTGGCGCAAACTTGGTGGATGCATCACTTCTAAATAAAAATTCAGCTAAATATTTGTTATCATAGCTATAATTTGCACGGCCAATATAACCTAACGAACCCGTCTCAGAACCCGCAGTTTTACCATCAACTACACCAAAAGCCGTATTAAACTGCCCATTGGTAGATAATAAAGGGGATTCTTTCCAAACATCAGCTTGCATAGACTCGGCTTCAGCCTTCTCTACCGTCGCTAAACCACTAATGGTATGTTTGCCGAAACTACGGTTGTAGTTTAAGATAAGGTTGGTTTGCGTCATTTTCTGGTTAATGTTCGAATAGTACAAACGGTCGCCGTTTTTATAATTTCTGCCTACTGGATTTGTGGCATCATCATAAATATGTTTGTTAGTTCCCAATCTTTGGAAGTCATACAACTGGTATACTGTACCCAATTGGGAGCCTGCCCCATTGCTAAGGTTAGTTGCATAGGTTGCCCTTGCTTTTAATCCTTTGACAAAAGGAATGGAATATTCTGCATTAAGGTTGACTGTAAAAGTCCTGTCATTGTTTTCCGCCACATTTCCCAAACGTTCAATTTCATAAAAGTGATAACCCGAAAGCGTTTCTGTTCCAGGTAATTTAACTGCATTTCCATTAACGTACGCAGGAATATAACGAGGTGTAGTCAGCAAGTTGATATAATCATTCTCTAAACCCTCGTTACCAATTTTGTTAAATGTTCTGGCCACATCGGAGTAGTTTCCTGACACTTGTATGCCCACCTTAAGGTTGGTGGCCACATTTACATCAGATCCGGCCCTAAAATTCCACCTGTTAAAATCAAGTGCACCTAAATTACCTTCTTGTGTATAATAAGAAACATTGGCAAAATAGGTTGCCTTTGCAGCTCCACCGCTTACATTTATGTTATGGCGCATATTTGATGCCGAAGACCAGGCATCATCCAGCCAATTATAATCTATACCTTTAAAATGCTCCAATTCATCAGCAGTGAAAAAGTTATCCACTCCTTCTGCTGCATTTGAACCATTTGGACCGTTCATGATATTGAAATATTGTCCGAATTGGTAAGCACTCATCATCTTTGGACGATAAGCCTCGTCATTAACCGCATAAGAGCCACTGTAACTGATTCTTGGTTTTCCTTCTTTACCTCTTTTAGTCGTAACAAGTATTACACCGTTGGCAGAACGGGCGCCATATATAGCGGCAGCACCGTCTTTCAGCACACTGATGCTTTCAACTTCAGATGCATCAAGGCTGTTAAACAAAGTAGCGTCCGGTTGTCCCGATGGAGTTATCTGGATGACTTCATCTATCACATAGAGGGGCTCGGTACTTCCACCGTCTTTACCCAAAAAAGGGTTTGGACTACGTACGGAGATTTTGGTTCCTGAACCTGGGCGGGATGTTCCGCCGCTTACTCCCACACCAAGTAACCTGCCTGCAATTGCAGTTCCCAAGTTACTTACGGGAAGGTCTTCAATTTCACTAGTTTTAATGGATACAACCGATCCTGTTAAGGTTGATTTCTTTTGTGTACCATAACCCACAACAACAACCTCATCAAGCCCATTATCTTCCGAAACCAGTCTTACTGTAAGGTTACTCTGGGTTCCAGAAATGATATTTTGTCTTACAAAACCTATGTATGAAAATACAATTACATCTGTAGCGGCATTAACCTTGATCGTGAAAATACCATCAGCATTGGTACTTACATTACTAGGTAAGCCTTTAATACTTACATTTACCCCGGGTAATGGCTGCCCATCGGCAGCATCCACTACTTTACCCGTAAGTTTACGCTCTTGGGCATAAATAATTGAACTTACCAGCAGCATGAGCAGCAAGATCAATTGAAATTTGTGTAAAAATTTTAAGTTCATATTTTATAAATTATTTGGTTAATTTCTAGAGTTAGTTTATTTGATCTGCGCCTGGGCCTTAATACGTTTCTGCCACGCTATGCCTTCTTTCTTTAAGTCATACCCTGCTGCAGAAAGGTAATTATTGATCTTTCCTTTGTACTTGCCAAACCAGGCATGCTTTTTATCTGAGGACTCTGCATCCATTGCATGTTCGCGTGCTTCAACCAGCCACGTTAAAATCTGGCTTTTTTGAGCATCAGTAAGGGTTAAAATTTGTTGCTGATAAGCTTTATAGGTGATAGGCACCACATTGTATGTCATCCCGTTTTTCACCATCTCTATCTGAGCTGTTGTTAAATTAGAGGAAAGCTGTTTGATGTATTTTTTGTGCAATTTGCTCAACGCTGTTTCCGCGTTCTTTTTAACTTTAGCTAATGCATGATCAGCAGCAGCCTTATCGTCTGCATACCTGGTTTTAATTTCTTTAATTTGCTGGTCACGAACGGTATGAATATCATTTAAGTTATTATACTGGTCTCTAATGATACCGCTTACTTTTTTTGCTTTTGCAGGATCTTCAATTCCGAGCGGCACCACAATCTTATCTGCGCGCAAACTGATCACTTTAAGATAGGCAGCCTTTTCATCTGCAGAAATTTTATTCTCCTGCGCAAAAGACACAGCAGTCGCCGTAAAAATCAAAAACAAGGCTATTAGGAGGTTTTTCATACGTTATTTGGTTTAGTTTTTATTGGAAGAGATTTCATCCTGCAATTGTGCAGCACAGGTGTTTTGATTTACAAAAAGTTGCAAATCTCCACCAGTGACTTTCAAAAGTTGTAGTTGAATCTGTTGTTTCATAATTCATACAGGGCAATCCTTTTGTAGAAAAAAGAATATTCCGATTTATATTTTGGTTAGTGCCTATTGGGCTATATACAAAGCTGTAAAATACGATCCTCTTATTAATGATCGTTGTTAGCAAGAAAGTGTAGGATCTTATCATAAAACTAGTAACTTTAAGAATTATGTAATTAAATTGCGGACAATTAACCTCCGCAACATAAGATTCACCTAACCAGTATTTACCAGAGCACATTAATGAAACTTCACTTCCACAAAGTTCCAATTACCTTACAGAGTTCATTCAGTATCAGGCACGATATTAAACCCGATTTCGGCAATATCTGGCATTATCATCCCGAATTGGAATTACATTTCATCATCAAAGGTGAAGGTGTTCGTTTAATCGGAGATAACATCAGCAACTTTGCTCCAGATGAAATGATTTTACTTGGCGAGAATTTACCACATACCTGGCGTTGTAAAGATGAATACTTTCAAAATAATCCGGACTTGAATATTGAGGCTATCGTTGTTCACTTCCTGCCGGATTGTTTGGGAAAACATTTAATCAACCTTCCTGAGGCCTACTTGATTCCAAAACTTTTTGAAAAAGCGAAGAGTGGTTTAGTGATTCACGGGGAAACAAAAGTAAAATTAGCTAATCTCATGAGACAAGCTTTGGAGGCCACTAACCTGGACAGGATCATTATTCTGCTTTCTATCCTAAAAACCCTAGCAGAGACTGATGAATTTTCCACGATTGTAACCAGTAAGAATACCTTTTACCAATCTAATGAATCAGAAACTTTACGCATTAATAAAATATGTAACTACACCCTCTCCAATTATAAAAAAGACATCACCCTGGAAGAAATTGCTTCTTTAAGTAACTTGAGCATCACCTCTTTCTGCCGTTATTTTAAACTGATGACAAAGAAAACCTATTATGATTTTCTTATTGAAATCCGCATCAGTTATGCCTGTCGTTTTCTGATTGAAAATAAATTACCCACAGAAATGATCTGTTTTGACTGTGGTTTCAACAACATCTCGAATTTTTACCGGCATTTCAAAAAAGTTACAGGAATGACACCTTTGGATTATAAAAGAAAATACCTGGTGGAATAGTCAATTTCAGGTCAGGATTTATTGCACCTCTACACCGTCGATACTTAACCCTTTGGCGTCTTCAGCAATAATTCTCAATTTATAAGTTCCAGCATTGATCATTGAGCCAGTACTGGTGTTGAAATAATTCCATTTTCCTTGTTTAGTGAACTTAAATTCTACAGGCTCGGTTTTCATTAACGTACCATCGAGGGTTAAAAATTCTAATTTTCCTTTGAGAGAGCTTTGAAGGGGGTTGTGGTATTTTACAGTCAATGAATAGGTGTCTGCCACTCCAACGGAAATGCTAAATTCTATAATATCTCCCGAGGAAGCTTTAAAGGACACCCGTTCTTTCCCCATCAACACCTCTTTAACGATGTTTGGCCCAGTTAGGGTAGCATCGGTTGCCTTGTAGTTTGTAGTTGCTTTAAGATCATAAGCCGGCTCGAGATTAGAAGCAGGTAAAACTGCTACAGTATACATCTCTGCACCTGTTTCATTTTGCCCTAAACTTACCGGTGCTCCTTTAGCAAATCGTTTCTTGAAAACATTAAATTTCTTCCCTGTACTGTTACGAACGAAAGTTTTCGTATCCTCAAAAGTCGCCAGCCAATCTAACCTGGCTTTGATATTCTCCGCTGTCGCCACATACACATCTGCATCCTCATTCACCAAAAATTCGAGATTTGTTGAAGGAGATGTTCCCTTTTTAGAAGTTCTTAGCCACTCTGCTCCAAATAAATTTGATGGAAGTTCAGTAATACTACTTCTATCATCACCATATTGCTGATCACCAATATCCATCCAGCCAGTCAGCATTTGTTTGTTTTTTCCGGTTAGCTTTACAATGGAGCTACTCTCCGGAGCAGCTTTAATTTTTTTATCGACAGTGGCAATGGCAATAGCTGAAATAAGTGCTTGTCCGGATTTAACTTGCGGAAAAGAGATGACCAGTTTCCCACCTTTTACCCGGGCTTTGATTGTCTTTTTTAATGCGCCATCATGACCTGCCTCTTTCCAGATGTCAAGATTTTTGATGATCGTTTCTTCGTTGATCGCTACGTCAAATAAACGCATCCCTTCAGCGTTTATCCCTCCGCCGGTGCCAAGCCAGGGTTCGTTGAAATAAAGTTCCACTAAGTATTCGCCATCAGGTACCGGGAAATGAAAACTTAACTGGTCGCGTCCGTATCTAAAAGTTTGAAAAAGTCCCCAATCGCGGGTCCCTTTAATAGGGTCGAATGTTCTGCGCTGACTGGCAAAAAAGGAAGGAAGCCCGGGAAATGCTGCAGTCCAGGAGTTAGAACCGAAATTCTCGGGGCCACTCAGTTGGCGGTCTGAAGACCATTCTGCACCATTTTCATCTACATAGGCAGGGCCTCCACAATTCAACCTGTACAAATAATGATATCCCTTTTTGGCTGTCGTCAGGTTTTTTGCCTCCGCATTGAAATCTTTGAAATGTGGTGCTTCTGGTAAGTTATTTAAAACAATGTAATCTCTGGAAACTTCTTTCCCATTTACATAACCTACAGCATACAAAACATTATATTTGATCGTCACCCCATCCCATTGAAAATGTGTTCCAATGCCATTTCGAGTTCTTTTACCTAAAGACAAGGCATTTACATCATTAAAAAGTTCCACCTCGTCACAATTGGAATAAACAGTGATACTATCTTTTTTCCCTGGAAAAAGCCACCTGTTTGGCCAGGTATGGGAGACGATATAAGCCATAGGTTCTGTAGCTTTCGGTGCATAATTAGACCTGAACATATAGTATACATCAGATGGCTCTTCCCATGGGGTAAATAAGCCTTTATAATTAACAGGCCCTATCCTGTCCAACTCCCGTAAACCTTCACCACCCTGAATTCTTCCAGGATTGTCATGTGAGCTATAGAGCCAGAAATAATGTCCTGCTGTTTTATCTTTTACAGATTCTGCCAAACGAACTTTAGTCTCCATCAACTGTGTCATGTTACTTTCACTGGTGACACCATTTTGAACAAAACCACCTTCTGTATGTAGATCTAATGTCCTCCACGCACCATATTCGCCGATCAGCACCTGTCGCTGCACATCTTCTGCATAAGTTAACGGGTTGCCACCATAAGTACCGGTCCAGTTTTGAGGCACATCCCAGTCCGTTCCCTTTCCTCCATTACAGGTGGTCACTTTACGTTGTGAAGAGGCCGTAGGATCCAGTTCACGAATCAATTCGGTACATTCCCTGGCAAAATCCTCAGGCAGGGTACTTTCATTTTCCAGTCCCCACAAAACCACGGAGGGACTATTACGGCGCTCAATTACCCACTCTTTAAGCAGGGATTTGAAATTAGCCCTGAATTCGGGCGTATCATACCAGATATGTGCGGCCATTTGTGTCCAGGAAAGGATGCCCAATTTATCCCAATGAGTTTGATAATCTAAGTTATGTGGCTGATGTGCATCTCTAAAAGCATTAAAACCAGCAGATTTAATGAGCATGACCCGGGTTTTTATCTGTTCAGCGCTAAAAGCATGACTTTGACCCATCATGTGTTCATATTCTGCTATCCCATTGATAAAGACAGGTTTGCCATTCAGCAAAAACTGTTTGTCATTCACCGTTTTTCCAATTGGCCAGCTGATCCAGCGGATCCCATAAGGTGTACGCAGTTCATCTACCAATTTACCTTTTTCCAACAGCAAAGTTTTGGCGGTATATAAGTAGGGATCTTCTAAAGACCATAACTTTGGATAATTTAACTGGGCGGTTCGCTGAGGAATTTTTATTGTTTTACCAGCCGGCACTTTTACGGTGCTGTTTACTTCCGAAATCATTTTGCCGTCCCTGTCAACGAGTTGGTTTACCACCGTAATCTCTTTAGGATATATACTGTAGTTTTTAAAAGTAGTTTCCATTTGTAGGGTAGCCGCCTTTTCAGATACCTGTGCATCATTCCAGATGTGAAGGCCAAACGGTTCTATCCTTACCTCATTAGTCACCACCAGGTGTACCGGCCTAAAAATACCCATAGGCTGGGAGCCTTCTGAAAAACCGCGTTCCGTTGAACACCCCCCATCAACCCAGGGCAGATCCTGGATATTTGCGGGATGATCTGCACGAACGGCCAATAAATTGGGTTGGTTATTTAACTTAATCGCAGCAGTTACATCGATAGTGAAAGTAGTACGCCCGCCAGCATGATAGCCCACTTTCTTACCATTCAGCCATATGGTCGCGTAAGAACCGACACCTTCAAAATATAGAAAAAATCGTTTACCGGCACCCTTTTCTGGTGTTTGAAAAGTTTTACGATACCAGGCATAGCCATGCCGGTTGCCATGAACCATACGGCGGTAGCCTTCATATTGGTCCCAGTTATGAGGAACATTTACCTTTTTCCAGTTTTTATCTTTAAAACCGGTATGCTCAAAACCATGATAAGCATTTATACTATCTGCAGCTATACTTTGCCAGTTTTCATTTAGTGAAATGCTTTTGCGAAGGTCGCTTTGTGCCAATATAGTTCCGACAAATAAAAGACTTGTTATTCCTATAAGAATGGCTATCTTCTTGATCATATGCGTTCTAAATTCCCATTAAATTTATAATGCCCACCTTTTTCAGTTGGCGTGGTTATTTTTTTGCCCTTGTATAGTAGGTTACACAAGCCTCCGGCTTTGGAAAAAACAGTGAAGGATACTAATTTTCCTTTATCCCAATTGATATGGAATTCAAAACCACCACGCGCCAGAATGCCTTTAACTGCTCCATAAGGGATGCCTGCAGGTAAGGAAGGTAAAAGTTCTATATAACTGGTATGGCTTTGTAAAATCATTTCTGCTATTCCTGCTGCCCCGCCAAAATTCCCATCAATCTGGAAAGGTGGATGTGCATCAAAAAGATTGGTATAACTGCCACCACCCTGTGCAGCAGGACTAATTAACATCTTCACCATTTTCATCGCATGGTCACCTTCTTTAAATCTTGCCCAAAAGTTGATCTTCCAGGCCAGGCTCCAGCCTGTACCCTCATCTCCACGGTACAGCAGCGACTGCCTGGCAGCTTTCATTAATGCTGGATTTTGTTCCCAAGTAATATCATTGCCTGGATGTACACCCCATAAGTGCGAAACATGCCGGTGTTTATTCGTGGTATCGTCGAGGTCTTCCAGCCACTCTTGCAACTGACCATATTTACCTATCTGATTGGGAGCGATGAGTTTTATCTTTTCCTCTAAGGACGTTTTAAATACATCATCAGTACCCAATACCTCGGCCGCCGCTACGCAGTTTTTAAACAACGTCCTGATGATTTGATGATCCATTGTGGCTCCGGCCACCATTCCACCATTTTCTGGTGAGTTTCCTGGTGTGCTGATCAGCCAGCCGCTCCTGGGATCTTTAATTAAAAAGTCAACATAAAACTCCGCTGCTTTCTTCATTAACGGGTAACCTTCATTTTTAAGAAAGTCACGGTCCTGTGTGAATAAGTAATGCTCCCACAGATGCTGGCTTAACCAGCCTGAGCCGCCCACCCAGATCCCATGGTTCGAAGCATTTATTGGTGCAGTCGCATTCCATAGATCTGTATTATGATGTAGGACCCAGCCATTTGCATTGTAATAAGTTTTCGCCGTGTGCCGCCCTTTTTCTGCCAAAGCACCGATCTTTTTAAACAAAGGCTCGTTCATAGCCGAAAGGTTTAAAACCTCCGCCGGCCAGTAATTCATTTCCAGGTTAATGTTTGTCGTGTATTTACTTCCCCATGGTGGCGTTAATAAATCATTCCAGATACCCTGAAGGTTTGCAGGCTGTGTACCTGGTCTTGAGCTGGAAATTAATAAGTATCGCCCATACTGCATATAAAGCGCTGCAAAAGAAGGATCTTTTGAGGCTGCAAATTTTTCTATGCGCAAATCTGTTGGCAGATTTTCATTCTCCCCTTTTCCAAAATCAACGGAAAAAGTTTTGTAATAGCGCTGGTATTCCTGGATATGGCGCTGTTTTACCTGCTGATAACTTTGATTTTTCAGGGTTGAAAAAGCCTTTCTACAGACCTCTGCAGGGTCCCCGCTTACATCATGATCATTGATGAAATTAGTTCCAGCGGTAAGGTACAGTGTTGCCTCATCAGCTTTGCTGATGCTCAGCTTACCGTTGATGATACGGATTGCACCATTTTTTAGGACGATGGTTAGTTGGCTTTCCCCTCTTAATGCACCATCTTTTACTTGAACAGCAATGGCAATTGTATGATCATTGACTTTCCTGACGACCGATTTATGGTGGCTGCTTGAGATAGTCGCATCGAAACTGATGCTACCTTTACGGCTTGCAGTGAGGTGGGTGACAATTACCTGGTTGGGTTGACTCGCGAAGTACTCCCGAAGATATTTTACCCCGTTGAGGGTATAAGTGGTACTGGAAACAGCGGTGTTGATATCCAGGATTCTCTTGTAATCCTTTGTCGCCCCGGAAGGGTGATTAAAATCTAAAACCAGGTCACCAAAAGCCTGGTAACTGGCCTGGAATTGGGCAACTGCAGGCGGTTGCTGATCTTGAACTTTATATTTCCATGGTTTCACCAGGGAGATCCCGCTTTTCACGCTGGCACCTATTGGGTAAATCCCAATTGCCCGGGCTGTATCTTTATATCCTACAATTCCACCCTTATCAAAATAATTGAGCACCTGGATAGCGATTGTATTTTTACCCTTTTTAATTAATTGAGCAGGGATCGTATATTTCCTTGGCTCCGTACCGTCGGTATTGCCTACCAGTTGGCCATTGACATAAGTAAAATCCTGATCACGGACACGATTTAAGTCCAATATCAAATCCTGACCCAACAGGTTTTCCTTCACTTCAAATGTGGTCCTTAACCATACGGCACCATCGAAGTTTGGCAGGCCGACGGTCTCCCATCCTCCATAAGCAGGCACCTGTATGGTATTCCAGGATTGATCATTAAAAGATTCCAGTTCCGGCCTTCCAGAGATTCCTTCGCCAGATTTTATCGTATTTACCCATTGTTGACGATCACCGGGTTCACTCTGCAAGCCCATAAATTTATCTGCTGCAAGTTTTTCCGCTTCCTGCTGTTTGCCTTCAAAAAGCAGTTTTCTGATTTCCGGCAAATGAGCTGCCGCACCCGGACGATCGTAATTCCTGGGTTTCCCACTCCAGAGTGTTTCCTCGTTGAACTGGATATGGTCTTTTGCAATTCCTGAAAAAATCATTGCTCCTAAACGGCCATTACCAATTGGCAATGCATCTGTCCAGGTAGCAGCAGGTTTGGTGTACCAAAGCTGCATTGGCGATTCTTGCGCAACCGCAGCCTGGAAATTGATCAATCCTATGATTACTCCTAAAACTTTATACATCATCATATCCCGTTATTTAAATATTACTGGCCTTTACGCTCTGAAATCACCTCTACAAGTGCTGAAACATCAGCTGCTGTATGAACAGCTGTTTTAACATTTCCAAAATGGTTATTTCCCATGGTAATATTCTTGGTTTGTGCACCACTTAAATTCAGGAAGCTTGTTGTTCCTGCAATGGGGAAACTATTGTAAATAAATGCATTCTTCACATTAACCAGATCTAAAACAGGTGCATTGGCAAGTGGAGTAAAGGTTTTGAACCCGTCTACAATGAGGTTGTTAACTAAGCTTGCATGTAACGATGGCCCGATTTGGGTATTGACTTCTACATTATGAAATGCGATGCGATTGGCGTTCTTGATGGTAAAACCGGTTTTAGCATCTAAATTAATATTATTAAAAGTAATGTTCTCAATAGGCAGTTCCTCCAGACCGTTGATATAACCAGCCTGGTTTACCTCTCCTGTAATATTGCTAAAATGAATATTTCTAAAACGAGGGGTACGCTCTGACACTGGCTCTGGGTCAGTTTCTGCATATTGCATGTCTAATACAATGGCTTGCAGGCCGATATTCTTCATTACGATATTATCTACCCTGATTTCTTCTACTATCCCTCCTCTACCACGGGCAGATTTAATCCTGATACCCCTGTCGGTTCCATCGAAAATACAATTTGAGATGGTAATTTTTCTTACGTCGCCAGACATCTCACTGCCAATCACTACCCCACCATGACCTGATAGCATCGTACAATTGGTGATAGTATAGTTCTCTGCTGGTCTTGCCATTTTTCTACCTGGTGCGTCTTTTCCGGATTTAATGGTAATGCAATCATCACCTACACTGATATGGCTATTTGCAATTCGGACATTACTACAAGATTCAGGATTGATCCCATCTGTATTTGGGGCATCCGGGTTAAGAATCGTCACCGCATTAATGGTTACATTATTACAAAACTGAGGATTTATCGTCCAGAATGGAGAGTTCCTGATGGTTATACCTTCAATTAATACGTTTTCGCAATGCATAAACTGGATAAAAGGAGGCCGCAGAAAGCCACGTTTCATTTGTTTAGGTTCATCTGGCAGCAGGATATCCTTATTTAACCCGTCAAAAATATGTTGCCATTTTGAACGCGGCTGGCCTTCTTTATAACCTTCCACGAAATCCCACCACTTCTTGCCATGCCCATCGATAATTCCCCTGCCGATGATTGCAATGTTCTCCGCTTCATATGCATAAAACAATGGCGAAAAACTAGTGACATCCACACCTTCATACCTGCTTTTAACCATAGGCAGATAATTATCAAAATCATCGCTAAAATGAAGTTCGGCACCTGCATCGATGAAAATGGTAATATTGCTTTTTAAATGGATCGGACCGGTAAGGTATTTACCTGCCGGAAAATATACAGTACCGCCACCTTTTTTGGATGCTGCATCTATAGCATTTTTAATGGCTGTGGTAGCCAGTTTACTGCTGTCATTTTTGGCACCATATTTTAAGACATTATAATAGGGCTGTGCTACTGCAACCATAGATAGCGCCAGGAGTACACAACTCAATGTTAGAACTTTATAAAATTTTATTAAGGAATATTGTTTCATTTCACGCAATTAAAGTAGAAGATTGGTTTGTATATGATTTAATTGAAGGGCACTTTCACATGTTTTAATTTTTTGCCATGGTAAATCTCTTTGCCATCTGCATAAATTCTTAAACCTTTGCCCTTGTTGTATTTTTTGCCGGTTTTATCCCAGCGAATGGTCATCATTTTGCCCTGGTAGGAAAGCTGGTCCAAAAGAAACCAATCCCATTTTCCGTTTGGAATGAGTGGATATAATTCAAAGATTTGATCTAATCTTGGCTTAACACCAATCAAATCATTGATCACTAAATCGCCAAACGTTGAATGGTTGTAGAAGCTGCTTCTTGGATGATCACCTTTTAGCCATTCACCAGTTTTTTCGTCCTGGTATTCTCCGAGATATGGCTTGCCATTTTTCTGGTGTGACAATGCATATTTATGCATTTCTTTATAAAAAACACCGGCATCCATCTTGCCGTGATTTTTATAATGGACAAGGAGGTTAGAAAGGCCCTTTAGGGTTTGTGTACTGGCAAAAGGCCATAATGCACCATCCCATTCACAGCCATGCCCAGACCCACGTGTCCTAAAAGTAGGCGTTCTTCTTTCTGCTGTTGTTAATCCCCATGGGGCATTGAAACCTGCGGTATCTAAGAGCTGATCCCATGCCCTGGCATACATTTTATCATCAGCAGGCAGGTTGAAGTTCCATGGAATAAATCCAATGGCCTCCCTGGCCTCCGCCAATCCGCCTTTAGACATTCTTGTTTTGAAAAAGCCTGCAGTATGATCCCATAAACTATCCAAAACCAGCTTTTTCAGCGTTGCTTCTTTCTGTGTATATTTCTGGGCCAGTATATCATTTTTAGTGATCCCAGCTAGCTGAACCAATGCTTTTGCATTTCCGTACATATAACTGTTAATCGTTGGCCGCATATTGTGTTCCTTTCTGGATCCGCTTACGGACTCTTCCATCCCATCTTGTACATCAAACTGCCAGAATAAGCCAGAGCTTAGCTGCCGTTGTTCTTCCCATTTCTGGTAATCAAGGTCTAAAGCAGGCATAATACCATTTAGAAAAGCCAGGTCTGGCTTAACTAAATAATTCTGATAAACGGCATCATCTATCCAACTGCTGAACTGGTGAAAGCGTGGTTTAGATTGACCCACATCGGAATGATACAGCCAAAATTTAATGTAATCCTGTAAATAAGCGGTATTCCTAAGCCATCTTCCTTCATAAATATGGTGTCCAAGGGCACAACTAATGGCGTTGTGTTTTCCGTCATGTTTAACAGGTTCTATAAATTCAGTAAAGATAAAACCGTCCGGCGTCTTTTTGAGGTGTTTGCGGAAAGACCACCAACGGTAGTAATAATTTTGTTCAATTACCTCATCCGGGCATTCCAGTAAAGGAATATTTTCCGATAACCATTCATAGGCGTTTGCATTAGGAATATAATTCTTTACCGCTTCCGTATCTATAGAATTAAAATAGCCTACGTATTTCTTCAACTTTTGTTTTCCCTGTAGATTTTCCTGTGCTATCCCGGCACAGGTCATCAGCAGCAACAACAGTGTTACTGTTAACTTCTTTCTATACATCATCTTATTCAAATAACCAATCAATGTCCCTTCCACGGCCGTCCAAACCTGCATTGTAAATGCGCATCTCTTGTTTGTCATCTATGAAACCCAATAGCATGCAAGCGCCTTTTCCAAGATTTAAAGTATGTGTACCTGCATCAAAAGAATAAGCATGAACATTCACAGGCACATCATTCACCATAATTGCGTTTAAAATTTTTGTTTCTGCCTGCCCATAATTATTTGCACTGGCATCAATTTCAAGCACTGGTGCAGCCAGATAGCCTGGGTTTTGCTGATTGAAAAAACCTATTAATAATTTTACAGGCTGTTTGTTTTTAAATCTCAAGGTAGTTCCTTCTTTTACCTGCGCATTTTTGGTAAACTTAATTCCTTTGAGACCAACAAGCTGATCGGTAATATCCTTTACCTGGCTCACGGTATCCTTAAATACACTAATTCCTTTTTGCAGGTTGTAATAACCATCATAAGGCGAAAGCATCGTAACTTCTACATTTTTAAAAGGTTTAATTACGGCAGCTTTAGTTGAACCTGCAGCTTTCAGCGAATCGATGCTCCTTTTAAAATGTGCTAATTCTTTGGTAAATACTGGGAGCATTTCTTTCCAATGAATAAAGGTCTTGTCCACACCACGCATTGGAATTTTACGCTGTTTGGTCTGCATGCTGTTGGCATACAGGTAATCATTTTCGGTTAGTTTGACCAATTTTGCATAATGGTCCAGACTATTTTGAAGGAAAGGAACTGCTTTATCCAGGTCAGCAATATCATTTGAGTATTTATATCTCAGGATCCATAAGGCGGCTTTCACTTTTTCAGCATAAGAGTTCGCCATTGCATCATAACAATACATGTCATTTTTAAGCATCCTAAATTCTTCCTTATCCTTTGTAACGGATGCAGCAGCCTGATTTATTGATTCCACCGCTTTTTTACCATGCTCAATAACTTCTCTGGCAACCTGAACCGGAGTTTCCCCAATATGTCCCTGCTTTTTCCATTCCTTTTCTGCATACTCGATGATCATTTCCCCTTCCGGCGCTTCAGATTCGTAGAGCATGGTAAATAATCCGTAGCGAAATGGATTGATCAACTGTGTCATCAACATACCCAGGGTAAGCGTCTGCCTGTTGCCATCAGTAATTCCATAGCGCCTAAGTAGCTTTGGAGAAATTTCTCCGGATTCTTCATAAGCATTCAAAATGGCTTTACCACCATTTAAATCTGTACCATATTTAGACGCAAGCTCATTTCCCCAATAATCTATTTCGGCCGGCCTTTCTCTTTTTGAATTCCAGGAATAACGTGCCCATGCCTTATACCAAATCCAATCACGGTCAACTTGCAGTAAACGTCCTTCTACTTTGTCGGCAGTATATGGCCAATCCCAATAGGAAGCTTGTGGATATAAATGTAAACCTCGCGCACCGTATACCTCATGCATGGCCTTAACAGATTTCTGAATAAAATCTGCTGACCCATATCTAAAAGGCTCCAAATTGGCTAAAATGTGAACGTTTTCAATGTGCACAGTACCAATCGCGCTCAAAGTTCTGTGCAACTCAGCCCAACTTCCCCTCGGGGTATAAGTTGTCAGTGCTTCCCCATTATATTTAGCCATCGTATAAAGGTTTTTATACAAAGGCAAAGCCGATTTCATTACCCTGGGTGCATCGGAATCATGCGCCCTTAAAACCAATGGAGGCTCTGTCGTTATGCCGATGGCTTTTAATCCGTCTTGTACACCTGGAATAATGGTTTTTGTAAACCAGTCCACATCGTCCTGTCCGGTACCTTCCATTGCTTCACCTAAAGTGATCAATAAACCCACATTCGGATATTTCTCTACAAAAGCGGCGATAGATTTACGCGTGTAATCGGCTATTAATGGAGTGATAGGGCGATTTCTATCTTGTGTTTTAAGGTTGTGTTTCTCTGCGAAAGGTTTAGGGATAAGAATATTATAAAACATCTGAATAACCCATATCCCTCTTTTATCGGCCTCCGTAGTAAGGAAACGAAACATCTCTTCGTTCTTCTTGAAAGTTTCCTCATCTACTTCAAGGGCGTAAGGGTAATCTTTAAGCTTTACTAAGGACGAGAATGGATGCCCGTTCCAAAGGTATAAAGAGTTATAACGATTCTCCACCATCGAATCCAGGTAATCTAACCATAAGTCTTTGTCATAAAACCATGGAAAGCTTTCAGGCGTGTAAGGATATTCATAAATATCGTGTCCGGGCAAATAATCTGGTTTTTGAAGGCCAATAGCGGTTCCTCTTAAGACCATTTCGGGTTGATCAGTTATAGCTATTTTTTCAGGAAGTTTTCCGGACGTTTTTATTTGGTCCAGCAATTCCATACAGCCATATAAAGCACCAGAAGCATCGGAACCAACAATAACCAGGTTATTACGGTCATTATAAGCGATAGAAAAGGCTTCCTTTCCTAATGATTTCGTTTGAGATTTTTGCTGTGGCGAAAGACGGGCATTTGTCGAAAGTTGATCTGCCGTGGTGGTGATCACAATCAATCCTTTTATTGAAGGCACTGTGTTCTGCTGAATAATTTTAGAAGTGTAGCCTAAAAGCTTTAATGCTTTGGAGATCCGTTCAGCGCCAAACTTAATCCTGGGATTATTTCCAACGGGGATTAAAATCGTTTGAACTTTTGACTTATCGACAATAGATGCCTGGGAAAATATTGGCAATAAAAATGCTAAAAATATAAAAATCTGGAAGTTCCTCATCAGTCCGTCTTTAGGGTTTTAAGCCTAAAAAATTAGGCTACAGGTACATTTGGTTAAATTTGTAAAACCCAAATATAGCTATAGCCTCAACTGCATTAATATAACATTTCCCCAAATTACTATATGATATTAGCATTAGGCACTTTATTCTTCCGATTCGGTGTGCTGCCTTAACTGCTTTGGTCCCTGGGGCCAAATAAATGCAGTAGATTGTTTCTTCCAGCCCATGCTTTTGTAAAAATTCTCTTTGCCCGGAGCAGCAGTTAAAGTTACAAAATGATAATTTTCCAATTGGGTATTTAAGGTACTTACGATTTTTTTACCTAAACCTTTGCCTTGAAAATCAGGATCAACTACAATATCCCCCAGCATGGCATAGTAACGTCCATCATCAATGGTACGTCCAAAAGCAATGAGTTGCTCATCTTTAAATACAAATAAGGTCCAGGTGCTTGACTTAAATGCCTTTTCAATCTCCGCCGGCAAGCGGGTTCTCCAATTTACTTTATCGAAAAGTTCACATACATATACCCAATCGATTTCAGAAAGGTCAGGATTAATTTTAAAAGCAGGTTTGTTGGTATCGACAGCGGTTGCTAACATATGTTTCTGGAATAGAAATAAAAGCATTTTATTCATACAAATATGATAAAATATTTATTCAAATTATTCACTGTGAAAACTTTTAATTCATAATTTCACTGACATGAAACTAAACCAAATTAAGCTCCATTTTTACCTTAGCCTTGCCCTGTTTTTCCTCCTTCACCATTCTGCCGGAGCGCAAACTTTTAAGTATGCATTTGTAACCGATACCCATATTGGAATAGGAACCGGAGACGAAGATCTCCGCAGAACTGTTGCCGACATCAACCGACAAAATGACCTCGACTTTGTTCTCGTTACGGGTGATATTACCGAAATGGGTACACTTGAAGAGATTAAAGTCGCCAAAGAAATACTTTCCAAACTTTCCAAACCCGTTTACCTTATTCCCGGCAACCATGATACCGGTTGGTCTGAGTCAGGAGGCGTAGATTTTCTGAATCAGTTTGGTGATGATAAATTTACGTTCGACCACAAGGGGTACCGTTTCATCGCATGTGCTTCGGGCCCTTATGTACGCATGTCTGACGGGCATATCCCAAGGGATGCAACAGTTTGGCTGGAAAAGCTTTTACAAAATACGCCAAAGGAAATGCCTCTGGTATTTATTAACCATTACCCGATCGACAATAGTCTTGACAACTGGTACGAAGCCACCGACAGAATAAAAAAATACAATATTCAGTATGCCATTTGTGGGCATGGCCATAGTAACAGAGCCTTAAACTTTGAGGGAATTGAAGGGACTATGGGCAGATCTAACCTTAGAGCCAAAGACAGTGTCGGAGGATATAACGTGGTTACCATGCGCAGTGATTCGGTTTTCTTCGCGACAAAGAAACCGGGGATAACAATTGAAAATGCATGGAGAAAGTTTGCATTAAAGACTTTTAATTCAACAGATAATAAGCAGTATGAACGCCCCTCCTATGCCATTAATGAAAAGTACCCACAGGTAAAACAAAGCTGGACTTATCATTCGGCGGCTAATGTCATTTCAACGCCTGCCACCGATAATAAAATCGCAGTGGTTGGTAATGCAATTGGTGAAATTGAAGCCCTTTCGCTTAAAGATGGCAGCAAAAAGTGGACTTTTAAAACCAAAGGTGCAATTTACTCCTCTCCGGTAATCGTTAAAGACATCGTGATATTCGGTTCGGGTGATAAAAATATTTATGCCCTCAAATTAAATACCGGAAAACTTGTATGGAAATATGAAGCCAAAGCTGCCGTATTAGGTTCACCCGTGGTAGAAAAAGGCTTGGTTTATATAGGATCCAGTGACCATTCCTTCCGCGCACTCCATGTTAAAACAGGTAAGCTTGTTTGGGAATTTAATGAAGTCGAAGGTGCTATAGTTGGCCTTCCTTTGGTTTATAAGGATAAAATCATCTTCGGCGCATGGGGAAGACACCTTTACGCTTTGAATAAAAACAATGGTCAGTTGGTGTGGAAATGGAACAACGGCCATGCCAACAGGATGTACTCTCCTGCCATGGTTACCCCTGTTGCAACCAATGACATTATTTACATCGCTGCGCCCGACCGTGTGCTTACGGCGATAAATGCTAAAAATGGCGAAACCATGTGGCGAAACAAAGAAGCAACTGTCAGAGAATCAATTGGTATCTCTGAAGATAAGTCTATCATTTTCGGGAAAACCATGAACGATGAAGTGGTGGCTTATAAAACGCAAAGCACGGACCCCGGGATTTTGTGGCGCTTAAACCTGAACTACGGTTATGAGCATGTTCCCTCCATGCTGATCGCCAAAGATGGACATGTATTCTTTGGAACCAAAAATGGTGTAGTCTATGCTTTTGACCCTGTTGCACAAAAAAAGTTGTGGGCCCATAAAATTGATAATTCTATGGTAAATACAGTTAATGTCATCAATAAGGACAAAATCCTGGTAGCAACGATGGACGGCGTAATAACCTTGCTTGTTAAATAATTAATTTAATTTATAGTGCATTTATTTTTTATTATAATTGCATGAAATTTAACGCTCTCATTATGCAAAAAAAGTTTTTACTCACCTTTTTAATGGTTTTCTCTGTCCTGATCACTCAGGCGCAACAAAAAACCGGCAATCCGAAAATCTTCAAATATGGAAAAATAGATCTTCAGGAATTTGAAACCAAAGTAGCAGGAGCAGATTCTGCAGCAAGAGGTATTAAGTTATTTGACATCGGCAAAGGTTGGTTTGAGGTTAGTCCTAAAACCGGTGGTTTCGTCTTTGTTTACGAACGGCATATCAGGTATAAAGTTTCCAACAAAGCAGGTTATGACCTTGCGGATTTTGACATCCAACTCTATCGTGGTGAAGGAGGTTCGGCAGAAACTTTGGCTTTTATGGAAGCTGGCACTTACAATTTAGAAAACGGGAAGATCGTAGTGAGTAAGATTACCAAAGATGCCCGGTTTTCAGAAAAGCATGATAAGAATTGGACCATAAAAAAATTCACCCTACCAAATGTCAAAGAGGGATCAATTGTAGAATACAAGTACAAGATCGTATCAGATTTCATCTTCACCTTACGGGATTGGTACTTCCAGGGCTCACTCCCGATATTGTATTCAGAATATAGTATAAAGATCCCTGAATACTTCAGGTATAAAGTTACCCCGAGGGGTTATTTTCCAATAGAGCAGGTTCAGCAGGAAGATGTCAACGACAACTTCTATATTGCAGGAAGTAACCATGAGCAAGCGCAGACGCTGCAAGCGAAATCCCTTGCATTAAAATATATTGCAGAACATGTTCCCGCAATTAAGGACGAGCGCTTTATCACCACTGTGGAGGATTATATTAGCAAAATAGAATTTGAACTAAGCAGCACAAAATTCCCTGGAAGTATTCATAAAGATTACAGCTCAAACTGGCCAAAAATAGTCACTGAATTGATGGAAGAACAGACCTTCGGGAAATTCTTTTCAAAAAGCAATTTCAGCAAGTCACTATTGCCTGAAATCTTAAAGACGGAAACCAAACCGCCACTTCAAATGCAGCTGATTTTTGACTATGTAAAAAATAATTTGAAATGGAATGACAGCTACAGCAAATATTCCACTGTTAATCAGGTGAAAACTGTATTTGAAAAAAAATCCGGTAACAGTGCAGATATTAATCTTTCCTTATTGAGTCTATTAAGGGAAGCAAAGATTAATGCATCACCTGTGTTGATTAGCACAAGAGAAAACGGTTATCACCCTGGCTATCCTTTGCTTTCAAAATTTAACAATGTCATCGTAGCTGTAGAGCTGGAAGGTGATACGGTTTTGTTAGATGCCGCAGACAAATACCTGACTAAGGATCTTATTTCTTATCAAAACCTGAATCAGCAAGGACTAAAGATAAACGTGGCTGAAAAGAATGGAACATGGATTCCGCTGGAAGTAAATAGCACAAGTAAGACCAACACTTATTATAACCTTATTTTAAATGAAGATCATACGCTAACCGGCCATTTATACCTCTCCTATAATAATTATACAGGAGTGAGTCAGCGGAATAAATTTACTGCGGCCATCAACGAAGCCGAATTTATCAAAAATTATAAAAGCGACAAACCTGGATTAGAAGTAAAGAGTTTCAAAATTGCAAACCTGGATAACCCTTCAGAATTACTCACAAACACAATGGAAGTAGTTATTGAAGACAAGGTGGAAGAAGCAGGAGATTTGATAATGGTGAGTCCTTTATTATATGAGCAAACCAAGGAGAACCCTTTCAAACTGGAGGAAAGAAACTATCCGGTAGATTTTGCTTACCCTATAGAAGAAAATTACCGTGTGCTTATCGAATTTCCGAAAAATTACAAACTAGAAAAATTACCTGCAAATGGTAAAATCCAGTTACCGAACAACGAAGGTGTTTTCACATACATGTTTTCTACAGAGGACAATAAAGTTGTCTTAAGCAGCAGAGTGCTTATTTCCAAGGCAGTTTTCCCCGCTGAAGGCTATCATGACTTAAAAGAATTATTCCGGCTCATCATAGATAAACAGGCCCAACAAATCGTATTTAAAAAGCTGTAAATTGAAAAAATTAATCCTACCTTTTTTTGTCTTTTTAAGTTTATACTCAAAAGGACAAGCTGACTATGCAGTCGCTAAAATAGCCCCGGAACTAAAACAAAATGCCGCCGTAGTTATTCGGATGGAACAAGAAGTGTTTGATCTGAAAAGCATCAGTCAGGCCACATACACCTATAAAACAGCGATTACCATTCTGAATAAAAATGGAGAAGGTGCTTCATCCTTTTATGATTTCTATGATCGTTTTTCCAGTATTTACAATCTGAAGGCCGCAATGTATGATGCAAATGGTGTAAAAATCAAAGAATATAAAAGTGCAGATTTCAAAGACAGAAGTGCCATTTCTGATGGAACTATTTATGAGGACAGCAGGGTTAAGCAACTTGAATTTTTGAACAGTACATTCCCTTATACAATTGAATATAGCTATAGTAAAGATTATACCGGTTTAACGAGTTATCCTTCGTGGTATCCTGTTAGTTCCTTTGGTTATGCCGTCGAAAAATCAGATTACACGTTTAAAATACCTGCAAGCATGTCTTTCAAGTATCTAAAAAGTAAAGGCTTAACCACAGATTCATCCACAGTTAAAGATAAAACCGTTTATAAATGGTCTTGTGAAAACTTAGCTGCACTGGAACATGAACCCTTAAGTGTGGGGCTAAGAAACGTAAGACCATGGGTGAACCTGGCGCCGAATGAATTTGAATACGACAACTCCAAAGGCAACCTTGAAAACTGGAAAAATGTCGGCGAATGGCTGTACAAGCTGAATAGTGAGAAACAACTATTACCAGAAGCAACAAAGGCTAAAATAGCAGCACTGACGGCTACAGCAAACAGTCCGAAAGAGAAAATTAACATCTTATACAAATACTTACAAGCGAACACCCGTTATGTAAGTGTCCAATTAGGCATTGGCGGTCTTAAACCCATCAATGCTGATAAAGTGGCTGCCGTTAATTACGGCGATTGTAAAGCACTTTCCAATTACATGAAAGCGATGTTGGATGAAGTAGGAATCCCATCCAACCTGGTTGTCATCGGATCAGGTATGCCTTCTCTTAATCCAAAGTTTGCAAGCCTAAACCAGGCGAATCACATGATCCTATTTGTACCTCTGGAAAAAGATAGCCTTTGGCTGGAATGCACCAATCAGCAAATACCCATGGGTTACCTGTCTTATGATTGTTCTGATAAAAATGTGTTGCTGGTTACAGCCGAGGGCGGAAAGCTTGTAAAAACACCACAATATCGGCCTGTTGATAATTTTCAACAAAGAAAAATCAAAATCGCTATAAACGAGCAAGGAGCAGCAGCCATTGATATAGATTCGGAGTATGGTTATGCACAATATGAAGGCAATTACGGAATGCTCTTTAAAGAGCCTGTGGAGCAACGCAAATCGTTGATGAACCAATTGGATATACCAAACATGGAATTGGTAAGTTTCAGTTACCTGCAGGCAGACAAAAATCGGCCGGTGGTCAATGAAAAGATTACGGTTAAATCTTCACAAATTCTAACGCATGGGGCTGACAAGGTATTTTTAACTTTAAATCTAATGAACCGCCGGGAGCGTGTGCCGGCAAAAGCGACCGACAGGAAAACCTATTTCTCTGTTCCTTATGGTTATCAGGATCAAGATGAGATTACCTACACTATTCCAACAGGTTTTAAAGTAGAATTTCTGCCTAAAGAAGTGAATATCACATCAGAATTTGGCCAGTATACCATGCTAGTCTTGCAGAAAGACAACACCCTCATCTACAAGCGGACACAAACCATGAACAATAAACAATATCCACCAGAAAAATACAATGAACTGATTGAATTTTATAAAAAGGTTTACCAGGCAGACAAGTTAAAAGGGGTATTGGCTAAAGTAAATTAGCCAATACCCTTCTATTTACTTCTTACCTACTACAACTTTTATAAAATCGTCAGTATTTAAATATAAATTAGCCAGTGAACGCAATTGCTCGCCATCAATTGTTTTCACGGTGTCAATGTATTTTTCATAATACTCATAATCCAGGCCGGAGAAGAATATATTTTTAAACTTATCAGCATGGGAGAAGGCATTTTCCAGGCTGCCTAGCATAGAACCTAACATATAGTTACGTACCAGATCAAGTTCATGTGCTGGTACAAGATCAGTTTTCAAAAGCGTGATCTCTTTTTCAATTTCAATTAATGCATTGCCACAAACTTCGGCACCTACTTCTGTCGCTATAAAAAAGTAGCCGGCATCCTTCATCGAAACTACAGCCGAGCCTATACCATAAGTATAACCCTTATCTTCCCTGATGTTAGTCATTAACCGGGAACCAAAATAGCCACCAAGCAAACAATTTAGTACCTGAAAGCCAGCAAAATCGGGATGCCTTCTGTTAATACTCATCGTGCCCATTCTGATAGCAGACTGAATGGCTTCTGGCCTTTCAATCAGGATTTCTCCCTTAGGTGCAGCGGAAAATGAAAATTGATTTTTAACAGACGGGTTGTTATTATTCCATTCCTGACCAAAAATAGTGTTTACCAGCTCAAACTCCGACTGTTCAAACTTCCCGGCAATGAATAGCGTGCAATTTTCAGGCTTATAGGCCGCAGCGTAATATTCCAACAGATCCCGTTGCTGCAAAGCATCGTAATCAGCATATGAAATATTAGAACCATAGCTGGAATTTCCAAAAATAGCATGTGCGAAGTTTTTCCTGGCCAGGAAATCATTTTTTTCCAGGCTCACCTGTAAAGATTGCTTCTGGTTCTGAATAAAGATGCCTAATTCCTGTTGTGGAAAGACACTTTCATCCAGGATGGACTTTAAAATCGGTAGAACAGCTTTAAGGTGTTTATTAAGTGAGTAGAGTTTGATGCTACTTTGATCAGCACCATATTCAGTTTGTAAAAAAGCACCATAATAATCAACCTTGTCGGCAATATCTTTTGCAGTAAGGCTGGCTGTTCCATTATTGATCAAATGGTTCACAGCTACAGCCTGTAAGGGTTTTGCAGCATCAAAATTTACATTATCAAATATAAATTCAATCCTTACAAGGTCTTGTTTGCCGGCATTAATAGTATATACTTTTATACCATTGTCAAGTTGCTGTTGTTGCGGCGCAATAAATTTTATATCATTAACCTGCATTGAATCAGGCACGAGGGTACGATTAAGCATCTTTAGCAATTAAATAGTATAAAATTGAACATTGTTCTTTTACAAATATTTGTTGAGCAGCCTGTTGTATTTGTTCAGCAGTTACCGCAAGGTACCTATCGATTTCAGTGTTTAACAAAGCAGCATCACCTAAGAGCTCATAATAAGCCAGGTTCATCGCTTTGTCCAACAAATTCAATTCTGAGAATACCATAATAGATTCAGATTTGTTTTGAACTTTTGTCAGCTCATCCACGGTAACCAGCTCCTCTTTTGTCTTTTCCAGTTCTTTCCAGATCGCTGCTTCAGCAGTTGCTACACTCACACCTTCAACCAGCTTACCTTCTATCACAAATAAACCTTCATCAATACTGCTGGTGATGTACGCATGCACATCACTAAACAACTGCTGTTCCTTTAGTAAAGTATTGTATAAACGAGAAGACTGCCCCTGCGACAACACGTCAGACAATAAGTCAAACGACTGGTAGGAATCGTCGTTCCTTGCAGGCATTTTAAAAGCCATGTAAATCGCATTCAAGGGAACATTTGCCTTAACTATTTCCTCACGGGCTTCAGTTTGCAATGGTTCTTTAGGCAAGTTTCTTACGTATTTTTCTCCGGCAGGAATGGGTTCAAACCACTTCTCTGCCATCCTGCGGATATCTTCGGTTTTAACATTTCCACCCACTACCATAATAGCATTCTGTGGGTTATAATGTTTTTTGAAGAATGCCTTCACATCATCCATGCGGGCATTCTCAATCTGCTTTAAATCCTGACCAATTGTTGCCCACTGATAAGGGTGTTCTTTATAAGCCAAAGGCCTTAATTTTAACCAGACATCGCCGTAAGGCTGATTCAGGTACCTTTGTTTAAATTCTTCACAAACTACATTCCGTTGTGTCTCCAGGCTTTTCTCTGAAAAAGAAAGACTTAACATCCTGTCACTTTCCAACCAAAAGGCAGTTTCAAGGTTAACGGCAGGTAAAGTGATGTAATAATTGGTGATGTCATTACTGGTAAAAGCATTATTCTCTCCCCCTACCCTTTGTAAGGGTTCATCATAAGAAGGAATGTTAACAGAACCACCAAACATCAGGTGTTCAAAAAGATGCGCAAAGCCAGTTTTGTCGGCTTCCTCGTCACGGGCACCTACATCGTATAATATATTTAAGACCGCCATCGGCGTCGTATCATCTTCGTGCACTAACACACGCAATCCGTTAGCTAATGTAAAACGGTTAAAGTTTACCATATTTTTTAAATAATTGTTGCAAAGATAGGAATTAAAAAAGAACAGAACTTATGGTATATTTGCCATATGAACACTGCTGAACTATTACACAGGGCACTACAATTCGACTTTTTATCTAAAGAAGAGGGTGTTTTTTTATATCATCACGCTGCCACAGCTGAATTAGCCTATGTAGCCAATGAATTAAGGAAAATACAAGTACCTTCAGGAAAGGTGACCTGGCAGATTGATCGTAACGTTAATACCACTAACGTTTGTATAGCAAATTGTAAATTCTGCAATTTTTTTAGAAGACCAGGACACGAAGATAGTTACATTACCGATATAGAAACGTACAAGCTAAAAATTGAGGAGACCTTCCGTTTAGGCGGTGATCAGCTTTTATTACAGGGTGGCCACCACCCTGATCTGGGCCTTGATTTTTACGCGAACTTGTTTAAAGAACTGAAACAACTGTATCCAGATTTAAAGCTTCATGCCTTAGGCCCACCGGAGATTGCTCATGTGGCCAAGATAGAAGGTAAATCACATACTGAGGTACTGGCTACATTAAAAGCTGCAGGCATGGATTCCTTGCCGGGTGCAGGTGCAGAAATACTTAACGACAGGGTAAGGCGACTGATCTCTAAAGGTAAATGTGGCGGACAAGAGTGGCTGGATGTCATGCGTGCGGCACACCAGCTGGATATTACAACATCGGCTACCATGATGTTCGGCCATGTAGAAACTATTGACGAACGTTTTGAACACCTGGTTTGGATCAGGGAAGTACAAAGTGAGAAACCAGCCGATGCAAATGGTTTTCTTGCCTTCATTCCATGGCCGTTCCAGGATGATGGCACTTTATTAAAAAGACTTCGTGGTATTAGTAACAATGTTTCTGGTGACGAATATGTGAGAATGCTGGCCTTAAGCAGAATTATGCTGCCAAACATCAAAAATATACAAGCTTCCTGGTTAACGGTAGGTAAATCTGTCGCTCAATTATGTTTACATGCCGGTGCAAATGATTTTGGCTCGATCATGATTGAGGAAAATGTGGTTTCAGCCGCAGGTGCACCACACCGCTTTACAGCGAATGGTATCCAGGAGGCAATCCGGGAAGCTGGATTCGACCCTCAGCTTCGTGGGCAGAAATATAATTACCGGGATTTACCCGATCACCTTGAAGAACAGGTAATCAATTACTAAATTGGCATAAATTAATTTATATGCTGACCCTGAATGCAATTATTGTTGACGATGAAGAATATGCGCGTTCTTCGCTGTATTTCCTCTTACAGGAAAACTGTGAGAATGTAAATATTGTAGGCATCGCGAAATCCGTTAGTGAAGCCAGGGCCTTGCTTGCAGGAAATAAAACAAACCTGATCTTCCTGGACATTGCTATGCCCGGGGAGAACGGTTTTGAATTGATTCCTGATGCCGTACAACACAATGCTCAGGTTGTTTTTACCACAGCCTATGACCAATATGCCCTTAGGGCAATTAAGGCAAATGCTTTGGATTACCTGCTAAAGCCTATAGATATTGAAGAACTGAAGGAAGCTGTCTCTAAAGCCACAAAATATATTTCCCTCGACAAATTGACCCAACAACAATTAGCCAGCCAACTCAGCAACCTGGCGGAAAATATTTCTGAGCGTTCCGAAATTCGCAAATTAAGTTTACCCAACGGACAAGGCGGCTATACCATGGTGGATTTTGATGATATTATCAATATTGAAGCCGACAGCAATTATTCAGTTTTTTACCTCGCCAACCGAGAAAAAATTACCGTTGCGAAAGTGCTGAAAGAATATGAAGAAATCCTGCCGGATAATAAATTTGTGAGGATTCATAAGTCAACCATCATTAACCTCGATTATTTAAAAGAATATAACTCTAAAAATGGCCTTGAGGTGGCCTTAAAAAATGGGGTTAAAATTGCTGTATCCCGCAGGAGAGCTAGCGAATTTGCCGAGAAAGTCAAAACTTATACAAATTTCAAGGGTGATAAATAGAAAATTAGCCTTTCGTATAATTGCTTATTACCTCACCCTGTTGTGCCTCACTACTGGGTCGGCAGCTTTTGCCCAATCAACTTTCATTCATCATTATACTACAAAGGACGGTCTTCCGAGCAACAATTGTTTCTTTACCTTACAGGATAGTAAAGGCTATCTCTGGTTTGGTACTGATGCGGGCGTGAGTCGCTTTGATGGTCAGCGGTTCGAAAATTTCTCCATTGATGACGGCTTACCCGATAACCAGGTCATACAGATTAAAGAAGATAAAAAAGGCAGGATATGGTTTATCGCTTTTAACGGCGAAATGAGCTATTTCCTTGATGGAATAATCTACAACAGCACGAACGACAAAAGTCTGCAGGTATTAAAGTTTAAGGCGGTGGTGATCTCTGTGTTTCAGGACAGCAAGGACAGGTTATGGTTTGGCACCAACAAAAACTTGCTTTACCTGTTTGACGGCAAATCGCTGACTACCTTTAAAGCAAGGCACCAGGCAGATCAGTTCTTTTTCACTTATATCAACGAAGATGCGCAGGGCCGGATTTGGGCCTATAGCAACAATTCTGTAAAGGTTTATGAAAATGGAAAGTTTAAATCTTCAGAAAACACCCCTGTAAAGCCTGTATCCTACAAAACCATAACGAGTTTACCAGATAATTCTTTATTATATATAGGCAAAGGAGGGCTTAACTATCATAAAGCCGATAATAACGTGGTCTTACATCAAATTGATGCCGCATTGCTCAATGACAATCTGGGTTATTTTTATGCTGATCAAAAAGAATTATGGTTAAGTCATAAAAGCGGTATTCTCCACGTTGATGAAAGCGGAAAAACACATACTTATCTGCAGGGAACCCCAACAGTGCAGGTAATTAAAGATTCAAAGCTAAACATGTGGTTTACTACTTCAAATGGTATCTACATGCTACCGGGTAGGAAGAACAGGTTATTTGTTATCGATAAGTCACACGGTCTTGGCAGCAATGCCGTTAAAAGTATTACCAAGGATAAAAAGCATAATATCTGGTTGGGCTTAGACAATGGCAACATCAATAAACTACAGCACCTCACTTTAAAGGTTGATCAGATTGAAATTCAGGATAAAGAGACTTTTAATACCGGAATCAAAAAACTATTGCTCGATGAGTCCAGTCAATCACTTCACTTTGCATCAGATTTCGGTCTTGGCAGACTAAATGGAATTGACAAAAACAATCCTACCATCGACTATTTAAAGGAAACAAATCGTTCTTTATTTGTAGTTAAAGATTTTAGCATTGATCAGGATGGCAAACTTGCCTTAGCCCTTTCATCGGGTGTAGTACTGCTTAAAGAAACAAAAAAACATTTTGAATTTAACATGAGTCATTTAAAAAATGGTGTTAACTTCTTTAATGACCGTGCTTACAGTGTTTTTTTTGATGGCAAGGGCATATTGTGGTTTTCCAATTACAATGGTTTAAATTACTTTACCGGCCATCAGGAGCGTACCCTCCAGCTTAAAGACCAATTGGCTAACAAACGGATCAATGACATTGATGAGCTGGCAGATGGAACGCTTGTCGTTGCCACTGATGGCTACGGCTTGTTTTTGATTAAAGGAAATACAATACTGTATCAGTTTACACAAAAAGAGGGCCTCGCAAGTAACATTTGCAAGAAGCTATACGTAAGCAATAACCATGTTTGGGTGGTTACCAATAACGGTATCAACAGAGTTTGTTTAATCGATGGTAAGCCCATGGTAAAATCTTTTGAGTACACCAATGCGCTATTAAGAAATGATGTGAACGATGTTTTTGTTGATGCAGATACTTCTTATTTTGCTACCAACACAGGTTTGGTTTATTTTAACCATACCCCCCACCAAAGCCCCAATGAACCACTTCATACTTTAATTTCATCTGTTGAGGTGAATGATAAAAAAAGGAGTTTAAAAGAGCAAGGCATCTTATTAGATGCTACAAGGAATAAAATCTCATTTCGTTTTGGTGCCATTGACTTTCAGGGACAGGATGTGGTATTCAGGTACCGTTTAAATCCAGATGATCAATGGATCGAAACCAGGTCCCGGAGAATGGAAACCTCCTCACTTGAGCCAGGGAAGTACACTTTCGAAGTAAGCTCAAGAACAAGCAATAGCAATTGGGGCGAACCCGATAAATTTAGTTTTGAACTTAAAGCAAAAATCTGGCAAACAACCTGGTTTATGTTGTTCCTGTTTGTCGTCGCCGGTATCTCTTTTTATGAAATTGCTGTAATGGTTACCAGAAAACAGAAAGACAAGGAACAGCAAAAACTATTATTGAAGAATAAGATCTTAATGCTGGAACAAAAAGCCCTGCAGGCAATGATGAATCCACATTTCGTTTTTAATGTGATGAACTCTATACAGCACTATATCAATACAAAGGACACAGGCTCCGCCAATAAAGTATTGACCGGTTTTGCCAGGTTGATTAGGAAAAACATGGAAATTTGCACCAAAAGCTATATTTCCATGCAGGAAGAATTAGAATACCTCGAACTTTACCTGAGCCTGGAAAAGAAAAGATTCGGCAATAAATTAAATTACGAAATCCAGGTAGATCAGCGCTTAGATAGAGAAGAAACCTTTATTCCTTCGATGCTTTTGCAGCCATATATCGAAAATGCGATTTGGCATGGCATTATGCCATTAGAAACAGGGGGAGAACTAAAAATTCTGATCAATTTAATAGCGCCTCATCTGCTGAACATCGAAATCATGGATACCGGTATCGGTATTGAAAACTCGTTGAAACATAAAAAGAACAGCCACTCCAGTAAAGGCATGAGCTTAACCCAGGAAAGAATCAATTTATTGAATGAGATTGAAGCAAACCCTATACAGATCAGCGTTAAGCAGAATGGTGGATCAGGTACATCTGTATCAATAAATATAGCTTTACCCTAGTTTATGACCGTTTACTCAATTATTAATACCATACACTAAGTAGGTGTAAATACAAACTGAAATTGCACTATACTTGTCATAGATATTAAATGCAAACGTTGTTTGTAAAGCGTTCTTAGAGGATTGATAAAGATATTTTAACCTAACCTAAAACATCTCAATTCAGGTTTCATTTGTGTGTTAAAAGTGGTAAAGCCAAAATCTTTACCACTTTTTTTTGTCCTGATTTATCGGGCAAGATATCTCCTTCAAAGCCTACCTGTAATGAAGCTTTCATCAACTTCTATTCATCGAAATTTTAAGTTATAAGTTTATGAAAGTTGGATAATTTTTAATGATCTATTACCTTAGTGATATGGACTTATTCAATACCAGCCGGATAGAAGAACAAAATTTGTTACCGAAAGACGGTGTGGTAAACTATTACGGACAGATCATGCCAGGGAAAGATGCTGATGCTTATCTCGTGCAACTTTCATCTACCATTGACTGGAAAAATGATGAAGCTATCCTATTTGGCAAGCGTATGGTGACTAAAAGAAAAGTGGCCTGGTATGGTGATGCTGATTTTGAATATACCTATTCCAATACCACAAAAAAGGCATTGCCCTGGACTAAGGAATTGATGGAACTAAAGAATATAATAGAACACAGAACCGGAGATAGGTTTAATTCCTGTCTGCTTAATTTATACCACAGTGGTGATGAAGGGATGGCATGGCATAGCGACGGAGAAAAAGACTTAAAAAGAAATGGAGCGATAGCATCCCTGAGTTTCGGCGCAGAACGTAAATTCTCTTTCAAGCATAAATCAACCAAGGCAACCGTATCTATTGTGCTGCAACACGGCAGCTTATTGGTCATGAAAGATGCCACACAATCAAATTGGTTACACAGGCTGCCTCCAACAAAGCTGGTTACCAGGCCCCGCGTAAATCTAACCTTCAGAACCATAGAGCGATGATTTATATTTAAAAATAAATTCTTGTAAAATTGCTTTTTGTCTTATTTTTGAAGTAGACAAAATTTAAAAAATTAAGTGCATTTCAAATTGATTTTTATAATTTTATAACCAACAAACATTTTCAGAAACTTATTTTTTTAGTAATGACAACTCCGAAAAAATCCATTAAAAAAGGACCAGCGAATGAAGTTGATGATAGGGATATGCTCAACGATAATTCAATTGAAGAAACTAAAAACAAAAAATCATTTATTGATGATGAGGACGAGGACTTTGATGTTCCTCTGGACGATCTGGATACATTCGATGATTTTATTGATGATGAAGATGACGATAATTTCTAAAATAACGTTACATTAATATCCCTTAACATCCTTTTAGGATGTTTTTTATTTTAAGCCCGTATACATGCAAATCCACCCGGTTAGTAATTCAAAAACCCGTAAAGAATTTTTAGACGTTGCCCGACTACTTTATATAAATGATGAAAATTGGATCTGTCCGCTCGATACGGATATCGATACCATCTTTGAACCTAAAAAAAATCCATTCTTTAAACATGGCGTTTGCGAGAGATGGATTTTGAAATCTGCCCATGGACAACTGATTGGCCGGGTGGCTGCCTTTGTGAATGAGAAAAAAGCTTTCCAATACGACCAACCTACCGGCGGAATGGGATTCTTTGAATGCATCAACGATCAATCTGCAGCTTTTAAACTGTTTGATACCGCTAAGGAATGGCTTCAAAAGCAGGGTATGAAAGCAATGGATGGACCGATCAACTTCGGTGAAAATGATTCATTCTGGGGCTTGCTGGTAGAAGGCTTTACCCCGCCTTCTTATGGCATGAATTACAATTTCCCGTACTACCAGGCGTTCTTTGACAACTATGGCTTTATAAAGGAATACGAGCAGATCACCAACCACTTGCAAGTGAGGAATCCCTTTCCAGAGCGTTTTACAAAAATTGCCAATTGGGTGGCTAATAAACCGGGTTATACTTTTGAACATTTCTCCAAGAAAAATGCAGAAAAATATGTGGCTGATTTGATGGAGATCTATAACGATGGCTGGCAGGACTTTGAAAGTTTCGTACCTATAAAGAGGGAGACTTTATTGGAAAGTTTTAAGAAAATGGAAACCATCATGGATGAAAAGCTCATCTGGTTTGCCTACCTGAATGGAGAACCGGCATCTTTTGTAGTGATTATTCCCGATGCAAATCAGATGATCAAAGACTTTAATGGAAAATTAGGGCTAATGGAGAAAATAAAATTCGTTTACCGCCGCTGGAAAGGTGTGAACCGGATGCGGGCGATTGTGATGGGCACAAAAACGACCTACCAGAAACATGGTCTTGAATCTGCCTTATTCATAAAACTTAAAGAGTATGTATTGCCCTTAAATCAGTATGACGAACTTGAGCTATCTTGGGTAGGAGATTTTAATGATAAAATGCTTTCGATACACCAGGCGACAGGTGCCACTTTCGGAAAGCGACACCTTACCCTGCGTAACATTTTCTAAAGAAATTATTTTTGTCTTATTTCTTCGTAAAGTTCGATCACTTTCTTTTGAAGCTTGATGATCTCTTCTTCTCTTTGTGATAATCTTGATTTGAGGCTGTTGATCTCTTCAAAGTTTACAGATTGTGGATTCTCTCCTTCTTTGGAGATAATGTCCATAGTGGATACTTCAAATAAATTAGCTATTTGTGCTAATCTGGAAATGTTGATATCAGTAATGCCTGTTTCTATTTTAGAAAAGGCTGGAATAGAAATATTAAGGCGTTTTGCAACTTCTCCCTGGCTCCATCCGTTTTTCTGTCTCAGTTGCCTGATGTTTTTACCAATTACGTTCATGTTGTGTTTTTAGATATTTTAAATGTGCATTAAATTAAGTACTCAACTCACGTGCCAGTTTAACGAGATTTAAGCCTCCGAAATTTCCTGAACTCATGAGTAATAAATTTGTATTATGGAAATCAATTTTTCGCAAATACTGTTGTAATTCGAGAACATCATTAAAAAACTGCAATTTAGGGTTTTTAAAGCCACTTTTCACATCTAAATTGCTAAAAGGTAAAATTTTCTTCTGTTTGAAAGTGTTATCATTAATATAAACAATAGCTATATCAGCCTTATCCATAGTACTTTCATATTGAAGTAAAAATTTTTTATTTAAACTACTGAATGTATGCAACTCTATACAGGCAACTAATTTTCTGCCCTCAAATTGGGACTTCACTGCCTCAATCGTTGCTTTCACCTTTGAAGGGGAATGGGCAAAATCCTTGTAAACGTTCGTTTTAGCATCACTACGCAGTAATTCAAGCCTTTTTGCAGCTCCTTTGAAAGTCGAGATCGCGGCGTTGAAATCTTCAGCAGCAATACCCAATTCAGCGCAAACCAGTTTCGCCGCACTTAAATTCATCAGGTTGTGGTCTCCAAAAATGTTCAAAGGGGTTTCTTCCGGCAACAAGTAAGTTATTCCCTCCCGAATTTCCTGTGAAGGTATGCTATATGGAATCTTTTTTACAGGTGCTGATGATTTCTCAACCACTTCTGACAAAATTTCATCTGTTTGACAGTAAAATAATTTTCCGCCCGGTTGGATAGTGTCGATAAACTTATCAAATTGTAGAATATATTCCTCAAAAGTGGGAAATACATTGATATGGTCCCAGGCAATTCCACTGATCACAGCCACAGTGGCTTTATAAAGGTGGAACTTTGGCCTTCGGTCAATGGCAGAAGCCAAATACTCATCGCCTTCAATGATGATCACAGGAGCTTCGTCTGTAAGCTTTACCATGGTATCAAAACCTTCCAGCTGCGCCCCTACTAAATAATCAATATCCCTGTTGTAATAATTAAGCACATGCAGGATCATGGAAGTAATGGTGGTTTTACCATGACTCCCACCAATAACCACACGCAGCTTGTTTTTGCTTTGTTCGTAGATATACTCGGGATAAGAATAAATTTTTAATCCAAGCGCTTTAGCTTGCAGCAATTCGGGGTTATCCTCAAAAGCATGCATGCCCAAAATCACTGCATCAAGATCAGGTGTAATATTGGCTTTATTCCAGCCCATACTGGCCGGAAGAAGCCCATGTTTATCTAACCTGCTTTTGGAAGGTTCTGCGATAACATCATCTGATCCGCTTACCTTATAACCTTTTTTGTGCAGTGCAATGGCAAGATTATGCATTGCACTTCCCCCCATGGCGATAAAATGTATACGCATCGTCTATTGAATAAATGTTTAATTCTTGGTAAAATGAGCCGCTACCCAATCACCTATTTTCTGATGATCAACATAACTGATGTTAAACCGCTCACATTCAGCTTTGATCATCTCCAAATCTGGCGACTCATAAAACCCACTAAAGAAAATGCGACCACCCTGTCCCAGGACAGTCGCATAAACAGCAATCTGGTCCAGTAGAATGTTACGGTTGATGTTAGCTAAAATAACATCAAATGTGGCCGCAGGAATTACTTCCTTGCCGCCACATAAAGCCGTAATATTACTTATATGATTTAAAGCGGCATTTTCCAATGTACTTTCATAACATACCTCATCGTTATCAATTGCTGTGAGCTCTTTTGCGCCGCGTTTAGCTGCCAGTATAGCCAGTATGCCTGTGCCACAGCCCATATCTAATACCACTTTATCTTTTACCTCAAAAGATAAAATATATTGCATCATCATGGTGGTGGTTTGATGGTGACCGGTACCAAAAGCCATTTTAGGATCAATCACAATTTCAAAAGGATATTGTGGCTGCGCGGGATGAAAAGTAGCACGCACATAACATTGATCACTGATGATCAATGGCTCGAAATTCTTCTCCCATTCTTCATTCCAGTTTTCACCGGCAATTTCCGTAACGGTATAAGTATAGACAATGTCCTGATACTGCTGAAGCAGTACAGCTAAATTTGCCTGGCTATATTCCTGGAAATCGATGAAAGCGGCAAAGCCCTTTTCTGTATCCTCAAAAGTATTGTAACCGATTTCAGCTAAATCATTAACAAGCAGATCTTGCTGGTAGTCGGCTATCGTATCAAAAGTAAATGTGACTTGTATATATTGCATTAAGAATTAAAAGTTTTAACCAGGTCTGCAAAATCGCGTGATTTTAACGAAGCACCACCAATAAGTCCGCCGTCAATATCAATTTGAGCAAAAAGCTCGGCTGCATTTTTCGGATTACAGCTGCCACCATATAAGATACTAGTGTTATCTGCGATATCAGCACCATATTGAGCTGCTATTTCTTTGCGGATATAAGCATGCACTTCCTGGGCCTGATCAGCACTTGCGGTTAAGCCCGTGCCTATCGCCCAAACAGGTTCATAAGCAATCACAACTTTAGAAAAATCAGCTGCACTTAAAGCAAATATGCCATGAGTTAATTGAGATTTCAACACATCGAAATAGCTACCATTGTTTCTTTCATCCAAAGTTTCACCGATACAAAAAATAGGCGTCAGGTTATTTGCCAAAGCGATATTGGTTTTTTCTAATAACAAAGCATCAGATTCTGCAAAATATTGTCTGCGTTCAGAATGACCGATGATTACATATTCGCAACCAACAGATTTTATCATTTTCGCAGATATTTCTCCTGTGAAAGCACCGCTTTCGTTTTGATGACAGTTTTGAGCACCAATTTTAACCGTGTTTCCACCTAATTTAGCCAGGCTGTTTAAATGAATGTAAGGGGCGCAAATGATGGCCTCCTGTGTGCCCTTTTTCTCGTCCCTAACCATGTTTACGATTTCTGAAAAAAGGGCAACACCTTCTTCGTAAGTTAAATTCATTTTCCAGTTTCCTGCTACAATTTGTCTTCTCATTCTAATGTTGGTTTATATACTGTATTTAATTAAAAACGTCTGTGTACTTGTGTTATTTCAAAAATATGATTTAATATATCTTTTTCCTGCTGATCAAAAGGAATGTTCCTTCTTTCAAAGACTTTCCCTGCTGTTTCAAACATTTTCTGCAGGGCATATACTTCGTAACCCTGAGAGCCACCCCAGGCAAAATCGGGCACAAAGTTCCTTGGAAAGCCTGGCCCAAAGATATTAGCTCCCACCCCTGCTATCGTTCCGGTGTTAAACATGGTGTTGATGCCACATTTGACATGGTCAGCCATGACTAAACCACAAAACTGCAAACCGGTTTTGCGGAAGCCTTCTCTGGCATAATCCCAGACTTTTACTTCTGCATAATTATTTTTTAAGTTTGAGTTATTGGTATCGGCCCCAATATTACACCATTGCCCAATAACAGAATTCCCTAAATAGCCCTCATGGCCTTTAGAAGAATATCCCCAAATAACGGCATTATTAATCTCGCCACCAACCCTGCAAAACGGACCGATTGTAGTTTGTCCGTAAATTTTAGCACCCATTTTCACCTGGGAGTTGTCGCATAAAGCAAAAGAACCACGAATATGCGCCCCTTCCCAAACCTCTGATTTTTTACCTATATAGATAGGGCCACTCAGACTGTTAAAAGTAGAACACTCAGCCTCAGCACCTTCCTCAAAAAACACATCCTCTCCGAGCACGGTATTGGTACTGCTTATGGCAGCCGACTGGCGCCCCTGCGTTAAAAGACGATAGTCTTTTCTTAACTCCGCATCATTATTTTTAAATATATCCTCCGGGTACAACAGCCTCACAAAGTCGCCCTCGTAAGACTTCCTGTCGCAGCTATCCGCAAACTTGCTGTCAAATGGAACTGATTGTGTTGTATGATAAGCGATCAGGAGATCCCCTTTTTTTAACGCCTCGTCCTCCTTCAGTTCCATCACCGCCGCCACTAGCCCTTCATCCGGACAAATAGAGCCGTTTATAAAGATCAAAGCATCAGGTTGAGGGTTGTATTTCCCGGCAAGATAAGCTTGCGTAGAAAAGCCCGCAGCAGCATTTAAGCTGGCTGCCCATTTTTCGCGAATTGTTAGAATACCGACACGAAGGTCTGCAACAGGCCTTGTAAAAGTAAGCGGCCGCAGGGAAGCCCATGCAGCGTCATCAAATAAATTGATTTTCATCAGTATTTTATTGTTTTTAACGGTGATGAAGCTATCATCAGCTCACAGCTATGTCTTTATGCTGTAAGCTGATGATAGCTTCATAAGCCACAAAAATAAAAAAAGTCCCGATGCAAAAGCACCGGGACTTAAAATAATTTCTTTTGATGTGTAGAATTACTTCTTAGCGTAGCGAGTTTTAAATTTGTCGATACGTCCAGCAGTATCTACCAATTTCATTTTACCAGTATAAAAAGGGTGAGAAGTGTGTGAAATCTCTAATTTGTAAAGAGGATATTCATTTCCATCTTCCCAGGTGGTAGTTTCTTTAGTATCTACACAGGATTTGGTTAAGAAAGAATACTCGTTAGACATATCTTTAAATACTACAAATCTATAGTTTGACGGATGCAGATCTTTTTTCATATGATGATTATAATTATAACTTATTTGTCTATTATTTTTAAGGTTGCAAATATCTCGAATTTATTCTTCATAAGCAAGAACGTATTTGAAAATTATAACTAAGCAACCTTAAATTTGTGATAAAATTAAGATTTTTGGAATTATGGTGGTCAATTTAGTACTTAAAACTTGTAGGTAAGCACACCAGAAAAGTTCCTTGGCGCAATTCTGTCAATAAAATTGGAGCGATAAGCATCATAGCCTACCTTATCAAAAATATTATTTGCAATTAACCTTATCCCTATATTTTTTGTAACAGGGTAAGCAATTTGTGCATTTACAAGCGTATAGGCTTTATTAAACCAAGGTGCAGTATTCGGATCAATGGCATGGTATTGAACGCCAGCCTGTGTCCAGTCGTTGTAAGGACGTTCGCCTAAATAATATACCCCTGCCCCAATGTTAAGTCCTTTTAACGTATGGTTTTGAAAAGTATAGTTTGCATAAAGGTTAAAAGTATTTTTTGGCGTATTGTTAGGCGAAGAACCGGGAACAAATGTAGAGTGATCCTGGTATTGTGCGTCAATATAAGCGTAGCCTGCTACCACTTCAAGATTTGGCAATACTTTACCTGTTAATTCCACTTCAACCCCTTTACGCTCATCGTTACCCCCTTTTGCATAGTAGCCTGTGGGCTGAACAATTCCATTAGCATCCACATTAAACACTTCCAGGTTCATGTCTTTATTATTAATTTTATAAAAAGTCAGGTTAAAACGCAGTCGGTCGTTAAACCATTCGGATTTAATTCCTGCTTCTAACTGATCAATTCGCTCTGCTCCCAGCGGATCACCATTGATATCAATTACGGATGCTGAACGCGGATTGGTACTGTTGGTATAGGATCCAAAGACATTGAAGCCTGGCTGAAGGGTAAACATTACCCCCGCAATCGGGTTCCAGAAACTTGAGGTTACACTTTCAAGTCCATCATCTTTGGTTTTATTGGTACTGTAACGAACACCCCCATAAGCTCTTGCCCAATCAGTAACCTGGATCACATCCTGAAAAGTGATGCCAAAACGGTAATCATAGGATTGTGTTTCGTTGATTAAACTAAAGCCACCTAAGCCTGAAGGCATGGTATTGGATACAGTTGAAGGATCTAGAACATTAATCTGATCCACTGCGATAGAATTAAAGGTCGGCTGATAAACATCCAGGTAACGGTAATCTGCACCGATCTGAAAAGTATGTGACAGGGCGCCTGTTTTAACTTTTTGTCCTACAAGATCCAACTGAAACACCGTGTTTTTATCTTCCCTGGTCGAGTTATGAGCGATGGAGCGGTTATAAATATTTACCTGGTCAGTATTGATGCCTGCACCTTTTGCCGCTGCCAATCCACTTTTGATGGCATCATAATCGTAGTTGGAATGAAATACTGCAGCACGAAGGTAAAGCTTGTCTGACAGGTCCTGTTTAAACCTTGCTGTATAAGTACTGTGTTTGTTATCCGTTTTATCTGATTCAAAACCTAAAAAACGCTCAGACGCTAAATCGTAAATCTGATTTTGTTTGTTACCTACTGAAAGATTGACAGTACCCGCATCAATTCCTTGTTTTTCATTGAAATGATCCATTTCAAGTGTCAATGTACTTTTCTCATTCGGACGCCATTCAAGAGATGGATTAATATAAAATGACTCATTACTCATAAAATCACGGAATTTTCCTCCATTTTCATAAGAGCCGTTTAAACGAAAGGCAAGGGTGTTTGACTCATTAACTACACCCTGTATATCAAATGTAGGCCTGATTAAACCCCAGCTGCCGGCACGTAAAGATACATTACCTGAATTTTGAAACTTAGGCGTTTTGGTGACAATATTTACAATACCACCCGGTCCTCCTAAATCTGTTGCTGCCCCCATGGTGATTGCACTGGCACCTTTCAATACCTGAATACTTTCTATCCCCTGCATATCTGTAGAGAATCCCTGACCCCTGAAATCACTCATTACCCTAACACCGTTTTTTAGTGTCGGTATGCCCCTGAAACCACGAGAAGAAATACTTTCTCTTACGCCACCATAGGTTGAATAAGTATAAACACCAGGTACGTTACGTACCCCTTCAATGACACTTAAAGCACCTTGCTGCTCAATCAATTTATTAGAGATGATGGAAATACTCTGAATCTGATCACTTGGCTTTAAAGGCAACCTGGTGATGGCATCCAGTTTTTCAGTTGGTTTGCCTTTGTCGCCGAAAACCTCTACTTCCGCCAATGAATTTAACTGGGGTACAAGTGTAAAATTAATTAGCCTGGTATCCGCGCCAATCTCTACTTCTGCAGTTTGCATTTGATAACCTATTAGTTTTGCCCTTAGAGTATATTTTCCTGCCGGAACATTTTTTACCTCAAAGTACCCCTTTTCGTCTGTCCTGTCAGACTGTGGCGATTGTGCCATGGTCATGTTGACAGATGATAAGGCAATGCCGTTATCATTTACTACTCTTCCTTTAATAGAAGTGGTTTGGGCATATGCAACGTTGAGCAGTAAAAAATTAAATAAGAGCAAACTATGGAAAAACTTCATGAAATTTATTTGGATTAATTCTAATTAGCGCAAAAATAGGAAGCTTAATTTGAAATCCAAATATTATTAAGAATTATTCCAAACAATTTTAGGAGAGGTGTATTGTTTTCTGAATAATCGGCCTATTGAAATCCAGATATTAGCGATATTTACCTTATATACCGCCTACATTAGCTTTCTCAAGTAAATTAAGCCAGCATTCAGGATTATATCTTCACTCGCTGCTGGTTTTTGTATTTCCATCCTCACTTGAATTGCAGGCTTGTACAGTTCTCTTGGCAAGCCATTGACGTGATAAAGTCGTTCAGCAGGAAAGCTGAATCCAATTTTGGTATTTGGCATTTCAAAACTATAGACAGCACCATTTAATCCAGCCATTGGTGTTCCAATCACTTTAGCTCGTTTCATGCCATCAAAACCTATAGTAATACCTTCGCCAACACTACCCGTCCAACGATCGCAAAGTATAACCACAGGTTTGTTATAGTGCTGTCCCCGTGGCGACACAATTTCTACCCAGCTTCGTTTAATTCCAGTTTCTTTCTCTTCGGCATAATATTCGTGTTTTTGATATGGCAGTTCCTTATTGATGAAACGTCCTAGTATGGCGCGTGCTACAGTTGTATTCCCCCCACTTGGAGTCTCACGCAAGTCAATAATTAAAGATTTTGTTTGCATCAAGTTGTTTAGCACACTATCAAAGTCCGAGATAATTGTATTATCCCCTAAATAATTGTTTATTCTGATGTAACCAATTTCACCATAGGTCACACCTTTCACTTTCTGGTCATAATCAATACTTTCCAGCATCATGCTTTCGCGGTCAGGATAATAGTCTCGAATGATTCCATCTTTTTTAAGCGTTAGTTTTCGCGGTGTCAGGTGATCACCGGCTAAGCTTAGCCTCAGTGCAAAGCTCTTTGATTCGCTATTTTTAACGTGGCTTAGAAAAGGAAGTATGGCTTGCTCTACTGGTATGCCGTTTACGGAAATCACTTGCATGCCAGCAATTATCCCCGCTTTTTGTGCACCGAAACCCCTCCGTAATTCGGTAATCACAGGTTTACCATTTATATATTCTGCCCAAATATCAGTTCCGGTAGGAACTAGTCGTCTGGATAGGGGCATGTTTGCACCCAATGAACAATGGTGGTCATAAACCTCATAAATGACCTTCTCCATTAAGGAGATAAAAGATGCCCGAGAACTTACTTTCTCAATTTTAGCTGCATAAATTGTCTTTACATGATTCCAGTCAACCTCCTTTTTGTCAAAGTAACAGTAGCTGGAATTCATGGTATCCCAAAAAAAATTGAAATCTTCTTTATACTGCTGCTTTGTAATTTTTTGCGCAAGCCCACATGGGGTGATTATCAGAAGGCCGACAAATAACAAAGTTTTCATCATAGCGCGCATATCTGGATTTGGACATCAATGCCTAACGAGCAACGACAACATCAAAAATAGCAAATCAGAGTGGAATTATGTTCCCTTTTCGCTTCTGTATAACATTACTCTTGGAGTTTTTTATTTTAATACGCGGTTCTTTCCTTCGTTATAATTGAGAATTATAACAGCCTCCTTTTACTAACTCCCAGCCGTACCTTTTTAATATCGTATTCGGTAATATTTCTTTTTCAAATTCTATTGCGTGAACATTTCCTTCCTTACATAAATTTATTGCAAGTTTTTCATCCTTATCAAAGAGAAAAATAAATTCTGGACCAGCTGCATCACCACGTGCAATCCAAAAGACAATTTCAATCAGCTCTGGTAAATTCTCTACTTCAAATTCGACGGCTTCATCATATTTTATGTCTTTAGTAATCTTTTCAAATTTTTCAAAGGCTGAAAGTAACGGTGGATAGGTATTGTTTATATTCCCTACGAAGTTCATTTTACAATGACTAATCATTACCAAATCTTTTATTCTTAATTCAGCAAATAGATCAAGGAGTTTTCGAGATAAAACATCTGTAAAGGTTTCAATATCGTCATGGTCAATCGATATTACCTTGCAGAACTTTGTAGTCTTCTCCCTGAAAATGTCTTTCGCATCAAATAATGCCTGGTAGGCTGCCCTATCGACTTCACTTGCAAAATATTCCGGATCGCCATCATAAAACAGACGTTGCATTTGAGCTATCTCTTCGGTTATCTTACTGTATTTACTAAATACGCTTTGTCGGCTTATAAGTGTGATCATGAAGTATAGATTTAATGATTATAGTTCTATACCGTGATGGGACCTTGTTTGGGTACTTTGAAAAACTAAAACCATCGCATAGAACTGCAAAACTATTTGTGTAACTTTTATTAAGGCAAGTAATAGCTCTAATTTTAAATTATTGCCAAGTAATATACTTGATTTAAAAGTATTGAATATATAAGGCAACACAAGTAAACCAAATATCATTAAGAAGAGCAGCAGATACTTAGTCCAGTTTTTTCCTAGTCTAATCGCGTAACCAATTGAAGCATAAAACAATAACACCATCATTGCTACTACAATCTTCACACCGCTCATGAAGGTATTAGAAATTAAAAGCATATTAACGATGCCCAGCACTACGCTACCAAACATCAAATTTGAAGCTTTGCGGAAATTTGGATGTAAATTTTTTTCCATAAATGAGACGTTTTTATATAAACAAATATAAAAACATTAACCATTATTACAACCGTCGAAACATCGCCGAGATCATCTCCGATTTAATCCAATATCACATTCGTAATCGCTTCCTTTATGGCATCAATTAAGGCTTGCTCTTTCAAAATCTTATAATGTCCGGCACCGTTGAATTCTTCAGCTATAATATGAGGTTGTTGCTGCAGAAATTCTGCCAGCTGTGCATAAGGTAATAACTCATCATTTTGGTCGTAAAACACAATATGTTTTGTCGATGCTGGCGGCGAGTATAGTGATTTCATGTCGAAATAGCTTACAGGCAGTTTGTAGTATTCATGAAAAGAGTTAAACCAGATAGCCTGGTTTTCTGGTGATACTTCAGCATAGTTCATCATGCCCATAAAATTTTGCTCCAATTCAACAACAGGTGTAATGCTGATCAGCAGCTCCGGCTCCGCTTGAAACTCTTTAAGCGCCACAATATTTGCCATCGCACCCAAAGAGTGGCCGATCAGTATTTCAGGCATGCCATAGGTATTGATGATGGCTTCCAGTGGCTTTGCATATAACATAAGGTTACTCAGCTCGCCTTCTGAACTTCCATTGCCTAAAGCATCAAAAGCAATGATTTGAACATCCTCAAGTTCTTTTAAAGCAGAAATGATTTCGGTAAAGTCGGTCGCTTTAGAACTCCAGCCATGGATAAGGTAAATTTTCTTGCTACCGGTTCCCCAGATATAACCGTTAAAGGTTAATTCCTTCTTTGAGAAATAGGGGTCTGGAGCCTGCATACTAAAGGAAATCGCTTGCTCCAGCAGCTCTTTTTGATGAGGCCTGTTGTGTAATTTAATGGGAAATGAGATATAGTTCCACAAGGCGGATAAGAGTTCCTGAGGATCCTGAGCTTGTTTTACCTGAAGTAATCGTTGTTTATATGTTTTCAAAGAAGGAAATTAAGGTTGATCGGTTAAATAACGTTTTTCTTCGCTAAAGACCAATATAGTTAATCCTTTAAGAAAAGGAGCAGGTTTTTGAATGCTATATTAAAGTACCCTAACACATCAGTTAAGCTAAAGTTAAGCATCGCTAAACACTGGCTTAAACCAATGGCATCCCCGGCAGTGATCTACCACCGGTCAGCTACCGGTTTTCCGGTACAATGGCGGTAGCAGGTCGGTATCAGGTCCCTGTCTGTACAGCCTTATTTTCTAGTGTTCCCTCAGGTTTCCACCATGCTTCAGCAATTGCTTGGTAAGGCCACAATAACTCCTCTTTAATGACTCTATTATATGGCATTGAAAATCTTCTTAATGAGCAGGCGCTAAATGCAGCGTTTGATTTAAAAACATTTCGACGCCATGATTAATTTCAGCCTCGTTTTCAATCAGGCTTAAATGTCCGCCATTAACCTGGAGCAACGTTCCATTTTTCACCTGCCCAACAATGTATTGACCAGCTTCAGGTTTCACAATCCGGTCACCAGCGGCAGCGATGACCAGGCAGGGAACCTCAATTTTTGGTAAGGAACCCACCACATCAAATTCAAGGCATTTCAATAAGCCTTCGGCAACAGTTTCCGGCGGACAAAGTGCAGATATTTTGGAGATGTGCCTTAATTGAGCTGGGGATTGTTTTCCCTTAAAGAAAAGATAATTGTATAAAATCAAGCTCAAGCCGGTGTAATAATTTAATCTGCCCAACACCCTGAAAACATTGGCGTTTTTCTTTGCAAAGTTTAAGTACGGCCTGATCACCGGCTCTTGAAGAAACTGCATGACTGCAGGAAACTGGCAGGTTTTAAAAGGGTGGGTATAAGTGGAATGTTGGACAATGATTGCTTTAACATCTGGTTTCTGCATGGTGACACAATATTGCATAATCACCATGCCCCCTAAACTATGACCATATAAAATTGGATTTTTGAGCGCCAATGTTTCCAGCACCACCGCCAGGTCTGCTGCCATGGCATCGATAGACAGATCAGCAGCTTTCAAGGAACGTCCATGCCCTGGAAGGTCAATAAAAATCAGTTGATAAGCATTTCGGAAATAAGCACGTTGGGCATACCATTGCCGCATACTGCTGTTCAGTCCATGGATAATTACAATGGGCTGCGCTTGTGCGGGGCCATCTGCTTCAACATACAAGGAATTACCACTGGGACAAGGAATATACTGCCCTGTTGAAGATTGATCCCCAGCTGGCACTTTGATTTTTCGTTTGGAAGATAACAGCCACGAAATCGGATAGCGGCCTAAAATGAACAACAGGCCGACTGAAATATAGGCCGCATCTTTTAGTGAAAGCTTAACAATCCTCGGTTTCATCTTGAATAGTTTAATTAACTGCAAATCAAGCCAAAACCAAGCCAATCACTACCCGATTTCCTGGCACAACTCAACCAGCACACCATTTGTACCTTTCGGATGCACAAAACAAACCAATTTATTGTCTGCCCCCTTTTTAGGCTGCTCATTCAACAATACAAATCCTTCGGCTTTAAGCCTTTCCATCTCCTTTATGATATCTGTCACCTCGAAGGCAATATGGTGGATCCCCTCCCCTTTTTTAGCCAGAAATTTAGCAATAGGACTATCGGCAGCAGTGGCCTCTAGCAGTTCAATCTTACTCTCACCGGTTTTAAAAAAGGCAGTATTGACCCCTTCGCTGGCTACTTCTTCAGTTTTATAGGCTGTGGTACCCAATAATTTCTCATATATAGTACAGGCACTCCCCAGGTTATTTACGGCAATACCAATATGTTCTATTTTATTCATGCGGCTGGAACGTTAGATAATTGTAAAAATGCATGTTTTGCCTATAGGTTCATAGCTATTAATTATATTTTTTGGCAATCTTTTAAGTATCTTTGTGTATTAAGAATAATTTAAAATAACATGGAACTTCCTATTTATCTAGATAATAACGCAACTACACCCCTTGACCCAAGGGTTTTAGAGGCTATGTTGCCTTATTTCACTAACAAATTTGGTAATGCTGCCAGCCGTAACCACGCTTTTGGTTGGGTTGCTGAAGAAGCGGTTGATTATGCACGTGAACAAGTGAGTAAGCTGATCGGCTGTACTGAAAAAGAAATCATTTTTACTTCTGGCGCTACTGAAGCGGATAACCTGGGTATTAAAGGTGTCTTTGAAATGTACAAGGATAAAGGTAACCATATCATCACGGCAACTACAGAGCACAAAGCGGTATTGGATACTTGTAAACACCTTGAAAAACTGGGTGCACAGGTAACTTACCTGCAGGTTAAAGCTGACGGGTTAATTGACCTACAGGAATTAGAAGCTGCAATGACTCCACAAACCATCCTTGTCACCATTATGTATGGTAACAACGAAATTGGCGTGATTCAACCGATCAAAGAAATTTCTGCAATCGCTCATAAACATGGTGCTTTATTCATGTCAGATGCTACACAGGCAGTAGGAAAGATTCCTGTTGATGTAAATGCAGATGGTATTGATATCATGGCTTTTTCTGCACATAAAATGTACGGCCCTAAAGGTGTTGGTGCATTGTATGTACGTCGTAAAAACCCAAGGGTTAAAGTAACTGCACAAATGGATGGTGGTGGTCATGAGCGCGGTATGCGTTCGGGAACATTAAACGTACCTGGAATTGTTGGTTTAGGTAAAGCATGTGAATTGTCCAGACTTGAAATGGATGAGGAAGCAAAACGTTTATCAGCTTTAAGAGATAAACTGGAAAGCGCTTTAACACAAATGGAAGAAAGCTATGTGAACGGAAGTATTGAACACCGCTTACCACATGTGGCTAACATCTCTTTCAAATATGTTGAGGGTGAAGGTTTGATGATGGCAATGAAAGATCTTGCGGTATCTTCAGGTTCTGCCTGTACGTCTGCTTCGTTGGAGCCATCTTATGTATTAAAAAGCTTAGGCCTTTCTGATGATTTGGCACACTCTTCGATACGTTTTGGCTTAGGTCGTTTTACGACGGAAGAAGAAATTGACTACGCAATAGAAAACACTAAAAAAGCAGTTAACCACCTGAGAGATCTTTCTCCACTTTGGGAAATGTTTAAAGAAGGAATTGACTTAAGTAAAATTGAATGGGCAGAGCACTAAGCTGCACATTGGTTTAATTAATATAAAATATTTTAAAGAGGCCCAAAAGGCCCGGAGGATAAAAAAATGGCATATTCACAAAAAGTAATGGAACATTATACCAACCCGCGTAATGTTGGTACTTTAAATAAAGATAGTAAATCAGTTGGTACAGGTTTAGTTGGAGCACCTGAATGCGGAGACGTTATGCGTTTGCAAATTGAAGTTGATGAAAATAACGTTATTACTGACGCTAAATTCAAAACTTTCGGTTGTGGTTCTGCCATTGCTTCCTCTTCTTTAGCCACTGAATGGTTAAAAGGTAAAACTGTTGACGAAGCGTTAACTATAGACAATATGGATATTGTTGAAGAGCTTGCTTTGCCTCCAGTTAAAATCCACTGTTCAGTTTTAGCGGAAGATGCTATTAAATCTGCAATCAATGATTACAGAGTGAAAAATGGTTTAGCTCCATTTGAACTGGCTAAATCACACCACTAAAGGTTTTTTTTAATAAAAGAATAATAGGAAACGATGATCACAATTACCGATAAAGCAAAAAGTAAAATAGACCACTTGATGCAAGGTTCGCAGCTGGGTGCCGATTATTTTCTTCGCGTATCTGTAAAAGGAGGCGGCTGTTCAGGTTTATCATACAATTTGGATTTTGATAACGAAGAGAAAACCGGCGATCAGTTTTTTGAAGACAGAGGCATCAAAATCGCATTAGACATGAAGTCATTCTTATACCTTGCTGGTACAGAACTTGATTTCTCAGATGGTTTAAATGGAAAAGGTTTTAATTTCCACAACCCTAATGCCAGCCGCTCTTGTGGCTGTGGAGAGAGTTTCTCCGTTTAAAGAACATTTGTTATATTTGTAAAGGGCACTTTTTGTGCCCTTTTGCTTTTTTAAATGTAAAAGTTTATCATTGCCCAGCAAATAAAACAACCTATATCATATGGTATCATTTAATGAGTTTTCTACTGTACCAAGTTTATTGAGAAACGTGGTAGAAAACATCCACCAGCCTGAAGATACTTTTCTGATTCATAAAAAGAAGGCAGAATGGGAAGAAATTTCTTTTGGAAAAACCCTCCAGCGTGCTGATGCTGTGGCCGCCTTTTTCCTCGAAAAGAATATCGTTAAAGGCGACAGAATGGGCTTAATGATCGAAAACTCTCCGGAGTACGTCTATTATGACCAGGGAATACAGCAAATTGGAGCGATCAACGTTTCTGTATACCCTACCTTGTCTGAACAGGAAGTGGAATACATCATTAACGACTCTGGCATCAAAGCCATCCTCATTGGCAATACTTTTCTTTATAAAAAAATCCTTAAAATCGCCTGTAACTGCAGGAAATTGGAATACCTCATCCCCGCTTTTCCCGAATACGACAAAATTGCCTTACCCGAGGGCCTTAAAACGGAAATAATTCCATTCGAGCATATTTTAAAGGTTAAAGAAACCCTTACAGCAGAAGAACAAGCACAAATAACGGCTATCCGTCTTTCGCTGCGTCCTGCAGACATATCTTCTTTAATATATACCTCAGGTACCACAGGCACACCGAAAGGTGTCATGCTTTCTCATGGTAACTTCGTAGAAAACGTTAAGGTATGCTTAGAGCAGATTCCCGTTATTGATGAAACGGAAACTTTTCTATCCTTTTTGCCTTTATCGCATGTTTTTGAGCGCACTGCTTGCTACCACGTATGCTGTGCCCAGGGTTGTAAAATTGCCTATGCACAAAGCCTGGAATTACTGGCAAAAAACATGGAGGAAATCAAGCCAACGGTAATGAGTTGTGTTCCCCGCTTATTGGAAAGGATACACGATAAAGCCATGAAAAGTGGCACCGCTGAAGGTGGATTAAAAGCTAAAATATTTGTATGGGCTTTGGAAACGGGACAAAAATACAGGAACAAAAAAGAAGAGGGTAAAAACCCGGGATTGATATTAACGGCTCAACAAACTATTGCAGAAAAATTAGTTTTTAGTAAAATCAAAGAAAAAACCGGCGGAAGATTAAAATTCATGATCTCCGGTGGTGCTGCCTTGCCCAAAAACGTAGGTGAATTCTTCGGCAACCTGGGGATTAAGATTTTGGAAGGTTTTGGTTTAACCGAAACCTCACCGGTGATGTCGGTTACAGAATACCACAGACAAGTATATGGAACCGTTGGACGCGTGATACCTGGCATTGAGGTGGGTATTCAGCATGTGGAAACCAAGGAAATGATCACCATCCAAACTCACGACACTTTTAAAGAAGATTTTGACTGTGAAGAAGGGGAAATAATTGTACGGGGCCACTGTGTAATGCAGGGCTATTTCAACAAACCTGCCGAAACGGCAGAAGTTATTGACAAAGATAACTGGTTCCATACTGGTGATGTGGGCCGCTTTTATAAAGGAAACCTTCAAATTACCGACCGCATTAAAAACATGATTGTTAACGCTTATGGTAAAAATGTATACCCTACCCCGGTTGAAAACATTTACTTAAAGAGCCTTAAAATTGACCAGGTATTTTTAATCGGCGATAAAAGGGAATACCTTACAGCGATCATCATCCCTAACATGGAAAGTTTAAAGGAAAAATTCCAGTTGACGGAAGAGTTTTTTCTTAAACCGGAAGTATTCATTGAAGAAAAAGAAATGATCGACTGGATTGGGGAAGACATCAAAAAACTATCGGCCGAGCTTTCCAAATTTGAACGCATCAAAAATTTCAAGGTAAAGAGAACACCGTTTAGCATGGATGAAGGAGAAATTACCCCTACCCTGAAGGTGAAACGGAAGGTGGTAGAAAATAAATATGCAGAGAGCATCAATGCAATGTATAAAGAATCTGTCGAGGCTGACTAAAATTCAAAGGGCATTTGCTATTTTTACAATTCTAAAAAAAACACAAGATCTGGCTTAGGCTAAAGATATCTATTTTATATGAGTACAGGATTATCAGAACAAGAAGTATTGCGTAGAAATGCGCTTACGCAATTACGTGAGTTGGGCATCAACCCTTATCCGGCAGAAACCTTTGAGGTCAATGCACACGCCGCAGATATATTAGAGAATTACGAAAGAGATAAAACTTCTTATAAAAATATCACTGTTGCTGGCCGTATCATGAGCCGCCGCATCATGGGCAGCGCTTCCTTTGTGGAGCTCCAGGATGCTACGGGCAGAATTCAATTATATTTAAAAAGAGATGACCTTTGTCCGGATGAGGATAAAACATTATACAATACCGTTTTCAAGAAATTACTTGATCTGGGTGATTATATTGGTGTACATGGTTATGTTTTCACCACGCAGACAGGAGAAATTTCGCTGCATGTGACAGAATTTAAATTACTTTCTAAATCCCTTCGCCCACTTCCGGTAGTGAAACGTGATGATGACGGACATATCTATGATGGATTTACTGATCCGGAATTGCGGTACCGTCAGCGCTATGTGGATTTGACCGTAAACCCAGGCTTTAAGCAGATCTTTCTTAACCGATCGAAGGTAATCAATACCATGCGCAATTACTTTGATCAGCAAGGCTGGATTGAAGTGGAGACGCCAATATTGCAGCCCATTCATGGTGGTGCAGCGGCCCGTCCTTTTGCTACACATCACAATACCCTGGATATGCCGCTTTACCTGCGTATCGCTAACGAGCTTTATTTAAAAAGACTGATTGTAGCTGGTTTCGATGGGGTGTATGAGTTTGGTAAAATGTTCAGAAATGAAGGCATGGACCGCACGCATAATCCTGAATATACCTCTATGGAAATCTATGTGGCTTATAAAGATTATATCTGGATGATGGCCATGGTAGAAGAATGTCTGGAAGAAATTGCTGTTGCCATTCATGGTACGCCAGTAGTAAGAGTTGGTGAAAGCGATATCAACTTTGCAGGCCCGTACGAGAAACTGACCATGTATGAATCTATTCAGAAATATACAGGCATCGATGTTTCAGAAATGACAGAAGTGCAACTACAGGAAGTTTGTAAGCAATTAAATATTGAAATTGATACCAGCATGGGCCGCGGTAAGTTGATCGACGAAATCTTCAGTGAGAAAGTGGAAGATAACTTGATCCAGCCTACTTATATTACCGACTATCCATTAGAAATGACCCCGCTTGCGAAGAAACACCGCAGTAAAGAAGGACTCGTAGAAAGGTTTGAATTATTTGTTTGTGGTAAGGAAATTGGCAATGCTTATTCGGAATTAAATGATCCTATTGATCAAAAAGAACGTTTCGAAGACCAGCTGAAACTAGCAGCAAGAGGTGACATTGAGGCGATGGCTATGGATGATGACTTCATTCGTGCCCTGGAATATGGTATGCCCCCTACTTCAGGTTTAGGTTTCGGTATCGACAGGCTGGTGATGCTGATGACTAATCAGTCTACCATTCAGGAAGTGTTGTTCTTCCCGCAGATGCGTCCGGAGAAAAAAATCAGGGTAACCACTGATGAGGATTTTGTAAAAGCTGGCATCCCGGCAGACTGGGTGCAGGTCATCAGAAAAATGGGGATTAATACCCTGGATGAATTGAAAATAGCCAATCCAAACAAGGTATTTAATGACCTTGGTGGTATGCGTAAGAAAATGAAACTCGAGTTAATGATGCCTACCAAAGAAGAAGTAATGGCTTGGTTCGCTTAACAAAAAGATAACATAAACTTAAGGCTTACCGTAAGAAATTACGGTAAGCCTTTTTTAATTTTAGACAAGAATTAAATGATATGATAATGAACAATTCAAGTCTGGAAATAACCGAAAACGAATACTGTATTAAATTGGACAAATCAGCTTTTGACTTGTCGTTAATCCGACAGTTGATTAAAAGAATACAGGCCGAACAGCTGTTCTTTAACAGGGCTAATGATGAAGGTGATATCATTAGCAGAGGATTACACTTTTCAGAAGATCAAAATTTTGACCGGTTAAGCGATAAATAAAAAAAGCCACATGATGTGGCTTTTTTTATCTTTATTCTATTTTGATGTTATCTGTATCTGATTTGCTGCTGTTTATCAAGCATGCCTAACTGATCTTTCATTTGTTTAATCTGATCGGCTAGTAACTTATTTTTATCTGCTTTCTTAGCTTCAGTTAAATACATCTGGGCTTCTCTTTTATTCCGCTTTCCCATAGCAATACCTGCAAGGCTTAATTTAGCAAGCGCTACATTATGATCCATGTGCATTCCCAAAGCTAACGCTTTCTTAAAATACTTCTCAGATTGCATAGGTGCTTTTCTGGATTCAATCAATCCCATTAACAATTGATAGTAACCATGTTGTACCCTGATCAGTTGTTTTTCGTAATTGGTGATACGGTTTAGAAACTGTTCAGCTTTAGGCATGTTATCCTTACGTAAAAACCATTGCGCAAGCAACATGTTTTCATTAAAGAAATAGGTAACGATCACTAATATACTGAGCAATAAAACTAAAATACCCCAACCCCAAAATCCAAAAACCATTAATGTGATGGAGGCGCCAAGTATGGCAAAACCTATAATTAGACGTACGATGTTTGGCATAATTCTTCTGTAAATTTTGTACAAATATCGGCTTTAAATACGTAAGATTTGATTTATTATGATAATTTCAACAAAAAATTTACCCGCTTATTAAATATCATGCGGGATACTAATCATTAAAAAATGGAAGCATCAGATTATGTAAGCGACAAGGCAGTGGTACAGGCTTTAAGCCCATTGCTAAAGGGTAAACACATCACCATTGTTTGGGCCACCTGGTGTGGCGACAGCCGACGACATGTGCCTCAATTCACAAAGGTGTTGGAGGATGCTGGTTTTCCTGAACAAGAAATTACACTGATTGAAGTGAACCGGGATAAAAAAGCAATAGATGGGACAGTTGATCATTTAAATATTGAAAGGGTGCCTACTTTTATTATTTTCGAAGCGGATAAAGAACTGGGAAGAATTGTTGAGCACCCAGAGGAAACCCTTGAAAAAGACTTGCTGGAATTGTTAGCTAAATAAAATGGATATGACGGTAACATTGGAACCGAGTTGGTTGAAGATTTTAGAAAAAGAATTTGATAAAGAGTATATGAAGTCGCTAAAGGCTTTTTTATTGGAAGAGCGTGAAAATGGTCACACCATTTATCCTGAAAGGGCCAACATCTTCAACGCCTTCAGGCATACGCCTTTTGATAAGGTAAAGGTAGTCTTACTGGGGCAGGATCCTTATCATGGCCCAGACCAGGCTCATGGACTGTCGTTTTCCGTTCAAAAGGGAATCAAAGTTCCGCCTTCCTTAAAAAACATCTATAAAGAATTAGGCACTGATTTGGAGAATTTCACTATCCCAGCGCATGGAAACCTCACCGAATGGGCCGACAGAGGCATTTTGTTGTTAAATGCGACATTGACGGTGCGGGCAAAGGAACCAGGTTCTCACCAGGGCAAGGGTTGGGAAATCTTTACGGATACCGTAATTGCCGAGTTATCGAGGCGAAAGGAAGGCATTATCTTCCTATTATGGGGAAAATATGCCCAGAATAAATCAGTTTTAATTGATGACTCCAGGCATACCATTTTAAAAGCTGCACATCCATCCCCTTTTTCTGCCTATAACGGCTTTTTTGGATGCAGGCATTTTTCTAAAACCAATACTGTACTTGTGCAGGAGGGGCAGCTACCTATTGACTGGCAGATTTCAGATTAATACTCTAAAGGAACGATAGGTTCTTTTTTGGTGGTAGACATGATCATCATAGTCTGGAATGTTTTCAAAACAGATATTTTACTGATCTTGTCCATGATCAAACGCTCATATGCTTTAATGTCGTTCACGTAAACCTTTAAAAGAAAATCTGCTTGTCCCGTAACATGGTGACATTCGGTAATTTCTTTGATCTTGTTAACCTCGTCGAGAAAAGTCTGAATGGTATTGTTCTTATGGAAGTCCAGTTGTACCTGTATAAAAGTTTTAATACCCAGGCCCAGCTTTTCCTCGTCCACCAGCGCATGGTAGCTCTTGATGAAACCTGATAATTCTAATTTCCTAACCCGCTCTAAGGTAGGCGCCGGTGATAACCCAATCTCTTGTGATAAAAGCAAGTTGGTTATCCTTCCGTTTTCCTGTAATAGTTTAAGAATTTTATAATCTATTTTATCTATTTCCGCAGCCATGTTCTATTCTGTTTTCATTGGTATATAATTCGTTTTTCAACGGTGATGAAGCTATCATAAGCTTATTCAATTTTTTTTGTAAGTTGAAAACTTATGATGGTTTCATCAAAGATAGAACAAAAAGCATTAAACTGCCAAATTAAATTCTACAAAACACCTAAAATAATACAATAAATTTTACATACTTTTAGTTAGATTTGTCTAAACATTTATTTAGCCCCTTATAAATGGAGTCTTATACAGAAGAAAATTACCTGAAAATCATTTATCATATTTCCAGGCAGTATAGCGGTATGGTCCAGACCAATGCCATTGCAGAAAGAATGCAGACCCGGCCGGCGTCTGTGTCTGATATGGTTAAAAAACTTGCTGAAAAGCAATTGGTTAACTACATTAAATACAAAGGTGTTACGCTCACAGAAAAAGGAAAGTTGACCGCTATCAATATTGTAAGAAGGCACCGTTTATGGGAATGTTTTCTGGTGAAAATCCTGAATTTTAAATGGGATGAGATCCATGAAATTGCAGAAGAACTGGAGCATGTTAATTCCCCGAAACTAATTGAAAAGCTTGATCAATTTTTGGGTTTTCCGAAACATGATCCGCATGGAGATCCCATCCCTGACAGCGCAGGGAATTTTGAAACTAGTTCTGTTACAAAATTAAATAAACTCCAGCCAGGTGCAGAGGGACTAATTGTTGGCGTAAGCGAACATTCATCTTCCTTTCTAAAATACCTGGAAAAAACCAGTCTCACTTTAGGCACCTCCTTGCAGCTGCTTTCAGTGAACGACTTTGACGGCTCTGTGGAATTGCGCCTTGGCAAACAAAAGATCAGCATCAGCAGGGAAGTGGCCAACCATATATTAATGAAACCTGCGGTATAATGAAATAATGACCTATGAAGAATTCAGAATCCTTAAGTGAAGTAAATCAAAGTATTGAAACTCACAAACGTGTTGGCTGGAAAAGGATTTTGTCTTTTCTGGGGCCAGCTTATTTAGTGAGTGTTGGCTATATGGACCCCGGAAACTGGGCTACAGATTTAGCGGGTGGAAGTCAATTTGGTTATCAACTGCTATGGGTTTTACTGATGTCCAACCTGATTGCCCTCCTGTTGCAATCGCTTAGTTCAAGGCTGGGTATTGTAAGGGGACTGGATTTAGCGCAGGCTTCCAGAAATGGTTACCCCAGATGGGCGAACCTGCCTTTGTACCTTCTTGCACAGATCGCAATCATAGCCTGCGACCTGGCGGAGATTATTGGTGTAGCCATTGGATTGCAGTTATTATTTGGATTGCCGTTGATCTGGGGCATCTGCCTGAGTGTGCTAGACACCTTCCTATTATTATTCCTAATGAATAAAGGCATGCGAAAGCTGGAGGGTTTTATCGTTTCCATGGTTTTTATTGTCGGCGTCTCCTTCCTGGTAGAAATGTTCATTGTAGAACCTTCTTTAAAAGAAGTTGTTGCTGGTTTTGAACCAAGCATGCTTTCCGGTGACGCATTGTATATCGCTATCGGTATCATCGGTGCTACCGTGATGCCGCATAATTTATACCTGCACTCCTCACTCGTTCAAACCAGACAAATTAAAAGAGATTATGCGGGAATTAAAGAAGCCATCAAATTCAATTTTATAGATACTGCAGTCGCTTTAAACCTTGCATTTTTTGTCAATGCAGCTATATTAATTTTAGCTGCTGCCGCTTTTTATAAAAATGGTTTACATGAAGTGGCCGAAATACAGGATGCCCATAAGTTACTGGAGCATATTTTTGGTGGTGTTGCACCTACCCTCTTTGCGATTGCGCTGATTGCTGCCGGACAAAGCTCTACGGTTACAGGAACTTTAGCAGGTCAGATAATTATGGAAGGCCATTTGAATTTAAGGATACAACCTTGGCTGCGCAGGTTGATTACCCGTTTGCTAGCCATCGTACCTGCTTTTTTTACCCTACTGTATTTTGGTGAAGATGCCATTGGTGGCTTGCTAATCCTGAGCCAGGTGGTCTTAAGTCTGCAGCTCGGTTTCGCTGTAATCCCATTGATTCACTTTACCTCAGACAAAAAACAAATGAAGGAGTTTGCCATCAAAACCTGGGTGAAGGTGCTGGCCTGGTCAAGTGCACTGATTATTGTAACGCTGAACGTAAAACTGGTTACAGAAGAAATTAGCGGATGGGGAAAAGCAGCCAACCCATGGTACCTCTATACCTTGGTTTACCCAATTGCTATCCTAATCGGTTTGTTGCTCGTGTATATCATCGTTTACCCGCTGGTAACAGCCAGGAAAGAAAGAAAAACGCATGTTCCACACGGCGAAGCCTTGCTCATTGAGAATGTGGATAACATCCGTTATTTAAGGATCGGTATAACGGTAGACTTTTCCAAAAATGACAGGAATACCATTCGGCATGGGTTGATACAGGGAGGAAAAGATGCAGAATACTTCCTGATCCACATTGTAGAAACTGCCGCTGCACGCTACCTAGGTAAAACTGCCATGGATTACGAAACCCAGAGTGATACCAGTAACCTGCAGAAATACTGTGATAACCTCTTTACTTTGGGCTACCATGCCACTCCTTTGATTGGTTTTGGGGGCACAGCAGAGGCTATTGCAGAAATCAGCGATGGAAATAACCTACAACTGCTCGTGATGGGTGCCCACGGACATAAAGGATTGAAAGATTTAATTTTTGGTACGACTGTTGACTCAGTAAGACATAAAGTAAAAATACCTGTACTTGTAGTGAGGTAAACCGGCTTTTCTTTCGGATATTCGCCTGTTACCCACTAAATTTTCCGCTAAACTAGAAATGTAATAAATTTAGTGTAAAATGCCTTTTAGTCAGGTAGCAGGAATTGATGATCGCTGATAGCTTCATCACCGTTAAAAAACAATAAATACTAATGAAACCATTATCAGCTGGCTGCTTATAATAACAGATGAAAAAGCTGATGATAGCTTCATTACCGTTAAAAAACAAACAATCTAATAATGAAAAACGACGTTCAAATAAAGAATAAGCGTGCCTATTTTGATTACCACATTGTTGAGAAATTCAATGCTGGGATCGCTTTATTGGGTACTGAAATTAAAGCCATAAGGCAGGGAAAATCAAATATGTCTGATGCCTTCTGTATGTTCATTGGCAATATTCTTTATGTAAGAAATCTACATATCTCTGAATACAGCAACAGTTCCTTTTATCATCACGACATCAAGAGAGACCGCGCACTGCTGTTACATAAAAAGGAATTGAGAAAACTAAAAGCAAAAAGTGAAGAAAAAGGCTATACCATTGTTCCATTGAGAATTTACACCAATGAGCGAGGTTTTGCTAAAATTGAAATCGCACTGGCACAGGGTAAGAAAGAGTATGACAAGAGAGACAGTATCAAAGACCGGGAATCAAAACGCGAACTGGACAGGGCCATGAAGAACTAATTACCAGGCCTGGTCACCTACAAGCGGCACAAACCTGAAAGTATCCAGCTCTATTTTATCATATTCCGTTTCACTGATCCTAAATACGGTAACCATCTTTTGGCTTTTCTCATCTCCCACCGGGATGACCAGAATACCACCGATTTTCAATTGTTTTAACAATGTTTCTGGAACAAAAGGTGCTCCGGCAGTGACAATAATTTTGTTATAAGGGGCATATTCAGGAATGCCCTTCGAGCCATCGCCAAAGAAGAAATGAGCTCGATAACCCATCCCAGGTAATACCTTGATGGTATGTTTATAGATATTCTCCTGTCTTTCAATGGTATACACCTCTGCCCCAAGTTCCATCAGCACACAGGTTTGATAACCTGATCCGGTCCCGATTTCCAAAACCTTGTCGCCCTTTTTAACATGCAGCAGTTCTGTTTGATAAGCCACCGTATAAGGTTGAGATATCGTTTGCCCATCCCCAATAGGGAAAGCGATATCCCGGTAGGCCTGGTTCCAGAAAGTCTCATCAAAGAAGAAATGCCGTGGCACCTTGCCAATTGCCTCAAGCAATTTAGCATCTGAAATTCCTCTTGATTTTAAGTGTTCGACTAACTTTTTCCTTGCGCCTCTTTCGCGGTAATTATCAACAAATTTGTATGCCATTGCATTCAAAAATAACAGTTTGAAAGTATCCAGCGTAATTAAAACGCTTTAATAATTGGTATGAAGGGGTAACCTCCACAAGATCAACCCTAATAAATTTAAGAAATTTTTAATAAGGATCCACATCAAGCTGTATCGATACGCCCTTAAAAACTTTCTCTGCATAAAATGTAGTTATCTCGCTTTTAAGCAGTGCTTTCACCTTGTGAACAGCGGTATGTTTATCGGATTTGATGATGATTTGCCGGATGTAATAATTCCTGATCCTGGATACCAGTGGTTGCTCGGGTCCCAACACCCTTGAGCCTAAACGTGCCCTCAGGGTCTGCGCAAATTGTTGCGAAGCTGCATTGAGCACATCAGCATCCTTGTGTCGCATGCTTAGGAAAATCAGTCTTGAAAAGGGCGGATAGTTGAACTGACTGCGCTCATTGATCTCGTCCTGGTACATTTCAACATAGTTATTATCAACCACTTGTTTAATGATGCGGTGCTTATCGTCATATGCCTGTATACAAACTTTGCCCTGTTTTACCCTGCGGCCTGCACGCCCGGAAACTTGAGACAACAATTGATAACTTCGCTCAAAAGCACGGAAATCTGGGAAATTCAATAAGGTATCTGCGTTGATCACGCCAATTAAAGTCACATTGTCAAAATCCAGGCCTTTGGCGACCATTTGTGTACCAATTAAAATATTGGTTTTGTTATCCTGGAAATCACCAATAATCTTCTGCAGACTGTTTTTTGTACGAGTGCTGTCCACGTCAAGGCGCGCAATTTTCGCTTCCGGAAAAATCAGGCTTAATTCTTCTTCTACCCTTTCAGTGCCAAATCCTTTTTGTTCAATATGAACTGAACCACAGGCAGGACATATTTTAATGGGGTGTTCATGGTGCCCACAATAGTGACAATGTAGCTTTCCACTGCTTTTATGAAAGGTAAGGCTCACATCACAATTCACACATCTGGGTGTGAAACCACACGTGGCGCAGATCATGATGGTGGCATAACCACGGCGATTTTGAAACAGGATCACCTGCTCTTTATTGGCCAGGGATGTGGTGATATCATCTATCAATGCGCTTGAAAAGTAAGATACCATTTTCTTTCTTTTCGTTTCTTCAGCAATGCTGATGACTTGGTGGGAAGGCAATTGCACACCACCAAAACGCTCCGTTAAAGTAACAAGCCCGTATTTGTTATTTAAAGCATTATAATAGCTTTCTATAGAGGGAGTTGCAGAGCCTAAAACAATTTTTGCATGGTGCTGATAAGCGAGGTAAACCGCAGCATCTCGTGCCTGGTACCTTGGTGCGGGATCTTGTTGTTTGTAGGATGACTCATGTTCTTCATCCACTACAATGAACTTTAAATTCTCAAAGGGGAGGAAAATAGCCGATCTGGCACCCAGCACAATTTTATAGGTGCCATTGATCACTTTATTCCAGATTTCAACCCTTTCAAAATCATTAAATTTGGAGTGATAAACACCAATGGCATCACCAAAATATTTCTTAATCCGTTCTACAATCTGCGTGGTCAAAGCAATTTCCGGTAACAAGAAAAGTGCTTGCCCACCGTCTGCAATGGCTTCTTCTATTAATTTAATATAAATCTGTGTCTTTCCGGAGGCTGTGATGCCATGTAGCAAAACAACTTCTTTGCGCGTTAACTCTTCCTGAATCTGTGAATAGGCCAATAACTGCGCATCACTGAGTTTGAAATTTGTGATCAAGTCATCAGGTTCGTCATTCAGACGGCTGACAGGCATCTTTTTCAACAGGAAGATTTCTTTGTCAAGCATTGCTTTAACAGCTCCCTGTCCTGCATTGCTATAGGCCAATAGGTCCTGTTTGGATACTTCCGCAGACTTTTTTGACAGGTTGATGTAAGCCAGCAAGGCATCCATTTGCTTCGGTGCCCTATCCAGCTCTCCGAAAAGCGCTTTCAAATTACCTTCCTCTTTATAGAAAGGATTCAAAGTAAGAAAAGATTTCAGCAGGGGTTTGTATTTCTCAACTACCTCTTCTTCAATATAAACCAATTCTTTGTCGATCAACGACCTGATGATGGGGAAGACAGATTTCTGGCCCAAAAGCTTGACAATATGATCAATGGTTAAGCGCTTTTTGGAGATTAAAACCTGCAACAACAAGGTTTCGCGATCTGTTAGCTGTAGATCTTCTTGATTTTGTTGTTCATTAAATACAATGATGGTTTCACTGGCCAGCTTAAGGCCTGAAGGCAGCGCAGCAGCCATGACCTCCCCTTCATTACATACGTAGTATTCAGTCATCCAGTTCCAGAACTGCAATTGCATGGCGTTGACCACCGGAGCTTGGTCTACGACGTCAATGATATATTTGGCTTCGTAAACCTTGGGTGCCGTTGTGCTGATACTTTTAATTAATGCGGTATAGATTTTATTTTTCCCAAACTGGACAATTACCCTTTTACCAACGGCAATTTGGTCGTTTAAATGGAAAGGGATCCTGTAGAGGTAGTTTTTGGCAAGTGATAACGGTAGAATCACTTCGACAAAAAAGGTTGCCCTTTCTGAAAACTCTAAATTATCAAAGTCCTGCATGTCATCAAATTCCTGCATTATTTATGTCTTAATGCCGCAAAGAATAACAGTACCCAGCCCGCAATAAAAAACAAACCGCCTACGGGGGTAATGGGACCAAGGATATGAACAAATGAGAGGTTTAACACATCGCGGGTGGCCAACAGGTATAAGGAGCCTGAAAACAGCAGAATTCCGGCAGTAAAACAATAGTATGACCAATCAATCAGCTTGTTTCTAAATCGTGCAAAAGTGGAAAGGAACAATAAGGCAAATACATGGTAAAATTGATACTCTACCCCTTTTGCCCAAATACCTAATGCATCATTATTAACGATGCTTTTTAAACCATGGGCACCAAATGCGCCTAGTATGACAGCCAGTACACCAAAAAAAGCAGCAGTTAATATTATTCTTTTATTCATTTAAATAAATTTTTCTGTAAATGCTAAAAGTAACAAAATGAAGTCATTTTAATAGTAATACAAGTATATATAAATTAAATTTGCTGAGATCCATGAAAATAATCTACATCACCATATTTGTATTGTTAGCGGCCATGGTATCCCTGGCCTACCTTTATTTCTCTAAGTTAAAGAATGACACCAACGACAACGAAATCAGCCTTTATGCTGCTACTGCTAAGTCTGGACTGATCTTTAGCTTCCAGAGCGACAAAAGGGTCCTGGACCTGCTTAATAGTCAGGACCTCCTGCAAAGCCTGGTCCCTGAGGAGACATTGCAGTCGCTGCAATCTTTACAAAGAGAAATTCTGGCGATACCGCAAATCGGTCAGCAAACTAGTAATCAGAATATTTACCTGAGCTTTTTACCCGGTGAAAACAAAAACCTTGACTTTTTATTGAGTACACAACTCAACGAAAAGCAAGATCCAGCGGTTATCCTGAGCATATTTAAAGCGAGGGGTATTAAAATTGAAGAATTAGCCGACTTCGCTAAGATTACCTTAAAAGACAGCAGTTCTTATTACTTCGGGCAAAAGGATAATCTTTTACTGCTCTCCGGATCGTTTAAAGTTGTTGCGGAGGGTTTACATGCACCTGAAAAGAAGGATAATCAAGATTTTATTGAATACATCAAATCTAATTTCAAACTCAGTAAAAATAGTCTTGCCGTAGTTTATGTAAATTTCAATTATCTCGGTGGTCTGCAGCAATTGATAAGCCCTGAAAAGTTTAAACGTAAAAATGCTTTTGCAAATTATAGCTACAGCTTTAGTAAAGACCGGATTTTATTTAATGGCAACACTACGATTAACGACGAAACCGATTACCTCAATCTTTTCTCGACGACTAAAGCAGGAAAAATTTCAATAGATGCGATTCTGCCGGAAAACACGGCTAACTATACCATCTATGTAATGGACAACTATGCGGAATGGAGTAAAGGCCTGGCGGGATGGTTTGCCGCCAATAAGAAAATCGAACAGGTGGGGGAAACCATTAACCGCATTAAGTCAAGGTATAACTTAGATTTAAACAGTACTTTTCCTCAATACTTTAAAAATCAACTCGTCACGTTTCAATTAAAAAGCACGGAAACATTTGGCGCCATTAACCTCAGTAACGGAGATAAGCTCAGTCAACTGTTACTGGATGTAAGTAGTGAATATAATCAGGAGATAAAAATGTTGAAAGAACCAGGTCTGCTGTATGCTTATTTTGGGGAACCTTTTGAGAAATTTAACAAACCTTATTACGTGATTATTGATAACTACATGGTGTTTTCAACTTATCCGAGCAGTTTGCAGGTTTTTCTAAATAGCTATAAAAATAACCGCCAGTTGATTGAAAACAAAGCTTATACTGAAACAGCAAACCAACTAGTGGCCGAGTCAAATATTGTTTATTACATTAACCACCAGAATTCTGAGAAAATAGCCACCAGTAACCTGTACCTGCCTTATTTTAGATTATATAATACTGGAGATAAGCTCGGTAGATTTAATAACCTTATTTACCAGCTCAGCAGCGATCAGAAAAAGTTTCAAACCAATTTACTGATCAGCAAAACGCCTGACCCGGTTATTGATTCTTTGCAGGTTTCAAAGGAGGCCGCACAGGAACCAAGAACTGTTTTGCCAGATTAAAGAGATTCTTTCAAAAACCGACAGGATTCTTTAGTAGCTAGAAGTGATCCCTTGCGAGATCTAACGAGATCTAAGTGGTTATTTCTGTGCTTTTTTCTTAGGGGTGGTAAACATGAAGTCTTTGAGGTAATAGGGCTCAAAATAGGCTACGTCCTCGAATTTTCCAGCTTTGTAAGCGGCTTCTGCAAGTACGGTCATGTTCGCTGCAGAATTAAACAGCTGGTCAGAGAAGTCAGCATTTGGCCCCTGCAACACTTCATTGCATTTCAGCGCGCCATCACCTATAAAAGCAATTTTATGGTCTTGCAGGTCAGCACTAAAGGAATCACCATCGATAATTTTGGCCGTAACGGGCACGATAGGCTTCAGTTGGTGGTCAAAAAGACAAGTATATACTTCCATTCTTCTAGCATCAATCATGGGGCATACCAGGCCTGTATAATCAGGGTTTGCTTTGCGGAAACCATGAGCCATCATGGCTAAAGTATCCACAGCAATCAACGGTTTATCCGAAGCATAGCAAAGTCCTTTGGCAGTAGACACCCCTATCCGTAAACCAGTATAAGAGCCAGGCCCTTTGCTCACAGCAACTGCATCGAGGTCCTGAAAAGAAAGGGATGCTGCTTGCATCACTTCCTGAATAAATAAAGTTAAACTACTTGCATGGATGTTATGCGCTGTTTCTTCCTTAAGCGCAATGTTTTTACCATCAACCGCCAATGCTACAGAGCAGGTCTGCGTAGCGGTTTCAATTTGAAGTATCTTGGCCATTGCTGCAAATATAGCTGATTTATTTTTATGGGACAGGATCGTGGCCATGTTTGCCCCAGGGGTGGCAGCGGCCAATTCGCTTGATGGTTAACCAGCCCCCTTTAAACGGGCCATACTTCTTTATTGCTTCGACTCCGTACTGTGAACATGTAGGTGTAAACCTGCAGTTGGCACCCAGTAAGGGTGAAAGTAACAATTGATAGGTTTTGATCACCAGCAGGAACAGCCAGCTTAAGAATGATTTAATCAGCCCCATGAACAGAAAGGTTTACACAAAGTTTTTTAAAAACATTGACCATCTTTTTTTCCATAAAAGCATATTCATACTTTTGCTTTCCAATGAACTGAATAGAAAGAAGTAATACCTGATCTGAAGGCTTTAGATGCTGGTAGAGATGATCTTGTTTATGCAGGCGATAAGCTTCGCGGGTTCGCCGCTTAAGCAAATTTCGGTCTACAGCCCGCTTATAGCGTTTTTTTGGAACGTTAATCACCACTTGAACCGGAACTGCAGTGGCTTCAGGGACAAAAAGGTAGGAGATGCGAAAAGGATACAATAAAAAAGAAGAACCGTTTTTGAACAGCAAGTCCAGAAACTTTCTGCTGCATAACCGTTCTTCTTTAATAAATGTTTTCATGTTTTTGATTGCAATTTTTTGCAGACTTTTGATCTGCTAACACTTAGGGTGTTGCAATCAAAATTATGCTTTGTGACGACGTTCGTCAGAAACTGATAATTTTCTTCTTCCTTTTGCACGACGAGAAGCTAATACTCTTCTACCGTTTGCTGTAGCCATTCTTTCGCGGAAGCCGTGTTTGTTTCTTCTCTTTCTTTGCGAAGGTTGGAATGTTCTTTTCATAACTGTATGATATCTTAACTATATATTTTTTAAATAAGAGGTGCAAATATAGCGTGATTATTTTTTAAATGCAAGTACATTCATCAAGGATGGTACAATTAATATTTTCTAGATCCCTAATGACGCTTTAAGCTTTAAATAACCCGTTTTACTCACTGGCAACCAGATGTCTGTTTTTAAAAGAACGATATAACTATCTTTTTCTTTAAGTTCAATTCTGGATACTTGCGACAAATTTATGATATAAGAACGATGAATACGAATGAATTGAGAAGAATCCAGCGTTTTCTCAAAAAAGCTCATGGTTTTGTTCTTATAAAAAACGCCTTCCATCGTGCTTAATTTCACTACATCATCATCAGCCTCAATATAATGGATGTCCATCACGTTAAGTATTTTGATGACACCATTCTTTTTTACAACCACCCTGTTGTGTTGTGCAGGACTTAAAGCGGCCGTATCAAGCAACGCTGCAGGGAGCGCATCACCTTTATTCACCTTACTCAAAAGCTTTTGCATGGCCATATCAAAACGTTCTCTTTCAATAGGTTTCAGCAGGTAGTCCACCGCGTTCACTTCGAAGGCCTTAATAGCGTATTCATCAAAAGCAGTGGTAAAGATCACTCCCGGAGGGCTGTCTATTAATTCGAGCATTTCAAAACCACTGATTTTCGGCATCTGAATATCTAGAAAAATAAAATCAGGTTTGAATTGGCTGATGGCTTTTAAGCCTTCAAATCCATCACTGCATTCTGCCACAACAACGATATTAGGATAACTCTGCAAATAGAATTTCACGATGTCTCTTGCCAGGGATTCATCATCAATTAGTATCGTTTTTATCATAGTGTTGTGGTATTTTAAGCTGTGTTACAAATATATTGGGTTCTTCTGTAAAAGTCTGCAGTAAACTGTGGTCGGCAAATAATAAGTATAGTCTTCGTTTTATGGCACTTAAACCAAAACCAGTACCGCCCGAGGCTTTCATTTCCGGGTCAAAGGGGTTCTTCACCGTGATCACCAGTAATTGTTGCTCCATGGTCACCCGAATTGCGATGGTGATAGCTGCAGAAGTGTTGTAAAGTCCAAATTTAATGGCGTTTTCTACAATGGGCTGAAGGAGTGTCCCCGGTAAGGTGAAAGGCAGGGTTTCGGTTGCTATTTGTACATCGAGCGTTAAGCGATGACTAAACCTGACCTTTTCTATATCCAGGTAGAGTTGAATGTATTCCATTTCTTCAGCAACACTCACCCACACTTCATCATCTCTTTTAAGCGTACCCCTCAGAAAGGAAGCTAGTTTGGTGATCATCGCTCCAGCTTCTTTGGGATTAACAATGGTTAAGGCATAGACAGAATTGAGGCTGTTGAACAGAAAATGGGGTTGCAACTGATGCCTTAATTTATTTAATTCAGCCTCTTTAGCCAGGTTTTGTGCTGCAAACAGCCTTTCTTTCATTTCTGATTGTTCTTCCAGTCGGTACCATAATATATTCACTATTGCCCACCAAGCCATAAAAATGAACAAGACAATGAACCGGAATGGCAAAGTAAGCTGGAGAAAACTATCATATTTCGACTCTTTGATGATTAATTTTAACAGGAAACCACTGGAAAAAGTGACAAATAAGGTTAAGATGAGCGTAATAATAAAAACATACAATACAGGTTCATTTTTAGGCTGATAATAACCTAAAAGGTTACTAAAAACGATGCAACAAATGGCCAGCAGCAAATTGGTGATGCCGCTGTCAGCTAATGAAACCATCCATGTAAAATTTAACAGGTAATAATACAGCAGCACAAAAGCTGCCATATAAGCAAGGAATGCACCCAAAGCAATTCTTTGAATTCTGGGGACGGATAATGGTCTGGTGATCACAAGCTCGATTTGTTAATAGTTTTTAATATCTACTCCTCCAAACAAGGCTAAACCTTTTATGACTAATATTTTCCTCGGCCCTTCTCCGAATGGGGGCACTGCCCTTTTATCATCTATACCGCCAAAAATTGCTGCTGCTTCGGATTTTATCTCCCAATTAGGCGGAACAATAATTTTAATACCGCCAAAAATAGCAACTACTTCCAGCGTAATAATGTCCTTGAAGTCAGAATGACTAAGATTAAGTTCGCAGCCTCCAAAAATAGCAACCACGTCGCCCCCCTGCAGGTTTTTAGAGTAGATCTTTTGATGGGCACCGCCAAATACATTTACAGAATCGATGATATCACTTTGATCAGTAGCTGGAATTTCTTCGGTTGGGTTTAACGTAAGCGGACCTTCAGCGGATGTTTCACCCTGATGCTTTAAATTCCATTTTTTCAAGGGATCTGCTTTGGGCTTCAAGATCAGGTAAAGACCTAAGGCAATGAAAATCAAGGCAAAGTAATACCTACTGAAATCAAAATCGCCAATATCCTCAATGGTAAAATACGCGCCCACCAACACAAATATCAACCAGGCAGCGCCTTTAAAATTACGTTTAAAACCTATGTAAAGTCCTATCGCGATCAGGAGCGTGTGCCAGCTAATCACCCAGTCAGGAATGTCTATGCCGAAATTTTGCAAAAAGAATGTAATACCAATCGCTAAAAGGATCAGGCCGCCCCAAAGACGATTTGAATTACCGCTATTTATACTTGTAGATTTCATGATTTTTATTTTTATCAAAGGTATAGATGCCTATTGGTTATTTAAATCCCTAAGGCTTGTATACCAGCAAAACAGCGGTGAAAGGCTTATTTTAAGCGGTGAATATTTCCTGTAAAATAAAGGAGGCAACAATACCTGTTAGCCTCCTTACTGAAACTGATCCATCATCAGATCAAAACGATGCGTACTATTTTGTTCTCAATAAATCCCTGATTTCAGTAAGCAATATTTGTTCTTTGGTTGCAATAGAAACTTCAGCTGGCGCGGCTTCCTGCTTTCTTTTCATTTTATTGATGGCTTTCACCATTAGAAATATGATAAATGCCAGGATAACGAAATTGATGACCTCTGTAACAAAGTTACCCCAGGCAAAAACCGGCCCAATCTTTCTGGCATCTTCCAGAGAAGCAGTGGGATTGCCCGCTACAAAGTTCCGTACCTCTTGGCTTAAGGGAATGTAAAAATTAGTAAAGCCCTTATCGCCAATCAATAAACTAATCGGAGGCATAATCAAATCGTTAACCATGGAGGTAACAATTCTACCGAATGCACTGCCAATGATTACACCCACAGCAAGGTCAATCACATTTCCTTTAACTGCAAACTCTTTAAATTCCTTAACAAATCCCATAGATTCTTTTCTTTAATAGCCATTTAAAATACATTAAATAAAAATAAACCTTTTTATGTATATCCACACTTTTTTTTAAAGAAAACATTCATTATCTTACAATATTACACTAAGTAGTTAGTTTATATCTAAACGAAATGCTTAATTTTGAAACGGGTTTAATGCCATTTCTAGACATGCTAAAACAACATTTACAACAAAAATTACTACAAAAATTATCACCGCAGCAAATCCAGTTTATCAAGTTGCTACAGGTGCCTACGATGTCATTAGACACACGCATCAAAGAGGAACTGGAAGAAAACCCTGCACTGGAAGATCCCAGTTTAATGATCGCAGAAGAACCTAAAAATGAGTATGATGATAGTCCGGATGATTTTGATCCGGCTGCAAAAGAGGAAAATACAGATGAGTTTAATGTAGATGACTATTTACAGGATGACAATGTAAACGACTACAGTACTTCTTATAATAATAATGATGACGATGAGGAGAAAAAAGAGACTCCTATTGCCATAGAAAGCACTTTCTTTGAAAGTTTGCAAGAACAATTAGATCTGGTTCCCTTATCAGACCAGGACTTCATTATAGGAAAACAAATTATAGGGAGCTTAGATGATGATGGTTATTTAAGACGGCCAATTACTTCCATGATTGATGACCTTGCCTTTTCTCAAAACGTAATGGTTGAAGAGGAGGATGTGATTGAAATGCTCAAAATTATTCAAGGCTTCGACCCTGCTGGAATTGCTGCAAGGGATTTACAGGAATGTTTAACATTGCAGTTGAAACGTAAGGAACAAACGCCGCTTATCGTTAAAGCAATCCAGGTGGTTGAAAATTATCTGGATGAATTTACCCGCAAGCATTACGATAAACTTGAAAAATCCCTTAATCTTAACAGTGAGGAACTCAAAGATATTATTAATGAAATACTGCGTTTAAATCCTAAACCCGGAGATTCCAACCAGGTGACCACCAAACAAATGCAGGTCATCCCTGATTTCCATGTTTCTAATAATGACGGTGTCTTAATCCTCACCTTAAACTCTAAAAATGCACCAGAATTAAGGGTAAGCCGTTCTTATATCGACATGTTTGAGCATTATGACAAAGCCGCGCTTAAAGATAAAAAACTAAAAGAGGCGGTTCAGTTTGTAAAACAGAAACTTGATTCAGCGAAATGGTTTATTGATGCCATTAAACAGCGTCAGCAAACTTTGCTTAAAACCATGAACGCCATTATGCAATATCAGTATGAATATTTGCTTACCGGCGATGAGCGAAAAATGCGGCCAATGATTCTAAAAGATATTGCTGACAAAATAGACATGGATATATCTACAGTTTCCAGGGTAGCTAATTCAAAATACGTACAAACAGAATTTGGCACTTTTCTTTTGAAGTCTTTTTTCTCAGAAGCGATTCAAACAGAAAGCGGAGAAGAAGTTTCCAATAAGGAAGTGAAGAAAATATTAGAAGACTGCATTGGCAGAGAAGACAAAAAGAAGCCCTTGGCTGATGAAAAGCTAACAGAAATACTAAAAGAGCAAGGTTATAATATTGCCCGCAGAACGGTAGCTAAATACAGGGAACAAATGAATATTCCTGTCGCAAGATTAAGAAAGGAATTGTAAATAAATTCAGCAGGCTGTATTCTTATACAGCCTGCTTAGTTTTAAGATAACAGGTTTTGTCTTAACAAAAACTCAAGTTGCTGATTTGCAATTAGCAACTTCTCTGTCAGCTCCCGGTTTTCTTTCCGGAGGGTATAAATCTCAAAAGCTTTCTCGATGTTAATCCTCAAGTCCTCTTCCATCCATGGCTTTTGAATATAGCGATATACCTGGCCTTTATTAATGGCATCGATAACCGCATTTATATCCGCGTAACCTGTCAGTAAAATTCTGATGGGATCAGGATAATCCGGTATAATGGATTCAAGGAACTCGATTCCGGTGGTAACAGGCATCCTTTGATCGGTAATGATCACATGAATGTTCTCTGTTTCTATAATTCTTCGGCCTTCCAGGGCAGAGTCTGCAGTAAATATGTTAAACAACCGCCTAAAGCCGGCTTTGAAGGAGTTCAGGTTATGAACTTCATCATCTACATACAATACATTAATTTGTGAATCCTGGTTCATTTTAACTAATAATAATTTCCGATAAAGGTATTGCTTTTTATAAGTTTTTAAACATGTGCTGACGCAAAAAATAACCGACAATATCCAATAATTTATTTGATCGCATCAACTTCCACTAAAATACCTGATATTCAGCATTTAACGAAATGGTACTCCGTTAACAAAAATAAAATAAGCTTCTTCATTCTTTATCATGGTAAAAAACTATAATTTTATTCGAAATTTTTGCGGTGCTAAATCTTTTTTTTGTAAAGCCAAAACACCTGATATTCTGATAAAATAAAATGTATTTAAGTAACGAATTTAATAAGTTGATCGAAGAATTCATTTCTGAAACGCAGTTATATAAAGATAACTATTCGCCTGTTTTCTACCGCACTAAACATGCTGAAGATCAAGCCAAGTTATTTGAATTGTTACAGAAAAAGCCGTTCATCCAGGTTTTTGATACCTTGTCAAACCAGCTGAAAGATTTGGTTAAGGGACTAAACCCTACCAAGATATTCGGGGCGAGCGAGCTGGAAACGGCCATCGTAACTCATTTAAATGGTGTGGACCCCTATCACTACGGCGTATGGGTTTATTATCCATGGCTTGAAAAGGTGGTACATATTTTAGATGAAGAAGATTTTATTTTTGTGCGAACCAACCGTAATAAGCATAAAATCACTCAGGAAGAACAGGACCTGCTGGTGCAAAAGAAGATCGGCATAATTGGTTTATCCGTCGGGCAGTCTGTTTCCCTCACCCTTGCTATTGAACGAGGCTGTGGAGAATTACGCATTGCAGATTTCGATGTACTGGATCTGACTAACCTAAACCGCATCCGTTCAGGGGTCCATAATATAGATTTACAAAAGACCGTTATTGTAGCCCGTGAAATTGCAGAAATCGATCCTTTTCTGAAAGTTACTTGCTTTCACTCCGGTATTACCGAAGATAACATTGAGGCATTTTTAACTGAGAATGGTAAACTCGACTTATTGATAGATGAATGCGATGGTATAGATATTAAAATACTTTGCCGCATGAAAGCCAAGGCCCACCAGATACCAGTATTGATGGAAGCCAGTGACCGTGGAACAATTGATATTGAACGTTTTGACCTCGAGCCCGAACGCCCTATATTACATGGAAACATTGAACACCTTGATATTTCAAAAGTTAAATATTTAAAAACAAATGAAGAAAAGGTGCCTTATATTTTGCCAATCGCAGGCGTAGAAACCTTGTCGACACGCATGAAGGCATCCATGCTCGAAATACAGCAAACCATCACTTCCTGGCCACAACTCGCCAGTGCAGTAACTTATGGAGGTGGCATCACGGCCGACTTATCGCGCAGGATACTTCTTGACGAGTTACATGTTTCCGGTAGATTCTTTGTTGACATCGAAGAACTGATTGCCGACCCGAAAAAGGAATCAGATCATATCGTGCCGCCAGTAATTGAAAAAGGAATCAGCTTTGACGAAATTGCTGCTGCTGTAGTGAAAACAAACTATTCAAAAATAAGTGCAGCCGCAGTTTTATCTGAAGAACAGTTAGCTGAACTAATGACTACCGCACAAAGATCGTCCTCCGCAGGAAATAATCAGCCTTGGAAATGGTATCTTGACCAAGGTTCACTGTTCTTGTTCCATGACACCGAGCGTTCCTTTTCATTTGCAAATCAGGAAAACAGTGTAGCACTTCTGGCCTTCGGCGTAACATTGGAAGCTTTAAGATTGAAAGCACAGACACTCAACCTGATCCTGCATGAACAAACATTCCCTGACCCGGAAATCCCGACATTGATTGCTATCCTTCAATTTAGTCAGGCCACAGGATCGGAAGTAAAAGATCCTTTAGCAGCATTTACAGGCATCAGGCATACCAGCAGGAATATTCCGAAAGTTAAAAAAGCCATTCCTAAAAATGAGCTGATCAAATTACAGCAAGCCACAACAGCTATTGAAGGTGCTAAATTTTACTACCTCCAAGACGAGGAGGATATCAGCAAAATTGCCCAGATTATGGGTGAGGCTGATAAATTGCGCCTCTATACCCCTACCGGACACCATGAATTGTTTAACATGGAACTTCGCTGGACGAGGGAGCAAAGCATTGCTACAGGAGATGGTTTAGATTTAGAATCTTTTGAACTTACCCCCGGTGAGGCCGTAGGTATGCGTATCGCTAAAGATCCAAAAGTATTAAACCTCATTAAAAAATGGAAAAAAGGTAAAGGACTGGAGCGCTTATCTTATAAATCAGGTTTAGCTGCTTCGGCAATCGGCTTGATCACCATGCCGGGATATACTGCTCATGACTTTATTGAAGGAGGAAAAGCGGCAGAACGCATGTGGATCACCGCGAATTTAAATCATCTATCTTTACACCCTATGACAGCAAGTATATTACACTTTAATGTATTAAAATATGGCAAGGGCCTAGACACTGAGCCTTATTTAAAGGAAAAGTTCGAGCAATTAAATGCTGTATTTAATGACTGCTTTTCAGCGGTAAATGTAGATGAGGTCCCTGTATTTTTATGCAGGTTATTTTATGCAGAGCAGCAGCAGACTAACCCCTCTGAACGCCTGTCAATTGATCAAATATTTAAGTCCAATAATAATTAGATGGTACGGTTCAGGGCATTTAAAGCTACCGATGATGAGGCATCTTGCCTTAAGTTCATTGACGGCCACAGAAAAGTTTTAGAAATTTTCGGCATTACCATGATTACTTCTGCGAAGCATGAATGGGTAACTCACGAAAATACTTATGTAATTATTGTGGAATCTTTGGAAGATGGTCGGGCACTTGGTGGTGCGCGTATCCAAATTGCTGATGATTTATTGCCCCTCCCTATTGAGGATGCAATTGGCAAGCTTGATGTAAACATCTTCAAGCAATTGGAGGAAAGAAAGAAGTTAAAAACAGGTGAGCTTTGCGGACTTTGGAATTCCAAGGAAATTGCAGGTTTTGGTGTTGGGAGTATTTTTCTAATCAGAGCAGCAGTGGCCCTGGCTTATTCGCTCAACTTACATAGCCTGTTTGCATTATGTGCACCTGCAACAGTGCGGGGAGGAAAAAAAACCGGCTTTGACATTAACATTCAACTGGGCAACAACGGCCAGTTTTACTACCCTAAGCTGGATTTAATTGCCACGGCGGTTATTGTAGATAACCTCAGAACCCTGGAAAAGGCAGACCCTCCTATCCGCGAATTGGTATTTGATTTAATTGACAATCCTAACCAGGTAAGAAAAGAAAGCAGCCCCCGAGGCGATATAGAAATAACCTATGAATTAAAAGTATCTAACCTCGTTAGCTTGTGAAATTAATAAAACGCTTTCTTTTAATCACCATCTTTTTCGCTGCTTATTTTACGAATGCGAACGCCCAGGTAGAAGTTAACCTAAAGGACAAAAAACAACAGAACATTAGCAATAAGGTATTCATTTATGAAGATCTAACCGGTAAAATGTCTTTAGCCGCAATTATTGCTAAGAACGATTTTGAGGCTAATAAAGAAAAAGTCGCCAATGTAGGCCTTACTGATTCAAAAGTGTGGATAAAGCTCCAGCTTTTGAAGCCAAAGTCGAAAGAGGATGCCTACCTGGAAATTAAAAACCCCACATTTGATGAGGTTATACTTTACTCACCCACAGATAGTGGCTATATTCGAAAATTTTCCGGGCAGGGTACAGCACTTTACAAACGCGATGTACAGCACCAAAATGTGATCTTTAAGTTGCCTCCAGCGGCAACAGATACCGTTACTTACTATTTGAGAATAAATTCCGCTAATCCGATGACGCTACCTGTATACATCGGCGGTTTAGCAGCTACTGTTGACTCCATTGAGCTTGGAAATGTAGTTTTTAGTTTATATTTGGGGCTGATCTTAACGATGTTTGTTTATAACATCTTTATCTATTTCACGGTCCGGGACCAGAGTTATTTTTTTTATGTCATCTATATCCTCAGTGTCGGCTTTACTCAAACTTCATTAAAGGGTTATTCATTTTTGTTTTTCTGGGGCGACAATGTTTGGTTAAATAACCAAGGAATTGTTTTTTCCATTGTTTTTGTGGGAATTACCTCCATCCTTTTCACCAAAGAATTTTTGCATGTCAAACATTTTTTAAAAGGGTTCTCACCAATTCTGAATGCCGTCATCATTTGTTATGTCATCGGCCTATTGATCAGTATCTGCGGGTACCCTATGGAGGCACAAATGATGCTCCAGGTTTTAACGATCATTGCCTCATTGCTGGTCGTTACCACAGGTTTCCTTGTTTACCGTAAAAACTACCGTCCTGCATTGTATTTTACCATCTCATGGTCTTGCTTCCTTTTAGGCGTATTTATTTTTATTTTAAAAGATGTAGGGGTATTGCCGCCGACATTTATCATCAATAATGCCATTTTAATAGGCTCAGGTCTGGAAGCCGTATTATTGTCATTTGCCCTGGCAGATAAAATCAATATTTTCAAAAAAGAAAAAGAAGATTCGCAGGCCGAAGCTTTAAGCATCTCGAAAGAAAATGAACGGCTTGTACGGGAGCAGAATGTGCTGCTGGAAATCAAAGTTAAAGAACGTACTGAAGCTTTGGAAGCCGCTAACGAAACACTGAACAGTGCCTTAATCAATTTAAAGGAAACACAGTCACAATTGGTCGATGCAGAAAAAATGGCTGGTTTAGGACAACTGACGGCAGGCATTGCACATGAGATCAACAATCCTATCAATTTTGTGACCTCTAACATTAAACCCCTGGAGCTTGATATCAACGAACTTAACGAAGTGATCACCATGTATGAAAACGTGGATCGCAATGGGGATATGGAGCAACAATTAAGTGCAATAGAGGCCTTCAAAAGACGTATTGATATCAACTTTGTGCGTGAAGAGATTAAATCCCTGCTTGCGGGAATTGGCGATGGTGCCCGAAGAACCGCTGAAATCATCAGAAGCCTAAAAAACTTCAGCCGCCTGGATGAAAGCGACACCAAACCTGTAGATCTAAATGAAGGTTTAAACTCTACCCTGGTACTGATCAGAAGCACCTTCCCTTCTCACCTGAAGGTAATTAAGGATTATGAGAACATTCCTGAAGTAGAATGCTTACCCGGTAAGATGAACCAGGTATTTATGAACTTGATTACCAATGCGGTACAAGCTATAAAATCTAAACCTCAACCTAATGAAGAGGAGTTTTTAACGGTTAAAACTTGGCAGGAAGATCACCATGTAAAAATCAGCATCAAAGACTCCGGCACGGGCATGCCTGAAGATGTGAAGCAAAAGATCTTTGAGCCTTTCTTTACCACAAAAGATGTAGGTGAAGGTACCGGCCTGGGCTTGTCTATTGTATTCAGAATTATAGAAAATCACCAGGGAACTATTGATGTTTTAACAAATTTAAATGAGGGTACAGAATTTATTATTACCTTGCCTATAAACACAAATTAACCCCTTAATATGAATGCTGCAACGGTAAAAATTCTTTACATCGATGATGAAGAACATAATTTACATGCATTTAAAGCCGGATTCAGGAGACAGTATGAAATATATACTGCAATCTCTGCTGTTGAAGGCTTAAAAATTCTGGAAAATATTGCCGTACATGTAATCATTGCAGATCAAAGAATGCCTGGAATAACAGGCGTCGAATTTTTCCGGAGTATAGTTGATACTTATCCTGACCCTACCAGGATACTGCTCACCGGTTATACAGACATTGAGGCCCTTGCAGATGCCATTAACGATGGTCATATTTATCGCTACATCACCAAACCATGGAATGAACTTGAGCTCCATAACAGCATAAAAAATGCATATGATGCTTACAAGGGAAAAATCGACCTGCGTAAGAAGGTCGCCGAACTTGAAAAGACCAATGATGAGTTGAATCGCTTTATTTATAGCATTTCACATGAATTAAGGGCACCCCTGGTTTCTGTTATCGGTATCGTTAACCTGGTGAAGATGGAAGATTTATTTCATTCCAGCGGTGAGTACTGGGGGTTGATTGAAACCTGCTCTAACAAACTTGACTATTACATCCAAAAAACACTTCAATATTATAAAAATAATAAAACTGCAACCGACCAGACCGCTGTAAATTTCTCGGAACTTATAGCAGAGCTCATCACCTTATACGCTTATACCGATAAGGATACGAATTTCACCGTTGACATTGATCAGCCGACGGCTTTTATAGGCGATGCCTTTAGAATAGAAGTTATTTTAGGCAACCTCATTTCTAACGCAATCAATTATCAAAAGGTTAACGAACCAGACAAAAGAGTGGCCATCAAAGTAGTAGTTAATACGGAAGTGGCTGAAATTCTTGTGCAGGATAATGGAATTGGAATCCTTGATGAACATCTTGAAAAAATATTTGCCCAATTTTTCAAAGGAAAAAATCACCATGGAAGTGGATTAGGTTTATTTATTGTGAAGGAAGCCCTCACAAAAATTGAAGGAAAAATATCTGTAAGTTCAAATAATTTAGAGGGCACCACATTTAAAATTATCATACCAAATGCTCAGCCGGACCACCAAGCTTAATAAAATAATGCTTATTGATGATAGTGAAATTGATCTTAAAATTAACACAAAGATTCTCTCACTACATTTTAAAGATAGCGAGATCATCACCTGCTTGTCTGCCGAGAAAGGTTTGTCCTATTTGAAAAAGCATATCTATGAATCAGATAAGCTTCCAGATCTCATCTTACTCGACATTCAAATGCCTGATATGGATGGTTTTGGTTTTCTGGAGATTTTCAAAAACTTTCCCAGTGTAATTACAAACCATTGTGCTGTGATTATACTTTCCTCAACGCTCGACTTTGGCGATATCAAAAGAGCTGAGGCCAATCGTTTTGTGATGAAAATGCTTAAAAAGCCACTGAATCCTGCGGAGTTAAAGGAAACTTTGGGCTAAAAACTTTAATCATCTTCAACCGCAAACAGAGGTAAGACAATGCTGCAAAACCCTGTATATCAACAATAAAAACAGGTATAAAATACCTCATAAAAATACAGACCGTCTCCTGGGTAAAACTGAGAGACGGTTTTTTTGTGTCATTTCATGAAATATTAATTGAAGAAGTCATAGAAAAGCCAGACACCAAATAAAAACCGCCTCGTAAACTAGTTAGGAGGCGGCCACTTATTTTCGTAGGTTCTTTATTATTTTTTCTTCATAGCCGCATACCCTGGCTTTAATGTTTTTGCTTCTGTTTTGCCAGCATTAAATTTGTGTGTTTTTAAAGTGGCATACTCCGCTTTTTCCAGGATATGCACTGCTGATTCACCAGTCAGTTTCAAATCGGACTCATCTTTAATCACAGTATACAAACTCTTGGTGTTTACATTGACATTTGCCTTGGCACGATCCTTTAAAAAGATCTGCAATGCTTCCAGGTTAAAATCGCCTTGGGTTTTTACCATTGCTGTATTGGAGACATCAATTCTTTTCAAATCTTTCAGGTAAACATAAATGGTGGCACGCTCCGCTTCAGGACTGCTGATAAACAATTTGGCACCACGTTTTTTGAAGGAAACATTGGCTTCGTTATCGCCGAATGGAACAACTCTAATATCTTCCTTATCTGAATGGATCAAGTATACATCAACATCTCCGGTTACCACCACCATATTAACTTTCATGGCACTGGCTTTAACGGTAGCCTTCTTAGGGGTGTCAGTAGCAAAAGTGGTAAATGCTGTTGTTGATAAAAATATCGCTGTTAATGCGGCTGCGAATACTGTTTTGATTGAAGTTTTCATATCCTTAAGTTTTAATTTCTTTTTTAATTCTTTGGATATAAGACGACTCCGTTTCAAATTCGTTTCAGCCAGAAACGGGGTTTTATACCAGGGTAAACAAAATATCGACCAACTGTCAATATTGTTATACTACCAGGATTAATTAAAGCAGGAACAATGGACTGCATGTTGTAAATTGATAATGGATCTAGGGTGGATCTACCATGGATCTACGTTGGATCTACCTTTTCCTGTGAAAACGTAGATATAGGGTAGATGCAAGGTAGATGAAATATACTTCCATTTTCATCAGTATATAGCTTATTGTTTAATGGAGATCAGCCAAAAAAATAAGGCTGCATCAAATGTTGACACAGCCTCGATAGGAAAGCAGAAATTCAGCAGCACTGCAAATGACTATTTGCTCAAATACAATTCATTAAATAACATTTTAAATGTACCATGTGCCTGTGCCCGGAAGGTTATTTCTGGTCCAAAGGCATAAAGCTTACCTTTGCCAACAGGAGCAGCAAATGCGGCAACACCATTTTTAAGGTAGCTTTGTCCCCATGCCCACCCACTTCTCAAGGTATCATGCTGGTCAAACCAGGCCAATGGAACAATCTTTTGTGCTGTTGATCCAGCTGTTAAAATAAAAACCGGACTATTATTAAAAACCATATCCACTACAGCCGGCATACCATAGTTAGTCGCTTGATTGGTGTCTATTTGTACTTTTAATATACTCCCCGGAATATAGAATTTATCAGGTGAAAGCGCCCCTTCTTTACCATCTGCTTTTACTTCTTGCAGGGCATTCTTCACAGGTAGGTTTAAATGATAAGCTAGGTTGGTATTGCTGCCGGTAGTTACCACAGTCCCACCTTTTTCCATAAAAGCCTTTAGCGCAGGGATGGATTTATCTGGTGTAATGCTGCCCAGCCAGGCACGGTAGGCTTCAGGAATTTCTTCTACCTTAGGCTCTCTACTTTGCACGGAAGGCTTCACCCCAACAGCAGGAATGCCGTCATTGATCAGCAAAATCACATCAAATTTTGAATTCAGGTTACCTTTATCAATATCCTGCGGATAAATGACCTGGAAATTGAAATGATACTGCTCCATGATCCACCTTACCCAGCCAGATGGCATGGAACCACCATACCGGTCAAATAAAGCAATCCGTCGCGGCGCAATTTTAACCATCTCCTTAGGTGAGGAACTTGTTGCCATGGCATCTGTTCCAAATTCAAGCCCTGCCATTTGCAAAATCGCCCTGCCTTTGGCGGGGATATAAAACGAGCCAGCAGGTAGATCACCAATAGCTTTTGTTAACCGCTGCACATTAATTCCAGCCTTTAACAGGTCGTTTACCACAATGAAAGAATTATTTACCGTGGTATTTAATAAATAACCAGTAGCAGAGGAGGCTACATTTTTCGCCGGCGGGATTTGTAATTGACCGTAGCCGATGGCTTCAAATGGCCCTTCAAAACCCTTAACGATCCTGTCGAAAGCAACACCCATCTGAAAAGCCAATGTCCATCCTGCGGCATCATAAGGCCGCACAGGCGGCCCACCCGGATACTGGAAATCATTGGGATGGTCCTGTGGCTCAAACATATCCATCACATGTGGCCTGAAAGCCTGGTTGGTTTTCACCACATAAGACCCTGCAGGGTATGATTTCCCTTCCACATCAAAGTCTGCAGTAGCCTGGTGCACTAAGATTCCTGATTTTATCAAGGCGTTGATAAATTTCACAGCCGTTGGAAAATCAGCCTGATCGGCAGGAATGATATAGGCCCTGGCATCAAGGTGAGCTCGATTTTTCAAAACCGCATCATAGTATTTCATAGGAATAACGGTTACATTTCTTCCGGTGCTGTCTTTAAGCAGTCCTGCTTGCTTATCGTTATCAAAAGCAGTCTGAATATTGGCGATATGTTTCGGCGACAAAGTCCAGGTATCCTGATTACCTTTCTGAATGGCATTTCTTCCCATCACATAGATATTATACAAGAGCTGGTCGCCCTGGCGACTGGCATAGTCAAGTATGCCGTAGCTCAAGGAAATGGAGTAATCGATTGACTTTCGGAAGTTCCATTTCTGCGGCGTTACAGGAAAAGGTGTTGCATTATCAGGCACCAGTCTTTCCGGTACCAATGGGATTTCAGATGGTGCCGGGTTCCCGGTAATTTCGGTGAGGATGCCAATCATGTTATGAAAGTATGGCGTTGTCCTTAATCCCCCGTTCCACCAGGTGGAATAGACAGAACCAGACAACCTGGTATAGCCCGGTTTGCCTTCTGCATTCAGTCTGTTGATCATGGAAGCGGCAACACCATCAATACCGGTGATCAATAGTGGGTCATAAACAAAATTAAAGGGGTCACGGTACGGAGGGCCCGCCACCACTGCACCTGCCGGAGAAGTCTGGTGATGGTTATAGACAATTTGTGGCATCCACTCGATATATTGTTGTCTGGAGATGTTGGTGCTTTCTTTCATGTTGTTCATGTAGAAATCACGGTTGTTATCATGACCAATATACTTCTGGTACAAGCGGGGAATATTCATATTGCGTTTTGCAGGATCCTTATCCTTCATGTACCAATCCGACATCAGCTCTTGTCCGTCGGGATTTACCTGCGACAGCAGAATGATCACATCATCAAGAATGCGCATGGTTTCTGTATCTTTCCTGCTCAGCAATTGATAATAAAGTTCGATCAGCTGCTGGGTTGCAACCGTTTCATTGGCATGTAAACCACCGTCAATCCATACCACGGGTTTACCATCTTTAGCTAGTTTAGCTGCCACAGCGTCAGTCAGATTTTCTGCCCTTGCCAGTTTCTGTGAGATCTCTTTAAAGCGGTCAATTTTTTTAAGATTGGCAGGAGCAGAAATGACCATTATATACTGGCTTCGTCCTTCCTCTGTTTTGCCAATTTCCCGCAGCAATACCCGGTCAGAGATTTTTGCCAGTTTTTTAAAATAGGCCTCCGCCTGCGTATAATTGGCGAGGCTGTAATCAGCTCCAATATCGAAACCGAAATGTTCTTTTGGTGTTGGAATTACCTGGGCAGCAATGGGATGAACGCCCATTGCAACAAGAAAAACTAACGCAAAGCTTATTGTTTTTATGTGCATCATCATCAATTACGACCTTTCTTACGCTTAGGCTTTTCTTCCGGCACGTTAAAAACTATAGGAAGATTAAAAAGCATATCAACCAGTTTACCTCTTACTTGAGCAGGCGTCCAATCGGGCGATAGTTTTAAAGTTCTTAAAGCCTCTATTGCAAAATTTTGCTCCGCATTATTCACAACTTTTATATCACTTAGTTTTCCGTCAGTTTTTACAGTAAATTGTAAGACCACTTTCCCCGAAATACCCATCTCAAGCATAGATCTTGGATAAGTTAGATTTTTATTAAGGAATTCATAAAATGCATTCATCCCACCTTTAAACTCTGGAAGAATTTTTATGTTGGTATAAAGATAAATCTTATTTTGCTCGTCCTTACTTTCGCCAGAAATGAGTTGGCCCTCCACATAAGTATCTTTATAAGACAATTTCTCGTCAGGCAAATAACCTGTCCAAATTCCATCATAAGCACCATTCTTTATATTCCCCCTGCCGGTAATGACATCAAACTGCTCATCATAGAAGATCGCTTTTCCGTTACCTTCAACTACAAGATCTTTTCCGGTTGAATCCTTAACGCTTTTGACATAAATGAGGGTTTCCTTTGATGAGGGATTATAGTGATGTACAAATTGGTAAAAAATATGACCATTCGGATAAAAGTAGGTCAATGTATCCACCCGCTCTCCATTCTTGAAATTTATGATGCTTCTCTTATTCCCATTTTGGAAATAGGATACATATTTACCTTCGTATGATATGGGTTCGGTTTTACTGGAAAATCCAGTGCTCTTTTTAGCACCATCCAACACATAGAATTCATTGACAATATAAACCTGAGGATTTTCCGGAGCAGGCTCCTGAACAATACGTACATAGAAAGCACTATCCTTTTCCTTTACCAGTCCATTATTTTTATTAAAAAAGTAAGTGTTTTGTCGTTGTGCAGCAGCAGTTAAACCGATACTTGAAATATAAAGTAACAGCAGGTATTTATACATAAGAGAGCATGTTTTTTTACTGCAAGGTAGAATATTGTCTTCATTGTTACAACGAAAAGTTAAAAAACACGGGTACATGATCAGATACTGTTCTTGCCACCTTTAGATTATCAAACTGTTTATAAAAATGGAGTATCCCGGCACTGATCAGGTTAACGCTGGAGGGATTAAAGAAGAAATTGTCGTATTCTGAGGCCAGACAATCGTTATTGATGCACTTTTGTCGCAAAGAAGTTTTTTGATTGACCATCGAAGGAATATAGCCCATTTTGCGTAAAGGGAAGAACACAGAATGCGATTGAGGAATGTTAAAATCGCCGCAAAAAATGAGGTTATCCATTGGATACAAGGCCGGCAGGAATTTAAAATACTTTATTTCTGTTTCGGGCTGTTTGGATTTGGTGATGGCATGATAAGATACCAGGGTGAAAGTTTTGTTGGCGACCTTAAACCGGCAGTAAAAGGGTTCTCTATCGATGAGCAGGCCATATTTATTTTCGAGCCATGGCGTTCCTACTTTTTTAACCTTACTTGTTTTCCAGATAAAAGCATAGCGTTCAGATTTGTAGGCCGAACCTGATGTGGCATTGCTGATGACATAATCCCATTTCGCGCCGGTTCTGTTCAACTCATCTGCCAGCTTTGCTACAGCCTGCGGACCACCGTAGCCTGCAACGACCTCCTGGATAGCGATGATATCAAATGATTTCAATGTTTTCGCAATGATTTCAATGGTTTCATTGCTTTTGGATTTACCGAAGTCTTTAATATTCCAGGAACAAACGGAAACTTTTTGTGCATAACAATGGAAACTGGCGATTACCAGCAGGAACAGCAATAATTTTCTCAAAATGGGTTGGTGTTTTAGTCAGATTGCCGAAATTAGAAATTATAATCGGCAATCGGCTAAAGGGACTTCATTTCCACTTCCTTTATCGCAGCGCTGATGATGGCATCCATATCATCCGCCTGTTGTTTAAAATCATCATCGTTATAGAAAGTACTGAAAACCAGATAGGTCTTTTTAGTAGGCTGATGATAATGCATGGTGCTGATGTATGCCGGAACGGCACCTCCAGATCCATAAATTACATGCTGCTCATTTGTTGGTATGTTTGCGATCATTTCTTTCAGGTGCTGCTTATTGACTACTTTTTTGGAAGCGTATAAATGGAAAGCCCAAGTACTTAAATCCTTTGGCGTAGTCACAATATTGCCTTCCGACATCGCAGAAGCAACATTATCAAGACTATATGGAGGGAAAAAAGTATCTTTCATGCCAAGGGCATGAAATTCTTCCTGCAGAAACTGGTGAAGTGGTGCCCCCGATACCCGCCTGATGATCACCGCTAGCAGGTTGTAACCCGTATTTGAATAATGAAAGGCTGTATTGGGCACAAAATAACTTAGTTTGTGCTTTGCCACCACCGAAATCATTTCCTCAAAAGTAAAAGTGTGCAGCTGACCTTTTACCCCCTGCAGGTAATTTACATAATTCTCTCCTGCGTATGGCGCATCAACGGTAGATAAAATCGGCGTATTGGTCACATCGAAAATCCCGGCCCTGTGGTTGAGCAATTGTCTGATGGTAATCAAATCTTTATAAGGAACCGCATATGACGGTGTATTAGGCAAGTAAGGTTCGTTGGTGCCTGGAATTAAATCAACAAGGCGGTCATCAATATGAAGTTTTCCTGATTGCTGAAGTTTGAAGATAGCGGCCGAAATAAATGATTTGGTGGAACTGCCACCCCGGAAATGAATATTTTCTGGATTCCCATCCGGCAGACCTGCTGAAACATATAAATCCAGGTGCTCCCCTTTGATATACAATCCGAAGCCATATTCCTTCCCTGACCTCTTTGTCTGGTAAGATTTGCTCTTTTGATCTAAAATGGCCTGAAACGGTGCTTCGTTCACTGCTGTGACTTGCTTTTCTTTGGTTTCTTTAGTACAGCTGACAGAAATAAAAAAGCTTAATAACAGAAATAAAGTAATTTTTTTCGGCATGTGATTGTGGGTTAATGGACATGACAAAATCTTTCTAATAGTTTAAAGCTAATTATATTTCATTTTGAAGCAATGCGAAAAAAGAAATTGTGCATCAAGATTGTGGAGATTTCTCAATGATTGCACACTGATTGAGACTATCTATCATGCTGCTGCGCTTTCCGGATCAGTTTTAATTGCTGCGCATAAATATCTTTTAATAACCTGGGCTCAAGTATCTTCACATCTGCCATCCACTGATATATCCAGCCTAACAATTCCCTGTTGATGCCACAACGTAGTGTGAGTTTCCAGTCTCCGCCTGGTAATTCTTCGAATTTCTGAGAATGGTGCCAGAAAAAGTGCCGGATGTAGTTCCCCCTAACGGCATTAAATTCAAGCACAACCATGTAATTTTTTTCATCTGAATTGTTCGTCAGTCCGAACCGGTTTTCCAGGTTATCCTCAACTATCGCCAAGTGTTCTTTAACAGGGAATTTATCATTGGTTAACCTGTGACTAAGGATTTGATAAATATCAAAAACGATACACTGCCTGGTGGCGGCAATTGTTCCGGCAACAAAAAAACAACCCCTATGGTAAATAATTTTAACAGGATTAAATTTGAAGGGAAATTGCAGTAATTGATTTAAGGATATCGAATCACCGCCGTAGGAAATGATTTCCATGCTTCGCCGGTTAGAGCTTGCCCAGATGAATTCATTTAATTTAACCTGAAAATCCTCTCCATAAGTAATTTCATGAAAATTGGTGCCCATCAGTGTGTTACCATCCCAGTTGGCATTATGTTCAATTTTACTGTTACTTAAATGACTGGCTAACAAGGATTGGATCTTCTGAATAGATGCTAACCGGCCTTTGGAAATTCCAATGGGTAGGGTTGCTTTTCCAAGCAGATAGGTATCTATGTCAAAATTGTCTATGGGTGTTGCATCGGTATACTTATTGATAAGCCAGACTTTCCTATTATGTTCTAAATTTCTTTGCTCTAAACGTTCACTATCCTTTAGAAAATAAATACCAACATCATTTAAATCACGGTATAATTGCCTTTTGCTAACTGAAATGGCTAAACTTTTTAAGCTACCTTGCAGAGATTCAATGGTTTGCGGAGCAACGTTAAGTTCCAGATAAATATACTTCAACCGATCTAATTGTTTCATCATTGCCATTTAATGGCAAAGTGCAAAAAATCATTTGCAACTCTAAGGAAAATTTTAAATATAATTGTGAAAACAATGAGTTAACAATTATATTAAAAATATACTTAATGTATGGAAAAGCAATTTCCCAGATCATTAAGCGCTCCCCCGGCAATGAACAGCAAACCGTTACCAGTGTAACGGTTTGACATTGCAATGAGCCCATATACATCCACCCAGTAACTTACTTTTCTATTGTATCATATAAAAAACTATTATGGGAGCACAACCGAAGAAAAAATTCATCAATGCGATATGGGTCACGGGTCTTTACAGGGATCGGGAAATCATGGGCAGGACTTACAGGCATCATGGACAACACTGGATCATTTTGATTACAGACATGGGGCGAAGTTTAATAGTCCCTTTTGATACGGTAACCAATCTCAAGAAGATAACGGTCGTAAAGGAAAAATTGCCAGTCATCAGCACTTCTTTCCAACACAAGAAAAGGTTCACAGCGATGGAGAAGCTCATCCTGGCCACCTTGTCTGTCGTCAATAACTAAGCAAACACCTTGTAACTGCTGTACGTTTAACATGCAGCAGTTACAAGCATGAGTTATATTCCTTCTTTCCCCATTTACCGGAAAGAAAACATCGCTAAAAATGCGCTCGCTCATATGGAGAAGGGCCATGGGTTTTGGGCATTTATATACCCAAAATAGTCAAGATGGCCGACTCAAAAGAGCGGCCTGAAGATTAAAACAGGGTAGCTTAAGCCGTTCGCTCAGCCACCTTTCTGCAGCGCACATCATAGGAAATGATGCTATTTCCATTTTTCAAACTAAACGTCGCACCCGATGTATTTCGGAATTCACCCTCGAATGCGCCTACCTCGGCTATTTTCCTGCATTTTGCATCATAGGTAATATAATAGCTCCCTTTTTCTACAACAAAAAATCCTGAACCAATTCCACGTAATGCACCATTAGATTTACCTAATTCAGAGACTTTTTTCCCTCGGGCATCAAATACCCGGTAATAACTACCTAATTGTTGTACTTCTGAAATTTCCATAATTATCTGGTTATTTTAGGGCCTACTCTATACAGTTTTCGGCTTCCCTGTATTACTGTCGCTTCTATATTTTAAAATGTATTATTTAAAGGTTAACAATTAATTCCATCCGTGATTAAAATTGAATCTAAAGCATTAAAACCAATACTTTTAATTTATTTATTCACACACTATGTTAATTACTCTTAAATAATCAGTAATACGTCAAGAGAGCTGCTCATAACCCTAAAAATTATCCAAATAATAAAAAGGCGATAATCAACGTCACGATGATATTAAATCCTTGTGCAATTAGAAATGCATAAAGTGGCTTTTTCGAGTCCTTGTTAAAAAGCTCCGAAAATCGGGTTTCCAAACCAATACTCGTAAACGCTAAAGCAAACCATAGTCCCTGCAGGCTTTTCAGACCGCTTTTTGCACCGGCAGTAACTTCGGGAGATAAAACAAAAGAGAACAGTAAAGAAGCGGCGACAAAACCCAATACAAATTTGGGGAAACGCTCCCAAATGATACCCAATGTTGGCTTTTTATCCTTATCCGCACCATTCGGGTGATTGGTATACGTCCAGTAAATAGAAATCGCAAAAGCGGCGATACCTAAAAGCACATTTTGGGAAAATTTAACAATCGTACTGATCTTCAAGGCGGTTTCCCCTACCAGGGACCCAGAAGCTACCACTGCACCTGTGGTATCAATACTGCCCCCCAGCCATGCACCTGTCACTTCTTGTGGGAAGTTGAAATAATTGGCAATGTAAGGCATAAAGATCATCATCGGAATGGCGGTAATCAGCACCATGGAAATAACCGTAGAAAGCTTTTTTGCATCTCCTTTGATCGCCCCTGAAGTAGCAATTGCAGCTGAAACCCCGCAGATGGAAACTGCACTGGAGATCATCATGGTCAGCTCATCATCAACTTTTAGCTTACGGCACAGCCAGAAAGCGAAATACCAGACAGAAAGCACAACAATGAGGGCCTGAAGCAAGCCTAAGGAACCCGCTTTAAGCACATCCGCAAAGATAATGCTGGTACCTAATAAAATCAGGCCTATTTTTACGTACAATTCTGTTGCCAGCGTTGCACGGAACCAATCGGGTAATTTAAAAAGGTTACCAATGAGCAGGCCAAGGGAAAGACTAAAGATGACGGCTTCCAGGTTCAGGTTTTTAATTTGTGAATTCCCTGCCAATAATAAAGCAAAGAGTGTAATGACATACACCACCGGGAAAACGATGATAAAATGCTTTAAGGGCTTTCCGGTAAGCAGGGCACCTAAACCGGCGATGAGCAGCACCAGCAAAAATTGCAAACCTACAGCTTGGAGGTTTCCTGTCGCGAATACATTGGCATATAAATCAGTGCTGTTGCTCCAGTTAAAAGCAGGTATAAAAACGATGAAGCCTACAATGGCCAAAAGAATAGTAGTAAAACCTAAGATGACTACAGTCCAGTCTTCGTGCAGGGTAAGTTTAGTCGTGGTTGATGACATGTTCGAATAAAGAGGTTGTTTAAAATAGTTAAATTAATAGAAAGATTAGCATTAAATTAATAGAAAGGTAAATATATCAAAGCGTGCTTAAAGGTGATATATTTAAATTAAAAACTTCTGAAAGGGCTTTTTTTGCAGCATGATAACCACACATACCATGAACACCACCACCTGGCGGCGTTGAGGCTGAACAGATGTAAAGACCTTTTGCTGACGTCCCATAAGGTGAAAGTCCGAGGGCAGGCCTGTTAAAAATCTGGCCAATATCAATGATTCCGCCGTTGATATCACCTCCTATGTAATTTGGATTATAAGCTTCCATTTGTGCCGGATTAAAAGTATGTTTCGCTAATATGCGCTGTTTAAAACCTGGTGCAAAACGCTCTACCTGTTTTTCGATGATATCGGTCATATCCGCTTTAGAACCATGAGGCACATGACAATAGGCCCAGGCGGAATGTTTACCTGCGGGAGCACGGGTAGCATCGAACAAACTTTGCTGAGCTAACAATACAAAAGGCTTTTCAGGCACTGCCCCTATGGAGGAAGCATATTCACCGGAAGCTATTTCTTCAAGGGAATTACCCAGGTGTACCGTTCCCGCATTTCTTGCTTGTGCGGCGGTAAATGGCACAGGGGCATCCAATGCCCAGTCTATTTTAAATACACCCATTCCATAACGGTATTTCTCCAGTTGCCATTTATAGATGGAGGAAAAACGGTGCCCGGCAATCTGCAGCAGCTGTCGCGGAGTCACATCAAACAACACCGCACGTGCTGAAGGGAGATCCTTGAGCGATTTAACATAAAAGTCAGTTTGAATTTCTCCGCCGAGGGAGGTGAAATAGGAAGCCAGGGCATTGGCAATTTGCTGGGAACCTCCCTTTGGTATTGGCCATCCTTCGATATGTCCCGCTGCGAGGAGTACCATCCCAATGGCTGAGGTGGTCATATTGGAAAGCGGCTGCATGGAATGTGCCGCCATGCCCGCCCACAAGCCCTTCCCCTCTTTAGTACTGAACCTGTTGGCAAGCGATAAGGCAGAAGTCATTGCTTTCATACCAAATTTTGCCATCGCTAAAGGATGTGCAGGTATACTTAAAAGAGGGCCTAGTATATCCTGACTTATTTTTGGCCAGTCTTGTAAAATCGGCAGCATGAAATTCAGATAGGCATATTGGTCGGCACCCAATGAAGCTGCTGTTTCCTGAACTGATTTGGTGAGGATAGCTGCTGTGCCGTCATCAAAAGGATGTGCCGCAGCAATTTCCGGATAAATATACTCAAGTCCGTGGGCAGCTAGCGGCAAGGTTTTGAAAAACGGGGAAGCCGCCGCCATCGGGTGAACCGCTGAACAGATATCGTGGACAAAGCCTGGCAAAGTAATTTCTGCTGAGCGCAGGCCACCGCCTATTTCTTTCTTGCCTTCTAACAGCAATACAGATAAGCCCTGCTGCTGTATGGCGATGGCGGCTGAAAGTCCGTTGGGTCCGGAACCTACCACAATGGCATCATAATCTTTTTTATCCATTTCTGATTCAATACTTCATAAATGTATTATTAAACCATCTATTTTCCAGCTTCTACATGCTATTTGTTCTATTTTTACTGTGATGATGTGCTTTTTTCTGCTTCAATAAGTTTTGAACTGATGGTAAAACACATACCCAACAGGCTTTCTAAGGAGAAACCGCCTCCCATTCCGGGTTCAGCATCCAGGATAATTTGTGAATATTGGTAATATGAATGTTGATCTGCACTGAGGTAAAATTCACAACCTTCTACTTCTCCAAACAAAACAGCGTTTGAGCCTGTGTAGAACTCCCCTTTTTCATAACACATGGGCTGAGAACCTTCACAGCATCCCCCACTCATGTAAAACATCAGTTCCCCTTTCTTTTCTTTAAGCTGCGTGATCACAGCGGTTGCTTTTTCTGTTGCAATAATCTTTTTCATCGGTATATAAATTGTTTTTAACGGTGATGAAGCTACCATGAGCGATGGTGTATAAATTTCGTTCAATCCTTATCGACGTTATATTTACCATGGAGAAAGGGATTTTTTTACTTCAAAGGTAAACTCTGAAGTAAAAAAATCCCTTATTTCAACGTTTAAGACGCTATTTGTTTTAAAAAATTAAATTATGAGCTATACGATGTGCTAGTTCCACTAGCTGCATCATAAACAGCACCTGTTACCGCATCTGCCCCGGATGAGGTTAAAAACCCAACTACTGGAGCAACATGTTCAGGAGTCAGCCATGGCAATCCCAAAGTATCTTTTCCTGAAAGCGTCTTACTGAGTAATTCTTCAGAAACCTCTTTATTTTCATAACCACCCCCCATCGCTATCTGCCAACGCTTCTGATTGCGGAACATTGGGGTGTCGATCAACCCTGGGACAACAGCATTCACGTTGATACGATGCACGCCCATTTCCATCGCAACAGATTTCACAAGGCCTATAACCGCCCATTTTGAAGCGGAATAGGCTGCGCCATTCCACATACCACGCATACCTTGCGTTGAAGATACGACAACGACTTTCCCAGTCTTCTTAGGGATCATGAGTGGCAGGAATGCTTTTAAGGTATGTGCCACACCCAATACGTTCACATCTAGCATATCGTTCCAGTTTTCTGTTGTCGATTCCATAAAAGCACTAAGTTGCTGGATTCCGGCATTAGCCACGATGATATCGACAGAGCCGTGGCTGGCTTTTAACTGTGTGGCTATTTTTTCAAGCTCAGACAGGTTTCTAACATCAGCCTTTGCATAGGAAAATTTTGCACCTTGTGCTTCCACCAACTTTTTGGTTTCCAAAATATCCGCTGCTGTAGCGAGTTTATAATCTAACCCGGGGGTTACTCCCCCTAAAATGTCAATCCCAAAAATGTCGATACCATTTTTAGCTAACGTAACGCTAAAAGCACGCCCCATTCCTCTCGCGGCGCCGGTGATTACGGCCAGTCGCCTTGGTACTGCATTACCCGTATTTTTATTTTCCGCTCCTATTGGATCTGCGATTATAGTCGCTGCTTTACTGTCTTGTGGAATTAATGTACCCATAGCTGAAGAAGCAGTCAGGACGCCTAATGTTGAAATCGAGGCATTTGATAAGAATTTTCTTCTTGAAGTTCCCATTGTATTAAAGTTTATGTTTAAAAGAGATTTGAGAGATCTCTATTTAATTTGAAATTTGTGATTACTATACACTTAGAGATAACACCTAAAAGAAACCCTGCTTTTTCTTATCGTAGGAGATTAACATGTTCTTGGTTTGACGATAGTGATCCAGCATCATTTTATGGTTTTCCCTGCCAAAGCCAGATTGTTTGTACCCACCAAACGGAGCGTGAGCAGGATAAGTGTGGTATTGATTTACCCATACACGACCGGCTTTAATTGCCCTTGGCACCTGGTACAATTCATGTGCATCACGGGTCCATACCCCGGCACCTAAGCCATAAATAGTGTCGTTGGCTATTTCGATAGCTTCTTCAGTCGTTTTAAAAGTGGTTAAACAAACTACCGGTCCGAATATCTCTTCCTGGAACACACGCATTTTATTGTGGCCCTTTAAAATAGTTGGCTGAATGTAATAGCCGCCTTTTGTGTCACCATCGTGCGTTTGTAAAGCACCGCCAACCAGCACTTCTGCGCCTTCTTCCACACCAATTTTGATGTAGTTAAGGATCTTGTCATATTGTGCTTTTGATACCTGTGCGCCAATCATTGTTTCGGGATCCAGTGGGTTACCAGATTTGATGGCTTTTACACGCTCAATTACCCTTGCTGTAAATTCATCCGATATACTTTCGTGAACCAGAATTCTGGTCGGTGCGGTACAAATTTCTCCTGAGTTGAGGGCGAACATGACAGCACCTTCTAAAGCCTTATCAAAGAACTCATCATCAGCATCTAAAATGGAAGGGAAGAAAATGTTTGGAGATTTACCACCCAGTTCCATCGTAGAAGGAATAACGTTTTCCGTTGCATATTGCATAATCAATCGGCCGGTTGCTGTAGAACCTGTAAAGGAAAGCTTATTGATCCTTGGGGAAGTTGCCAAAGCTTTTCCAGCCTCTGCACCAAAGCCGTTAACTACGTTTAATACCCCTGCAGGCAAAATATCCTGGATTAATTCCATCAGGATGATAATACTTACGGGTGTTTGTTCTGCAGGTTTAACAATGGTACAGTTTCCTGCAGCCAATGCCGGTGCAATTTTCCAGGTTGCCATAAGCAACGGGAAATTCCACGGAATAATTTGTCCGACAACACCAATAGGTTCATGAAGAACAATACTCACCGTGTGTTCATCATGCTCGGCAATACTTCCTTCTTCAGCACGGATTACACCCGCGAAATAACGGAAGTGATCAATGATTAAAGGGATATCAGCGGCACGGTTTTCTCTGATCGGCTTACCATTATCAATAGTTTCAACGGTAGCCAGGTACTCTGCATTATCCTCTATGGTCTGTGCAATTTTCAACAACAAATTACTTCTATCTTTAGCAGAAGTCTTGCTCCAGGCAGGTAATGCCTGGTGTGCGGCATCCAATGCCAGTTCTATATCTTCTTTGGTAGATTTTGCTGCTTGCGCAAATACCTTACCGTCAATTGGTGATATGTTGTCAAAATATTCTCCTTTTACAGGTGGGACAAATTTTCCTCCAATAAAATTATCGTACTTCGCTTTGAAAGATGGCTTTTTAACTATACTCATAATTCTTATATTTAAATTAATAATATATGCTGCAATTGTGCATTGCAACTGATTACAAAGTTAGATAGATAGGCCATTATAACGATACACATAAGGCTAGTAAGCTGGGACAAAATGGAAATCAAGAAAAAAAATGCTTTATATATTACCGAACTTCGAAACTGCCCTAAGAATTACCTCAGGAGCCCGAAGCGGGAAGAATATTTTGAGATCCTTTGGATAAACAACGAAAAGACCATGTACCTGATCCCGCCATTCAGAGCTTACCGTTTAAATAAGTTTGACGAAAAAGGAGTGTTAATTGCCTTTAACCTGACCATGCTGAATTATAACCTCAATGAGTTTTCACTGGATGTTTTTAAGCTTTTTAACAGGGAAGGAGAATTTTCTACTGTAAACGTAAACCAGGAAGCAATGGAAATCCTGCAAGGGATCTATGAAGTGCTGTTAAAGGAATACCATAAAGAAGATCAGCATTTTTTGCTCCTGGCTACCTTATTAAAAGGCTTCCTGTTAAAGCTGATACAGTCGAATGAACAGGAATTTACCCATCCCGACCTGAATGAGAAAAGAATCTATCAGTTTTTCCTGATCTTAGAAGGGCATTATGACACGGAGAAAGGAGTGGATTTTTATGCGGAAAAACTAAATATCACCGCTAAACGGCTGAACCAGATTTTAAAACAAAAGTTAAACAAGACGATCAACCAGATCATCCAGGAACGGCTGATTATAGAAGCGAAGCATGAAATCTATATTGGAAAACTAAGTGTTAAAGAAATCGCCAATAAGTTAGGTTTCGAAGAACACTCCTATTTCAGCCGTTTCTTCAAAAAAATGACTGGAGAAACCCCTCAGGGTTTTAAGAAAACAATTAAAGAAGAAATCTTTAATCATTAAGCTTTTTATACCTTCCAAACACCAAACAAGCCTTTATTATAATCATCATATGCCTGGTGGATTTCCTCCATGGTATTCATCACAAAAGGACCATGAGCTAAAATGGGTTCCTTAAATGGTACAGCATGGCCGAGCAATAGAAAGCTGTCTTCAATGGCTTCAATTTGCAACAATTTACCTTCCGCATTAAACTCCACCAGGTCGTGCATGCTTGCTTCCTGTCCATTCACTTTCACTGTACCTTTAACCACATAAAAGAAAATATTCCTGTCGGGCGAAATCGAAGTTTGGTAAACACCACCTTTACGCATAACGAGTGTACCCAAGGTGATGTCGGTAAGGGTTTGGAAGGCCCCTTTCATGCCATTCCATGTTCCGGACACTAAGTTCAGGGTCACCTTACCCTCATCCAGTTCAAAAGTAGGGATTTCATTCTTTTGCATGCCCTTATAAGCAGGTGTTGTCATTTTGTGTTTTGAAGGCAGGTTTACCCACAGCTGCAGGATCTCCAGGTTACCGCCCTTTTCCATGAATGTTTTGGAAGACACTTCTGCATGAATTAAACCCTTTCCTGCAGTCATCCATTGAACGCCCCCGGCATTAATTACGCTTTCAGCGCCACTGTTATCCTTATGGGCCAGATCACCTTGTAGGATAAAGGTGACTGTTTCAAAACCACGGTGCGGATGTGGCCCGAATGGCAAACCCCGGTTGTGTTCAGGATATACCTGGAAACCGTGGTGGTTAAGAAATAAAAATGGGTCAATGTGCTCGATAGATTTTGTTGGTAAAGCCCTATAGGTTATTAAATCTGATATAGGAGCACTTACTGCACTGTGAATACGCTTAATAACTCTCATAATTATTTATTATTTAGCAATTGATCAAGGGATTTCTGTTTCAGGAATCAGCCCTGATCTTCTCTTATACTTTTTAAGCCCTTTGTCCACCTGACAAGTTCTTTCAACATATTACCAGCCGATTTTACAGCACTATCATTTCCCATAAATACATTTTGGTCGTTGATATACTGCTGAAAAAAAGGGAAGTTAACCGCCTCGTACAGGGGAACAATTTTAAAGGTAGATAAATCTGCCTTCAAACTATTGGCGGCACGGGTACCACCGGAAATACCACCGTAGCTCACCAGTCCTGCAGCTTTATAGCCCCATTCCTGGTAGAGGTATTCCAACGCATTTCTTAACGGTGCAGGATAATTAAAGTCATATTCTGCAGTCACAAAAATAAATGCCTCCGCATCAGCAATTTTAGCACTCCATTGTTTGGTGTGCTCATGTTCATACTTTCTTAACGACGGATGATTTGGTTCATTCATCATAGGAAGATTAACTTCGCCCAGATCTACTATTTCAACATCAAAATTACCGTTTTGTCTGGCCTGCTCGGCGATCCAGTCTGCAACAACCGGGCCTTTCCGACCAGGACGAACAGAAGAAGAAATGATTTTAAGCTTGTACATATATAAATTAGTGATCTTAATTAATATACTATACAAACTTAAAAAATGAGATTTTGTTCGGCTATTTTTGTTTAAATTCTCCGTCAGCTTTGATCTTCACTTCATCGCTGATCATCGGCGGAGCAAACTTAGGTCCTATACCGAAGTCAGAACGTTTAATCGTACCTGTTAACTGGAAACCAGCCGTATTTGCTTTTGTTTGAGGGTTAACAATTGTTCCCCTGTACCAAAGATCCATGGTAACTGGCTTTGTAACCCCATGAAGGGTAAGATCGCCTGTAAGCTGGTACTTATTTTCTCCAATCTTCTTAATGCCATTACTTTTGTAAGTCATCGTCGGAAACTTTTCAACTTCAAAAAAGTCGGCACTTCTTAAATGCTTGTCTCTCATTTCTACCAAGGTATTGATGGTACTAACATCAACAGAAAGGTCAAACACAGCATCGCTAAAATCGGCCTTGTTAGTTTTGGCCGAAGCTGTAAACTTGTTGAACGAGCCATCAATATCAGAAATACCGAGGTGAGTGGTACTGAAGGCTAATTTTGAATGCATCGGGTCTGCATTCCAGGTAGTTTGTGCAATTGTTGATTGCGAAAATAATGTGCTCGTTGCTAAAGCAACGATCACGAATGCGAATGATTTTTTCATTTGATTGGATGTAAAGAACCTTTAAATAAACAATTCTGTTAATTAAAGTTAAGGTTCCATACCATCAGATCAAAATGAATTCTTTACTTCCTGCGCACGTAAATGTGTTTAATATTATTTTTACCGGTATCCCGCTCATCAATCTCAAAACGGTTAATACTTTTTAACAAGGGAAGCATTTTTGTAAAGCCATAGTTTCTGGGATCGAAGTCAGGTTTCTTTTTCAACAGTAAATTCCCTAGTTCACCTAAAAATGCCCAGCCATTTTCATCGGCCAGGTCAGAAATACTGTCGGTAAACAACCTGATCACTTTAGGGTCAATCTTGTTAAGCGGCTTCTTTTCTTGTTTCGGTTTATTTCTGGAAGGTTTTTTAACATCCTCCTCTTCTTCAATTTCAGAATCGGACTTTAAAATCTCCATGTAAATAAATTTATCACATGCCGTAATAAAAGGGATCAAGGTTTTCTTTTCCCCAATACCAATGACTTTCATTCCGGCTTCCCTGAGGCGCGTGGCAAGTCTGGTAAAATCGCTGTCGCTGGAAACAATGCAAAAGCCATCGACCTTGCCGGTGTATAAAATATCCATGGCATCAATGATGAGTGCGCTATCCGTAGCGTTTTTACCTGTGGAATAACTGTATTGCTGAATTGGGGTAATGGCATTCTCCAAAAGCACCTTCTTCCACCCCGACACTGTTGGTTTGGTCCAGTCCGCATAGATTCTTTTAAAAGTCGGAGTTCCGTATTTAGCGATCTCTTCAAACATCTCTTTCACATTTGCATAAGGCACATTGTCTGCATCGATCAATACAGCCAGCTTTAAATCTTTTGAAGTTTCCATAATTCAAGTAAAAGTAAAGAACCTGTTGTACAGTTCAAAATAACACAAGTAAAAGTTAAAACCTGTTGTACAAGTTTAAAAGGCGGACCGCTTCAGAATAATTGAAACCTTCAGCGCAGCCCATTGTTTTAAACAAACAACATAAAGCGGTGAATTAATATAAGCTTATGATGGCTTTATCACTATTAAAAATCAAACCACAATCACATGAAAGTATTATTTGTTTTAACCTCGCATAGTGAACTTGGCGATACCGGCGAAAAAACGGGATTCTGGGTAGAAGAATTTGCAGCGCCCTATTATTTACTGGCTGATGCCGGTGTTGAAATCACCATTGCATCCCCAAAAGGAGGACAGCCGCCCATAGATCCAAAAAGTACGGCGCCGGAGGCCCAGACAGCAGCTACCCAGCGTTTTGACAATGACCAGGCTTTGAAAGAAAAACTGGCTCAAACCGTACAACTAAGCGAAGTGGATGCCGGCGCTTTTGATGCCGTATTTTATCCCGGTGGTCATGGGCCGCTATGGGACCTGGCCACTGACACCGATTCCATTCAATTGATACAAGCATTTATCAAGCAGCGAAAACCAGTCACCATGGTGTGCCATGCACCTGGCGCACTAATTAATGTTAAAGCTGAAAATGGTGATCCTTTGACAAAAGGAAAACTAATTACAGGCTTTTCAAACACTGAAGAAGAGGCTGTAAAATTAACAGATGTGGTACCCTTTTCACTGGAAGACGAAATGAAAAAATCAGGCGCCGTTTATAGTAAGGGACCCGACTGGCACTCTTATGTAATTAAAGATGGTCTGTTAATTACTGGTCAAAATCCAGGCTCCTCTGAAGAAGCTGCGGAAGAACTGCTGAAAGTATTAAACGGAACAATTGAGAAGTAAGCAGAAGCTGGCACGTTATTAGCAATAAGCGTTCAAACCATCATGATGCCATGATGGTTTGAATACTTTTAACTAAATTTATACCCTTAGAATTAAATATACCCTAATGAAGAGAACTTATACTATACTATTAATGGCATTGGTCATGATGACCAGTTCATGCTACATGACCAGAACAGCAGGTAACAGCGGAAAAGTACCTCCCGGACAAATAAAAAAAGCTACAGGATCCAAATCTGCTAAACCCTTTGCCCCTGGACAGCAAAAGAAGAGAAATTAACCTCTTACCATACCTTACCTTACGGTTTTACGGAAAATTTGTATATCGTTTCTGTATGATAAGTATCTCCCGCTTTTAATACGGTGGAAGGAAATGAGGGTTGGTTTGGCGAGTCCGGGAAATGTTGTGTTTCCAGCGCAAAGGCCGTCCTGAAATCATCCGTCCGGTTTCCTTTCATCTTATTTTTACCCTGCATAAAATTGCCGCTATAAAACTGCAAACCTGGCTGATCGGTAAAAACTTCCATCACCACACCGGTTTTATCGCCGGCCACTATAGCTACCGGTTCATCCTCAGCATGTTTGTTGAGCACAAAATTATGGTCATAACCTTTACCGAACTTCAATTGTTCATCATCTCGCTCAATATGTTCACCTATGGTTTTCGGAGTTGTAAAATCAAATGGCGTTCCATTTACCGGCTCTATTTTGCCCGTAGGAATCAAGGTGCTGTCTACCGGCGTGTAACTACTGGCATTAATTTTTACCAGGTGGTTTAAAATTGTACCGCTGCCCGCACCGTTCAGGTTAAAAAAGGCATGGTTTGTTAAATTTACAACCGTATTTTCATCAACTGTGGCATCATAGGTAATTTTCAAACTGTAATCATCTTCCAAAGTATAAACAACTTTAACCTGTAGATTTCCAGGAAATCCTTCTTCCATGTCTTTAGATAAATAAGACAGTTCCAACGTTTGTTCGTTAATTTTCTTCCCATCCCAAACCACATCCTGAAAGCCTTTCTTGCCACCATGAAGCGTATTACTTCCATTGTTGGTGAACAATTGATAGCTTTTTCCATCCAGTGAGAATTTACCTTTTGCAATCCGGTTACCAAAGCGTCCGATGGTTGCACCAAAATAAGGTTCAGTAGACTTCTGGTAACCTTGCACATCACTAAAACCAGCGACCACATCAGTTAACTGCTGGTTTCTGTCGGGCACAAGAAGACTTACCAGGCGGCCGCCATAGTTGGTGATCATTGCTTTTGCGCCATTTTTATTTGTTAAGGTATACAGCTGCACCTGCTTTCCGTCAATTGTCTTTTCAAAGGCTTTGGCACTAAGGTTTGCAGGAACACTTGCGTGTTGCAGACTATCTTTACCATTACTTTGCTTCGTTGAAGAATTACAAGCGGCAAAAAGTATTAAACCGTTAAAAAGGAAAGGGGTGAGTACACGTTTTAATTGCATATCCATCATCATTATGGTGATTAATTGATTTTGATTTCTATCTTGGTTAGCTGATACCGTCGCCGCTAATTTTTATCGGGCGAACTATTGAGTAACAATTTAAATAAAAAGTAGCGGTAATTTATTATTTATAGTAAATTACATTAGCAAATATTATATAAACCGTTTTATCACATGAACGAATTCCAAATAAAAAATTCAGATATAGAATATGACGCCATCATTGTAGGCTCGGGTGCCGGAGGTGGTATGGCAGGTTATGTTCTGGCAAATGCGGGTCAAAAGGTGTTGATGCTGGAGGCCGGTGCTTATTTCGACCCTCGTGTCGATGCCCATCAACTCAAGTGGCCATGGGAATCTCCCAGACGTGGTGCCAGTACAGTGCGCCCTTTTGGTGATTTTGATGCCTCTTATGGTGGTTGGGAACTTGATGGAGAGCCTTACACCCAAAAGGCTGGGACTGAATTTGCATGGTTCCGTTCCCGGATGCTCGGTGGAAGAACAAATCACTGGGGTCGTATTTCCCTAAGAATGGGCCCGGATGATTTTAAATGCAAGGATGGTTTAACCGACGACTGGCCAATCACTTATCAGGACCTAAAGCCTTTTTACGATAAGGTCGACCGGCTAATAGGTATCTATGGCACTGTTGAAGGTATAGAAAATGAGCCTGACGGCATTTTCATGGCACCACCGAAACCCAGGCTAAACGAAGTGTTTATCACCAAAGCGGCGAAGAAAACCGGCGTAAAAGTGATCCCTGGCAGGGGTTCTGTGCTTACGGAAGCTTTACCCGGCAATAAAGACCGTTCTCCGTGTTTCTATTGCGGGCAATGTGGCAGAGGCTGTAAAGTGTATGGTGATTTCTCTGCCTCTTCCTGCCTGGTAATTCCTGCAGTAAAAACAGGTAACTTAACGGTAATCACCAATGCCATGGTAAGAGAGGTTTTAACCGATAAAGCAGGCCTGGCAACAGGGGTCTCCTACGTTGACAAAAATTCTCTTGAAGAACACCAGGTCCGTGGTAAAGTTGTCATCCTTGGTGCAAGCGCCTGTGAATCTGCACGCTTATTACTCAATTCCAAATCTGCAGCCCATCCCAACGGATTGGCTAACAACAGCAATGTGGTTGGTAAATACCTGCATGACTCCACTGGTGCTAGCTTAAGTGGTTTCTTGCCACAGCTATTGGATCGCAAACGTTATAATGAAGATGGCGTGGGTAGTGTACATATTTATTCTCCATGGTGGCTCGACAATAAAAACCTCGATTTCCCAAGGGGTTACCATATAGAATATGGAGGTGGCATGGGAATGCCTTCTTATGGCTTTGGAGGTGGCATCCAAAACAGAAACGGAAAGGTAGCAGGTAAAGATGGTAATATGAAGGAAGCCGGAGGTTATGGCGCCGGATTGAAAGATGATTACAGACGATTCTTCGGTACCGGTATTGGAATGGCGGGTCGGGGTACAGCTATTGCCAGAGAAACTAATTATTGCGAAATTGACAATGATGTAGTCGATAAATATGGTATTCCAGTGTTACGTTTTCATTATAAGTGGGCAAAAGAGGAAATTAACCAGGCGAGACACATGCAGGAAACCTTCCAGGAGTTGTTTCATGCCATGGGTGGCATCGTTACTTCAAAGGTTCATGGAGCTGAAAACAATTACGGACTTGAAGCACCAGGAAAGATCATCCACGAAGTGGGTACGGTTAGGATGGGTGATGACCCGAAAAACTCTGCTTTAAATAAATATTGCCAGGCGCACGATTGTAAAAATCTATTTGTGGTAGATGCAGCTCCTTTTGTTCAGCAGGGTGATAAAAATGCGACTTGGACTATTTTAGCCTTGTCGATGCGTACAGCAGAATATATTCTTGCACAAAAGAAAAAATTAAACTTAAGCTAATTAAACCGAATAGACATGAACAGAAGAGAATCGCTTAAGGCCCTTGGTTTAACCGCCATCAGTACCGGCGTATTGTTGCAGGCTTGTAAACCGGACACCGATAAAAATGAAACAGCTGTAAAAGAAGATGGTGTTCCTGAGGCTGGCAGAGAAAAGTTTGAAGTGGAACGTGACAAAAGTCTGCATGCGGCAAAATTTTTCAATGACCATGAGATGGCCACCATCACCATACTGGCAGACATTATTATTCCCAAAGATGGTCAATCGGGCAGCGCCTCAGATGCCAAAGTACCTGATTTTATAGAATTTATTGTAAAAGACATCCCTTCCCACCAGGTTCCTATGCGTGGAGGTTTAAAATGGTTGGATCTTCATAGTTTCAACCGGTTTAAAAAAAGCTTTAAAGATGCTTCAGCCAAGGAGCAGATTGAAATCATTGATGATATCGCCTATCCAAATAAGGTGAAGCCAGGCATGGAACCTGGTGTCGCCTTCTTTAATAAAATGAGAGACCTTACGGCTTCGGGTTTTTTTACCAGTGAAATTGGGGTAAAAGACTTAGGTTATGTAGGTAACACGCCAAACAAGTGGACGGGAGTACCTACAGAGGTACTGAAGCAATATGGCTTGGAGAACGTGTAAAGTTATCAATGATATTCATTACCTGAAACCCAATTTCTGCACTGCAGGGATTGGGTTTTTGATTTAAAAAATACTTTACAGTAGCTTCGATCATGGGTTGCTGCACATGTGGCAGCGTATCAAAGCGGATGGTCTGCGTAGTATCGCCAGTAGTTATTTCAATCACCGGCTGCCCGAAAAATGAAAAAGAGAGCCGGCCCGCAGTGCCTGTTATTTCACAAATGTCTTTCCTGACTACTGGAGGTGCTGAAAAGCACCATGCACCTGTAAATACAGCCTTATTTTCAAACCTTAAAATGCCGGCAACCATATCATCAGCAGCATATTGATCAGCTTGCTGCAGGGCAGTTCCGGCGATCCCATCCACCGGACCAAACAAATGAAGCATCATATCCAATTGATGTGGTGCAATATCATGAAAAAGACCACCTCCGGCAATCTCAGGATTGACCCGCCATTGGTTCTTAGGCTCAGTCATTTCTTTTTCGGAAAGCGCTGGTTGAAAATAATTCAGCGTAATGAATTTAATAGTTCCGATGGCTTTTTCGTCAATCAGCGATTTGATTTTCCTGAACACCGGCTGTTCTCTCCGGTAATGTGCTACCGTTAATTTTACACCATAGCGTTGCGCAGCATCAAGCATTCTCTTTGAGGCGGCGGCACCCACAGCCATTGGTTTTTCTACATAAACTGATTTGCCCGCTTTCATAGCGGCAATAGCATAAAATTCATGAGAATCCGGTGGCGTAGCAATGTAAACCGCATTAATTTCAGGATCTGCCAGAAGTTCTTCTGCACTGGCATAACATTTTGGCACCAGGTGCCTCCTTGCATAATCTGCAGCCTTCTCCGGGCTCCGGCTTGTCACTGCCCATAAAATCGAATGGGGTACTTTGTTGAAGGCTGGTCCGCTTTTTACTTCAGTCACATTTCCGCAACCGATCATTCCCCATTTAATGGTATCAGGCATTTGTTAATTGTTTAAGGTGTAGGCGCTATTGGATTTATTTATTTAAAAAATGAAATTAAGAAATAATATACAAAATCTATTACACCTTATCATTCCTGCAGTTGGGTTTGCAAAGTTCTTGCTTCTTCAAGGTGAGTTCTCAAAGCGGGCAATTTATTCCCGGCAAAACCTCTTAGCTCTGCATCACGCACCCCTTCCCTACCTGAAGCTTCCTCAAACAACGACACAGCATCCTGATGAGAAGCGATCATAATTTCGGCAAATTGCATATCAAACGTTTCATTGGTGACGCTGTCCAGGGTATTTAACAGTGCCTCTTCTTTAGACTGTAAATCCGTTGGTGCTGGAACCACCCATCCTTTTCGGGTGGCCAGAGCTGCCATTTCAGCCCCGACAACAGTATGGTCCGACACCATGTGTTGACCATATTGCTTCACGAACTCACTCTCACCTTTCGTCTGGGCAAGATTTCCGGCAGCGATTTCAAAGTTATTGCTGCTGGAGGCCTGGTTAACGAACACCTGGTTGTCCATTTTATAATCCACCTCATCATCATCATCGCAGGACTGCAGAAACAGCGATACACTTAAAAACAACAGTAGTGCGCTGCATAGATTTAGATTTTTCATAAACTTTAGATTTTATTAAATACATGCTTACAAAAACCAATAGAGATGATTTTATGTTCGGGTAATTTTTACCGTATTTACAGGATAAAAACATCGTTTTCATCGCGTAAAATACGCTGATGATCGCTTCAACACCTATGAAAACAAATAATATAGTAATGAAAAACCAAAGCCAGACGTTATTGTTTTCAAGTATCGAACTTTTGAAACCATCATAAGCTTACGGCTTACAAACAGCAATGAATAAGCTTATGATAGCTTCATCGCCGTTAAAAAACAAATTATACACCAATGAAAATCAAGCACATAGACCATGAGTGTAGACGTCAACCATCCGAACTATAGTTTAACAAAGTCCAAAAAACAAGAAGACAAAGAAGAAGGATACATTAACCCCCTGCCGCGTGCCGTTATCCGTCCCAATTCGTTTTTACTCCTGGATGGCATCTGGAACTTTTCTCTGGATCCGGAGAATAAAGGAATCAATGAACGCTGGTATATTTCACATCAATATAATGCACAAGCACATTGGCCAGGAAGTGTTGAAAACCACATGTCGAAAAGTTATCCGGATGAAAAGTTATGGCACGATAAAGTTATTGTGTGGTATGAGAGAGAATTTCCGTTACCAAAACTTTCAGGCGATGAAAAATGCGCCCACCTGCAGTTTCAGTTAACGTTCGGTGCATGTGGTTACAGTACGAAGGTGTGGTTAAATGGGATACCACTAAAAACCATAGAAGGGCAGGATGTGCACGTAGGTGGAAACACATCCTTTTCTTATGAGTTAGATGAAGCCATACTCGTCGAAAACAACAGGTTAACAGTGCGTATAGCAGGAACGATGGATGCTGATACGGCGAGGGGAAAGCAGGAATCTGCAGTTTATAAAAGAGGAGGAATCTGGTACCAAACTTATACCGGTGGCGTGCGCAGTATATGGTTGGAAACGGTGGAGAGAAACCGTTTGCGGTCACGCATTGGCGTAATTAGCCTGATAGAAGAAAATCTGGTGCGTTTTCATTTGACAACCCGCATCCATAACCCCGGTCATTACACCATCAGGCTAAAAGTTTATAATAAGATTTATAGTAAGGAACTACCATCTGAAGAACCGATTGCTGTTGATGAATATAAATTGTTACTAGAAATCGGTCAAAGGGATCAAAGATTAGTCATGAAAATACCAGATGCAATCCACTGGTCACCCGAAACTCCGCATAGGTATCGTCTGGTTGCACAGTTGATCGACGCTAACGGTTACATTGCTGAAATTGAGGCCTATTTTGGATTAAGAAAAATTGAGGCCAAAGGCCCGTCCATTTACCTCAACAATAAACGAATTTACCTGAATGGCATATTGTACCAGCCAGGTATAGCTAATTATGAGGAAATTAAACAACACATGCACGCCATGAAAAAGTTGGGCTGCAATTTAGTGCGCATCCATATTGCAGGTGTTGACCCCAGGATATATAACCTTGCAGACAAACTGGGCTTACTCTTGTGGGTCGAAGTGCCTAGTCCGCACAGATCCACAGATAGAAGCCGTAACAACCATAAACAGGAGTTGTTAAGAATGCTTGCCCTGATGGGTACCCATCCCTCAATCATCATCTGGAGTTTATACAACGAAGACTGGGGTGCCCAGGATATCGCCACTAATATTAGAACCAGGGAATATATCATTAGGATGTTCCACTACATGAAAATTGCACATCCTCAATTTCTTGTCGTGGACAATGATGGCTGGCATCATATCTCTTATGAAGGAAGGTTAAAATCTGATTTACTCACTGCACATTTATACACACCCGACTTAACGCGGTGGGCTGAACTGCTGGACAAACTGGAAAATGGACAGATGAACGATGTAGCGGCCTTTCCGATGATTGTGGGTGATCCTTTTTTTTACAGGAATCAGAACCCACTTTTAGTGAGTGAATGGGGCGGTTTTGGTTTTGCAGATTATGGCGGACCAAATGACGATGAAGAAAGAGCCAAACAGATCAAACTCTATAAAAAGGAATTAAGAAGCCGCGGTTTTGCAGGTGATGTTTATACCCAGGCCACCAATATTGAGGATGAACGCAACGGAATCATTGACTTCAATACTGGTGAATTAAAAGTACCTGAAGGATTATTTAACGAAGAATAGCAACATAGAATATTCTAAAAAATAGGGATCGAAAGCAATGGAACTTTGTTGTTGGATGCCATTACCCGTGTTTTACTACGGTGGATAATGGATTCGAGGAAGCCATATTTTTGCGGAACCATTATGAGTAAGTCAGCATTCATATTGATCACTTCCTCTTCAATTACTTTAACCACTTTATCAGATTCCACATTTTTAAAGTAATGAGGAACATCTTTCAACACTTCAGCTATCATTGGAGTGGCATCAGTCGCATTAATTTCACCTATCAACTGCTCGACGTGTTTAGCAACATGAAAAACTTCTATTTCGGCACCAAGGGCTACAGCGAGGTCTTTAATTTTCTCAAATAACGCTTTATTTTCCACCTCATCATAAGCAAACAAGATCTTCTTGATGCCCTCAAATTTTGTTTGGTACGGTACAGCCAATACCGGATACTTTAATTTCATGATCATTGCTGTAGTAGAATTTCCAAACAAATCCTGCTCTATCGATTTCGGGGCCATGCCCATGATGAGCAGGACAGCTTTATGCTTTTCAAACAGGCCATCAAGCGCTCTGGAAAAATCCATAAATCCGGTTTCGATAATAATTTCTGTACCAAAAGTTGCTGAAAAACTCCGTGCCTTTTTATGAAGCATAGTCGTGTTATGATCAAGTAACTCCTGGAAAGATGCTGCAGACAACAAGGCATTCGAAGCACTTACCGGCAAACTAAAGGAATTAAAAAGAACAATTTTTGCGTTAATTTTATTAGCAAACTCACAAGCATACTCAAGGGAATTCTCTGCTTCTTTCGAAAAATCTGTCGCTACAATGATGGCTTTCATTTGATACTGTTTTATAATCAAGTTTAAACTCAAAACTTCCTCCTCAAATATACAAGTATTAACCAGCGCTTCCCGGCTAAAATTGCCTGAACAGCAAAAACGGACAACCGAAGCTGATTTTGTATATGCCCGACCGTTTATTACAACTTTGGGTGGTGCCAAACAGTATAAAGTTTAGCGTATTTGAACTGTCCGAAATTGAATTTCAACTTGTATATTTATATGGAAATGTATCATCATTGGTAACCATTAATCTTAGAAAAAATGGAAACAACATTGGAAAAAACAGCCATCCATACCTTGTTGAACATGTATGACTGGCACACCAAACTTTTTAAAAATGTCCTTGAGTCTATCACTGAGGAAGATGCGCAAAACCGTTTAAATACCAGGGCAAATCACATGGCCTGGATTGCGGGGAGCTTGGTTTATGGAAGATATTCGCTTGCTCAATTCTTCCATATCAACCCTGAGCAACAAAGCCTTGACCTTTTTAAAGATTTTAAGGGTATACAAGACAACACGACTTATCCTACCCTGGCTGAATTTAAAACCGACTGGGACAACATTAGTCCGGCCTTAAGAAATGCGATATTAACCGCTGGCCCCGAACAGCTGAATGGCCCCGACCCTTTTAAAATGCCCGGAGAGAATTTAACATTTCTGGATACCATAACGGCCTGTCTCGATAGGGAATCTTATTGCATCGGTCAGCTTGGCTTATGGCGCAGGTTGTTAAATTACGAAGCAATGAAATACGAATAAAATCTCAGCTAAAAATAGGAGTAGTCAATTAGGATTAAAGCATTATATACTTTCTAAAAGTTTTATTATACTTGAACAAATTATTTAGTTTATGAAGAAAACGCTACTCCTATTTTTAATCATTTCATGCAGTTTATTGACAAAAGCACAGTATGAAATCACTGATTAGAAAAGTATCCCGGAATTTCCCTTACAGCAAATAAACATAGATGACAACAAACTTAAAAAGCAAATTACTCCCTATGCTGGTGCTGTTCAGCACATTAATAGCCTGCAAAAACACAGAAAAGAATATGGATACCTATAAATGGCCCGATGCTAAGCCACCTGTAGCAGCGATGAAACCGATTACCAGGACATTGCATGGAGACACGGTTGTTGACAATTATTATTGGATGATTGACTACTTCAAAAAAGGAAAGGATAGCTCGGAAGTTATAACATACCTGGATGCAGAAAACAAGTACCTCGACACGATGATGAGCGGTACCAAAAGCTTTCAGGAAAATTTGTTCAAAGAGCTGAAAGGCAGAATTAAGGAAAAAGATGAATCAGTGCCTGTCTTGAATAATGGCTATTATTATTACACCAGGACTGAAGATGGTAAACAGTACTTTAAATATTGCAGAAAGAAAGGCAGTCTGGATGCTAAAGAAGAAGTGCTATTGGATGTTGATGAAATGGCCAAAGGCCTTCCCTATTTCTCCGTTTCAGGCGTAAAAGTTAGTCCCGATAATAAACTCCTGGCTTTCGGTGTAGATAAAGTTTCCCGCAGACAATACACCATCCATGTCAAAAACTTGGAAACTGGTGAGCTGCTCAAAGATGCGATACCCAACACCCAGGCAGATCCGGTGTGGGCGGCCGACAATAAAACCCTGTTTTACACTGCTAAAAATGAAGTTACGTTACTCAGCGAGAAAATAAAGAAACACAAACTGGGTACAGATGCTAAACAAGATGCGGTAGTTTATCATGAAAAAGATAACACCAATTATATCGGGGTCAGCAAAAGTAAATCAGGCAAATATATTTTCATTTATTCGGGTGCAACGCTTTCATCCGAAACGAGGGTACTGGAAGCTGATCAACCTGATAAGCCCTTCCGTATCCTTCAGCCTCGAATGAAAGAAGTGCTGTACGAAATGTATGCCCTTGATGATAAGTTCCTGATTTTAACCAACTGGAATGCTAAAAACTTCAGGCTAATGGAGTGCCCCTTGGATAAACCAGGAAAAGAAAACTGGAAAGATGTCATTCCACACCGCAAGGATGTGCTACTGGAAAGTGTAGAAGAGTTTAAAAAATTTGTAAGCATCACTGAACGTAAAGATGGTCTTACCCAATTGCGCATCAAAAATAACAACGGAACTGAACATTATGTGGCTTTCGAAGAACCATCCTACCGTGCACAAACAGGTGCCAACCCTGAATACAACACTAAAAACCTGCGCTATATTTATACGTCATTAACTACGCCTTCTTCTACCTATGATTATAATATGGAGACAAAGGACAAAAAGCTCATGAAGCAACAGGAAATCTTAGGCGGCTACGACAAAAAAGAATATACCACAGAGCGTTTATTTGCCACGGCGAAAGATGGCACGAAGATTCCAATCTCACTGGTTTATAAAAATGGCTTCAAAAAAGATGGCAGCGCGCCGTTATTGTTATATGGATACGGCTCTTACGGGTCAACTATAGATCCTTCATTTTCAAGCAATACTTTAAGCTTGCTAAACAGGGGGTTTGTGTATGCGATTGCTCATATCCGTGGCGGACAGGAAATGGGCCGTCAATGGTATGAAGATGGAAAGCTCCTTAAAAAGATGAACACTTTCACAGATTTTATCACCTGTGGCGAGCACCTTACAGAGCAAAAATACACCAGTAAAGGTCATCTGTATGCACAGGGAGGAAGTGCTGGCGGATTGTTGATGGGTGCCGTTGTGAACCTTGCTCCAGACCTTTGGAATGGCGTACTCGCTCATGTTCCTTTTGTAGATGTGGTAAACACCATGCTGGACGAAAGTATCCCTCTTACCACTAATGAGTTTGATGAATGGGGAAATCCCAAACAAAAAGCGGCATATGAATATATGAAAAGCTATTCACCGTACGAAAATGTAACGGCAAAAGCTTATCCGAATATGCTGGTCACTACCGGACTGCATGATAGTCAGGTTCAGTATTTTGAGCCTGCCAAGTGGGTAGCGAGATTAAGAGCTACGAAGACGGACAACAATGTATTATTATTAAAAACGGATATGGATTTTGGACATGGCGGTGCTTCAGGCAGGTTTGACTACCTGAAGGACATTGCATTGAACTACTCCTTTTTATTTGCCTTAGAGGGGATTAGCGAATAGCTTTTCCCTTTGCAGCCGTTTTTTTCAACTCCATAAGTTTAGCCTTGCCATTTTCATTTTTAGGATCGAGTTGAACCGCTCTTTCATAATTGACAATGGCAAGCTTTTTATTGCCCGAAATCTCATAAGCCTCAGCCAAGCTGTAATAGGCATTCGAAACATTAGGATACATTTTTACATTGAACTTGAATATTTCCAAGGCCTGGTCTATCTTCTTTTCATTTAGAAAATGACGACCAGTGGTATTAAACAAAGCCTCAACCACCCGGGGGTCTGTAGAATTATAAGACAAGGTATCAAAAGTAATAATGGAACTGATTTTCCACTGATAATTCTCTTTCACCAGCGTCCGAAATTCCCTCGTAGCCGAGATCACCAGGGAATCATTAGAGGGATCTGTCAGCGTCTGGTTAAATGAAATCCAGGCCATGTCATTGGTGCGTCTGATGATATAATTGGAATGATCTACTATCGTAAACTGTAAAGCCTTTCCTTGTTCTTTAATCCAGTCGAGGGAGGTGGGGGCAAAACTATTCCATCCTATATTGCTGATATAATAGCCAATTCCGGATTGGGTACGGATTGTTTTGTCGTCCTGAATAAAGAGAGACTTCCAGGTAGCGGTATCTCCTTTGAAAAAAGATTCCGTTTCTAAGCGGACTATCTTTTTAAGCCGCTCTTCTTCCACAGTTTGTGCTTTAAGGACCTGTATGCTACAGCACAAAGAAACCAATAATAATAAAAGCTTTTTCATAACCTTTTATTTTAATATTAAAATAATTTTCTACTATTCCATAAATGCATAATAAATTTAATCAATTTGTTTAATATAAATAGTAATTATTAGATATTATATTTAATTGAGTATTCTAATAGATAATATATATAACCAAAATTATTTTAATGATCGTAAACCCTTCCAAAGCCTTAAAAAGAGTGGCCCCAGGTAATCAAAAAACATTGATTACCTGGGGCCACAATTGATTTATTTTACCTAATCTATGGTGCAGGCACCAGGTACAACCTATCATTTACCGCTTTCAATTTTTCAACAGGCACTTTAATTACTTTCCTGTCGTAAGTCATAAAGCCGTTAACCTCCCCTTCCACATCCGTTGTCTGCGTATAAACTGCTGCAGATAAACCCAGGCGAATGAACTCTTGCAGCCTGTTGGTATAGGATGAATATTTATCGAAAAGTTCATCGGCAGTTTTAAAAGACTGGTAGCCCCAGTTGTCTTTTTGCTGCCAGGTGTGACCGTTAACGGGTAAACCCAAACCGCCAAACTCGCCCAGAACAAGCAATAGTTTCGGACCAAAAACCTCTGGCCTTGGCATCGCCGGATGCGGGTAATTATGAAGATCTATCATATGTCCTGTTGTGAAAAAATTACCACCACTGGCGCTGTTCACCAATCTAGACGGATCTTTTTTCATCGTCCATTCTGTGATTTCTACTGTTTTGAACTGACCCCAGGCCTCATTAAACGGCACCCATACCACAATAGATGGGAAGTTGTGTAAGGTGTTCATAATGGCATCCCATTCTTTCCTGAAATAACTTTCAGATTCTGGAGTTCTGTCTTTTTCAGTACCGCGATCAAGCACTCCCGGACGCGTTTCCCAATTGTTACCCAGGTCGCCGCTTGGCATATCCTGCCAAACCAGCATACCATTTTTATCGCAATAATTATAGTAACGGGCAGGCTCAACTTTGATGTGCTTACGGATCATGTTGAAGCCCATTTTTTTAAGCTCGTCAATATCGTAAACCATCGCTTCTTCTGTAGGCGGCGTATATAAACCATCAGGCCACCAGCCCTGATCTAAAGGACCGTATTGAAAAAGGAATTTATTGTTAAGCATCATCCTTTGGATACCTGCAGCATCCGGCGCCATAGAAATTTTCCGCATGGCGAAATAGCTGTTTACAGCATCCAAAGTTTTACCTTTTCTGACTAAGCTGAATTTAAGATCGTATAAAAAAGGGCTATCAGGGGACCATAATTTCTCGTCTTTTAAAGAAATCACTGCTGTGGCCGCAGGGTCAACCAGTTTCGTGGCAATCACGGTTTTGCCATCCAGCACTTCAATTTTTAGCTGATCGCCGCTTTGAGCATGTTTTACGGCTGCACTGATGGTGATGGTATGTGCATCAATATCAGGTGTATGTTTCGTTGCCTCAATATAAGTTTTTGGAACTGCTTCCATCCATACCGTTTGCCAGATCCCGGTTACAGGTGTATACCAGATCCCCTCAGGTTTCACTACTTGTTTACCTCTGGGCTGAGGGCCCTTATCTGTAGGATCCCAAACGCGCACTTTTATTTCCTGTGCAGCTCCTTTTTTAAGCAGTGAAGTGATGTTAAAAGTAAAAGGATCAAAACCACCTTCATGTTTACCAGCACTTTTGCCGTTGACGAAAACTTCCGCCTGCCAGTCGACCGCCCCAAAGTGAAGCAGCACTTCCTTATTCCTCATTGATGTAGGAATGGTAATGGTATTTTTATACCATAAAACACTGTCGGCACCTACCGTTTTACCCACGCCAGATAGGGCCGATTCTACAGCAAAAGGCACCAGGATATCACCGTTATATTTTGAAGGCTCCGTTTCTCCTTTTTTAACAATCGCATAACTCCATAGACCATTCAGGTTTTTCCAGTTGTTTTCACGAACCAATTGAGGACGAGGATATTCCGGCAGTGGTGCTTTAGGATCTACTTTGTCCGCCCAGGGCGTAACAATTCTATCTTTAACATAAGACCACTGCTTTTGCTGAGCGTTTAAAGAAGTAAAACTAAGCAGTAAAATTAACGTGACAGGTATCAAACCCGTTAAAAAGTTTAAACGTTGTTTCATCATTTAATTTGGTTTAATTTGGTTATGAGCTATCATGAGCCGTAATGACATCACCTGACCTCAAGGTAATAAATTTGTCTCCATTATACCGACTCATCAATCAATGATTTACTTTCAAACCATTAATGATTTTCGGAAACGTTATTTAGGTCATCTGGATCATATGCGTTTGCTAGAAGATCATTTAAATTTGAGATCAAAGCCTAAACATTTCCCTATTTTAATCTTGCAATAAAGCCCTAAAAACTGTAACTTAAAGTAATTAAAAGAGGGTTAATAATGCTGTTGTGTGACTTTCAACCTGGTCTGGCGGTGAGGGATTTTGTACAATGCTACAGGATCGTTCATTTCGAATTTGAAAATAAAGCGCCTATCCCATTCAAATGTTACCCTCCAAAACCTGAAAGCTGCCTTCACTTCTTTTTACGTGATTCTTTTGCCATACAACAACCTGGCACCGAAATATTGGAACAACCATCCATCCTTTTCAGCGGCCAACGGACCAATATGGTTAAACAATTTACAGGTAGTAATTTCATAGACCTTCAAATTGTATTTCAGCCCACTGCCATTTTTTGTTTAACGGGAATATCTCCTTCTCATTTAACCGATCAACATGTAGATGCCAAAAGTATATTTCCGAAAGAGATACAGTTTACATTGGAACAGCTGCAGGAAGCGAAAGATTATTCAGAACTCCTGCGCATCATCGAACACTTTACTCAAAACCTGATCTCAGCTGCCAAAAAGGATTTCACCCGAGTGGATCCGGTGAGCAGATTGATGCTCCAAGCTATAAAAATGTCAATGATTGACTGGCTTGCAGGCGAAAGCTGCTTATGCACTAAACAGTTTAAAAGAAATTTTCAGGAAAGAACAGGCATTAATCCAAAAACCTTTTTGAGAATTATCCGCTTCAATAAAGCCATCAACATGAAAAACCAGTTTCCCAAAAAAGACTGGTTTAGTATTGCCATTGATTGCGCCTTTTATGATTACCAGCATCTGGTAAAAGATTTCAAGGACTTTACCGGTTTAACGCCTGCCGAATTTCATACAGCAGAAAAAAACGCACCTGAATCGGTTCTTAATTTAACTCAGGATATTTATGTGAGCCGTTGTCCCTCGCTAATTTAAAAACGTCCTTTTTTTACCACCATTTCTATTAAAATACTTCAGAATTTTGACTCATCAACCTGTCGTGAGTTGATACAATCAACAATGTTTGGTTTAACATTTGGAATCATGAAGACAATTGAAAAGGAATTTGAAGTTAACAAAGTAAGCAATAGCGTGACAAACCCGCCTGCACTCAACTGGATTAACGGTGACTGGGTTGATTCGGGAAATCACCAGTTAAGTTTTAATCCTGCGACTGGTGAAACCATAGGAAGGTATGCCGATGGTGGACTTGAAGAAGCAAAAATGGCAATTGCCGCTGCTTTAAAGAGCTTCCGGGAAACACCCTGGAAAAACGACCATGCCTTACGTGCTAAAGTTTTGCTTAACATGGCAGATCGAATTGAAAACCGAAGCAGTGACTTTATCCAGATTTTAGGCACCGAAGGGGGAAAGATCGCTGCTGAAGCAGGCATGGAAGTTCAGGCAGCGCCTGCATTTCTCCGTTATTGGGCAGGCAAAACATTTACAGCAGGACGTTCCGGGGAAGTTATGCTCGGGAGCTTTTCCTTTACCCTTCGTGAAGCTGTGGGTGTAGCTGGCCTTATCATCCCTTTTAATGCGCCCCTGGCACTTTTGCTGCGTGCACTTGCCCCGGCGCTGGCGGCGGGAACGACGACTGTAATCAAAATGCCCGGACTTGCTGCGCAAACTAATTCAATGCTGGCAGGAATGTTTTCAGAGGTAGCACACCTGCCTAAAGGGGTGATCAATATCATTACGGAAAGTGGCGCTGAGGTGGCAAAATACCTGGTTCAATCTCCTGATGTACCTGTCATCAGCTTTACCGGAAGCACAGCGACGGGAAAAGCCATTTTAGCTGCTGGAGCAACACAATTGAAACGATTGAACCTTGAACTGGGCGGCAAAACCCCAATGTTAGTTTTCGGTGATGCAGATATGGAAAAAGCCATTGATGCTATTGTAAGCGGTATCACGATTTTTAGCGGACAATTTTGTATGGCAGGAAGCCGCATACTTGTGCAAAGTAACATCGCCGAAAGTTTAAGAATGATGCTTGGTAAACGACTGGCTGCGATAAAAGTGGGTCCTCCGTCTAACCCGCAGAGCGAAATGGGGCCATTGATAAATAAATCGGGTTGCGACCGGGTAAACCAAATGGTAGAAGAAGCCATAGCTGCAGGTGCAAAAATCATTGTTCGTGGCGGCCCCTTAACCGAAGCTGCGTATAACGAGGGCACCTTTTACAGCCCCACTTTGCTTGAGGTTACAGATTCAAAACTTCCTATTGTGCAGCAGGAGATTTTCGGCCCGGTTGCCACATTACAAATCTTTAAAGATGAAGCAGAAGCCATCGTTTTAGCCAACGACAGTGACTACGGTCTTGCAGCAAGCATTTGGACCCGTGATTTTAACCGGTCATGGTGGGTGGCTAAAGAAATACAAGCCGGTACGATCTGGATTAATACTTATGCACAAGTTTTCCCTCAGTTTGAGGAAGGTGGCTATAAAAAAAGTGGAATCGGGCGGTTAAATGGTGAAGCTGCATTGGAAGACTTTCTGGAATACAAACATATTTCTTTTAATCAGGAATAGCTAAATTCCTGTTTACTATACCTTTCCCAGCATACACACCTACCCAATTAATGTTAAAGATAAGTCCACGCAAACAAAATGAAGTACTAAAGGTTTTGTAATTGATACCTGCCCTTTAAAAGCAGCAAAAACTATGAGACACTCGATCAAAAGACCTTTTCTTCAAGGCATCTTAGTTTTAACGATGGCCTTAGCCTTAATCTCCTGCTCAAAAACTGTCCGTTTCCAGAACTCCACAGTAGTTCCCGGGGCTAATGCATCAGTAAGTTTGAGCAAGGATGATAACAAGAATAACCGCATTGAGATGACAGTAACTAACCTTGCGGATCCGGCAAGACTGAGTCCCCCAAAAAAGACTTATGTGGTTTGGATGGAAACCAAAAACGATGGCATCAAAAATATAGGTCAGCTGATCAGTGAGACAAGCTATTTTTCCAGTGCAAGGAAAGCGACCTTGAATACATCGACGCCATTTAAGCCGATCAGGTTTTTTGTGACCGCGGAAGACAATGCAAGTATTCAATACCCCAGTTCACAGCTCATTTTAACGACTTCTGAGTTTTAACCTGATGAGGTGGATTAAAGCGATGAAAAACTATCGCTTAGGTTAGGTCATAACCAGGTTTCCATTTTTCAATCGTGTTATTATACAGGGATTCATTGATCATATGAACGGTGATGGCTGTTTTAGCGCCGGTAAACACATCGGAGGCAGGCTGCAGCTTTTCACTGATACATTTATGGAAATCAGTGAGTGCATACCAGGATCCATCTTTTAATGGCCCTGCCAGTATGGGGATGCCACCGTCCTTATTCCAGGTAATTTTTGTTGCACCGGTAACGCCATCGACTGTTTTCAAGTCTTTTAAAGTTTGTTTTTCAGGATAGTATACTGCGTCATTCACCAATAAGGAAATTGACCCTTTGGAGCCTTTGAATTTGAATAAATAGCCGTCATGACTATTGGCACAGGTTGCGCCAAAGTTCCCGATCATACCATCCTTTTGATAGCGCAATACCGCTTGTACGTTATCAAAAGTTTCGCGGCCATCTTTATAAAAATCAACACCCCCAGTAGCGAAAACCTCATCTACATGGGTATCAAATGCCCAGTTCACAAAATCTATCTGGTGAGATAACAACTCTGCAGGCAAACCACCGGAAAATTCTTTGTACATGCGCCAATTGATTTGTCTTTCGAGAGCAGGCTCAGGTACTGCCCGGCGCCAGGTGCCATTTCTGTCCCAGCGACAATCAATCTGCGTTACCTTACCCAGGTGACCATTGTTGATCATGTCCTTGACTTTATAATAAAGGGGGGTGTAACGATATTGATGACCAACCTGGAAGGTAAGATTTGGTTTTGCTTTAACCAGCTTTACTAATTCAGTTGCCTGGTCAAGGTTATAAGTCATCGTTTTTTCCAGGTAGATATGCTTACCTGCCTGCAAAGCATCCTTGGCAATCTGAAAATGCAGGTGTAGAGGTACGGCAATAATCACCGCGTCAATATTCTTGTTATCCAGCACTTTTCGATAATCTTTTGTCGCTAAGGCCGAAGGCTCTACTTTTCTTGCTGCTTCCAGGCGGAAATCAAGCACATCACAGATCGCTTTTATTTGAAATTGGCCAGAAAGTTCTTTAAGCACATACATTAAGCCTTTTCCACGGTCGCCGCAGCCAATGATGGCAACGTTTAATTTCTTCGCTGCAAAAAGCGGTGTAGTGGCATTTAATATGGAATTGTGTAAAAGCAATGAGGCGGTAGTGATTCCGGCTTTTTTAATAAAATTTCTTCTGATCATTGTGTTTGATGCTAGTATGGCAATGTTTGTGTCCTACGATTCACTCCATGAACGGAAAATGATTCCCCTGACAAGTAATTATATTTAGCTTTAGCTAATATGTGATTTTAATAGGAATAATGAGAGGAAAATGTGAAAATTCGGAAGGAATACAAGGAATGGGATGTTGCACAATAAAAGGATAGCTGAAAGTTTGCCCAACACTAATTCAAAGCTAAACAATGGGTAAGTTATACGATAAACCTAAGTCAGGTCTGCGACCTACCTGCGTATACATGCCTCATCTTTTAGCATTCCATCACCTATCACTAAAAGAACGGCCAGTTAAAGCCAGCTGCTACTTCCGCTCAAGGAGCAGAAAAAGTGATTCTTTATTACTTGTTACACAACAGATACTACACTAACTCCCTTCATGTAAAACTACGTGTTTGATGTTTTTTCTATTAAAGGTGTAACTGATATGGATTAGGCCATCCCGGGTTTGGATGATTGCCGGATAACTGAATTCCTCGGTTGTCCCATTTTCCAGAACAGCAATATCCTTCCAATTTTTGCCATCCATTGAACAGGCAACTCTTAGTTTACCTCGACCCTCAAACCATTCTTTTCCGGGCACATCAGGATTGTAAACGAGGAGCTGTTTTCCACTTTTTAAAGTTATTGCATCTGTTCCAGAATTCGGATTCAGTAACTTGGTTCCTGATGGTTTCGTCCAGGTGTTTCCCCTATCATAAGACCATGCCTGAACGATCTCGCCCTGTTTACTTCTACAGAGTATTTGAAGACTTCCCTTAGCATATTCCAGAATACTTGGCTGAATGATATCAAACTTCTTATTGGTATCCAGCGGAATTTTACTCCAGGTTGTTCCTCCATCCAGTGATTTTTCGATATGAGCCTTCCATCTACCATTATCTTCCTCAATACTTGAAGGAGATAAAATCACCCCCTCTGAGAGCTGAACTGGCTTGTTTTTGATAGGTCCTAAAATTCCTTTGGGTAAAGTAACAGGTGGTGACCACGATTTGCCATGATCATTAGAGGTTTTATACACCCCCCACCATTCCCTTGGATTTGGACCAACCTTGTAAAACAAAAACAACCTTCCTTTTGATTCCTCAAAAAGAACCGGATTCCATGTAGGGTATCGCAGCTTATCATTCACATTCCCATCAGCCACCATTCTTGTTGTCCGTTTTCCTCCATTATTTAACGAGGTTAACCAGATAGAAACGTCTTTTTTGCCTTCCTGGCTACCGCCGAAACAGGCAAGCAAAAGCGCTCCTGATTTAGTTTCCACCATAGTTGAAGCGTGGCAATTATTAAACGGCGGGGTCTGGAAAACGATTTCCTCTTTCACTTTTTTCCATTCAGACTGCGCATTCACCATATTTCCCGATAGTGCTGCAAATAGTAGAACAAAAGTTGATTTCAAAGTTAACATCATATGTTTTAATTTTATTTTACACCCTAATTTAAAAACCATTTCAAGCTTACAACTGAAAAATAGCATGATAAGCTTAGGATAGAACGAATTCAATCCTATCCTTTCATCGATAAAATGTATCAAATTTTCCGAACTTTATTTATGTATAGCTGTTCTAAATTTCACCAGGCCTTTTTTTTTTTATTATACTTTATGTTCCTTTTGACCGCTTCCTATAAAAGCACTGGGTAATTGTTAAAATTTTGGGTTATGACTAACCAGAAAAGTTCCACCTCTTGTTGTCTCATCTTCATTGTAACTGCAGTAGTATTTTTACGCGCAGATGTTGCAAATGCACAAAATGAGCCTAGTTCAAAGTTAGGGAAGGGCATAGCATACGTTGCTGCGGATTCATCCTTCAGCATTAAATTCAGCCCCACTATTCAAGTACGTTACCAGGGCGAAGACAATCCTGCTTCAGGAAATTGGGATGACAGGATAATGATCCGCCGCGCGCGACTGAAATTTGAAGGCTTTGCATACTCTCCAAGACTAAAGTATGAGCTTCAACTGGGCTTCAGCGATGAAGAAACAGACAGCGAGGCCCTGGAAGATGACAGTTCTGCCAACAATATTTTAATGGACGCAGTGGTTCAATGGAATATCATATCAAACCTGGAACTTTGGGCGGGGCAAACGAAATTGCCGGGTAACCGCGAGCGAATGATGTCTTCGAGTAAAATGCAGTTTGTAGACCGCAGTATCTTAGATTCGCAGTTTAACCTAGACCGTGATATTGGTCTGCAAATTCATAACCAACACCAGATTGGTAGCGTTGTCGTACGGGAAACCGGATCTGTAAGCATGGGCGAAGGTCGAAACATAACAATAGATAATGCAGGTGGCTATGATTATACCGCACGTTTGGAAATATTGCCTTTTGGGGAATTTGAAAACGGTGGCGATTATGCTGGCAGCGATATCGAGCGGGAACAAACGCCGAAACTTGCGCTTGCCGGAACCTTTGACTATAACGATGGAGCTTCCAGGGCGCAGGGCCAGACAGAGAATTTTTTGAGTCAGCAACGTGACTTACGGAGCTTTTTTGTTGATGCCATGTTTAAGTATAAAGCTTTCTCCGCCATGGCAGAGTATGCCAATAAAAAAGCACCAGATGGTCCGGTGGTGCTCGCTAACAGGTTAGGCGGGGTAGAAGAAACTTTTATCACCGGGAATGCCTTTAATGTTCAGGCAGGTTATCTGTTTATAAATAACTGGGAAATAGCCGGTCGTTTTACCAATTTTAATCCGACAACCGTTACTGGCCTGATTGATGAAAAACAGTACACGTTCGGAGTATCAAAATACATGGCAGGCCATAACTTTAAAGTACAGGCCGATGCCACTTTGAATAATTTCGACAATCAACCTGATAATGCCCGGTTTAGGGTGCAGCTGCAGGTAAAACTTTAAGCTAGTGTTGTCAGAATAGCTTTGGCTGATATATTTCAAGCGGTTTAGTGATTTCCGGGATATCACTATTTACGTTTTTCGCGCTGAGTATTTTTGAAACCGGGTAGGCGGACATATCCCCATCTATCCATGTTTTAAGGTTTTTCTCTTCAATGATTAAAGGCATCCTTTTTTTTTATGTGGTGGTACGCTTAGTTTCGTCGACGATGGCTAGTTTAAACTTTTTCTTCAGCCCGTTTGCTGTACTTGTGCTGGAAGTATGATAACACATTATAAATGATCAATTACGTTTAATAATTCCTGCAAATCTTGTTCGCTATTATAAAAGTGAAAGGATACCCGCAGTCCTTTACCCCGCGGAACGCAGATGATACTAGCCTTCTGCAATCTTCTAGCCAGCTTTTCATCAGACTTGATGTTGAATATGGATGAAAGCTGTGCCTGCCTGATCACATCGCCTGACAACAAGCCTCTTTCCGTAAAGGCATTTTTGGCAGCCTCACTGATGCTTTTGATGCAATTTTCTATATATTCAAATCCGAGGTTTTCCAAATACAACATAGACTGCCCGAGTGTACCAAAGTTAAGCGTATCGAGGTGCCCAGGTTCAAAGCAAAGTGATAACTGCGTTTTACCCTTTAAAAAAGGTTCTTTGGGTAAGTGGTACCGCCTCCTTTCCTGGTATAAAAATTCCGCTACACGATCATTGATCATCACAAATCCATTTCCATAACCACCAAGCATCCATTTATAACCGCTGCTGATCAGGGCATCCAGTCCCGAAGCTTCAAAATTAAAGTCTTCTGTGCCGCAATATTGAGTGCCGTCTGCAATGATCACTAGATCAGGGTAATCGGCCTTTAACTTTTTTATAAAGCCAAAGTCGATCTTGATACCGCTGGTATATTGAACAAGGCTTAAAGCCAGTACTGTCGGCTTAAATGTCTTCACCTTTTCAAGAATATTCTCCTCCAGGAGCTCGTTCTGCTCCACATATCCGCAGCTGAACCCCCTGCTTTCAACAGGATAGTTTACTGATGGGTAATCACTTCTGACCAGCAAAAACCGATGTGATGCAGCTAAGCCATCCAGAAAGGTGTTAAAGCCAAAGGAGAAATTCGGCACCAGGAAGGTGTTATCTAAATTGCCCTTAAAAAACCTTGCCAGTTGTTGCCTGATGCCCTGCAGAAATTCGACCTGATGCGCACGGAACTGGCTTCCGGCTTGCATAAATTTTTCGTCATGTGCTCTCCTCCAGTTGAGTACTGATTGCGATAAAACGCCAGAGTTAGCGGTATTCAGATAGGTGCAATTTGCCAGAACAGGGAATTCTTTTGAGAAGTTCATGAAGCAAATATAAGCTAGCCCCATAAAATGTCATCCAATCATTTTAAAAAATTGCTAAAGTTATTTGACAACATTGCTTTCAATTTCCGTGTGCCTGATCTGACCGCCCAGGTAACCTGTTCTTGCCACAAATCCAAAGCATATCAGAGAGACGATTAAAATGACAAAAGCAATAGTTCTTCTATAAGCGATCAATTTACCATCGAAGGCAAAAGCAGCAAGGGAGCATAGACCCAGGATGGCTAATGTGATAATAGCCAATTGAGCAGATTCCTCATGAGCTTCAATCATCGTTTCTGAAATCCCTTGAATCAGCTCCATCGTCTCTTCCGCCGGCTCCCCTGTCAGATAAGCAATTCCGCCGCCAATGCTGGCTACGATGAGGACTAAGTAAGCCGCTAGTTTGGTGTGATGACTATTGGCATAAAGACCATAAGCCAATACAATGGCTCCCAAAAATGCGCCAAAAATGGGTAAATGGGTGGTCAAGAGGTGAAGGTGCGTTAAATCCATGATTTCTTAAGTTAAGGGAAGATATTTGGTTTTAATCCTGGTTCCAGATATTTAGTTAAGTTAACTGTAATAGTTATTTAAAAAAATGACACGCATCATCTTTATGCGAAATTATCTATCAAAACATGTCCTTTGTAACAATCTGCCCGTCATCTATTTCGATGATTCGTCCCGAGTGCTCAGCAAAGCTCTGGTTGTGGGTTACGATCAGCAATGTTTGACGATAAGATTCTGCAAGCTCTTTAAAGATATCAAATACCAATTGTGCGTTCCGGCTATCCAGGTTTCCGGTGGGCTCATCCCCCATAATAATTGCCGGATCATTGACCATCGCCCTCGCAATAGCCACCCGTTGTTTTTCACCACCGGATATTAAATTGGCACCTTTAAAGGCCAGGTGATCCACTCCAACTAATTTAAGCTTTTCCATTGCCCGAAATTCAATTTCCTCTTTACTAAACTTCGCTAGTTTCAATGCTGGCAGCATCACATTCCGCAATACGGAAAACTCATTGATCAGGTAATGGAATTGAAATACAAAACCAATTTTCTGGTTTCTGATACTTGCAAGTGCAGCTTCAGTTTGATGAGTGACTAATTCATTATTGATCAACAACTCGCCCCGGTAATCTGTATCCATCGTAGACAAAATATACAATAAGGTAGACTTACCACAGCCTGATCTTCCTACGATAGAAATAAACTCTCCTTCGTTGACCTTAAGTGAAATGTTTTTTAACACATGGACCTCTACCGGATCGTAAAAACTCTTGTTGATGGCCCTGCATTCCAAAATCACCCTATCCATATCATTTCCCTCTAATAATGACAACAGGATCAACATTCCTTGCTTTTCTGGCAGGAAACCATCCGGCAAAGTAAGTAGTGACCAGAGAAAAACAAACAGCAATGCCATAGAATATTAAATTATAGTTGACAGGATAGGTAGTCACGGTAGGGAAAGTAGTGGTCCGGAATGGAACCTGATCAATCACCAAAGACAATAAAAACCCAAATAACAGGCCCGCAAAACCCCCGGCAATGCCTATGAAAAGTGCAATGATCAAAAAAATCCTGTTCACGTCTTTTCCGGAGAAACCTACTGCTTTAAGGATGGCAATGGTATCCATTTTCTCGTAAATCATCATATTCAAAATATTAAATATACCGAAACCAGCTACTGTTAATAGGGTAACGCCCACTGCATACGAAATCAAACTGCGCACATAATTTCCTGTTTCAAACTCGGAGTTTGCTTTCTGAATATCCTCAGCATCAACATGGAAAAGACTCGCATATTCTTTGGCAACCAGCGGAGCCTGATCAATGTCCTTTAATTTGATTTGAATATCGGTAATGTAGTTGCTTGCTTTTGCCATCAGTTTCTGAACTGTAAATACTGAAGCATAACTATGAACTTTATCAATATCATTTATGCCCGATTGGTAAAAACCGATAACCTTTAACGGGAATTGATTGCCTGCTGGTGTTGTGACATGTACCACATCTCCAACCTCAATCAAAAGCTGATCTGCAAGTCCTTTGCCCAAAACAATATTGTTAGCGCTCTGCTTGAGATCCATAGGATTACCATTTATAACGTATTGATTGAAATGAAATAAACGGATCTCTTTTTCGGCTTCAATTCCATTGATAATGCCCGATATATTAATGGTCCCGGATTTAAAGAACACCTGTGTAATCAATCTTGGGGTAGCACCCAGTACCCTGGGATCATTATTTACTTTTGCCATTATCGACGCATTGTTATAAATATCTTCTCTTGTGTGAGCAGCCTTGACTGATGAGATGAAATTATGCTGATCTCCGTCTTTAAAAGCCAGATTTACAGGCTGTTCAGGACTTACTTTAATTTCATTATACAGCCTGACATGTGGCACCCTGTTTACGACCAAACTATCCAAAAGATCATTTAAGCCATTCATGAAACCCAGCAATGCAATAAACATCGTAATTCCGAAGGTTACACCGATAGCGGCTACCAGTGTTTGTCTCCAGCGAGCCAGCAGCAGCAATTTTGCAATATCGAAAATAAGACCTAAGTTCATTCTGCTGGTTTTAAAATCACATCATCGGCTTTCAGTCCACTTAACACCTCTACTTCCTGAAAGTCCTTCAAACCACACACTACTTCTTTCATTTTATAATTTTGCATCAGTACATATTTGTCGTCGATAAGGAAATCCCTGGGGATTGTTAGGGCCTTTTTCTTGGTCTGGATGACAATGTTGGCCTCCGCTGTCAAATTTGGGTAAAGTACAGCCGGCTGCAACACAAACATAGCCTCAACAGTAAAAGACCTTGATGTTTCACTCATTAAAGGATCAATTTTATAAACTGTAGCTTTAAATATACTTCCCTTATAGCTGTCCATTGTAATCAACACCTCCTGCCCTAATTTGATGCGGGTGATATCATTTTCATCTACCTGTAGCTCGGCAAAAAAATCATGTGCATCCCCTATGATCGCAATAAGGGTCTGTGGGGTAACCAATTCTCCAGGTTCTTTAAGCAGATCATAGACCCTGCCATTTATTTTACTTTTAATGAGGTATTCATTTGCCACTGCACTGGTAATTTCTAAGTTCTTTAAACTCCGATCCAGGTTATATTTAAGCTGTTTTTTAAGGTCTTTATACCTCAGCAGAAGGGAGTTATAGGTTGTAGTCGAGTTCTTACTGGTAAGTTCGCGTTGTTCGAGGTCATTTAATGAACCAACTGAATTCTTCCACATATCTTTTTGCCGTTCCAATAGCAATGCATCATTTTCCATCTTACTTTTTGCCAAGGCGATCTGGATCTCCAAATCCCTTAAAGATTCACCCATAGCTTTCTCTAGATTATACTGCCGGTCAAGACGAGCACTCTGCTGGTTCAGCTCTGCGGTTTGCGCAGAAAGTTTTAAAATGGGGCTATCTTTAACCACAGTATCTCCATCCTGCACGTAAATTTCCTGGACCAGGCCACTTACCGTAGAAAACACCTGATACTGTCCCGCGCTTTTAATAATCCCCGAAGCGTACACTGATTCGGTTATCGGCTTTATCACAGGAGAAGTACGCTCCATCCTTTCAGCGCAGGACCAAAGCGTTAAAAAGAGACCGAGTAAACAATAATCAGGCGTCTGCATTTTTATTCATCCACATTAGTCAATTTATATTCTCCACCGTATTAAACAGTTCCCGTTTCAGTTCCCTATACTTTTTGGTAATTTCAACCATTAACAATTCAAGCGTAGTACGGCTCGTATCAATTTTTTTCAGATTTTCAGGAATTCTATCGTTAGCCACTAATGCAATCTGGCTGAGCAGTTCACCCACTAATATTTCAATTTTCTGCCTTTCTTCCTCAAGGACTTTTAATTCCCCGCCCAACTTCTTTAGTTTTTCAAAATAAGTAGTTGAAGCTGAACTGTTCACATACTTATTTAACAAATGGTGAAAAAAGTCACTTTCTACCTTGAAAAAATCCAGATCAGAAGCCCACCGTTCGGCTATCACATAATACTGGCTGGATTTAGACGATAATTTTACAGGTGTTTTCATGGCAAATACTTAAATTTAAGGTGGTAAATAATGTCCAAGTGTTCAATTAATAGGTAACCAGCGCGATGTGTTCATAGTTCTTTAAACGCTCAGCGTCGACAAAATCAACATCGCCACCGTTTACCATCACTTTTTCTATGATTTTATCAACAGCATCCCTTTTATAAGACACTCCATTATCATCAACAAAACTACTTTCAACAAATACCTTCTTGCCCATATTATTTGTTACAGCCGCTAATACGGGTTCTATTCCTTTAACCAATTTGTTTCTTCCTTCGGCAGTATCCAGGATGTTAACTGCTATTTTATCTTTTTCACCTTGCCATGCTTCCAGATTAGATTTTAATATTTCTTCCAAATCCGCAAAACTCATTTTATCGTAATTACCATTGATGTACCCTGCAATAGCATCAATGTGTTTGCTTATTTTTTTAAAATGACCTAATAATTTTTCTGTTCCCATCAGAAAGACTGGTAATTGGTATTCTTGAATGACTCTACCAAGATCTGTATCGATATGCTGTAAAAATTTTTGCATTACAATCTGCTTGCGATCATTTGAATCGGTGAAATTGGCTACCTTTTCGGGCCATTCATTTATATAAGCATAAATGGATTCTGGAATGCTTGCTCCAATTTTAGTAAGTTGATTTAGGTTACCGATATAAATACTAAAGCGTTTTGCGCTCAATAAAAGCAACAGATATTTGGGACATTGTTTCTTACTGTAAATAAGATCACGGATTGCAAACGATTCATCAATGACAATACGTTCCTGGACTATAACATCCAGATAGACCATTTTTTCAAATACAGAAGAGACATAAATAGCTACCCCCTTTTTTGGAATTTTTTTATCAACTTTATCTATAGTTGCATTCAATTTCCGAATCAAGAGCTGGGAGATCTCTTCCGCATAATTGTTTTTAAGCTCACGTTCCACTTTATCGACCGCAATTTTAAATGACTGACTCAACTCAGTTTCCAAGTTTATCTTCGCTACAAAAGGCATGATCAGAGAAATTGAAGGACGGCAGTGAACCGTTTCAATAATTTCTTTAATCTCTGGTGTTAAAAACCTGTTCATGATGTTAGATTTTTAATAGGAATCCAATTAATGAATTTCAACACTTCCACCGGACTTTCAAATGACCGCTATCAGCAAGCGTCATGATCTTAATCATCGCAATTAAATCTGTTGTAAACCAACCATTTATGGTATTGAAGGAATACTTTTTAAGCTCATTAAACATTATTGGTTTTCAATATGTTATAGTCATCTACTGAAATAGTTGTCAAAAATTGCCTTTAATCGCCCTTAAAGAAAATCATATAATGATGAAAACTATTCTTATAATTGAAGACAATATTGATATTCGAGAAAGCTGTATGGAGATTCTTGAACTCTCTGGTTATAGCGTTCTTCAAGCCGACAATGGAAAATCAGGGTTTAATCTCGCAGTCAAGCATCAACCGGACTTAATTTTATGTGACATCATGATACCCGAGATAGACGGATATGGTGTCTTGTATTTGTTAAATAAGAATGACAACACTGCCGATATCCCTTTTATCTTTCTTACCGGAAAGAACGACATGATAGATTTTAGAAAGGGGATGGAAATGGGTGCTGACGATTACCTCACAAAACCATTCGACAATATTGATTTGCTACATGCCATTGAAACAAGGATTAATAAGCACCTGCGCCAAAGGTCTTATCAAAGTCCTGCCTTGGAAAACCAGAAACAGCTTTTTGCAGGAACAAATAAAGGGATCCTGGAATTAAAAGAACTAGTTAAAGGTTATAAAATTAAACGGATTAAAAAAAAACAAATTCTATATTATGAAGGTGACACTCCGGCCGGTTTGTACCTGATAGCAGAAGGGAGCATAAAAACGATTAAAACAGCTGAAGATGGCCGACAGCTGATCACCGGCCTATATCAAGCAAACGATTACATCAACCTGAATACACTTTTGCTCGACGACGATTTTACTGAAACTGCTGAGGCCATTGAAAATACTTCAGTATACCTGCTACCTAAAGATCAAATTATTAATCTGTTAAATCAACATCCTGATATAAGCTCCGCGTTTATCAGAATCTTATCTAATCATATTCAGGAGAAGGAGGAACAAATGCTTGAACTCGCCTACCAATCTGTTAGGAAACGCCTTGCAAGTATTTTATTACGTTTGAGTAAAAAATCACAGGATGTCCATGAAATTGTTATTTCCAGAGAAGAACTTGCAGCAATTGCCGGCATGGCAGTTGAAACAGTGAGCAGGACGTTAACGGATTTTAAATGCGAAGGGATCCTTGAAAAAAATGGTGATTTGATTAAACTGTTGAATACTGAAAAGCTCATAAAAATGAAGAATTGATTCGTTTTTCTACAGTTTGCCACCTCTAAAATACGAGTGTACAATGAGCATTTTTCATAATTCAACGGCTGCTTTTCTTGCAAATCAAGATCATGACAAACATCACACAGACACCTGACAATCAACATTATAATTCACATTATTTTGATCTAATTTAATAGAAAATATGCATGCGATAAATTAATAAACGGAGAGCCATGAAAAAGATATTAATATTGATTGATCCTGAAAATCCCGTCAATAATGTAGCAGCATCTTGCATCATGTTAGGCGCTAAACTTCCTGCCAATCTCGTTCTGTTCAGCACTTATCTTTTAATACCAGTTACCGATGTTTATGCAGGAACACCCTGGATCGACGAGGGAATTACCCTTTGGGAGCAGGATACAAAAGAAAAGTTGAACAAATTATCAGATTGGCTTCATACCGAAATTAAAGGACTTGATACCAAACTGCATAAACCAACAATTCAAATACATATTTCTGAAGGAAATTTGGGTTCAAGTGTTAAACATTTTATCCAGGAAAATGAAGTTGAAATGGTGGTGATGGGTTCAAAATCAAGCAACAGCATTGAACATTTATTAATGGGGAGTGATACCCAGTCAGTAATTAATGAATGTGAGCGACCCATTTTAATTATACCAAAAGGAATTACTTTGAATGAAATAGATAAAATCACTTACGCATCTGATTTCAATCTTGAAGAAATGAGTTCTTTAAATTACCTGTTTCATCTTGGTGAGCGTCTTAATTTTCGGCTGGAAATTGTTCATATCCGACAATTTGACGAAGATAAAAAATTAATGGAGCGTAGAGCGTCAGAATTTACAGAACTTGCAGACAAGTTTAATTACCCGCACTTAAGTTATAAAATTGTCAGCGGAAAAGATGTTATAGAGCGCTTAACAGATTATAGTGAAGAAAACAATTCAGATGTCCTGGCCATGATGCATCACCAACGTAATTTCTTTGGCAGGCTTATTTATAAAAGTGTCACAAAAACGGCAATATCGAATCAAAACATTCCATTACTGGTGCTTCCGTCAAAGTTATTGTAGGATAATAAACCATCAACTAGTTATTTGTCGTAAAAAACAAAAAAACCGTCTCCAAATTTCTTTGTAAGGCGGTTTTTTTGTGACAGCTCGAACCAGCAGCCAAAAAATGATGTGTCTTCTAACGTACACTATCTTTATGTTAACTTAAAGGCGCACCAACAGGCAGCTCACATTTATGCCCTGGAGCACCGTGAGCTGGATTAAGCTTCACTTCTTTTGTTGCAGGTGCAGCTTGTTGCTGAACTTCTGGTTGCAAATTTACCGGAGCTGGCAAAGCTGCGGGTTGCGCTGCTGGATTTTCAGCTGCAAATGCTGCACCTACAGGTAATGCACAATCATGGAATGGCTGACCGTGTGCAGGATTATTTGCTGGTCTTTGTGCGGAAGGTGTTTGCTCACTAGATGCTCCATTTAGAGTTGGTGTAAGTGCGACTTCCTTTTTCCCTGAGTCAGACTGGCATGACGAGAACACTAAGGCCACTAGCCCTATCATTAACATTTTATTCATTTTATTATTCTTATGAGGTGTTTGTATTCGTATAAAACTATTATAAACCATTAAGCTGAATATGCAAACTCAGTGGTTAGGTATCGTCTTCTACCAAATAATCTGTAAATAACGAAATTGTTGAGGCAAGTTAAGGCAGTAAATTGTAAAATTATGAATAAAAAATTGCTCAGGTTAAAAGCAAACTTCGCTCAACACAAATACAAATCACTGATTGTCTTTCCATTGTAGACCTGGCTGGGCTGGTATGGTTTACAAATTAGCCATGTAATACTTTAACCACTGCCCTTCCCTGCGTTTTTCCGCAATTAGATTCTTTTAACCATTATTGACATGCTTTCAACTGTTTAATACATTTTTACCGACATGATTATGCCGAACTTAGTGATATTATTATTAATCACCTGGAATGGAATGTCCGCAGCCAAAATAGATTATTACTTTAAAATATTTGAAAATGAAAATAGAACAATTTGAAGACAATGTTGAGACGACGATTTTAAGTGAAACCCCTGCAACCGAACCTGAAACTCTACTAAAAAAATCAGATCCCCTGCTCAAAAAGACTGGAAAAGCAAAATCTAAATTTACCTTATTCGATAAGGATGAGGTACAGAATGTCACCGCTATTGATGCACTGGTGAGGAGTGTATTGGTAATATTCATTCCTATTGTCAGTGTTTCAATTGACTGGTATTTAAATATGAAAACAATGTATTTCATTGCGCCATTCATCGTTTACTTTGCGGTTACTGCAATGACAAGAAGTTGTCCTATTAAAAGTCTTTTTGTGAAAAGTAAGGCAAAAGCCAAGTAAACGGAGGATTTTACGATCTATAATATTTATAAGCTGCGGTTGAGCATGCAGAACTCATCAAGAAAGCTGCCTATGTATACCTTAAGGAACCTTAGGCGTATGACTTCATCATTCATTACTATTTAGCTAGACTTGACACCTTGGAATACCAGCAGGGTTGGTCGACTACTTCCAATTTGCCAAAGTCAAATATGAAAAAGAAGCTGGAATACATTAAGAGCATTGAGGGTTTTAAAATATTATAAGCAGGGTTAATAAATAAACACAGCTAATCCATTAGCAATTGAAAAAAACCACCGGATCATTTGACGGATTGCCCTTTCTGTGTCTATATAAGCCATAAAAAAGAGCCAAGCAAGGCTCCCCCTATTACAACAAAAGCGCTATTTAGACTTTTGAATTTTATGGTAACTGCAAATCCCAGAATTGCGATTAAAATTGTTCTCCAGTCTGTTATTGATGTTTGGGCCATTTCTATACAAATGGCTAAAATGATAGCGATAGAAATAACATTGACGTTATCTAAAAAGACTGACATCATTTTTGATTTCCGCAGTTTAGGTATCAATGGGTTAAAAAAGGAAACAAATAAAAATGATGGAAGGAATATCCCTATTGTTGCTGCGATTGCACCAGGCAAACCAGCAATCTGCCAACCAATGAAGGTAGCAGCGGAAAAAACAGGGCCAGGCGTAAATTGGCCTACGGCAATAGCATCAATCAATTCCTGTTTACTTAATAAGCCTGTTTTAACTAATTCTGTATCTAGAAAGGCAAACAATACATATCCACTTCCATATAGGATCGAACCAATTTTAAGGAAAATCAAAAAAAGCTTCCAATCAAATTTATCAACTGACAATACACCTATCTGCAATAACGCAACTGGGGTAATGCTTTTTAATGATTGTGGGGGTGACTTTGCAAAATGTGTCAAGGTACCAATCAAACCTCCACCAAAAAGAATATATATTTCATTCAGCCCGTATATAGCGAATGCTGCTGAAATAACCCCAATCATAGCCAATTGAACTGTTTTTAACGTTTTCTTTCCTAATGAGATCATCATGGAAACAATCACAGCGATGATTGCTGGTTTGATGCCGTAGATAAAGGGGGTTACCTGAGGAAGTTTACCATATTGCTGATAAGCCCATGCAAATACAGCGGTAATAATTACTGCAGGCAGGATAAAACATACACCTGCTATTATTAACCCTTTCCATCCAGCCCTTTCATGACCAATATGCATGGTCATTTCTGTTGAATTAGGCCCTGGTATCAAATTAGTAGCACTTACAAGATCAAGGAAATATTCAGTGGAGAACCATTTACGCTTTCTCACTACTTCCTCTTCCATCATGGCGATATGGACTGCAGGGCCACCGAAACCAATGCAACCTAATTTAAAAAATAGTATTGCCAGCTCTTTTAATGGCTGTTGTTTTGCTTCCATAAACTTTTATCCAGAGACCATCTTCCCCCGCCTTTCACAATTAAGAATATACTACCTAAGAACATAGCCCAATCTGTTCGGCTGTCATGGAGCATTGACCAGAAGCCCTTATCTATGTACAACTGCGTTTTGGTGGTAGCCATAGCGACTAACATGATGATCAGTAAAGGAAGAGCGGAAATCCTGGTTAAAAGACCAATTAAAACTAGTATACCGCAAGCGATTTCAAAGCTACCAACAAACGGCCCTAAAAATTCAGGATTTGATAATCCTATTTTCGAAAAACGGCCAGCTCCCAATTTGCCGGCAAAGAGAAATTTTTGAATACCTTCAGATAGAAATACAAAACCTACCATTGTCCGGATGATGATAGTAGCCCCTGCATTATCAATTTGAATAAGTTTTTGTATCATAACTTCAAAATTAAGAGATATTATGCCCTATAATATGGGGTTATTGAAAAAATCGCCTATTGCCCACCTTATATAACTGAAATCGGGTGAATTAATATTAACTTAATGTTTATTTACACTTCCATAAAACTATCCCACGCCAATATACAATAGGTTAAAATGGAGTGGGGAATTCACGTTTCGCTGGCAATGGTAAGAAAGGATAAACATGTTCAAATGTGTCTATCCTTCGTTCATTCAAACTGTCAGATAAAACCCATACATCGAAAGATTTACTCGCACTGCCCAATATTTTTTTGGTCTTCATTACTTTCTTTGAAGACCTAAAATACCGTTCCCCTCCCGTAAATAAGTATATTTTCTTCCCAATTATCGTAGTGTATAATATTGGAGACCTTCCACTCCTTTGATGTTCGTCAACAGTAAGCGAATTATCGCCCTTATAAAGAATTACTTGATGGTAATGAGGTTCGATTTTATCGAAATAAATTTCATACATACAATCATTACAGGGTTGATAATCGATATATCTACTTACAACCCTCTTGAGGTCATCACTTAATTCTATGTAATTCTCGGAAGCGATTTCATTTCCTGGATTTTTACATGAGCAAAGAAAAAATACAAGTGAGATTAACATAATCAAGTTTTTCATGCTTGTGGAAATTTAAAATTCAATGTATAATTTCGTAAGGTTTGATTCCGCCTTTTAAATTAATGTTGAACGCAGGATAATTCCTGGTCACATCGAAGGTCGTCCAAGAGCCCCTCCTAACTTGAGGCCAAGATATAATAAAACAAATACTTCCTTGAGCATGATTTTGCAATACGAATACCCTTTGCACTAACAATTGCGTAATTTTTTCAATTAGCACCGCAAAATTTCTGTATTGTATTTGTAACGGTTTCACGTTAAGTTTAACAAAAATTATGTAAATCCTGCCCAAAAGACGAAGCAATTGGGCGTATTGCCAACAGAGGTCGGCTCCTAAAAACGAATAACACCACCTTAAAATTACTTTTGAGGTGGTGTTTGACTTTGTGCGCCCAACTGGGCGTTTCTCGAATCAATTCTTGACCGATTTGCGTTTCATCAATAATATGGCAATTAATCTGAACATTTGCTCTTTTTTATATCTTCACATTATGAAAGTTAACGCCATGGTAAAAGAAACACTTAACTCAGTATATGATAATCTCAAAGGGCAAACCACAAACCCCTTCATAGGAACGCTAATGGTTGTTCCTATAAAGAGGTCGCTGGTCAAGACGATTGCGGCAGGGCAGATGAAAGAATTTAGTATGCGAATAATTCTAACACTAGCGTTTATCACAGTACTCTCCGTATCAAGTTTTTCGCAAACCGTCCGAAGAACTAAAACAGAAATCCAAACACAGGATAAGACTTACACTTACGTTTATATCTTGATCGAGGGTAAGTTATTTTCTAAAAAGCTAAAGGTAGATGTCGATTTCGGAGACACCCCTGAACAATTAAAAGCTGGTAAGGAATACTCTGAAAAGCTAACAAACAAGAAATCATATGCAGCAGTTTTGAACTATATGGTTGAAAGCCAGTTTGAACTTGTTCAGACCCTTGATTATAACTATAGCTATTCAGGTTCTGGTGGAACATCTGGTATCGTATTTATTATGAGAAAAACTAAGGCAGCAGGCAGGGTGATGTCAGAATAAACTTCGGGGAGCGTCAAGGTAAATGGGGAGTAAAAAAAGCGGGCAAACGACTTATTTAAGTGTTTGCTCGCTTTTGTGGGCCCAGCTGGGCTCGAACCAGCGACCAAAAGATTATGAGTCTTCTAGTCTGACCGTTTTATATGGGGCAAAAATCCTCGTTTCTGACTTACAAAAGCAATTTAATCACTTTTTTTGAAACCTCAAAATTTTGCTCCGTTACGTATTTGTAACGGTTTTTTATCGCTTCTGAAAATAGGGATCCCACAAATTAGAATATATAAACACAATCTCCTCTGTACACCATTTAAAACTTTACCACTGTCATTTATATTTTTGAAATAACTTTGAACGTTTCCCTAGCTGAATAATCATGACAGAAGAAACGGAGGCAGAAAGAATTAGGGTCCATTCGGTTATTGTCATGGGGATGATGTTCAAAGCCTCTCGAACATAAGTAATTTGTATCATTACAATCACAATGAGAATGCTTATTATCAGCGAATACCAAACATATTTATTTTTGATAACCTCATTGTTAAAAAAGTGACCCGTACCCATATTAAATACATGGAAAAGCTGGGAAAAGATAATTGTAAAGAAAAGGATATTGTTACACATCACAATATCCCACGGCTCACCTTTATGATAGGCATAATGATTTATAAAAACGGCTGATAAACTGGCAACAGCTATAACTGAAGCGTAGAAGAAAATAAGTTTCCACCTGTCATTGTTAATAATAGGCTCTGTTGACTTCCGGGGGGGCAATTGCATGATTTCAGAACTTGCTTTGGTTACGCCTAAAGCAAGAGCAGGCAACACATCTGTAATTAGATTTATAAAAAGTATTTGCAAAGGCAGTAATTGGAAGTGAAGGTTCATGACAGCCGCAGATGCAATGACTACCAACTCGCTAAGGTTACAAGAAAGAAGAAAGGTGACAAATTTCCTAATGTTTTCAAAAATAGCACGTCCTTGTTTGATTGCAATTACAATAGACGAAAAGGAATCGTCTTTTAAAACCATATCTGAAACTTCCTGAGCCACCTGTGTTCCCCGTAGACCCATAGAAATACCAATATCAGATTTTTTCAAAGCTGGAGCATCGTTAACTCCATCACCTGTCATTCCGACGACATACCCTTTCTCTTGAAAAACTTTTACCAGGTCTAACTTATGCTTTGGATTAACCCGTGCAAATACCGAGGTATTTATCCAATGCTGCTTATCATCTTCAGTTAAATTCTCATAGTCTTTCATATCCTTTCCAATCACTGGTACTTCTCCTTCCTTTGAAACACCTAGTTGAGCACCTATATAATGGGCGGTAGAGGGGTGATCGCCGGTAATCATTACTACTTTAATCCCGGCTGTTTTACAATCGTTAATTGCTGAAAACACCTCAGGCCTTGGCGGATCTATCATGCCTACAAACCCAAGTAAAACTAGGTTGTCATATAATAAAAGTGGGACCTTAGCAGTTTCGCGATAAGCCATGGCAATCATCCTGTGACCGGATGCGGCGAATTCTTCGACTATACTCATCCAATGGTCTTTCTTCAAGCTATTCAGGGGAACAATTTCATCTTCAAAAATCATGGTGCACTTAAGCAATAATTCCTCTGCAGCTCCTTTTGCGAAAACAAGGAACTTACCGTCATGTTCATGTAATGTAGCCATAAGCTTAGTTTCGCTTGAAAATGGCTCTTCGCCTTTCTTTGGAAACTCATTGCGGATTTTATTAATATCTTTCCCGTTGTCCTGAGCAAACTTTAACAAGGCTATTTCCAAAGGATCACCTATTTCTTTACCATCTACCCCAGGTAATTGGATGTCGGCTGTGTTGCATAAAACGGCACCATTAAAAATAAGATTTAAAGCTGTCCCCTTGCTAGGAAAAGACATATTATCTTTAAATGTGCCTGAAAAGGTATTCACACACACCACTTTCATTTTGTTCTGCGTAAGAGTGCCAGTTTTATCGGTACAGATGACATTAGTGCCTCCCAAAGTTTCAACGGCTGAAAGCTTTTTTACGATAACATTGTAGCGTGACATTTTTAGCATACCTTGAGCCAGACACATTGTTGCCACAATGGGTAAACCTTCGGGAATGGCTGCTACAGCTAAAGCAACAGCAGTTTCCAGCATTTTAATTACATGTTGTCCGTTAATTAACCCTGCAATAAATATTATAACCACCAATGCAACCGTTATTTTAATCAGTTTTTTACTGAAATCTTCCAGTTTTCTTTCTAAAGGTGTTGCTGCCTGCTCCGAAGTATAGATCATGGTTGCAATCTTTCCTAATTCTGTTTGTTTACCGGTTGCACTAACAAGTATATAAGCATTTCCTTTAGCAACAAAAGTACCTTTAAATGCCATGTTAACACGGTCTGCAAGTACTGTTTGGGCAGGTAGAACAACTATGTTTTTTTCGACCGGAACCGATTCCCCGGTCAAGGCTGACTCGTCAATCAACAATTGTGTGGATTGGCAAATCCTGCCATCTGCAGTTATCATATCGCCCGCTTCGACGAATAGGATATCTCCAGGCACAATATTTTCAGAATTGATTTCGCTTAGCTTTTTGTTTCTTAGAACTTTTGCAGGTACATATGAAAGATTTTTCAATGCTAGCATCGACTTCCTGGCATTAATTTCCATATAAAAACCAATCGCGGCATTGATGAAAAGAACAATAATTATGGCAATTCCATCTAGCCATTCTTTAAACCAAAAAGATAATGCTGCTGCAAAAAGCAACAGGAAAACGATAGGACTTTTAAATTGATTAACCAAAATCTCAAAAGAAGTAATTGACTTTGCTTCAGCTATAGCATTCGGACCAAAGTGACCAAATCTTTCTTTTGCTTCTTCTTCAGATAAACCTTGGTTCAAATTACTATTTAATAGCGTCACAGCTTCGTCAACAGAAGTTGCATAAAAATCTAAATTAACACTAGCAGGCTCCATTTTTATGGTGTTGGTTTTCTTATTCAAGCGTGTCTATATACTTATGCTTCTTACACGTTTTCTTTTAACAGCTTACATCTCCATTCCTTCCATCGGAGACATTCCGCTACCCTTTTTCAATACTAACGCACTATTAAGTAGATAGGCCCCATTGGTAACGATCAGTTCTCCTTCTTTTAAACCGCTAAGGACTTCAACTTCTTTTTTATTCTGGATTCCCAATTTTATAATTCGATTCTCGAATTTTCCATTTCCTGTCTTAACCCAAGCTGTGATCATTTCACCCACTACGATCGAACTCTTTGGAATTACTAATGTCTTTTTTTCTCCTCTCCTTATATTTATATAGGCCATCATTCCAGGTTTTAATTTAAGTGAAGAATTATCAACTTTAAATCTAACTAAGCTTATTTTACTATCTGCTTCTAAAGCAGGGTTGTCAAATACTGGAACAACTTTAAACATCTCGCCAGGGAAAGTGTCAAACTCCGCCATAAAGGTCGTTTTGCTATTAAGCCATCTTAATTCACTGGGGTACATTTGGGCCTCTATCCATAATTGCGATATATCTGCTATACGGAACAATGCCGTTCCTTCTTCAACATATTGCCCTTCACTTACATCCAGCTCTGTTAGGGTTCCAGAAACCGGACTGTAAAAGTTAATTAATGGGGATGCTAATTTATTTTTTTCTAATTGTGCAATTTGAACATTCGTTAGCCCCAATAACATCAACTTTCTTCTTGCCGCTGCAATAAGTGTATCAAAAGACGCTTCCAATCCAGATGATTCTGCTCTGGCTTGATGGGCGGTGATTAATTCTTCTTTATAAGCCTGAAGCTCTTCACTATAAATCGCATAAAGGGGCTGACCTTTCTTCACATATTGCTGTGGATTTCGTACAAATAATTCATCCAGCCTTCCGGGGATTCGAGAGGTAATAACACTAATTTTTTGTTGATCAAAATTCGCTGTTCCCAATACCGTTGAAAATTGGGCCATTACCTTTATTCTTATCGTATCGATATGTAGATTAGCATGCTGTTCATCGCGAGGGGTAAGTAGTATTATTTCCTCATTATCCTCTTCTTTAATAGTAGAATCGAGCTTATCATGGGTTTCTGCATGCTGCACAGGATCTTCATTCTTTTTTGAAGTGCATGACTGCATCAATGTCATTACTATACTCCCTAATGCTACAAAAAATAAATATTTAATTTTCATGATTTAGTATTGAATTATGCTTTCACTATCAGCTAAATATCCCGCATCTTTTGCTATAATATCTCCCCGGTTTAAACCTTTTAACACTTCAATATTTTGGGTATTCCGACTGCCAATTTCTATCGATCTTGCCTGAAATACATTGCTACCTTCTTTGGTAATGGCTTTTTGTACCCAAACAATAGCTGTATTACCTAGAAAATACACACTGTTGGCTGGTACTATAATCGATTGTGCACTAACAGTCACCGTTCCTGTAATAAGAGAATTTTGTTTCAACATATTACCTGTATTAGGCAGATGTAGCCTTACCTGGGTAAATTTTTGTTCGCTGCTGTAAACCGGCTCAATAGTTGAGATGACAGAACGTAATATTTGGTCTGAAAACAATTCACTTTTCACTAACACAGTTAATCCCGGTTCTAATTTCTTTTCGTTTTTATGCGAAAAAGCAAGGATGCCCCAGGCCTGCTGGAAATCGTTAATCCAAAATAGGGTCTGTCCTTTGCTAACATACATACCTTCTCTTATGGTATTATCAGGCAAAGTGGTCCCAGGGATCTCCATATAGGAACCGGAGGCCGAACCATTCATTTCATCCGGCATTGCGCCTGAAGTACTTTGATTACCCATGCTACTTCCTGCAGCCGATGGGTTAAATAATACATATCCTTCGAAAGGACTGTAAATAGAAATAGTATATGGCACTGTCTCGCTTTGATTAATCTTTAAAATTTGGGCCCTGGATAATCCGAGTAACAATAACTTTTGTATGGCCTTATCTATCATTACAGAGTCACTGGTTCTTCGCTTTAAATAAAGGTACTCTGAAACATAAGTGTTTAATTCTGGACTGTATAAGTCCAGAATTTTCTCCCCTTTTTTGACATACTGATAATTGTACTTTGTATAAAGTCGTTCAATTCGTCCCCCGATACGCACAGGCACCTTACGGTTTCGGCTCAGGTCAAATGTTATATACCCATTTCCGTTAAGTGTATATTGCTGGCTGTTGTCTCCTACTACTACTGTCGCTTGTTTTGAAATAACAATATGATTCGGGGGTAAACTATTCCAAAATGTTTCGTTAGTCGAATCGTTTCCCTGTGACGTCTTTAGAACCTTATCAATAGGTGCATCTTTTTCATCTGCATGGTTTCCCGGATGTTCCTGTTCATTGGAACCCGAACTACAGGAAGCCAGCAACAGCATTGTAAAAAAGACTAGACAGCATGCGGTTAATTCATTACTGAAACCCAGATTATTTTTTTTCATGGCTTTTATTTCTCCTCTCTTTGGTATTCGTATTCTGCATGAAGGGCGAGTACCTGCCCAAGTTTTTCTACTCGCTCAATTTCTTTCATCAAAAGCATGTTCCAGGCATCTAGCAACACAAAAAAAGTTCCGGTGTTTTGACGATAGGCAATCAGATTACTTTCCAGATTTTTCCGGTAGGCAGGTATGATACTTGTATCTAAATTTTTCAGCTGTTGGTGCTCATAGTGTAACATTGTAATTCTTTCGCGGATCATTTGCTTAGTCATCAACCGCATGGTAGCCCGTTCGTTCTCCATAGCCTCAATATCAAAGTTCATAGAACGTACTTCAGATTTGTACATTCGAGATGACCAGGGAACTATTGGAAAGGTGATCATTCCCATAATTGAAAATTGATTGGGCATGCCAAACATTTGCCCATGACTGATCTGGATACCAAAATCCGGTTTTGAGCTGGTAGCGGCCAAACGTTGATTGCTTCTCATGGAGCCTATCTTGCTTCCCATTGCAAGAATATCACTACGATTGAGAAATGAAGTATCGGAAGCATTCAAAAAATCAGCTTTATAGTCTGTCGGCTGAAAAGCCGTATCAATTAAAAAAGGCATATCCACATCCCTATTCATCAATGTGTTAACCCCAATATTAGATTCAGCAATTTGTGAAAGCAGCATGGTTTCCATATTTTTCAATTCACTATATGAGGCTTCTGCCTTAAAAATAGTAGGCAAATCAGACTGGTTGTATACATACTTTTCTCTTGCCGTTTTGATTAGCATTTGTAGTAGATCTCCGTAGTCACCGACTAGTTTCAATTTTTTTTCAGCAGTATATCGACGGTAATAGTAAAGCTTTGCTGCATAATGCAGAACATTTTTTTCCCAATTAGCATCATTTCTAGCTATTTTCTGCTGTGACAAGATGTACTCTCTTTTTGCCTTTAACTTAGAAGGATTTGGTATCATTTGTTCAATCGAAAACATAATACCGGCTTGGTTCATGGGTGAACTTTCTTTGATCATCCCCAATTGATAGGGAAACTTATCAATTGCAACAGATACTGTTGGCGGCATCCAGCTTTTGGCGCCATCTGCAAGCGCTTTAATACTACTGATCCTATTTTCATAAAGGCGCAGAAAGGGGTATGATTTATCAATCTCCTTGAAAACATCCGGCAGAGAAAGACGAGCAGTATCCTGGGCTGTGGTTGAACTGGCTATTAATAATAGGCCAAATAGTATTGATGTAATTTTTTTCATGATTATATCGCGTATTATTCACCAATTTCCAGCACTTCCATTTTCCCGTGCTTTTTTAATTCCCATTCCCTTATCAGGTTATAGATAACAGGCAGTACGATCAACACAAAAAGGGTGGCAGTTATTAGCCCGAACACAAAAGGAATAGTAATGGGCTTCATTACATCACTTCCTGTTCCGGTTGAAGCCAGCACCGGGATCAAACCCAGGATGTTCGCCAATACGGTCATCAGCAGTGGCCGTACCCTTTGTGTAGCGCCAAAAAGAATAGCCTCTTTTAGCATAGAAGGGCTGATGGTTTTCGAATTATTTCCATGTTCCTCAGCCAGTTTTTTAACAGTGTCGTTCATATAGGAAATCATTAAAACGCCGGTACTTACTGCAACACCGAAAAGCGCAATGAAACCTACAGCAACAGCGACTGAAAAGTTTACATTGTAAAAATATAAAGAGTAAACTCCTCCTATAAGCGCTACAGGAACGCTGACAAAAACCATTAGCACTGCCTTGTAAGAGTTAAAAGTGATGAAGAGAATAAAGGCGATAATCAATAATACTATAGGAATAATTATACTTAGGCGTTGATTTGCCCTAACCTGGTTTTCGTACTGACCACTCCATTCTACATAATAACCTTGTGGAAGCTTTTTAAAAGCCTCATCAACCCGTTTCTTTGCTTCATTTACGACACTTCCCATATCTCTTCCGCGAACATTAAATAACACAGTGCCTCTTAACATGGCATTTTCTGAATTAATCATGGGTGGTCCTTCTGTAACTTTTATATCAGCCACCGCCGAAAGCGGAACTACACCATAATTCATTGTTTGAACCGGAATTCTTTTTATTTCATCAATGTCATTCCGATATTCCTGTGCTAAGCGCAGGTTAACATTAAAACGCTCTCTGCCTTCTACTGTAGTAGTCAGCACCATCCCACCTAATGCACTCTCAATTACCATATTTACATCATCGACATTCAATTTATAGCGTGCTATGTCACGTCTCCTTATTTTAATGTCCAAATACTTACCACCGGTAAGCTGCTCTACATATAAATCCTCCAAACCTTCAATACCTTTAATGGTGTTTTCTAGTTGTCGGCCAATTTTGTATATACTATCCAGATTTTTGCCATACACTTTAATCCCTACATCAGTACGAATGCCAGTAGACAACATATTAATCCGGTTGATGATAGGCTGGGTCCATCCTATAACAACTCCGGGTATCTGAATTTTCTCATTCATTTCAGCAATCAGTTTTTCTTTAGTCAAGCCTTTCCTCCACAATTTTTTTGGCTTTAAAATAATCATGGTCTCAATCATACTGATAGGTGAGTTATCTGTAGCCGTGTTGGCACGCCCGGCTTTACCCAATACATTTTCTACCTCAGGAAAACCTTTGATGATCTTATCCTGCAATTGTAGGATTCTTTTTGCTTCAGAGTTGGAAACATCAGGTAATGTAACGGGCATGAGCAATAATGAGCCCTCATCTAGTGGGGGCATAAACTCTGTTCCCAGGTTGGTGACCAATGGAATACTACCAATCAATAGTGCAAGGCAAGCCGCAAGAACCGTTTTGCGCCAGTTAAGGCAAAACCTTGCAACAGGTTTGTAAAGAGTGACAAAAAAGTTCGATACCGGATTTCGACTTTCAGGTATAAGCTTTCCCTTCATAAAGGTACGTGTTAACATTGGGGCGACGGTAATTGCAAGAATTGCAGCGCCGATCAGCGAAAATGTTTTGGTTAACACAAGGGGAGAAAACATCTTTTTTTCTTGACCGGTGAGGAATAAAATTGGCGCAAATGAAATTATCATAATTAGAACAGAGAAAAAGACAGAACGTCCTATCATTTTAGAAGATTCTTTAATAATTTTAACACGCTCTTCTTCTGAAATTTCATCTGTATTGCCGATGCGTTCTATTTCCTTTTTTGGTTTATCTAATGACATATTAATTCGTTCCTTGGTTTTTTAATACTCGGTTTGTTAAAGATCTATAGGCATTTTCAGCCATTACAATTCCGGGATCTACCACATCACCGATTGCTAGGGCGATTCCTCCAAGTGACATGATGTTGGAAGTCACACCAAATAGTTGCATCAGAATAAAACCGATAAGAACTGACAAGAGGATGCAGGCAATGGCAATTAGCCCACTGCGGATACTGAATAAGAAAATGATTACAACTACCGATACGATCAATATCATTTGCCAGAGCGATGCTGTTAGCGTACTAATTGCCGCAAGAATTAGATCACTTCGATCATAAGCTGTTTTAAATTTCACTCCAAGGGGCAACCCTTTTTCAACCTCCTTTATCTTTTCCTTCGTCCGTTCAATTACATCTTTAGCATTTTCTCCAAATCGTAGCACTACGATACCACCCACAACCTCACCTTCGCCATTTTCTTCTACTATTCCTAAACGCAAATCCGGTGACATCTGCACCTCTGCAACATCACTAAGAAATACGGGAATAGATTTGTAAGTACCAACTGAGATATCCTTAATATCCTCCAGCCCTGTAATATAGCCTTGACCACGTATCAAGTAACCAGTAGAATTCATTTCAAACAGACTACCTCCAACATCACGGTTATTTGCAGCAACAGCCTTTGTAATGTCCATCAGAGGAATACCATAATAAATTAATTTGTGTGGGTCAATAGTAACCTGATAAAGCTTCTGGAATCCACCAAATGTGGCTACTTCGCTTACTCCTTCCACATTTTGTAAGGCAAATTTTACATACCAGTCTTGTAATGCTCTTAGCTCACCTAGATTGTAACCATCACCTTCAAGCGTATACCAAAAAACATGACCAAGTCCTGTTCCATCGGGACCTAATGTTGGGGTAACTCCTTGTGGCAAAAATCGTTGCGCATAATTCAGTCGCTCTAATACCCTTGTACGCGCCCAATAGTCATCTACCCCATCATCAAATACTACAAAAATGAAACTCATACCAAACATAGAAGCCGCACGAATAGATTTTATCTTTGGAATTCCTTGAAGGTTTGATACCAGCGGATAAGTGATCTGATCTTCCATGATGGTGGGATTTCGTCCCATATATTCTGTGTAGATAATCACTTGATTTTCGGAAAGATCAGGTATGGCATCCACAGGCATATTCATGATGGAATACCCCCCCCCTATGCTGATCATAACAATGCCTAACCAAACAAAAAAACGGTTATTTATGGACCAGTCAATAATTTTTTCAATCATCGCAGAAAGTGATTTTTTTTAGATAAAACTTTTTAATAGACATCAATGATAAGTCTTCATTCAGACAGGTTATTTATATTGAATGATGTGATAACTCTCCAAACAATATTTTGAACAGAATTATATAATGTAGTTGGATAAAGTCCGCTATCCGGACTCAAAAAACGGGCATGGGCTGATCACTAGAATTCTCTTTCCAGTTTTAAAAAATTTCATTTGGATTGCTTTTTTAATTCAAAAAGCAATTCGTTTATATCCAATTTTGCTACTGCTATATGTTTGTCTGCTGCCCCGTAGTATATGTAAAGATCATTTCCAAACAAGGCATGGCCAGTTGGGAAAACAATATCATTAACCACCCCTCCCTTTTCCCAGTCTTCAGTTGGAGAAAAAAGGGGATGAAGCAATCTTGACAATTCAATTTCCGGTTTATCTATTTGTAACAAAGCTGCCATGACATGGTAAGTTTTTCCGGTTATAGTTTCTTGTACGCCATGATAAATCAAAATCCAACCGTCGTCAGTTTCAATAGGTGGGCCGCCCGCTCCGATATATTTTACCTCATAAATGCTTTTTGGATCAAGAACAATATAATCTGTCAGGTTTTTAAGATAATTTTCCCAAAATGATTTATTCAAATCTTTCCAATCTTGAAAATAAACTATTTGGATACCTGGCCATATCCGATGCAACATGACAAATTTTCCATTTATCTTTCTTGGGAATAACACTACATCTTTATCCCTAAGGAACCTGAATTCGTCTGCTACTACACCTATTTGTGCAAAAAGGTTATAATAATAATGGTATTTTGGATTTAGTTTGCTACCATTACAGCAGATCACAAAACATTCGTAATCGGGGTAATTTACTTGTGGAGTAATTATTCCATGTTTTTCAAAATGTAACAAGTCTTTTGATGTAGCAAGTGCCCCCCTTGCGTTGATGCCATCGTAAGCGGTGTATGTTAAATAATAAGTGTCTTCAATTTTCACTATTCTTGCATCTTCAACACCATGCTTCTCATAATCGAAATCGCGGGTGATACAAGGTTGTTCATATCTTTCTACGATTTTAAGTGGCCCATCAATTTTGGCATATCCAATTGTAGAATAATTCCCATCTTGTACTGCCCGATAGAAAAGGTGTACAACATTTCCTTTCTGATAAATGCCAGGGTTTAATACTCCATTATTTTCAAATTCCCTTTTTGTAGGACTTAGAATAATACCACATTTTTCTACTTTAATCATAATCGGGATTTTCAAAAGATGAAATACCAAAAAAAATAATCACTTTAAATCAGAAACGTTTTTAACTTATTGTTATGTTTTTTTTGAGTTACCTATTTATTAGTCACTTAAGATTTGAACAGAATCAGCATCAGTATGTTTTCGTTTGCTTTTCTTAATCCCAAAAATTATTGATGCACCATATCGCAGGTCGGCGGCGTAGATTTTAAATCCCTATTCTTTTTTTTGCTGTGTTAAAAAATAACAGTGGGCAGCACAGGCGTGTAATTTATAGTTTTTATGAACAGTACCAAGAAAATGACCTTTTGGGTCTAGTATTTCGCATTTTTCAGCATTGATATCTTTTACAGTAATTACATTTTCGCCTTTAATATTGTAATAGTTGCCGTTCTTTCGAGCTTTACCCAAATTTTTTCCATCTGCGTCAATTACGTTACCCTTACCATCAATAAAATAGATTGTCTTTCCTTTATTATTTTTAACAATATTATCTTTGGTGATAAAGCCTAATTTATTCCACCCATGATCATGAATTTCGCCCTTTTTGTTAATAAAAATTGGCGTTGATTTAATGGTGTCAGGTTTAGTTTGACTATACACATTAACAGTAAATATTATAAGAACCGACAATAAAGAAAATAAAAGATGTTTTTTTCTCATGATTTCTGTAATTACTTCACCAAAAATACGCTATTTGATATCCAAAAATCACTGACTTTAAACACGTTAAAAAATGATATTCCTCACATTTATCCTAGTTTTAAATACCGTTCCCTCGGCTTCAAGCTCTTGTCTGCATAGTGAATAACACTTTTACTTATTTAAAAAGTTTCGCATAATTGTTCTGAATCTTCGAGAATATTTTGATGTCTTGCTTTTGGGATCCCTATTTTCTCTAATAAACCCGGGTTTCCATGAAGTTCTTTGCAAAGCACAATGCCTTCATCCAGTAACTTTGTTTTTTCAGCTTTTGTGAGTGTAGTTAAAGCGGTTAACGGATGTAGCCCGGATTTGTCTATTCTATCTTTTAAACCATTTCCACTTGGATAATCCCAACTTGTCAACAATAGTCCAACACATTCTCCATATTGAATGGCATCACTTGTAAATCGGGTATTGGTGTACACACCTCCTTTATGAAGTTTAGTCTCGTGGCCTTTTAATTGTACCCATTGTTTTTCTATATCCAAAAATCTTGATTGGATATATAAGGGAATCTTTACATTACAAAACCTTCCCTGATCACTGTGGTATTTGCATTCTATCATATAATGATAATTATCCTTCTGGGCTATTACATCCACTTCGTGTTGCACACAAACACCTTTTACGATTACACCAACTTTTGTTACAAACCCTTCGTGGGCCAATAATTTACCTACCAATTTTTCAAAAGGAAAACCGGATGGTCCCAATTCCATCAAGGCTTTTTTGAGGTTGTACTTTGAAGCACTCACCCTTGATTTACCCTTAAGCATCTTGAACGCCATTTGATAAATTTTTTTGGTGGAAATACCATCATATAATTGATTTTCAACTTTCGCTACTATTTGCTGAATCAATTCTTCACATGCTTGGGAACGTCTTAAGGAATTAATAAGCTTATTGACATCAAAAGCTACCACGTTGCCAGAATACTTCACTATGTTGATTGCATGTTTCATGTTTCTATGCTTTACAATTTCAATTAATTAATTGATACTTCACGCTATTGTAATTTACCGTCCAAATAAACACTTTCGACCGCATTGATTAATTAAATCCCTTCAGCGAATGGTCACCTTTCATATAATACTTGGTCATAGGTATTTGGATATGCCAGTACTTTCTCTCAAGTTTGATATTTCTTCATTTGCCATTTCAAGTTGATTTTATTTATAGGTAACAGTAAAATAATCACCGTTCGATTGTCTAAAGACTTGCTTTTGCAGTAAGCCTGTAATTGATAAATATTCTGTTACGTTATAGTTAATTGTCCTTACCCGTAGGCCCATCAGATAAGCTTTAATGGAAATTTTTTCTGTAATCTTCAGGTTGTTATTTTCTTTTGTTAGCACTCGATTGGTGACATCTACATTGTTTTTTGACCCAAGGAAATTAAGAATGCCTGTTTCCACATACATCGTCAGGCTCATATTGCGTACCATATTATCAGCCGTTAAAGCATATAACTTTTTAAAATCCCCGGATTTTACAGAGACCCTGACCTTCCTCTTTTTGGGATTGATTGCAAAGACCGATAAAAGCACATCGGCTTCTCCCGGGCGGCACTCGTAATCGGTCGTGAAAGTTTCTTCTAACTTCTGTGCTTCGTCATAAAGTTCTGTTTTGATATTTATAAAGAAAGTCCCCTCCCTTTTGGTCATTTTTCCGGCGGTAAATATTTGCTTCCCTATAAGTTTTCCTTTGTTGTCAAAGCTCTCTCTTGTTATCTTTTTGCCTTCTATTTGCTCAATCAACATTGCATTGTCCTGAGCTTTCATTGACACAAAAGGAATTAGAAGCAGAGTGAAAAATAATATGCCGTAATTTAATTTATTCATATATCGTTTTTTCTTTTAAGCCCGATAGAAAGGCTTAATAATTTTTACTTCCTTGATAGGGCTTGTTGCACCAAAATCAATTCACTTATATTTTCTTTATCTGCCATTCCAACAAGTTTGTACCGGCTAATAAAAACTTTGTTTTATGCCAAGGCTTGCGTTCGTCTTTATTATTGATTTTTCAGCGTCTGGTTCTATTCCCGTCAATGCACGGATAGCGTCGATGGTTTCTGGGATTACAATTGCCTGATTGTCCACTATGTAGGCATAAAACAGTTCATCGCCCTGTACCTTCAGCATATCTTTCCATACTGCTACTTCATACATATCGCCGTACGGACGACCCATTTCCAGCATCAGTTCCTTCACCGTATTGTTGGCGGGCAGGCCATCGCTGTAATTAATCATAGCTATTCTGGTGGAATTCGCAAATGCCTGCAATACTTCCTCTTTTGATGCCTGCCGGGTAAGCTGCACATTCCAGTAATGAAGATGGCTTAGGGTTTGGGGTACTTTAATTGCGACGGTAATTACATCAAGGGAAGGATCAATAGTTTGTGCATCCGGCCCCTGGTGGCTGGGGATGTTTTTTTCGGGAACCAGCGTATTCATTATTCCATTTAAATGACTTTCCCATGAGTCGGTTGCCCTCCTAAGCAATGTGCCTCTAGCTTTCTTTAGCAGTCCGGCATTTTTTAATGCCGTAAGCGTACGCACGATAGAAGTCGTATTGCACGAAACTACACGGGTGCTTTCACGTCCGATGGCAGTTTCATAATTGTTTTCAGCGCTAAAAGAGTGTCCGGTGGTTTCATGTTTTTCTCCTCCGTGTACAATAAATTTTATACCCATCAACCTGTATTTCGGAATGTTTAGCTCCGCAATTTTTTTTGGCGTACAGTCTATTACAATATCCGCGGCCTGCAACATATTATTCAAAATGCCCACTACTGGAATACCAGCTTCTTTCATTTTGTTACTGACAGTTTGGTCAAAGCCATAAACAGGATAATTTTTACTTACTGCCATTTTGATGCGCCAGTCAGTAACAACATCACAAACACCAATTAACTCCATGTCATCCTGAAGCGTTACCGCATCTGCTACCCGTTTGCCTATAACGCCATATCCATTGATGGCTACTTTGATTTTCTTCATAACTATAATTTGGTTTTTGAAGTGATGTTATAAATAGCTGCAATGCAGGCTCCCACTAGCCAGCCGATAATAAAAACTTGGATAATACCCATACAAACTTCCCAAAAAGGCACATTCATCCGGATAAGCGATGTGGTATCTATCCCATGAAATATGCTGTTGAAAAATGTTACTGTGCCACTATGACCCACGGTGGCCATTACCAAAATACAACCAGCGTAAAGCAGGGTTGCAGTAAGCCCTGTTGCAAGGCCAAATCTTTTAACATTAATGGTGTGCATGTTTTTGTTCTGCTTTAGTAGTTTCTGAATTTTGTTGCTTTTTTGTGTGATTGCCATGAAAGTGCATCGGCATCAATAAATGGCAGGCAAACATGAATACAATGAAAATAAACATTGAAGTTTTTGAGCTCAGCCCTAATGCGGGAGCCAAAAAAATCAATAACAGTGGAAGGATACATCCAATAATCATCCATAAAAAATGTTTCATAATTTTTAGTTTAAAGTTTCGATTTAGGGTGCAACACGGTAATAAACAGAGATTTAGGGTCTCCGCCTTAATCTATCCTTTGTTTACACTATTTCAGGTCCTGATTTTCAATTTGAGGTATGAATTTGGTATCCTATTTCCTATGCAGCTTCAGTAAGGTTGCATTCAAAGCAACGACGATGGTACTGACACTCATCAGGACTGCCCCCATCGCTGGGTTTAACACAAAATTTGGATACAATATACCTGCAGCCAACGGAATCGCAACTATATTATAACCTACTGCCCATACCAGATTTTGTATCATTTTACGATAGGTTCGCTTTCCAAAATCTATCAATTTTACCACATCCCTTGGGTCACTGTTTACCAGAATAATATCTGCTGTTTCAGCTGCCACGTCCGTTCCAGAGCCGACGGCAATACCGACATCAGCCTGCGCCAACGCAGGGGCATCATTTACGCCATCGCCTGTCATGGCAACAATTTCACCCTTCGCTTGATATTCCTTTATTTTTTCTTGCTTGTTATGTGGCAGGACATTGGCCAAAAATCCGGACATGCCTAATTTATTGGAGACCGATGCAGCTATTTTTTCATTATCGCCCGTTAAAAGGAATGATTTTATTCCCATCTCTTTAAGTTCATTTATGGCCTCCTGAGAACCTTCCCTTATTCTATCAGCGAGGGTGATAATACCTATTACCTTGCCGTCAATAAATACATAATTTATAGTTTCAGTATCCTGATCGATTTCCGAAGGGACGGCCGGTTTTTCAATATTGTTTACTGTAAAATAATTGGGACCTGCTGCTACTACGTCTTTTCCGTTCACCTTACCTGTTACGCCAATTCCCTGCATATATTGGAAATTAACGGATTTCCATAATTGAAGCCTCTTTTCTTTAAGAAGTTTCATCAAGCCTTTCGCAATGTGATGCTCAGAATGTTGCTGTATAGCGGCTGCAAATTGGATGATCTCATCTTCGGAGAAGCTGTCTAAAGCAATAACTCTTTGCACTGCATGGGAACCCTCGGTTAATGTGCCGGTTTTATCGAAAATAACGGTTGTTAAATTCCGGGTGGTCTCAAATGCGGTCCGATTCCGAATAAGCAATCCATTGGTTGCCGACAACGTCGTTGAAATAGCAACTACTAAGGGAATTGCTACTCCCAAGGCATGGGGGCAAGCGGTAACCATAACAGTAACCATTCTTTCCAATGCAAATGCTAAGTCTCCATTTGTGTTATACCAATAAGTGAATGTAGCGACCCCGACTCCTATTGCAATAAAAGTAAGCCATTTGGCAACTTTATCTGCAAGGTTTTGCGTGTTTGATTTAGCAGCTTGTGCATCTTGTACGAGGTTGATAACCTTGTTTAAATAACTGTCTTTACCGACTCCTGTCGCTTTTATTTTCAGCGCTCCATCTCCGTTTATAGCTCCGGCTATAACCTTTGATTTTGTTTCCTTTTTTACCGGAACACTTTCCCCTGTCAGCATACTTTCGTTTACATAGGAAAGCCCTTCAATGACCTCTCCATCGGCTGGTATCTTCTCACCGGGTTTTATAATGACAATATCGTTGTTAGTCAATTCATCCAGCTTTATCCTAGCGGCCTCACCACCTCTTTCTACCGTTACTTCATTTGGTAAAAGTGCTACCAATGTCTGAAGGGCCTTGGACGCAGCCATTTGCGAACGCATTTCCAGCCAGTGTCCGAGTAACATAATTACGATCAGCGTTGCTAATTCCCAAAAGAAATCCATTCCCTGCAGGCCAAATACAACTGCCGTAGAATAAAAATAGGCCACTGAAATAGCTATGGCTACCAAGGTCATCATCCCGATAGCTTTCGCCCTAATTTCCCCAACCATCCCCTTTAAGAAAGGCATTCCTCCGTACAGATAAATTGAAGTCCCAAGGGCAAACAGCAAGTATTTGTCTCCAATAAAATTTAAACTGAACCCCAACCAGTCCTGGATCATGTGAGAAAGCGCAAGAATAGGTATAGTGATAATTAAACTGATCCAGAACCTTTTCAGGAAATCATGGGTATGATGACCTTCATGTTTATCGTGTTGTTGTGCCGAATGCTGATGTTCATCATGGTCATGGTGTGTATGATCATGTTTACTGGCTTTTCCAAAAGGAACTAAAGCCATTCCGCATAATGGGCATTTTCCAGGCTCATCTTTAAGTATCTGGGAATGCATTGGACAGGTGTATTTTTTCATACAACGATTTAAGATTATATTATTATTGTGTTTGTGGCGATTTTAAACATACGAACCACACAAAGGTTCCGCCTGTTCAACAAATATTGTAATTTTAATTGTTATCCGCTAATGAATTAAAGTAATCAACTAACAATTGCGGATCCTCCTTATTCAAACGAGCATCCTCATGTAATGCATATAGAAGTTATCCATTATTTGAAGTAATGGTTTTGAGAATTACTCTTTTTTCTCTCTTATCAAACCTGCAGCCTTATGACAAAAGGAGCGCCCATTGCAGCTTTATCAATTTTTTTAATGATGTTTATAAAAACCCCGGCCTTGGATGTCGTTCCACGAAGTTGTTTTATGACAGGAATAGCATTGACTGACAACTACACCATCACAACAACCGTTGCCGTTTTCATTGCTTCGGGCGGCTATTTTTTTAGAGACCATTTCAAAGTGCATCATATAATGGCTTGGTGGCGCCTGGTGGCATTGAGCACAACTAATGGAAAGAACTGATGGATGCTGAAACTCCGGAATTGTCCATTGTGTGGCGCCGTGACAGGAAGCACAGTTACTCCCCATCAACCCAAAGTGTTTGTCTTTTGTGCCGTGGCAACTGACACAGTTAAGTTTAGCTACCTGGGCTGAAACGTGTGGATGGTCAGCAGGCATCAAGGATTTTTCTAACTGGAAAGCATCTTTTCCATCGCCGATAAATCCTGCCGCGATACTTGCCAACGCCTCATGATCCATCACCCGCAAATTTGCATCAACGCCCTGGTGTTCTATATGGCAAGAGGAACAGTTGCCAATCATACCATGAAAGGCAGTGGGCTGTCGCTCTAATAGTAACTTATTGTCGGCATGACAACTAATACATTTCGCGTCATCTGCACCTTTTGCAGCCGTGTGGCATGAGGCACAATTGGAAGCAAGCATTGCATGGGCTGCAGATAATTTTCCCGGTGCAGTCTGCGTTTGCCAGTCATTTTTATTTGCAAAATCAAAACTGCCGTAATGTGCGAAAATTAGCACAAACGAAACGAGAATTAGTATAACGGTAAATTTTTTCATTTTAAATATCTCAACCCAAAATAAATTGCCGACCAGATGTGTAGTATGAGTAAAAGATAAAATGTACAGGAGGTGGCAATATGAACTTTGAGCCAACTTGCTGTGCGACGTTTTAATAATTCATGTGTCTTGACAGCATATTCAAGGTCGGCGATGGATTCTGCCAATTGCATGGCACGGAGCGATCTCGCAGATTTGGCACCTACAGCTTTTTTTCCTACAAAACTATTAAAGGCACGGCTTATAAAATTATTTGAAATAATATACGTTGTATCAAGTTTTGGTTGCTTTGAAATCTCGCCAATCAATTGGTTGTATTGTGTAGCCAGCAGGTTTAATTCGATTTTTTTTTCTTTAATTTCTTTTGATGAAAAACTAAGATAATACCGGCCTACAAAACCGCTTAATACCGTGAGCATCATCATTGCAGTGAGCCATACCCCAAGGTTGCTTTCAAAACGGTGGCCGGTGTGCAGTATAGCAAGTATAGCACCGATGATACCTGTATAAACATGCCAGCTTAACAGCGTGCCAATTGAAATACGGTTCCCTACTTTTTCTTTAAAATATTTTACACGTTTAGTTAAAGAATATAAAACCGGCGGTACAATCATCAGCAGAGCAGCGGTAATTGCTAATATAACCCCCGTAAGGCTTCCGGCAAACCGTGGGGAACGATGCACTAAAAAGCCTAACCACAAAATAAGTTGCAGTATAAGCATTCCACTAATTATGTTGCGTTCCTGTTTCAAGAATTATTGTTTTTTATAATCATGCGTCAACTGATATAGCTTCTGTTGCTTTTGCCTGGCAGGCCAATATCATATTTTGTGCCTTGTCATCTTCAGTTAAAGCATCTTCAACAGCCATTGTTACCTTACCTGAAATGAGTTTTGTTATACAAACTCCGCAAGTTCCCACCCTGCATGAATAATCAATATTTACCCCCACTTCTTCCGATGCTTCCAGCACCGATTTATCAGGCGTAAGCATAGCGGTTTTGTTTGATTTAACAAAAGTGACAACACCAGCCTGATCTTCTTCAGATTTCGTAAATTTTCTAGCTTCATTACCCTCGGATGGTTTTACCAGTTCATTAGATGGTACCGCCGTAGGAGCCCTTGCAGCAGGCGAAGGCGGACCTGCAAATACTTCTACCATTACATTTTCCTTCGGTACTTTTAACTCATCCAGCATTAGCTTTACGGCATCCATCATCGGCTTTGGCCCGCAAATGTGAATCATTCGGGACAGAATATCCGGTACCCGTTCAGTTATTATCTCTTTCGTGATATAACCGGGGATAAAATCGACATTGGCCTCGCCTTGTTGTTGACTAAGCACAAAAAAGACGTGTAAGTTTGAATATCTTTTTTGCAGGTATAATATTTCTTCCCGGAAAATAATACTACTCTCATCTTTACAACTAAAGAAAAAATAAATTTCCCCTTTCCATGAACGGTCAGTGAGGTATCGTATAGCACTCATCAACGGCGTTAACCCTACGCCACCACCAATAAATACGGCACTCTTGGCATGTGTTTCAGTAAAAGTGAATTTCCCGGATGGAGCAGTAAACTGCATCAGCTCCCCAACATGTACTTCCGTATGCATATAATGCGAAACAGTTCCTTTCTCTTCGTGCTTAACAGTGATTTCACAATAATCCCGATGAGTAGGTGACGAAGCAATGGTATACGAACGCTTTACAGGAACGCCTGTTGGATTAATTGTTACCGTAAGAAATTGGCCGGGCAAATAAGTAAACGGAATTTTGCCTCCCTCCGGGTCGGTGAGGCGAAAGGTTTTTACATTTGGTGTTTCATCAAAAATTTCAGCCACAAGTAAAGTGCCCGTCCATGAATTTGGTTTTGATGGTGCAATATCAGGGTTTACTACAGATGCTACTCCGGCCCTATTAGCAGCCGGGGCAGTGACTTTGACGGAAGCGTTTTCAGCATCGGCTGCTGGCGGTGGTGTTCCTGCTTTAGCATCTCCGGGGGCTGGTACATTTTCGTTTGTGTTACCTGTTAATTTTTCAATGAGTGCATTGGCACGTTTCATTTTATGGAAATACATCCAAATCATAACAATCGCGAATGCGGTGAGCAAAAACATGGTCATGTAATGGAACCAGGATAGACCCATAAAACTGTGTTTCTTTTCATTTTCGATAGCGGTAAGATTCATCTCCCGGTTGAACCATTGTAAGGCGGTAAGGCGTGGGTCCTTTTCGGCCAATGCCTGACGGCCATCCAAACCGCTTTCCAACATTATCTGTCCCCGGCGAATTTGTTCATTAGCATTCTGCATGTCTTCCATATTTCGCCGTCGGTTAGCGTCGGAAAGTTGCTTTAAACCGTTAGCTAGTATTGCATTACCTTCATTTATTAGCTTATTAGCTAAAAGGTTTATTTCATTGCGTTTTTCAGGGGTTAAATCAGTAACCTGCATCAGTGTGGGATACATTTCATTATTGGTAGGCTTGCCCATCATGTTGCCCATCTCTTTCATCATATCGCCCATGCCCCCAGATTTCTTTCCTCCCATACCGCCAATGGTTGTATCTTTCGTCATTGCACCGGGCTTCATTGCTGTAGTGGTGTCTGATATTATAGGTGTTTGCTGTGGATGGTGGCTTGCATGTTCATCAGGAGTTTGAGCAATAGCAGAATGAGCAGCGGCAATTAAAATTGCGGCTATAACAAGAAACGAAATTCTAATACCGTATAATTTCATTTTAAAAAATTTTGGCCTTTTAAAGTCTTACATATCATCATCCATCATCGGCGAGTCGTTTTTTGGCATTGTTTTTTTATCTTTTTTCATCTTATCGGCTTTCATTTTGCCTGCGCCCATATCCATCATATCCATACCCATGTCCATCATATCCATTCCCTTATCCATCATTTTATCACCCAACATGGGTTTATCAGGAACCATCGCTTTGGCTACCGTATCTTTTCCCATGCTCGCCATATCCATCCCCTTGTCCATCATCTCCATGTCGTCCTTCATACTTTTATCTGCCATTGCTGCTTCATCATTTCCCATTATTTCCTTTCCCATCTTTATCATCGCCATTCCTTTATCCATCATATCCATACCTGTTTGCATCATGGCTTTGTCATTGTTTTTTTGGCTTTTTTCCGTAATTGTTTTGCCTGATTTGGCCACATCCATTCCCTGGTGAATCATGTTCATCCCGTAATCCTGCATATCCATATCTTTATTGGGGATGCTGTCTGTGCTTTTCTTCGTACTATTATCATCATCCATTGAACGGTGCATATTTTCATTACGATTAGCCATCATCTCTTTTCCGGTTTTTATCATCTCCATTCCATTGTCCATTATTGCTACGCCATTATTAATCATTCTTCGGTCATTACTCCTTTCGCCTTTATTTATCATATCGTTGCCGGTTTTTACCATTTCCATTCCCTGGTAAACTTTGTCTTCACCATTACTGTCGTCATCCCTTTGCGAATTTACTTGCACTGTAGAGTCGGTTGTTTTAGCAGTATCAGAATTGCTATTGCCATTGCAGGCAGCGAAAAAATAAGAAGTAACTACAATAATGCTGAGTACCTTAATTTTAGAGTTCATAAAAACCATTTTCCTTTTAAGCATATTAATTGTATCAATTAACCAGCTTTTGCCAACCAAACCTGGCATGCTGGAATCCTGAAAATGTGCTTGATGCCAATCAACGATATAATTCATCCTATATCTCAAAAGACTGTGGTTTTTACTAATCTGTGTTTTGCTGTACTCACCAGATGAATATACCCTGACTACAGCAGTTTTGAAGCTTGGATCAAAGACTGGTATACGCCCTGTCTTTGATCCTTTTCTTGGCTTTTCCATATCCTATTAAAGTTAAGAATTATTATAAATGGTGTAAGAGAGACATAATTTCATCCAGTTTAAAGCTGTGCATATCTTTAACTTCACCGGAAAGTCCGCGTTAAGTCTTCTTTATTTCCAGGTTACGTGATTCGTGATCATAAATATTATGAGTTCAAGGGCGAACAATGTTCTGACAAATATTAGAAGTACGGGGAGACCAACCGCTTAGATGGATACATCCACGCCATCTTTGTTTCTGATATTACTCTTTTTAGTTCATCTTGAATTGCAGAATTGAGGTATCTGCTGCGCCAAATTGTTTAGCCAACTGGAGATGACTTCCGGCCACATCAATCATATAAATTTTTGCAGGATAATAGAATTGCGCAGTAAGTAAATCGGCTATACTATGGGATCAGCGCCAACAGTTGCAATGGTGTCCCCTGGCTTTACACAGCCGTTACATTTTCATTTTACCCATTTTCTTCTTAGGCATCTTACTCATCTTTCCATTCATGTCCACCATATCGCCATCTTTCATGGTCATTGTTTTACCATCTTTCATTTTACACATTCCGTCAGTCCTCACCACAGTGCCATTGCTTAGCGTCATGTCTTTTTCCATCGGCATTGACTTACCATTCTTCATCATTTGCATCTTGCCATGCATCATCATTAGATGGTCTTTTTTCATGTCCATCTGATGTTCCTTTTTGTCCATTTTCATTTTATCGTCCATTTTATGATCCTGGGCGAACACAGCCGTACTAATTGCAAGGGCTGTCATCAAAATCGATATTTTTTTCATAATTAAAATTTTGTGGCTTCCATAGCTAAGCTGTGGTTACCGGGTAAGAGAAGACTCGTTTACATGTCTTTTTTTAAAAAAAATTATCCTTGCTTCATTTATAATTTCTATATCAAATATTTTAATATATAAATGTCGAAACCTGCATTTTGTTTCAGAAAAATAGAAGAATATTTAATAGTTAATATGTGGTCCATAACTCTCTTTTCTCAACATATCCTTCCAGCCACATATCAGATTTTTATAGGTTACTCCCACAGGTCTTATTTTTCTATTTAGATCAAAAAGCCCTAGGGGATTTACGTTGCCAGAATCCTGTGTTAAGGCCGAATCCCAATCCATCTGATCAAGTAGGCTATACCAGGTAAATCCAACAAGGGGAACTCCATCCTGCTTTAGGCGGTAAGCATTTGCCCATTCCTTTTTTAGCCATCCATCAGCATACGGCTCGGCAATATTGGTTTCGGTGTGCATAACAGGAAGACGATACCGACTAAAATATTGATGGGTGATTACGTAATAGCCGAAGATTTCTCCCGCCGGAGTTACCGAAAAGTCCATATGAACCAAATGTTCATTCGTTGCATAATAATCATTCCCCATAATACACTTACCGGTTACATCATTATTCCTAAACCACGAATACTCCTGTTTAGTCATTCCATTTTCCAGCAAGTATTCGTAAATATCTACACTGACGGGAAATCCATAAGTTAAGTCAAGAGACAAGAACCTTTTTTCATTTAGAAACCGCACGTACCCAAGGCAACAGGGATGTTCTGCATGAAAATATTCCGAAGACTCACTTTGGATAAACGTAGCTTTCGGCTGAACTTTCAAAATCGCCTTCATAGCCAGCACATTTGCTTTGCAAAGATTTTTAAGGGCGGTAACAAATGCTTCCTCGGTAGCCATCCTTTCATTCCACCAACCATTTAGCGCTGAATAAGTGGCTGCTATAAATATTTCGTTGATAGGAGTATAAAGTTCAATATACGGAAATCGATTAGCAATGGCTTTGGCATATTCTGCAAAATATGAAGGCCAGTCCGGGTTCTGAAAGTTCTCGAGCCAGTCTGGCACTCCAAAGTGACATAGGTCAACAATTGGTGTGATTTTTAACTGTCTTAGGTATCTAAAACTTTCATCCGTGAAGTTCCAATCATATCTACCAGGGCCACAATGTGTCTTATAATAAGGAGGGCCATAGCGGAGAAAGTCGATACCCATTTCTTTAACTAACAGGAAATCCTCCTGCCACCTATGGTAATGGCCTGTCTTTTCCATTTCATCAACTCTCTTGATCTTTCCATCTGGCAATTGAATAGTTGGATAGCTATTTTCAATACCGGTACAAAACATAAAGTTGTTTTCCATTACCTCGTTTTCAACGTTAGTGTGTTTATAGCCACTATTATGCTCCAGCGGCGAGGAGTAGAGTTTCAACAGATGCCCCTTTCCAACTGTTTTTTGCTATCATTTAGCATATTCTTAAGACACCAATGGCTATATATGGGTGCAAAAATGTATCCTAACACTCGGTAAAAGCCGGACCTAGGTAGTTTGTAATCTATACTGAGTTCTACTTCGCTTGCCTGGTTCTGTCTCATAACTAACAATTTCATCCGGTACCAGGACATAATGATCATTTTTGCCTCACCAATCGTTTCCCAGACCTTTTCTTTATACCGGATCCATTTGGTAACCCGCACGGTGAAGTCTGTATTCCATCCCATCACACTTCCATGCCATCTGTAGCTTGAGTTAAGGCCACTACTGTTCTCAGAAACCTGAACCAAAGCTAATTTACTCCCCATCATCATAGTTGAACTCTTCATCATATGCATTCCCGTTTTATCCAATTGATCCATGTAGTCAAACACCTTGTCTGCAGGAGCGGCGATGATGGTGTGTCTGGAAGCTGTTCTTGTTTTCATAACTGGTAAGAGTTAAGTGTGGCGCTTTGGGTTAATCCTAAAACTGAAAGAAGGAAGAAGTCGACGGCGTACAGATTTCAAAACACTATTCCTTTTTCGCTGTGTTAAGAAATAACAGTGGACGGCACAGGCAGTTATATATAGTCTTTATGAACTGTACTAAGGGAATGATCTATAGGATCTCATCTGCAAGGCCTGGTGTATTTCACCCATGATCATGCATTTCGCCATTTTTATTTATAAATATCAACTTTGACTTAGTGGTATCTCGTTTAGTTTGACTATACACATTAACAGTAACATTATAAGAACTGATATTAAAGAAAATTAAAGATGTTTTGTTTTCATTATTTCTGTGGTTGATTTACCAAAAATACAATATTTAACTTTGAAAAGCACTGATTTTAAACATGTTGAATAATGATACCCATCACATTTACCCTGGTTTTCATCATGCTGACATTGGTGAAAAACAAACACCTCAGCTCTTTTAAGGCAATTATTTGATTTATTTACAGTATACTCAATAAACATTCATATTAATAGTTTAAGGATACACCGGCACCATAGCCTATCGTGTACCCTTTTTATAATGATAATCCAATCCTACATAAGGAAAAGTCATTGCATTTTCCCCATATAGCAGCCTAAATTTATTTCAGCTTCATACCCTTTTTCAGGTTTTAGACCAAGGTGCCACAATCCCTGTACTTCAAACCGGTTACCTGCCAGCAAAAATGTGGCATCACTACCATTGCTTTCAAGTCCAATAGATGCTACATGATGAATCATTGTTTCGTTACGTTTAAAATCTTTGAAAGCCTTTTCTTAATAAATACTCCACTTATCTAGCTGGGCAGTTTCCCCGAAACGGAGAACTATAATCAAACATAGCAATCAATAAAATCAAGCGCCATGTGAATGATTAAGCCTATAGCTATTATGCGAAGTTTGGGAAAGAATAACAATACAAAATAAATGCCTATGGCAACGTAAGAATGTAAAGGGTGAAATCCAATACTGCAGCGATTGGGGTCGTAAATCGGGACGGCTAGCAAATGGTCTAAATCAACAACCATCGTTGCAATCATTATAAGCCAGGCTTTAATCGCTATCTCTCTATATAACAGGAAAGCTATTAACGCAGGTACTATGAAATGGAGTGTAATATGAACCATTTATGAAGCTAAATTAATTTTTCTTAGTACCCAAGTATGGTGCTGCTGACGTTCTCAAAATGCAATATAATCCCAATAGGATAAGTGGTATGCTTAAAAGCTGACCCATATTCAAGGGCATTGTCTTTTCAAAAGCCTCCTGATTTTCTTTAAAAAATTCAATAAAGAAACGGCCAGTAAAAACAAGAATCAGGAAAAGTCCAAAAAGAAAACCTTTATTCCGTTGTTGATTTCTGGTGCTATAAATAGTCCATAAAACGAAGAAAATGATCAAATAGATTATTGCTTCATATAGTTGCGAGGGATGTCGTGGTAATTTATCTATTCTTACAAAAACAAAGGCCCAATCACCATTAAAAGGCCTGCCAATTATCTCCGAATTGAACAGATTTCCCAGGCGTATAAAAAAACCTGCTAATGGAACAACAATCGCTAACTTATCAGATATCCCCAAGAAAGACTGTTTGTATTTTCTACAATAAAAAAAAACACCTGTAAGGATTCCGATTGCTCCCCCATGACTGGCCAGTCCTTGATAACCGGTAAATTCGAAACCAGTATCTGCATCAATCCGAAAGGGTAATATTATTTCAAGTACATGATTCTTATAATATCCTAATTCGTAGAATAATACTTGTCCCAGCCTGGCACCAATCAAAGTTCCAAGAAACACATAAACAGTAAGCTTATTTAATAGATCAATTGAAACATTCTCCTTTATATAAATTTTTGCCAGTATGAGATAACTTAAATAAAATGCCAACCCAAAAAATAGAGAATAATATCTTAACCCAAAACCACCAATCCTGAAAATCTCGGGATTTATATCCCAGTAAATTTGTAAAAGACCTAAATACATAGTTCAAAGAGTAACAGATCCATAAGTAGGTACATTGAGATAAACGATAGCACGATCATAGCATGCAACTTTTGATAGGCTTTGCCGTGCCCCTCTGTGCCGTGTAGGATTTTGTCTTCCATCCTGGATGAATTACTTCGTTGATGCTGATGTTCCATAATTTTGTTTTTAAAAGGTTTTATTTCCGTGACGAGCTGTGGCTGATCATAATTTTCCATTCGCCATTAACTTTTCTCAATACCGAAGTAGCTATACCCTTACGCTTTATTTCCATATTATTTTTGGCAACGGTTATCGTATAGTCATAAGTCTCGGTAGCAAAAGCATAATTGCCGTCAACCTGCACCTCCGCCTTGTAATCACTAAAAGTAAACGCTTTGAATTCCTTTAATTCAGGAGCAAGATGATGCTCTAAGTAATGCGCATAAGTTCCTTCGTTACCCCCTGATTCATAAATTTTAGAATCAGAGGTAAATAGTTTCATTGTTCCGGTAGTATCTAATTTCTCAACGGCGCTCTTGTATGATTTGAGGACAGAGCGTACCGCTTCAACATCTTTACTTTGCGCAAGTGCGATACCCGATAGAAACAGAATAAATAGAAATGAAGTTATTTTTTTCATGGTTTTTAATGATTGTGAGTTTTTTTAATAGGTTACTGTAATTCCCCCGCCATAACCCATATCGCTGTCGTAATGGGTAGAGAAACCAAAGTATTTGGTGACGACATACCTCAATCCGGCCATATACTCTTTATCGGTATTACCCATTAAATTGAGCCTTAGCCGGGGTGTAACAGGTATATCTTCCCGTGTCAATTGAACCCGAAATTTCCCCTTGCTATCTACTCTTGCTTCCGCTAACACCAGCATGGGCAAGGTGTACTGAACACCTGCGACAAAGACTTGCCTGTTTTTTTGGTTGCTCAATTGCCCGAACAGATTTTTATCGCGATTGTTCCTCACGCCGTTATAATGGTAATCGAACCCGATGAACGGAAACAACCATTGCATTTTACCTATATACCTTCCAAAATAAGTTTCGCTCTCGGCACCATGATGTGCCTTTAAACCCAAACGCCATTCTGTAGAAAAACGGTAGCGGGTATTGGCCAGCATAAACTCTCCATCACTGCCATTGCTTTCCAGTCCTACAGTGGCCATTGGGTGGAATTGCCGGTCATCGGAATTTAATCCCCGCTTAGCTACTTTCGTGTCGGTAATATCGGTTTTGTCAATCAGAGTATTGTCGTAACTAAACACTCTGCCCATACCGCTCATCATGTGGTAGAGGATGTGGCAGTGGAAAAACCAATCGCCTCCAGCTTCTGTAGCAGCAAATTCGATAGTGTCCCGCTCCATCGGCATGATGTCAAGGACGTTTTTCATCGGGGCGTTTTCACCATGTTCGTTCAAAACTCTGAAATCATGTCCATGAAGGTGCATAGGGTGACGCATCATGCTGTTATTGAACATAATAATCCGTAAATTTTCGCCCTTTTTTATCATTATTCTATCACTCTCGGAAACCACTTTATTATCCAGGCTCCACACATAGCGGTTCATGTTGCCGGTCAGATCGAACTTCAATTCTCTCCAGGGGCCTTCCGGTAACGTTGTTTTCTTAGGGTCACGGAGCATATTGTAGTTGAGGGTTACGATATCAGCGGGCTCACCCCCCTCCCTCTCCGAAGGAGAGGGAGCCATATCATGCCCCTTCATTTCAGTCTTTTTAGCCATTCTATCTTTCTTCATTTTTTCCATGCCCTGCATATCGTGACCTTTCATATCCGATTTTTCTTGGCTGGAATCTTTCTTCATGTCCATACCATTTTCCTCACCTGTTATTTCAGGGTACATCACTGTGTTCATATCCATGACCTGGTTCTGCATGTTCATGCCTTCCATTTCGATCAGGTTACCCTGCATATCCATCATCTCGTTCATCATTTTCATCCCCGCAAAATATTTCAGCTTGGGCATCTTCCCTGCAGATACTTTCTCTCCTCTTCCCAGCCATAAAGAAGCTGATTTTGTCCGGTCTTCGGGGGTTACCAGAAATTCATAGCTCTTGTTTTCTGGAATAGTTACCACCACATCATAAGTTTCGGATACCGCAATGATTAACCGGTCCACTTCCACCGGTTCCACATCATTTCCATCGGTTGCCACAACCGTTATTTTACCGCCTGCATACTTCAGCCAGAAATAATCCGATGCACCGGCATTTGCTATTCGCAGTCTTACCTTATCGCCTGCTTTAAACTGTGGCTGTTCATTCTGGTTTTTGCCGTTTATCAGAAAGGTATCATAATAAACGTCGCTCACGTCCATGGCGGTCATGCGTTTCCATTCATTGATTATTTTAGTTTTAAAATGCCCGGCTTTGATTGCCTCCGAATAACTTTGCGTAGTGCCTTTTTGTATTGCAAACCAATCGTTGGCGTTTTTCAGGCTGCGATGCACTTCCTCAGGCTTCATATCCGTCCATTCGCTTAACACTATAGGGATGGTAGGAATGTCCCATTCTTTTCTTTTATTCATAACAAAGGCACCATACATGCCGATTTGTTCCTGAAGCCCGGAATGGCTGTGGTACCAGTGTGTGCCGTGTTGTATGATGGGGAATTTGTAAAAGTAGGTAGCTCCAGGCTCGATAGGCATCTGGGTCAGATAAGGCACACCGTCCATCCTGTTTGGTAAAAACAAGCCATGCCAGTGCAGGGACGTTTTTTCCTTTAAATTATTGTGTACATAAATTTCCGCCGTATCGCCCTGGGTAAAGGTTAATGTAGGCATGGGTATCTGCCCGTTTACGGCAATGGCCCGTTTTGATTTTTTTCCATAAGTCACCGTGGTATCGGCAATGTACAGATCGTAGCGAACGGTACGGGGCGGCCTGTTGCTGGCAATTGTTTTTATAGGCCCTAAGTTTGCCTTTGCCATTTTTATATTGGCCATTGTTGCATTGTTATCGCCCATGTTCATTCCGTCCATTTGCATACCTTCCATATTTTCCGCCTTTTCCGTTGTGTCTTTCATGGGCATCTGCATTTCAGTATGATTTTGAGGAGTTACTTTAGGCTTTTCCTTTACTAATTTCATTCCGCATTTTGGGCAGTTACCTGGTTTAGAAGCATGTATTTCCGGATGCATGGGGCAGGTGTAGGTTAACGCCTGAGCGGGCTTATCCGTAGCCTGCTTTTGAGGGGGCATTTTCATGTCGCGCATATCGCCCATCTTTGCGGGCGGACTTTTTTTTGCCGGGGCAGCTTTTTTGGGCTGAACGCTTTTTTTCTTTTGAACCACCAATGTCATCCCACATTTTGGACACTTACCAGGTTTGTCCATTTTTACTTCAGGATGCATTACACAAGTGTATATTACCTTTTGCGTCTGTTTGCTTGTTTCTTTTTTTTGCTCCGGCATTTTCATTTCGAGCATAGCCTGTGCGGATGCTGTATAGCAAATAATGAATACAGCTATCAATGTCAATTTTTTCATCAGTATATTTTTTATTCTGTAAGAAACCATCATAAGTTGTTTTAAGACCTATGACCTATTTGTTCTAAGATTATTGACAACATTTTTTATTGCGAATGAAAATTGCCCTGAGGATGATAAGCAGAACTTTCTTTAATCTTTTCATCACATTATATTTTAGTTTGGAACTGTTATATGCAGCACAGTTTTATTGGTTCTCTAACTTGTCTTTTGTTTGAAGCGCCCAATGAATAATTAACCCCTTTTGTTCATTAGTTAGTCTGGCGTTTTTGTGTAGAAATTCATAAGAAGCTAACGGCATTTTTCCATCTTCAACCTGACTTGCAATAGATTTTAATTTACTCTGCTGCCGCCTGCTTGAATAAGCGCCAAATTCACTAAAGTTGAGCTCTTTTTTCCCATTTTTAATGTGACTCGCCAACCACCATTCCCCTGGTTGAATCTTTGCATACCAGGGATAATTGGTGTTGTTGCTATGGCAATCATAACAGGCAGTCTTCAATAGCGCTCCAACATTTGAAGGAATCGAAACTGTTTTAGAAATATCGGTTGACAATTCCTGCCCGCTTTCGTTGCGGGCAGGCTGTATCAATTGAATGCCGATAAATACAATCAGTATAACTAACAATACTTTCTTTATCCGGCTCATATTATTGTTAGATTTCTTCTTTCACTTCGCCACAAGATGACATTTTAGCGCCGTAATAAGGATTTTTGATTTCTTTTGTTTCGCTTAACCAATTAGCTCCTTTGTTTTTATTATACATAGGGCAGTGGGTTTGATACAAGGTTTGACTGCTGCCAAACACCTTTACCAAGTCATACAAATCCTTACTCAGGATTTCAAAATGTTCCCTTTGATGCACTATATTAGTGCCATTAGCAGCTATATGTTCCGAATGTTCTATCGCATCCTCACTAACTTCATCGAAGACCGTTTTTTGCTCGGCAGAAAACGAAGCGATATCAGCTTTTCCCAGAGCCTTATGCAACTTCTCCCCTGCAGTGGCTGCCTCTTTACTATTGTCATTGGCCAATGCATTTTTGAGTTCCAAATAAATAGTAATCACTTCGTTTATAGAAGTATTACCTTTTGTTTCTGTGCTAGCTGCCGGTAATGTTGTTTGAGCATTTTCTTCTGTAGTAGCCGTAGCTTCTTTAGACTGATTGTCGTTGTTATTGCAGGCTGATAATGTCATCAGAGCAACTGCTGTTATAAATAATATTTTCATCTTTTTTAAGTTAAAATGCCAAAAGCAAGGGGGTTTACCCTTGAATTAGCCGTTAATAATAAATTATTGATTAATAGTTTCCACCACTTTGCCGCAAGTGAGCATATCGCTGCCATAGTAAGGGTTTTTAATTGCCTTACTGGCACTAAGCCATGAAGCCTTTTTCATGGGGCAAAAGACTTCATAAATGGGTTCAGATCCTAGCTTGATCCCTTTAGCAAGTGTGACCATGTTGGTAGAAAGCGTAGCAAACTGTTCACGCTGTGTTTTGATGTCCTTGGTATTTGAAATGGCGCCCGCATCTTTAAGTAAAGCATGGATGTTTCCTTCTTTGATTACCTTGTAATCAATGCCGTTCGCATTTTTTACAAATTGTTCCGCACTTATTGAGGCTTTGGTTGCATTTCCTGATACCAAAGCATCTTTGATATCGTAGTAGGAATTAAGCAGCGATGAAAGTTGAGCTTGTGCCTGGGTTGCATTTTCCTGAGCAACACTGTTTTGCGCAAAAGCAGTTGCCAGGATAGCAACAAAGAAAAATATCTTTTTCATTTTATTTGATTTTAATGTTTATACTAGAATTTAATGCATAGCATTATCATTGCCATGCAAAAACGCAATAACATTCAATCAAATCTGAAAACTTTGTATGGCAATACGTATATCTTGTATCGGTGAACGGCAATGCCGGACGAAATACGCATTTGGAGTGTTTATTGGAAAGGTACTTAAATCACCTATGTGAAATACTGTAATAGGTAAGACGAAAAAGGATAAAGACAACAGGCTATAATCAAAGTTCCGCAGGTCTATCTTATCAGCTTTAATGAATTTAGCGACCTCATCCTTACAGCACTTATCTTTGTGATCTTCAGAGGAGTGATGATCTTCAGCTGCCTGTTGGTGAACGTGACTTTCCTCATGCTCATGGGAGTGTTCACTGCTTAATCCTCTTTCTGCCCCTACTGCACAGGCAAACCCTACAATGGTATTCAAAAGAAATACAAAAGTTAATAAGGTTGCTTTAAACTGTATCGAGGTGCAGAATTTCATTTATTATAAATACACTTTAATTTTCCAATCGTGTTCTATGAACAAAGATAATCATACTCTTTGTTTAAACTTCCAAAATTTGTAAAAAACATACAAAATTCTTACCTACACAATTTTTAGCAGGTAAGAATCTATCAGACTGATTAAGCAGCTATCGACATTTGCTCACAAGATTCGGCGCATGAACGGCAAGCCTCTGCACACATTCTGCAATACTCCGTACCCATTTCGGCGTGCTTTCCGCATTCCTCAGCACAATTGTTACAAAAATCAGCACATACACGGCATAAAGCTTCGCTGCCAGTTCCGCCCAAACTCATTACTTCTGCTGCAGAACGGAAAATCGCCTCACATTCGAGGTCTAACTGGATGAAGCGGGAAAGCAGTCTTACATCTTGCTCTTTTAAACATTCTGTAGCGCAGTGGCTACATGCTACCACGCAGGCTACGCAAGCCTGGATAGAATCCTGAAATCTTTGAGGTGACATAATCATTATTTTAAGTTGTTAAACCTTATTTATTGTTATTTGAAATCGCACTTTGATGATGTCTTATCATGTAAAAACAGACAGATTGATTACGCAGCTGTCGCCATTTGCTCACACGCCTTGGCACATGCACGGCAAGCCTCTGCACATACCCTACAATGCTCCATACCCATTTCAGCATGCTTTTCGCATTCCTCTGCGCAAGCGTTACAGACATCAGCGCATATACGGCATAAAGCTTCGCTGTAAGTACTGCCCAAGCTCATTACTTCTGCTGCAGAACGGCAGATCGCCGCACATTCCAGGTCTAACTGGATGCAGCGGGAAAGCATTTTTACATCCTGCTCTTTTAAACATTCTATAGCGCAGTGGCTACATGCTACCGCGCAGGCTACGCAAGCCTGGATACACTCTTGAAATCTTTGATGTGACATAATTTCTTTTTTAAATTGTTAAACCTTATTTATTGTTATTTGCTAATAACCACTCCTGTAAGTCTTGAATTTCCTTTTCCTGATCCTCAATCATCTTGGAGGCCATCGTTTTCAATTCCTCATGGGTGCCATAATCCAACTCCATCTGAGCCATTTCAATAGCACTTTGGTGATGCGTTATCAGGAGTATAGCAAAATCGTGGTCTGTGTTTCCATTGATAATTTGCAAGTCAGCATTTCGTCCCATTTTTTCCATTCCCATCATCATTTTGGCGCCAAATTCAGGAACATTTAAATGGGGATCATGGCCTTGTAGAAATGATTCAAGTTGTTCAATTTCTTCGGTCTGGGCGGTGATTACCATTTGAGCCATTCCCTTAATGGTCGCATCTTTTCCATCCTTTAACTCTGCCTGGGCCATTTCAATAGCCCCTTGGTGATGCATCATCATCATCATAGCAAAATCATTATCCGGGTCTTTTGTCATTTGCATAGCATTCATTTTATCCATCATCTGATGCATGATGGTCATCATTTGGTTTTTGTCATGTTCCTGAATAGTGATCTTATCATCATCTTTGCTGCAAGCCTGGGTAAATATCAACAGGCCGACAAGTGCCAGGATTTTTAGTTTGTTTTTCATAGTTTTAAGTTTAAAATTAATTATTAGAACCTAAACTTCGACCTGTGTAAGTCTGTGATATTTATTTACTTGAAGCCTAAGTTTTAAGTAAGGTGTAATTTCACTTATTTCACATTTCAAAGAGTCAATGACGACAATATCCGCTATGAAGAGGGGGTAAAAACCAGTAAATTTTTCAGTTGTTGTTGGTGGCGCATAACAGTATTGCAACGGTTAAAAGCCACATTTTTTAAGTGTAGAAACATGGGTGATCAAGCTAAATGAAATAATAGGACATAGGGGGTCCTTGAGACTAAAAAATAGTCTGGCTTGATCAGATCAGAATGGTACAATTGGAAATATAAAGGGGGATTTTTTGCTTGCCAGGTGGTGGCGCATTGGCTTGGGGCCAGTTAGTAGATTTTACTTCGCTGTATTGGACTAAAAGATCGTTAAAAGCGAGGGGAATGTTTACTATGGCAATTTGAGAAAACCATAGACTCCCTCCTGTTTGCACGTTTTCGGTAATGTTATATTCACCGTGCTCTTTACAACATTCACAATTTTTGTCTTTAGAACAGGGTTCATGTTCAGCAGGCCTAACCTTGTTAGAATTATCGGAATTGTTAGTGGCAACAATTTCCACGGGCTTAAAAAAGTATTCACCTGCACAATGCAAAATACAGACATACATACCTGTTGATAACAAAAGGTAGAATGCTGCAAAACTTATGGCCCAGGTTCTTTTCATCATTAGTTAACTAGCCTAACTATAAATTTGCGATTTTGTTTTGGAAATTCCAAAACAAAAAGCATCAGGTCAATTTCCGACCTGATGCTTTTTTGAAAGGTTTATGATCAGTTAAAATTTTTCTGCTTTATAACCTGCATTTTCAAGAACGTTAATTATTTCCTGATCATCTATTCCCTGTTTTCCTTCGATGGTTAATACCTTATCCGGGCTTTGGGTGTCTACTTCCCACTTTTGAATATCTGAAAGTTTATTCAAGTGAGGGGTTACGGCAGCGATACATCCACCGCATTTAATATTGGTTTTGAATTTTAATGTTTCCATGATTTGTTAGTTATTATGAATTAATTGAGAAAATTTAAGGCGAAGACTGTTGCTAACTACCGATACCGAGCTTAGTGCCATAGCCGCCCCCGCAATCATCGGGTTTAATAGAAACCCGTTCATTGGGTATAATATACCGGCGGCCAGTGGGATACCGATAATATTATAAATGAATGCCCAGAAAAGGTTTTGTCGTATTGTGCGGACAGTAAGCTTTGATAAACGCAGGGCTTTTGGCACCTGCATCAGATCAGAGGAGACAAGCGTAATTTTAGCGACATCAATTGCAATATCTGACCCTTTTCCCATCGCAATTGAAACATCTGCCTGAGCTAAAGCCTGGCTGTCATTGATGCCATCCCCTATCATGGCAACTACTTTGCCCTGTGCTTGTAGCCGCTTAACGAATTCTGCTTTATCCGAAGGAAGAACTTCTGCTCTAAATTCAGTTATGCCTGCTAGAGCTGCAATGGCAGCAGCGGTTTGGTGATTATCTCCGGTGAGCATGTATACGTCTATGCCCTGGTTCATTAATTCATTAACTGCCCTTGCAGAACTTTCTTTGATTTGGTCAGCGATAGCCACGATGGCAAGTACCTGGGTTTGATCAGCAAAATAAATCACTGTTTTGGCCTGTTGCTGTAGGGCATTTACCTCTTGTTGCAAAGCTTCAGTTAGGGAAATATGCTGATCTTTTAAAATCTTGTGACTTCCAGCCCAATAAGTTTGTCCTTCAAAAACAGCTTTCACGCCTTTCCCAGTCAAACTTTCAAACTTACTTACTTCTACTGAACCTGTGTTTTCGGGTTTCAAATAACGTACAATAGCTTCCGCAAGAGGGTGTTCGGATTGCTGTTCTAAAGAAAAAAACACCTTAGTAAGGGTTTCTTTATCTTGTTTTAATCCTTCCTGCCAAATTAGCTCTGTTACTTCGGGTTTACCTTGGGTAAGGGTTCCGGTTTTATCCAGGACCACGGCATTTACTTTATAACCCAGTTCCAAAGCCTCTGCATCTTTGATCAGAATTCCGCTTTCTGCTCCCTTTCCGATACCTACCATAATTGCTGTAGGGGTAGCTAAACCCAATGCACACGGGCAGGCAATCACAAGCACAGTTACCATAGCAAGCATTCCTTGCGTGAAAGCATTCTGTCCGCCAACCAAGACCCATATCAATAAGGTAAATAAAGCAATTCCGATAACTATCGGAACAAATATTCCTGCTATCTTATCGACTAACTTTTGTACCGGGGCTTTAGAACCCTGGGCCTCCTGTACCATTTTTATGATTTGTGCAAGCATGGTTTCTCCGCCCACTTTTTCAGCATAAAAACGAAAACTGCCTTTTTGATTGATCGTTCCTGCAAAAACCTTGTCTCCCTTATTTTTGGCTACTGCCACCGGTTCTCCCGAGATCATACTTTCATCGACGTAAGAGCTTCCCTGGTAAACCTCACCATCAACGGGGATCTTTTCACCAGAACGCACCAAAATTTGATCGCCAATATGAACATCTGAAAGGGAGATTTCTTTTTCCCCTTTATCAGTAACAACTAAAACAGTCTTAGGCTGTAAACCGATCAGCTTTTTAATGGCAGAGGAGGTGTTTGATTTAGCGCTTTCTTCCAATAATTTTCCGAGCATGATAAAAACGATCACTACTGCAGCCGCTTCAAAATAAACATGCGGATGTAAGCCACGGTTATGCCAAAACTCAGGATAAAAAGTATTAAACACACTAAACAGATAAGCAATACCCGTACTTAAAGCAACCAGGGTGTCCATATTGGCACGGCCATGACGAGCCTGTTTAAAGGCATTGATGAAAAAATTCTTACCAAACACGAATAGTACAGGCGTTGTTAAGGCCAGCATATAATAATTGGCATAAGGAATATCCATAAAGAACATGCCTATGGCAACTACCGGAAGGGTTAATGCCCCTGCTGCGATGACCCGTTTTTTTAATGTTTCATAATTATTACGTTGCACCGCTTCCTGCTTTTCCTTGCCGTGTTCAATATCTAATATCAGGTCATAGCCGATAGATTGTACTGCTTTTTGAAAAGCTGTGGGCTGTACCTGATCAGGATGAAAGAAAACTTTAACCGATTGGGTGGCATAGTTTACCTCAGCTTTATCAACTCCCGGCTGGGAACCGATCATACTTTCAACACTGACTGCGCATCCCGCACAGGTCATACCCAAAACTGGTAAGGAAAGAGTTTCTATATTTTCTAATGGAGTCATTTTCTTTTGTATTCTTATATACAAAGGTAAGCCACGCATAAAAGAGTTTTCTTACAGAATTCCGGGAAAATGTTATATGATTTTGCAAAAAAGATATCTTATTATAACAATTAAGACAAAGTGCTACACAACTTACACTTGGAAAAATAAGATATAAGCCTGGTTTTCCAGGCTTATATCTTATTGTATTTTTCACTTCCAGTAGGAAATGTTATTTTAATGTTTCTTTCACAGAACCGCAAGTCAACATGCTTTCGCCGAAATATGGGTTACGGATTTCTTTAGAATTGCTTACCCATGATGCACCTTTATCATTAAGTGCCATCGGGCAATGTGCCACATACAGTTCACCGCTTTCAAGGCCACTTTCTTTTACCAATGAGATAAACTCATCACTTAAGGATGCATACAGCGTTCTTTGAGCTTCGATATCCTGGGCACCAGTAATTTGTGCAGCTGTAGTAGCTAAAGTAGCGCCTCCTTTAATCTCTTTAGCTCCGGCTTCAAGCGCTAAAGATGACACTTTTGCTGCTGTTGCATCTCCTTCGGTTAATACTTTCGTTAAATTCTGGTACTGCTGATATACTGCGTTCAGGTTACTGTCCTTTAAGGAAGCCATAGAAGCCATAGAACCTGTAGCGACGGCGGGTGCGGAAGCTTCGGCTGGGGTGGCCGCGCCATGGTCATGACCCTCATGACTATCTTTTGGTTGTTGGTTACTGCCACAAGCAGCTAATAGGACTACAAAGCTTAATGCTAACACAGTTTTCAGTGTTCTTTTCATGATTTTCATTATTTATAATTTATTTTTTAATGGTGATGAAGCTATCATAAGCCTACATGCTTTGCTGTTTATAAGCTGCAGGCTTATGGTGGTTTAATTGTTTATATATTTAATTATTGTTTTACATTTTTGCACTTGCCATCGGATCTTTTCCTTTTTTAAGGATGTACTCACTGTAAAGCAGGTAAGCACCGGTGATAACCACCTGGTCACCTGCTTTCAGGCCTTCTTTGATTTCTACTGTATCAAAACTTTCCATCCCGGTTTTTACAATCTGGGGCTCAAACTTGTCTTTTTCTTTTTCAATCCAGACATGTGCACCTTTTCCATTACGGACCACTGCATCCAGCGGAAGGTTGATCACATCTCCCTTGCTTTCAGTAGGCACAAATACATTAGCCTGCTGACCTGGTTGCCATTGATTATTGGGATTGGGCATCGCCCCCCTTAGTTGTATCAGTTGACCACCTGCCTGTAAAGCAGGGTTCATAAACTTAATGGTCACCAGTTGGGGCTGATCTTCCCAACCTGGAATCACAACTTTGACCTGTTGACCTTCCTTGATGCTCCCAGCTTCTGAAGGATAAATATCCGCTTCAACCCATAAAGACTGATAGCCTTCAAGGCGCATTAATGGACCTCCCTCACTAACGTATTGCCCTTCAGTAACTGATAATTCTGCAACAGTACCATTTTCAGGGGCCATAAAGGTGATATTCGGACTAGTCTTTTTGCTTTTTTTGATTGCATTGATTTGACCTTCCGATTGTCCGTACAGGCTCAATTTTTGCCTGGAAGATTTTAATATTTGTCCGAAGGTTTTGTCACCAGGGAATTGTGCGGCCTGTTCCAATGCCAGCAGATATTCCTGTTGTAAGGATGCCAACTGCTCGGAGTAGATTTGATATAAGGGTTGTCCTTTGCTAATCTTCTCGCCTGTTTGGCGCACATACAGGCGATCTAGCCGGCCTGCTACCCGGCTTGAAATGTACTCCGTTTTTTCGGGGTTAACAACCAGTCTTCCGTTCAATTGCTTATAAGTATTAAAACCCTTCAATCCTACAGCCATTGTGGTGACATTGGCTAGTGCTCTTTGGTTTTCGTCAAGGTGCAAGGCAGCCTCAGCTGAGTTTTTTTCGAAAGGCACTAAATCCATTCCACAGACAGGGCATGTGCCCATTTTATCCTGTACCACCTGAGGGTGCATCGGACAAGTAAAGGTTTGTGATTTGGTAGTTGCATTCTTGTCGCCTTTATTTTTATCATCGCTACAGGCCGCAAGAAACAATGCAGGGGTGAATAAGCCTATAGTCAGGCTTTTTATAAATTCTTTTCTTTCCATGGTGTTACTCTCCCTGTTTTGCTGTTTTGATGAAACTTTCACTGTCAATTAAATAATACGCGTTTTTAGCAAGATCCCATCCGCTAAGCTCTTCAAAAACCTGTATCTGGTTATTTTGGGTAATGCCGGTCTTAACTGTCTTCGGAATAAATACCCGTCCTTCTTTTTTAAAGACGACCGATTGGTTCCCGATTGAAACCACCGCCTCCTTTGGTAACCATAATCCCTTTTCAGCTACAAACGGAATTTGACCTGTGACCAGTTCTCCGGGTTGCAGTCCACTTTTTTGAAGGTAAACCCTTGCCAGGACAAAATTTTCACCGGCATTAAAAACCGGCTGAATTAATCCGATTTTACCAGATAACGTTTGTTCCTTATTAGCAGTCCTTTGGATGAGCACCTTGGCTTGTTTATCTACCTTAGCGGCAACATCCGGGGTTAAAGAAAATTCTGCGACCAGGTCACCAGTACGGTAAATGGTAAATATATTCTGTCCGGCACTCAGGTATTGGCCCTCGCGAAGCAAAACCGCTGAACTTACTGGGCTTGCCGCAGTTTGGCTGGCCGCCCCATTTCCACCACCACCCGAAGCCATATCATCCATTCCTGTACTAGCCGTAGCGGAAGGCATCGAGGCTGGCGCTTCAGCAGTAATGGCTGCAGCCTGTTTCTCCAAAATGAAACCTGTAGCATTACTGTAGACTGGAATTCTATAAGAAATTTGACCTGTACGTAATACTTTACCAATTTGTGCCTGATTCATACCCAGAAGCATTAATCTTTGCTTTGCAGGTTCCAGCATTCCATCCTGATTTCCAGAACCATGAATCAACAGCAGTTCCCGCTGGGCTGCCGCAAGATCAGGAGAATAAACTTCCATGAGCAGCTGCCCCTTTTTTACCGGCTGATAATTGTACTTGATGTACAGTTTTTCAATGCGACCTGAAACGCGGCTGGCCAGATTGATCTGGTTACGGGTATCATAGGCCACGCGGCCTTGTACCTCGCGAATGAAGATACTTGAGCCTTGCCTGGCACGGATTAAAGGAATACGCGCAATAATCTGCTCATTAGCAGGTTTCAGTAAGTAATTTAAACTGGTATCCCTTTGGGCATGTTTCTGCGCGCCTGAACCCTGTTCCTTATCTTTATTTTGACAGGCAGCCCCAGCCACCCCGATCGTTAAAAACAATAACAGCCTAACGATATAATTCTTTTTCATAATCAACGATCATTTTATACAATTTTGTTTTTTCATCCAGCACGCCAATTTGCATCATGGTCAGCGCTTCCCAGGAATTAATGACTGCCGGTAGTTGTAATTTATTTTCCTGGTAATTGACAAAGTCTGCATCCAGTGTCTTTTTCAGCGCAGGAATGATCGTCTGTTCCATGGCAGTGATCCTTTTCTTCATGGACAATATTTCATAATGCATCCCGGTTAACATTCCCTGACTTTCCTGCAACATACCTGCGCGTTCCTTCTCCATGGCCTGTATTTCATAATCCATCGCCTTGACCTCAGATTTATACATTTTTGAAGACCATGGTGCTATTGGAATACTGATCATCCCCATCACGCTATAGGAATTAGGCATCATCTTACTTAAAGGAGCCATGTGGTCAAACCGGATTTTAAAATCCGGTTTGCTTTGCGCTTTCATGGCATCAACACCTAGCTTCATAGAACGGATGTTTTCTTCCATTTGAAGGATGTCTTTTCGCTGGCCAGCAAGCAACATGGTGTCAATTGTAGCTTCTGCTGAATACTGCGGCACATAGGTTGAATCAATCTCCAAATCCTGATTTCCCGGAAGGTTCATCAGGCTGTTGAGCCAGGCCTTTGCTTTGGAAATATCCCCTTGCTGCATCCTGATCATGTTCTGGTTTTCTTCAATTTTGGCATTTGCCCGGAAAACCCCTGACAATTGCGACTGATTATAGGGATAACGGATCTGCTCGATCTTTTTCATCATTTGCATGATCTTGTCGTTCTCCTTCAACACCCGGATGCGCTCAGTAGCTACTATCCAAGTGTAATACAGCGATTTTGCCTGCGCTTTTAGCTCATTCAATGCAACAGCACGTCCCGCCAGTTCAACATCGCCTTTGGATTCCACATAGCGTTTTTGCGCATTAAGTTTTCCCATGTTTGGAATGTCCTGCTCCAGCTGCAGCATGAGCGAACCTTTATCGCCGTTTTCCATCAACTGCTGGCCCGGGTAAGGGGTCATAAAAGTTCCCACGCCCACCATGGGTGCCATCCATGCCGTACTGGCTTTGGCCTTATGTTTATAACTTTCTGCTTTTAGCGCATAGGTCTGCAGCAACAAATTATTATTTTCTATTCGTGTTAAAACCGTGTCCAAAGACACTGTATTTTGCTGAGCAAATAGCTGTACTGGCAAAATGGCCAGTAGCAGCACCCACTTTTTAATGTTGAGCATCATGCACCTCCAATTTTCCATATTTCTTTAATTCATATTCTTTTGACATTAAAAAGATGAGTGGCGTCACCAGTAGAATATGTGTAGATGAAGTCAGTACGCCGCCAATCATAGGAAGTACTATAGGTTGCATGACATCAATACCCACTCCGGTTGCCCATAACACCGGGATCAAGCCAAACAGGGACACGCAAACTGTCATCAGTTTTGGACGAAGACGTTTAGCCGCGCCTTTTACCACATACTCCCGAAGATCTTCTTTGCTAATCGTTTCAGCCGAATTGCCTTTGACTTTAATCAACTGATCCATGGCATCATTTAAGTAAATGACCATCACAATACCTGTCTCCACCGCAATCCCAAAAAGAGCAATAAAACCTACAGCCACGCCAACAGATAAACTGACCCCCCAAAAATAGATGATATAAGCACCGCCAATGAGGGCAAATGGAACAGTGATCAGGCTTAAGAACGCTTCTCTGATTGAGTGAAAAGCGAAATACAGCGAAAAGAAAATGATCACCAGTACAATTGGGGCAATCCACAATAAGGTTTGCTGACCACGGATCATGTTCTCGTATTGGCCGCTCCACTCCAGAAAATAGCCTTCAGGTAAAATGCCGTTGGTTTTGTTTAATTTTTCAATAGCTTCATTTACTGTACTTCCCAAGTCCCTGTCGCGCACATTAAACATCACCGCACCTCGTAACAAGGCATTTTCAGAATTAATCATCGGAGGCCCATCCTCAAAGCGGATATCGGCTACGGCAGACAAAGGAATTTCTCCCATGGTTGAAGATTGCAGCGGAATGCGTTTAATGCTTTCTACGCTGTTTCTAAACTCTTGCCCTAAGCGAACACTGATTGAAAAACGCTGTCTTCCTTCAATGGTATTACCAATTGTAGCGCCACCCAAAGCGGATTCGACAGTTTGGTTAACTTGATCTACGGTTAAACCATAACGAGACAATTCTTCCCGCTTCACATCAACAGACAAGTATTTGCCCCCGGTAATGGGATCTACATAAAGGTCTGTCACACCGCTTGTACCTTCCAAGGCCTTTTTTACCCTTTCGGAAACCGAAGCGATGGTATCTAGGTTCTGACCGTATATTTTTACGCCCACATCAGTACGGATCCCGGTAGCTAACATATTAATACGATTAATGATCGGTTGCGTCCAGCCATTTACAACACCAGGAATCTGCAGTTTTTTATCCAGCTCATTAATAATATCCTTTTTAGTTAAGCCCTCGCGCCACTGTGCTTTTGGTTTGAGCATGATTATAGTCTCAATCATAGAGATTGGCGAATTATCGGTGGCCGTACTGGCACGGCCTGCCTTACCTAAAACTTTATCCACTTCTGGCACAGATTTAATGATCTTATCCTGGATCTGCAAAATGCGCTTGGCTTCATTATTTGAAACATCCGGCAGCGTCACGGGCATAAAGAGAATACTTTGTTCATCCAGGGGTGGCATAAACTCAGTGCCCAAGTTTTTGAGCAGCGGAATGGTGATTAATAAAGCGATGATATTAATAGCTATCGTTGTTTTACGCCAATTCAATACCCCTCTGATTACAGGTTCATAATATTTTTCCAGAAACCTGTTTACCGGGTTGGCATGGTCTGGCTTGAACTTTCCCTTCATAAAAAAGGAAATCAATACCGGTGCTAAGGTTAATACCAATAAGGCATCTACAATCATAATGAAGGTCTTCGTGTAGGCAAGCGGATGGAACATTTTCCCTTCTTGTCCGGTAAGCATAAACACCGGAAGAAAAGAAGTAATGATAATCACAGTGGCAAAAAACACCCCTCTGGACACCTGTTTGCTGGACTTTTCTATAACCTTCAGTCTTTCCTCTTCGGAAATCCAGTCCGGACTTTTTTTGAATAAATTTTTAAACCAGGTTCTCATAGCTCATTTGTTTTTTGTTGTTCTTTTTGCCATATTTCATAGCGTTCAGACAAGTGTTTATAGGCATTTTCACTCATCACAATTCCGTTATCAACGATTACCCCAATGGCAAGCGCAATTCCGGTAAGAGACATGATATTGGAGGAGATATCGAATGCATTTAATAATATAAAGCTGGCAGCGATGGTTATCGGGATCTGGATAATGATACTCACGGCGCTGCGCCAGTGAAATAAAAAGACGATAACAACCAGGGATACCACAATCATTTCTTCAATAATGGTGGTTGTAATGGAATCTACAGATTCCTGGATCAGTTCGCCTCTGTCGTAAACAATATCAAATTTTACCCCTTCAGGCAAGCCTTTAGAAACTTCTTTCATTTTGGCTTTAACCCCTTCAATGACTTCAGCGGCATTTTCTCCATAGCGCATCACCACAATGCCACCAACCCGTTCTCCTTCACCATCCTGGTCAAAAATACCAAGCCTGGTTTCCCCAGTCATTTGTACGGCCGCTACATCTGCCACCTTGATCGGTGTCCCTTTTTGATTTTTTATAGGGATATTTGCGATCTCCTCCTGGGATTTCAGATAACCAGAGGTTTTTATGATATAACCAATGTCACTCATTTCAAATTTTCTTCCTCCGGATTCATTGTTATTGGCACGCACCGCCGCAATGACCTCCGGCACAGTTAATTTGTAATAAAGTAATTTATTTGGATCTATCGCAATCTGGTATTGCTTCTGAAATCCCCCAAAGGAGGCAATCTCACTCACGCCAGGTACATTCTGTAAAGCGAATTTCACGTACCAGTCCTGAATGGCCCGCTGTTCACCCAGATCCATACTTGGTGCATCAAGGGTATACCATAAAATATGGCCTACACCTGTCCCGTCAGGGCCTAGTTGTGGCGAAACACCTTCTGGCAAAGAGCGTGTTATGGTGCTTAAACGCTCTAGCACGCGCTCCCTTGCCCAGTAAACGTCTACATCATCTTCAAAAATGACGTAGATAAAGCTCATCCCAAACATAGAAGAGCCCCGAACGTATTTAATTTTAGGAATACCCTGTAAATTAGTAACCAGTGGATAAGTTACCTGGTCTTCAATTAACTGGGGAGACCTGCCCATCCATTCTGTAAAAACGATGACCTGATTTTCTGACAGGTCAGGGATCGCATCAATAGGGTTCTTCTTGATGGCAAAGATGCCCCAGATAAAGATACCTGTAGCAAGCATCAGTACGATCCACCTATTCTTAAGTGACCATTCTATTAATTTGTGTACCATGTGTTTGTGTTCAGCCGATGACTAAATTAGTATCGGAATGTTATTGATCCTGATCAATCGCAATTAACAGCTGGTTTCCCTATTCTTACCAATCCCCACAAGAAAAAATGATTGTGTATGTGGTGGAACTAAGAACATAGAGAATGCTAATACAGCAGTAAATTGAAAGACAGAATTACTAGAATATAAATGAATAATTCATAATTTAAGCTATAGCGATGCTATAACTTGTACACGAAAGTGTATAGAGGAAGGGGATCAGATTCTGTAAGTACAGTTACGGATAAAGACGGGGACATCCTGCTCCTGTGGGGGTGCATTGCTTAAAGATGCTTTACCCAATTCTATTGGAACAGCAATATTTCTTGCCTCCCAAATTATATTTTTCAGAACAATAACCGGCGCTTGCTCAAATTGAAAATGACTCGCGGCCATTTTCTGAACGTTGTCTACCTGTAATAGCTTGGATTCTTGTTTGCAACAGGTTTTCTCTCTTGACTCTTTTGAGTCCATGCCGCAAAACTCACACAAAGACGGTTTGGATTCTGTCATGCCCATTTGGACTAACTCTCCCATGCAGTAATGAAAATATACTATTGCCCCCTGGGATATCCCAAAGTAAAATACAGCAAGAAAAATCAATAGTATCCTTTTCATCAGGGCACAAAACTAAAAAAAAGATTGTAATTGTTTTGTAATGTTACAAATATTATTCGAAAGGCCTGTATAATGGCTTATTACTTAGGAATGCAGCTTAAATTTGGAGGTCAATTAAAAAATTTTTGTTATATTTCTTCCTATAATGTATATGGTGGTAACTACAGGCTTAACTACTAACATTTATTTTTAGGCGGCTTAATATGTATCGAATGTAATTATTAATTTATAATTGACAATGCCTTAGTTTTATTCTTATCATGCCAAAATTTAATTTTAATATTGCACCATGATGCTGAAAAAACAATTTCTGCTGTTCCTGCTTATTGGTGCATTTTCACTGCACCTGGGGCATCAGTTGTTTCCGCACCATCACCACGAGCAGGGGTTTATTGCTTCATATCATCATGAGCATCACAATGCTCATCACCATCATCACAGTTCTACATTTCCAACAGAACAGAAAAAAAAGAAATGGTTTGATGAATTACTTTCCCTTATCAATCATGGAAACACAGAAAGCCCGATACAATCGAGCAATCAATTAAAAACAGATGTTTGTAAAATCATTCCTATTATCCTTCCAGGATTCAATAGATTGCAAAGTCTTTCTTTAGAGGATTACATCCTGATACTTCCTATTTATTCTCCTCCAGAGGATAAACCAACCAAGCACCTTATTCTTTTTAAAAACAGGCGTGGCCCGCCTGTAATGGCCTAATTATATCCTTTTTTATTTTCTAAAATTTACAAACATGAAAAAAACCATGCTTGCAATGGCTGTTGCCGTTGGATTATTTGCTGTCTCATGCAGTAACAAACCTTCTGAAGGAACACATGAACATGAAGATGGAACTGTGCATGAGGAACACGCCTCGACTGTGACTGACACCACAAAACAGGAAGAATTCAAAGTTGACTCTGCAAAAACCGATTCAACAGCTGTGCACGACGAAAGCAAACCGCACACGCATTAACAATTAACGATTGCAAGCAAAATGCTTGTAATCGTTAAACCATTTAATAAGGCCATGAAAAGAATATATATATTATTAATCAGTGCAGCTTTTCTGCTCGCTGGCTGTCAGCAAAGCGCTGAAAATACTGCTGTTGAAGCAGAAAACATCAAATTGTCTCTTACAGATCTGGATGAACAGGTAGAAATATTTGCAGAATACGACCCGTTTATTAAGGATTCTGCCTCGAGTTTTACCATCCACTTAACGACGCTTTCTGACTACAAACCGGTTAAGAATGCAAAAGTCACCACTAGCCTTGTAGTTGGTGAAAGCGGTATTAGAAAAATTCTTGACTCAGCTACTGTCCCCGGGATTTACAAAATATCACTTAGCCCGAAAACGCTCGGAAAAGGTGTATTAACATTTGACATCAATCTTAATGGAACTATGCACCAGTTTAAAGTACCCGCTACAGTATTTGCCAGTTACGAAGAGTTTAAAAAACAGCACCAGTCGCCAGCCACTTCAGCCAATGAAATTGCTTTTTTAAAAGAACAAAGCTGGAAACTGGATTTTGGAGTAACAAAAATTGGTTCAGGCAGTTTTTCTGGTGTGATTAAAGCTCCGGCTACCATTACTGCGGCTGTGGGTGACCAGGAAAGTATTGTTGCTCCTGCAGCAGGCGTAGTAAAGTTTCTTTCAGTATCGACTACTGGCAGCCCTGTCCGCTCCGGACAAACGCTATTCTCTATAACCGCAGGAAATATAACGGGTGACAATTTAAATACTGCAGTTAGGGAGGCCAAGCTGAGTCTGGATAAAGCTAAGGCCGATTATGAACGTGCGAAATTGTTGCGTCCTGATCAAATCATTTCGGAAAAAGACTATCAAATTGCTTTAAATAACTACCAGCTACAACAATTGAATTACCAAAAGCTGTCCCGAAACTTTTCGGGAAATGGTGTAATGCTTAAACCAACGACATCCGGATATTTAACAGAATTGTTAGTTAAGGAAGGTGACTTTGTACAAATGGGCCAACAATTGGCTTCTGTTTCAGCTAGTAAAAAAATTCAGTTAACGGCAGAAGTTCCAGCGGCTTATGCAAGTCAGTTAAGTAAAATTAAATCTGCCAATTTTAAAATAGGTGATCAGCTTTATGAGCTAAGCACCTTAAACGGAAAATTGCTGTCCTATGGGCGTTCAGTGTCAGCGTCAGGATTAATTCCTGTTGTATTTTCACTAGATAACCGTGGGGAGTTCGTTCCAGGCATTCCGGTTGAGGCCTTTCTTTTATCAAGCTCCGGTGTCGCTGCATTACAAGTGCCCGAAACAGCTATCATGGAAGACCAGGGAAACTACTTTGTGTATGTACAAAATGATGGCGAGCATTTTGAAAGGCGCGGCATTCAAATCGGGCAAAGCAACGGTAAAATGGTAGAGGTAACTAACGGTTTAAAGGATGGTGATATCCTGGTAACTAAGGGCGCTTATTATTTGAAACTTGCATCAAGCCAGGGTTCTGCTCCGGCGCATGGTCATGAACATTAAATCTAAAAGATCATGCTAAATCATATTATTAAATTCGCTTTAGGGAATCGCCTTGTGGTTCTATTAGCCTCGGTATTGTTGCTGATCGGCGGTAGCTATATTGCCGTAAAAATGGAAGTCGATGTCTTCCCTGACCTCACCGCACCTACTGTAGCAATCATTACTGAAGCTCACGGACTAGCGCCGGAAGAGGTAGAACAATTAGTCAGTTTTCCTATTGAATCCACTGTAAACGGATCAACAGATGTGAGACGGGTCAGGTCTTCAGCCTCAGCAGGAATCTCCATCGTTTGGGTGGAGTTTGATTGGGGCACGGATATTTACCGCGCCCGTCAAATTGTTGCGGAAAAGTTAGCCACCTTATCGGGTAAATTCCCTCAAGGAGTAAGTCAGCCAGTTTTGGCACCCAATACTTCCATTATGGGAGAAATCATGCTCATCAGTATCACGGCCAAACAAACCAGTTTAATGGAGTTGCGAACTATTGCAGACTGGAACATCCGTCCGGTTCTATTGGCAACTGGCGGTGTTTCCCAGGTTGTGGTTATCGGAGGTGATTTTAAACAATACCAGATCCTTGCAAAGCCTGCAATGCTCAAAGCGTATGGCATCACCATGAATGATCTTTTCAAAGCAACAACTGCAATAGGACAAAATGTTTCAGGTGGACTGATCAACCAATATGGAAATGAATACCTGGTTAAGGGAATTTTACGAAGCAATAAGCCCGAAGATATAGGTAATACCTTAATCAAAACCGTAAACCAGAAACCTGTAAAAATTTCCGATGTAGCCACTGTGACTATCGGTTCTGCAGTTAAATTAGGTGATGGCTCCCTGAATGCCGAACCTTCGGTGATCATGACTGTAATGAAGCAGCCCAATACCAATACGCTTGAACTAACAGAGAAAATTGATCTTACCATTGGACAGCTAAAGACCAGCTTGCCAAAGGATGTAGTCGTAAACACGAAGATATTCCGCCAGGCCGATTTTATTGATGCCTCTATTAGCAATATACAGAAAACGTTAATAGAAGGTTCAATTTTCGTTGTGATCATCCTTTCTATCTTCCTGATGAATTGGCGCGCAACTGCTATTTCTTTGTTAGCTATACCGTTATCTTTGCTTGTAGCCATTATTGTTCTGCAATTAATGGGCCTAACCATTAATACGATGAGTTTAGGTGGAATGGCCATCGCAATTGGAGATTTGGTTGATGATGCTATCATTGATGTAGAAAATGTGCTCAAGCGGCTTAAGGAAAATGCACACCTTCCACCCGATCAGCGTGAAAATAAGCTTACCGTTATTTACAACGCCTCAACTGAGATTCGTTCTTCCATTATCCATGCGACTTTTATTATCATCATAGCCTTTACCCCTTTGTTCTTTTTAACGGGAATGGAAGGACGATTATTAGTACCCCTGGGCATAGCCTTCGTGGTGGCACTGTTTGCCTCTCTAATTGTGGCAATAACCTTAACGCCAGTATTGTGCAGTTACCTGTTGACCTCTGATAAAACCTTATTGAAGCAAGAAAAAGAATCGTGGTTAGTCAAACGCCTGAACCATTCGTACTTTGGCGCATTGCAAAAGGCAATCACCTACCGGAAATGGTTGGTAGCAGCAGTCATAGGTTTGTTTATCGGTTCCTTATTATTGTTCAGTACTTTTGGACGCAGTTTTTTGCCAGAGTTTAACGAAGGTTCTTTGGTGATCAGTGCAGTGTCTATGCCTGGTATTTCCCTTGAGGAAAGCAATAAAATAGGCCAGCAGGTTGAGCGGGTTATGCTCAGTATCCCCGAAGTGAAAACCACTACCCGTCGTACCGGCAGGGCTGAACTTGATGAACATGCACAGGGAGTTAATGCGTCTGAAATTGATGCACCGTTCACCCTAGAAGAGCGTTCACGGGCAGAATTTATGGATGAAGTCAGGGGAAAACTGGCTGGCGTTACCGGGGCCAATATTACAATCGGTCAACCCATCGGTCACCGGATAGATCATATGCTATCTGGTACCAGGGCAAATATTGCCATCAAAATTTTTGGTGAAGATCTGGCGGAGCTTTATCGCCTTGGTAATGAAACCAAGAGCACTATAGAAGGCATTCCGGGTCTGGTAGATATTTCTGTGGAACAGCAAATCCAGATTCCACAGGTTCAAATCAAACCCAAAAGAGACCTGCTTGCGGCTAAAGGGATCAGTCTTGAAGATTTTAGCCGTTTTGTGGAAGTATCCATCGGCGGAGAAAAAATCGGTGATATTTATGAACAAGGAAAACGCTTTGATTTGGTACTGAGGTATGAAGAATCTGCCCGAAGTAAAATTGAAGACCTGAAAAATTTGCTGATTGATGCAGCTGACGGTTCTAAAGTGGCTTTGGGAACGGTAGCAGACATTGTTTCTACCAAAGGACCTAGTACCATTAACCGTGAAAACGCACAGCGTAAACTGGTGGTATCAGCCAACGTTTCAGGCAGAGATCAGCGTTCAGTCGTTGAGGAGATACAGGAGAAAATGAAAGTCGTTAAGCTCCCGTCAAGTTATAGAGTAGAATATGGCGGGCAGTTCGAGTCAGAAGCTGAGGCTTCTCAAACCTTACTATTCACTTCCATCTTTGCTTTGTTGGCCATCTTTTTGGTCCTGTACCATGAGTTTAAAGATTCAGCACTATCATTAATCATTTTGCTCAATTTGCCTTTGGCATTAATTGGCGGGATAGTAAGTGTCTGGCTGAACGGTAGCATCGTCAGTATCCCGGTAATTATTGGTTTTATCACTTTGTTTGGTATTGCGACAAGAAATGGAATCTTACTGGTTTCACATTACAGGCACCTGCAAGAGGAGAAAGGCTATTATGATCTTGACATTGTGATCAAAGGATCAATAGACCGCTTGAGTCCGATCTTGATGACCGGACTAACTGCAGGGCTGGCTTTGATACCGCTGGCTATGGCAAGCGACCTTGCTGGTAATGAGATTCAAAGTCCAATGGCTCACGTCATTTTGGGTGGTTTGGTCAGCTCTACACTGTTAAACCTGTTCATTGTGCCTATTGTATACAATAGTCTAATGAAGAAAAGAAAATCCAAAACCTTAAATGAAAGCATAGCATGAAACAATTAAAATACATTTTGCTTTTGCTGTTAGGGACCACCGCTGCAAAAGCACAAGACCTGGATTCTGTATTGAACCTGGCTAGAAAACAAAATAAAGCACTGAAAGTATATCAAGGTGAAGCTGATGTCAGTAAAATGGCTTACAAAACTGGTTTGACACCTCAAAACCCGGCAGCTGAGTATGAAGTACTTTTTGGTACGCCTAAAGGTGCAGGAAATCAACAAGATTTATCCATCATCCAGCGGTTGGACTTCCCGAGCAGTTACACCTACAAAAAGCAGGCTTCCAATGAAAAAATCAAACAGGCTGACCATATTGCACAAGCAAAACAGCAGGAATTGCTGTTGAATGTAAAGCTCGATTTTCTCCGATGGATTTACTTAAATCAGCTAACGGATAATTACGCTGAAAGAGTAAAAGCGGTAGAAAAAATTCATTTTGCCTATCAAAAGAGAATGGATGCGGGCGATGGGAATATTCTTGATTTCAATAAATTGAAGTTATTGATTTTAGAAACCAAAACACAATTAAAGCGTAGTGAGCAGCAGCAAGAACAATTGAAGCAATTGTTTGTGAATTATACGGGGGGAACATTGCTTGAAGTCAATACATTGGACTATCCGGTAACTCAGCCACTACCCGATTTTGAAGAACTTGACAGTTTAATTGAATCAAATGATCCCCTGCTTAAGGTGTATGAAACACAGCAGGCTATTGCAGCTAAGGAAACCAGTTTAAACAAGGCGCTTACCTTACCCGGTTTTCAAGCGGGCTATCGCAGTCAGTCTATTTTAGGCCAGAAGTACAAGGGAATTCATCTGGGTTTAAGTATTCCTTTGTGGGAAAGGAAAAATACGGTGAAACAGAAAAAACTGGAACAGCTCACTGCCGAAAATCGCCTGATTGGTCATAGGTTAGAACATAGACAAGAAAACAGTGTTTACTATAAGCAATATGAAGAAGCTACTTATCTTCTTAAGGAGTACAAGACCTTGCTGGATCAGCTTAAATCTGAACAGTTATTGGCTAAGGCGCTAGAGTTTGGTGAGATTTCAGTCATTCAGTATTACAACGAGATCCTGTCTTTATATAAAACACGGGACGCTTACCTGGAGTATGGTCTACAGCAGCAACAAGCCATTGCCAGACTGCTTAAATTTAGTCTTTAACCACAACAATCGCTATTCGAGCGCTAAACTGCCTGAATAGCGATTGTTATTTGGATCACCAGAAAGGTTTTTATTAAGAATCCAGCTGTGTACCAAACATACCATGCAGAAAAATCACCAGGATAGTTTATGACGAAGAGTATCTCAGGGTTTCCCTAAAAGCTACACAAAGCGAGCTGTGAGGGCTATACTAAGGAAAATAATCTCCTTTTGCAACAGCCACGGCCGTTTTTAATTAATGTCCATTTTAAAAAAGTGGAAGTGTGAAAGGACCGCTTATTGATAATAAATTCTTTATTGGGAAGGTACAGAAGTAGTATTTAAGTATTTGCTTAAATTACAACAATTCAATATCTTTGCTGTATGAAAAATCAGGAAACCTGTATACGGGTATTAGCCGATTCCAACCAGATAAAAGGCTGTAGAGAGCTTTTGCAGGCTAATGAGCCCTCTTTTACTGACTTAAGTAGCATTCTGGCTCTTGCAGGAAATGAAGTAAGGCTTAAAATTCTCTTTCTTTTGGAAATAGAGTTTGAATTATGCCCTTGTGATTTGGCGGATATTTTAAGTATGAGCATTCCTGCTATTTCTCAGCATTTACGTAAAATGAAGGATGGAGGAATTATTAAAGCTCGCAAAGTGGCTCAAACCATTTTTTATTCCCTAGAGCCTAGGCATATGGAATTATTGAAACCTTTATTTATACATATAACAGCTTCTAATCACCAAACAGTACAAATATGAAAACAAAAGAAAGGTCAGGATTATTCGGCGTAGGATTGTTGTCTGCATTTGCAGCATCTTTATGTTGTATCACTCCCATACTCGCTCTTATTACAGGAACTTTTGGTATAGCCTCATCCTTTTCGTGGGTAGAACCTGCTCGCCCTTACTTAATCGCAATCACGGTGATCGTTCTTGCTTTTGCCTGGTATCAGCAATTATCTAGAAAATCAAAGGAGGAAGAGAACTGTAGGTGTGAGCGAAATTCTTTTATGAAATCTACAAAAGCATTGCTCGTAATTACTTTGTTTTCAGGACTATTACTTGCTTTTCCTTATTATGCATCTGCTTTATATGAGACGCCTGCAAGATCTACTAGTGTCCAACAGCAAAGTAATCTAAAATCAGTCAATTTTTCGGTTACAGGGATGACTTGTATTAGTTGTACCGCACACATTGACGGGGCACTTTCTAAGGTTTTTGGTGTAGCAAAAAGCTCAACCTCTTATGAAAAAGCTGAAACGAGGGTGAATTATGACCCTAAAAAAGTTTCAGTAGATAGTTTAAAATCACAAATAAACAGAACAGGTTACCAAGTAACAGGCTTTAAAATAAAATAAGATGGCTAAAGATATTCAATTCAATTCTACCATTACCTGTCCTTCATGCGGACATAAAAAAGAAGAAGTAATGCCAACAGATGCTTGCCAGTACTTTTATGAATGCGAGAGCTGTAAAACGCAATTAAAACCTCATTTAGGCGATTGTTGTGTTTTTTGCAGTTATGGTACTGTCCCATGTCCACCTATTCAGGAAGGAAATAGTTGTTGTAATTAATACGTAGCATCTAAATATTGATATAGGCACCTATTAAAGCAATGCGGGCGACAATAATATCATTTCTATCAGGTTAAACCCATCCACTTCCAGGCCTATAATAAGGCTAAAAACAATGAGTATCGCTGGTTTTTTTGAGGAACTATCTGTAGCGTCAATAGATGCTTATACTTGATTATTTCCAGGCAGGATTTTCCTTCCAGTCGGCAGGGAAGCCCATATCGGCTACGTTGATTCCTGGATATAAATGTGAAAGCGCTTCTACTTTTGAAATAAAAGTATCTTGTGGATTTATTGCCTTCAGTAACCTTGCTATAATCGATATAATGACATATACTGTTGTGTTTCATCTGGAATATTTCATTGAAGCTGAGTACATGCCTCATTCTATTAAAGTAAAAAAAACCGTGCATAGTAAAAACTTACAAAAAGGAGGGCAAAGTCGCTAAATACCTGAATGCTCTTGCGCAGCCAAGTTAACTGATTCAGCTTAGCAATCGATCCGGCAAAAAATCCTACTACCAGAAAGGGTAGTCCCCTTCCAATTCCAAATAGAAATGCCAATAATAAACCAAAGAGTGGGTTTGTTTGAACAGCGGCCATTGTTAGCAACAGTAGCAAAGGATCAGCTGAGGTACCTAAGCTAAAAATAAACCCGTAAGCAAAAGCCCCGCTAAGTCCCAATCTACGAATAGCGGAAAGCTGACTAACCTTCATACGAGGGCCATAAAAAGCAAGGGTAGCAGCTGCGAGAGAAATGACAGCTATTGCCAAAGCCCAATAACTTCCAAAGGACTCAGTAATAATTATTCCTAACCTGCCGGGCAAAGCGCAAAGAAATGTAAGATTTACAACAATTCTCAGAAAAAAGGCAATCGCTATTCGCATGCCTTTTTTTGATGTGCTTTCCTCTGGGCTGCTACTGACAATGCCTGCCATTCCTAAGCCCACAGGTAACGTGCAAGGACATACCCCGCTAGCAATTATTCCGGCAACTAGCACGATTAAGGGGGACCATAAAGTACCCTCTGATAGACTAGCTCCAAAATTTTGAAAAAACTGTTCGAGTGACATTAGTCTCTTTTATCTTCTACGGGCTCGCCGGCCTTATACCTAACTCGAAAAAGCCCCCAAGGGGGGGCTTTTCTTTTAATGGTAGGCCTTAAAAGATAGACCGGGACTAAATCTCTTTATTCTACCTTTTGCTTTTTTAAGGCAACTTTGCCTCCTTTTATCAGTCTTTCTAATTTAGAAACGTCATTTAACTATACCTATTCTTAGATAAAGAAGCAAATGATAAAAGAGTAGCTCCAATGATACGCATGCTTCATGCCTGGCTCCTTAAGGTTCTCTGCGGTTGTGGTTAACTTTCTCAACCTTCTCATCATGGTTGCCTTTGAGCGTGGCTATACCACGAGTACGAATCTCTTTAATAACTTCGTTTGGGTAAATGTGATAACCAACCAAATCACCAAGACAATAAACAGCATCCGGATTCTGGCTATCCATGTCCTGCAACATTGCCTCAAAGGCAGGAAGATTGGCGTGTATATCTGAAAATAGTCCGATCTTCATATGCTATCCGTTGCGTAGCATATCAGCGTATCCATTAGGTAAAGTACTGTCTTCAACAGCTTTTGCCGCTTTTTCTATATCATATTCAAAGCGGATGAACTCCACTTTAATGCTGTCTTTCTCGGTTACTGTGCTATCAGGATTCATAGTCAAAATCACATAGCCTCCCCTTGGGTCTTTATCCTTGGGTTTGCCTACAGATCCGATGTTGATGGCATGACGGTAATGATCATTCCCATCTATACCCGAATTTAAAATACGGTGATAAGGCTGATGGGTATGCCCGAAACACATAATGTCAGCATCAGCCTGCTCCATGATACGAAGCATACTTTTCTCGTCACGGTCTTCAAATAAATATTCGTTCACTTTACGCGGACTACCATGGACAAAAAGGATGTTACGTTTGTCGTGGTTCAACTGGTATTCCAATCTGATGTGGGCAGGAAGGGTCCTTAAATAAGCACGCTGCTCATCTTTAACGATTTCATTGGTGTAGGAAATAGAAACTTTGCCCATAGCCTTTTCTTCGTCGGTTTTATAGGCACATCCGCAATCATCACTTGATCTGCCAATGCCCCAGTCATAATTTCCTGCAATGGTGGGAATACCACGTCTGCGGATTTCGTCAATTACTTCGTTTGGCCAGATGTTATATCCCACTAAATCGCCCAGGCAATAAATGGCATCTGTATTTCGTGTTTCCACATCTTTAAAAAAAGCTTCCAGAGCCGGGAGATTGGCATGGATGTCTGAGAATAGAGCAATTTTCATATTGTTTGTTTTTTAGTCTTTTTATATTGGTGTTTCCTAGGTTTAAATCAACAGCATTTCAGTTTCCTGGAGATACGATAATAGTACAGTGCGGGCTTGGGAGATAATAGGGCAAAATGTAGTAAGCCCATCAAGATTCCGCCGGGAATTAATTGTTGAACAATCGTTATAAACAAGTGGTATTGTTTAACATCTTGAAATTCATGAACCAGTTGAACTCCTTTTTCATTCAGATGTACTTTGATTACAATAAACACTGCTATTGATGCAAAATGAAAGCCATTGACTATAAGATGCAGTATATATTCCCATCTTGGCAGCCCACCCATAAAAGCGCGACTGTCTTTTTCCATGTAAGCATCTGCACCTAAAACCAAAATATCTATTACTACAACCCCCATTCCTAAATAGAATGCTGTATCAGAACTCCCCAGATATAATACATAAAGAATAATAGGAAACAGGATTGCCCGAATGGTATGAGAAATATGTTCATTCCTGCTTTCCTTGTGCACATGAAGTTTGTACCGAATGAGGTGCAGATATAATCCATCAAACAGTGCCAGTATAACGAATACTACTAATAAGGCCGTTGCTGTGATAAAAGCGATTTCCATAACGATTAAACAGCTGGTGCTGTTTTATAATATTTTTTTTTGAACCAGAAAGCAAGGTTTACCAGAGCAATCAATGCCGGAACTTCAACCAGAGGTCCGATCACCCCCGCGAAGGCCTGCCCGGAGTTGATGCCAAATACACCAATGGCAACAGCTATAGCCAATTCAAAGTTGTTTCCCGTAGCAGTAAAGGCGATCGAAGTGCTCTTGGAGTAATCAGCTCCAAAATAACGCCCTGCAAAAAAACTAACTACAAACATGATAGAGAAATAGATTACAAGCGGAACGGCTATCCTTACCACGTCCATAGGTATTTGAACGATCAGTTCTCCTTTCAGAGAAAACATTACGACTATGGTAAAGAGCAATGCTATTAAAGTAATTGGCGAGATCAGTGGTATAAATTTGTTTTGAAACCATTCTTCTCCTTTAAGTGCAATTAAAGCATACCTGCTGATCACACCCATGGCAAAGGGAATCCCTAAATAGATACCGACACTTTTAGCAATTTCAGCAATAGTGATATTAACAGCTAAACCTTGAAGACCGAAATACGGTGGAAGAACAGTAATAAAAACATAGGCAAACACACTGTATAACAACACTTGAAAAATACTATTAAGCGCAATTAATCCTGCGGCATATTCACGATTTCCTTCGGCAAGTTCATTCCAGACCACAACCATCGCAATACATCTGGCCAAGCCGATCAGGATCAACCCAACCATATATTCAGGATAGTCCCGTAAAAAGGTAATGGCAAGGAAAAACATCAGTAGCGGGCCAATTACCCAGTTCAATACTAATGATACACCTAATACCTTAGTATCTTTAAATACTTTACCCATGTGCTCATACTTAACTTTAGCAAGTGGCGGGTACATCATCAAAATTAACCCTATTGCCAATGGAATATTCGTCGTTCCACTGGAAAACGAGTTGATGAAACCTGAAGAAGAGGGAATAAAAAAACCGATGGATACTCCGATAGCCATAGCCAGGAAGATCCAAAGGGTGAGGTAACGGTCTAGAAAGCTTAACTTTTTTCTTTCAATGACGGGTGCGCAATTTGTTGCTGACATTTCTAGTTATTTTTATGAAGTAGTAATAATGGCTTGGTAGCTTTTATAGCTAGTTTTTTAGTGGCACTTTCATGGAAAAGCCTTTCCAAAAGGCCTCTATGTTTAGGGATGGCAACCATTAAATCAATTTGATACTGATCAGCAAATTCCAACAGCCCTGAAACCACATCTTTATTTTGGACGTCATGAAATTCCGGCTGAAGTTCAGCTAAAAGACGATGTAAATCGCTTTGTTCTTTCAGCAGCCCATTCGAATCAGTAATTTCTTGTCGATCTACGTGAACAACGTAAAAGGACGCATGGAACGCCTTAACGATGGCTGTCAACTGAACAGCTGGCAACCTATCTGAAATATCTTTCAATTCACAAGCTAGCATGATGCTATTCACCTGACCAAGAGGAGCTAATGACGGAATAATAAGTAAAGGAAAATCGTGCCTGGTCATTAAATGTGCAGGAATTCTGCCTACACTATTTTTGCCCTCATCATGTGTCCCGCGTAATCCAAGCACAACCAAATCAACATGTTGAAGACTAACGATTTCCTCAACAGCCTTTGTCACAGGCCGATCGTCTGTTATGATTTCCACAGACAAATTCTTTGCAATTGAAAGGTCTAACCTGGTTTTGATACTCTCGAGCTCCACTCTTGCCACTTTATAAAGCTTATAACGCTCGCTTGGAACTGGCACTAAAACATCAGTGACCATGATCATATCCGGATGCCCGACATGAACAGAGTGGTACAAAATGATTTGTTCTGTTCCCAATTGTCCTACAATGGAAGACAGGTAAGAAACTGCGTGGTTTGCAGTCTCCGAGAAATCCGTTAGCATGAGTATCGTTTTCATAAGATGATGAAATTAGTATACCGGTGAATTATGACTTATAATAATCTTGTCCAGCTATTTTACTTCGTCTTTCTAACAAAATGGTATCTCTCCAAACCCCGTCCATTTTTCCGATTTTTTCCCTGTATCCAACTTGTCGAAATCCTAATTTTTCATGCAAGGTTATGCTTGACAGATTTTCAGGGAATATGCCTGCTTGAAGTGTCCAAATATTTGCTTTTTCTGTTTCCGTTATTAACTTTTGAAGCAAGGATTTCCCAACTCCTTTACCCCTGTAATCTTCATGAATATATACGCTGACTTCAGCGACACCCGCATAAACACATCTGCTGGAAACAGGTGTCAGGGCTGCCCAGCCAGCAATGGTATCATTTATGATCGCAATATATCGAAAAGCGGGTATATGGCTTTTGTCCCATTCTTCCCAACTTGGCGCCTCAGTTTGAAAGGTCGCCTGTTTTGTGGCTATTCCTTGCTGATAGATTAACTTGACATCATCCCAATAACTGGGCAACATTTCAACGATCTGCATCAAAGCAAAATTAACAACAACCGCCACCCGGAGTACAAGCAGAAGTGGCTAAATTTACCAACTGTATTTTTGGTTTTTCAGCAGGCACACCACATTTGTCCATGGCAAGACAAGCAGTCTTTTTAGATATTAAAAGAAAATTTGCCCCATCATAACCCAGATCATATTTACCAATGGTTTCCGCCTGATACTCCACTTCAATCTCTAAATCTTCCATTCCCAATACTTGTTCTGAAAGTGATATGATGTTTAGCAACTTTCCTGCTTTTAAACGATGTTCGTAATCATTAGCATCCCAAAGTTGAAAATTAGCTACTTTTTCATGGCGAACAGTGCCGCCGCAGTCAATAAAGTCTTTTGTTATAATGCCAACTTCGGTCACATGGAAATGTTCAGGAACCAGTGTGCCGTCTTCTAATTGAAAGTTTACACTTTCTGCTTGTGCCAAATGGCTTTTTATTTCTGATAGTCTCATGATTTTTATTATTTTAAGTTTTGTTACATTGCAATTAAACGATTGATCTAAGCAAAAAATGCTAACAGCAGATCGCCCCTGCTTTATACGACCCAAGGAATGCACCTATTTCTGTTTCCAGCAACTTCCAGGTTACAGGATTGATGCAGTAGCAAACGCTTACTCCCTCAATAGTACCCTGTATGATTCCGGCGTTTTTTAATTCTTTAAGATGCTGCGATATGGTAGCCTGGGCAAGTCCCAATTCTTCCACAAGATCACCACAGATACAAGTGTTAGAAATAAGAATTCTTTGCAGAATAGCAATACGCGCAGGATGAGCCATCGCTTTTAACAATTGTGCGAGCTGATTCTGTTCAGCTGTAAACATTTCGGTTTTTGTAAGCCCCATATATTGCAATATTACGATAGTTAATCAAGAATTAAAATATTATCTGAAAATTTGTTCACTTATAGCGTCTTTGTAATAGTAAAAATTAGTATACCCAATAAAATTCGGCATTAAATGATTGCCGTCGTATAAAATACGCTGTTGCAGGTACTTGCTAATTAAACCTGGAGTAAAAAAGTCATGACTTTCTTAGGTATTTCGAGGCATATAAATAATAATACAAGCGCCTATTAACGCTATAGAAGCTCCAATAATATCATATTTATCAGGTTTGAACCCATCCACTTTCCATGCCCATAATAATGCCAGAACAATGAATACACCGCCATAAGTAGCATATACCCGCCCAAAATTAGCGGTTTGCCAAGTAGCCACAACACCATAAAGAGCCAAAATAATTCCACCTATTAATCCATACCAAAGGGGTTTGCCTTCTTTGAGCCACAGCCAAACTAAATAGCCCCCACCTATCTCACATAGTCCTGCAAGAATAAATATCGATCCCGATTTAATAATTCCCATATAATTTCTGATCCTCTATTGTATTTTCGCTTTAGCATGCTCTTGTACAGCCTATTACTTTTGTAGAAGTAAGATTAAGGCTTTATTCGCCTTCAAGGCATTGCGGTTGCCTTTTCTTTGCAGTAGTTCTAAACTTTTGAATTTACAGCTCATTGTGGTTGTCTGCCGAGTGGTCATACCCAAAGTATTTTGAAAATTATTTATTCAAATTAATACGTTGTATACGTACCGCATTTAAGATGGCCAGTAAAGCAACTCCGACATCTGCAATCACAGCTTCCCAGAGGTTAGCCATGCCACCCGCACCTAATGCCAATACTGCAATCTTAACCACCATAGCCATTGTTATATTTTGCCATACGATAGTCCTTGTAATCCTCCCTACTTTAATGGCAGAAACAATTTTAGATGGCTGGTCATTTTGAATGACAACATCTGCCGTTTCGATAGTAGCATCACTACCAAGTCCACCCATAGCTATCCCAACATCAGCCAAAGCAATTACCGGAGCATCATTCACCCCATCACCCACGAAAGCGATATGTAATCCCTGATCCTTTAAAGCCTGTACTTTATCAACTTTACCGTCAGGAAGTAAGTCGCCATAAGCTGCATCAATACCTAATTCTTTGGCCACTTCGTCCACCACAGCTTGTTTATCGCCCGACAACATTACAATCTTGATGTTAAGGCTGTGCATTTCTTTTATTGCCCTCGCTGCATCAGATTTAATCTCATCAGCGATGGTAATATACCCTACATAGGCATTATTAATAGCTACTACAATAATGGTGTACGCAATATTTTCAATCTCTTTAGGATAAGCTATATTAAACTTCTTTAGTAACTTAAGATTACCTGCAAGAACTTTCTTTCCCTCAACAATACCCTTCAAGCCATGACCGGGGATCTCTTCAACTTCACTAGCGGTTGTCTTACCCAGAAGTTCTCCGGCGTAATCGACGACCGCCTTACCAACAGGATGAGTGGAGTTTTTTTCCAGCGCAGCGGTGATTCTTATCAACTCCTTTTCGTCAATTTCATTGGTTACTACCTTTTGGACTTTAAACACGCCTTTAGTTAGCGTGCCCGTTTTGTCCATAACAACGGTATTGACTTTGGTCATTACATCAAGAAAGTTCCCACCTTTGAAAAGGATACCATTTCTGGAAGCAAGGCCAATTCCTCCAAAATACCCTAAAGGAATGGATACCACTAAGGCGCATGGACAACTTATGACTAGGAATACCAAACCTCTGTAAAGCCACTCATTGAAAATATAATCATTTACAAAAAAGTATGGAAGGAGAACTAAAGCTAACGCCAGGAAAAACACAATAGGGGTATAAACCTTTGCAAATCTTGAAATAAAAAGCTGTGTTTTTGATTTACGTGCAGTGGCATCCTGTACCATTTCTAAGATCTTACTGAGCTTACTGTCCTTAAACAGCGCACTTACCTGAACCTCAGCAACCGTATTTAGATTAACCATCCCTGCTAATATTGGCTCATCTTTATACTTTGTATCTGGTTTACTTTCTCCGGTTAAAGCAGATGTATTAAAAGACGCAGAATTAGACCTTAAAACTCCATCAAGAGCAACCTTTTCTCCGGGTTTGATTTGTATAGTTTCACCCAAATTAACACTTGATGGATTTACCGTCTGTGTTATACCATTTCTTAACACAGTCACAGTATCCGGTCTGATATCTAGCAAGGCCTTAATGTTCCGTTTGGCACGGTTTACAGCGGCATCCTGGAACCATTCACCAATTTGATAAAAAACCATTACCGCTACACCTTCACTATATTCACCAATATAAAAAGCGCCGAGTGTAGCCACACTCATTAACACAAACTCATTGAAGATATCTCCCCGTATTGTCTTCCTATAGGCGAGGTTCAACACACCTCTTCCAGCAAGAATATAAGCAATCGAATTAACGATAAAACTTGTAGTATTGTTAAGCTTGTAATTGAAGCCAAACTCCATAACTAATTCTATGACCAGAAGCAGTAAGGCAAGTAGCAAATCCCAATGCGCAACAATAGTATTTTCTTCTTTTTCGCTATTTGCCGGCACTTGCACATCAACTTGCAAGTCCTCTTGCTGGCCAGGCTCAATCTCTTTAAGCTCCTGCAGCTGTATGTTTTTATTTTCTTGCATCCCTTTTCTCTTTTTATAAAGTTAGCAGTATAATCCATGCAATAATATTGCAAAGTTTATTGTGAGCATTTTGGGCATTTTCCTTTTACCAGTAGATTCAGTTCCTCCGATAAAAATCCATCAGGAAGCTTAACTTCTGGAATCAGGGTTCTAGGCAGGCATATGGTTTCCTTGCAATAATGACAGTAGAAATGCACATGAAGGTCGTGGTGACCTTCAATGTTACAATCTTCTTTACAAAGGGCATACTTGGTTGCTCCGGTTCCGTCTTCAATGGAATGGATTATCCCTTTCTCTTCAAAAGTCTTCAGTGTTCTGTATATGGTTATCCTGTCTGAAGGGGCTAAGCCCGTTTCTACATCTGCCAAGGTAATTGCAGATGGCTGCTTTAGAAAATAATCCAAAATCAGCATACGCATAGCAGTGGGTTGTATTCCTTTGGCTTTTAGCCTTTTTTCTATATCTGTGTCCATGTTTATTTGATAGATATATAAAACAATTCCTAATTAGTGATGATCTCCTCCACCTCCGGCGGCCATTGATTGGATATAAAAGGCTCCTTTTGTGATAATTACGGCATCCTTGGGTATTTCCGTTAATGGTTTAATTTCTATATAGCCCAAGTCAGATACCCCTGTTACTACTTCAATCTTTTTAAAACGATAATGTTCGCCAGCTTCCCTTTCACTTTCAGCCTCTTTGTGATGCTGCTCTTTTTCTGGCGTATGATCAATTATAAAAATATAGCTTTTACCTTCGCCATTTATAACTGCTCCTACTGGAACAGCATTAGTTGTTTGGTTCCCTACATTAATAAGCGCAGAGACATACATGCCAGGAATTAGATTTTTATTCGAACTGTTGTCGATTTTTGCGTGAGTGATAACAGCTTTACTTTCATTCTCAAAAGTTTTATTGATGCCATATATAGTGCCTGAAATTTGTTGATTATTTTGGTTCGTTAAAATAAAATCAACCTTTTGCCCCTTCTTTACTTTAAAAAGGTCTTTTTCATAAACAAGCAAGTCACAGTGAATCTGGCTATTGTCAGTGATGGTCATCAGCGGGCTTGATGTGTCCGCATAACTGCCTGTGGTGGTTTGAATATGTCCCACTACACCGTTAATTGGAGCCCGTACAGCTATTTTAGTAACCAGGGAACCCTTGTCTAATGATTCAACGCTGATACCGATTTGCTTAAGCTGACTTTGCAAAGCTTTAAATCTGGATTGCTCGGTGAAGTAATTAGCTTCTGCCTGTTGATATACTTTACCAGTCCCTGCTTTGGCAGCCATTAATTCCTTTTGTCTTTCGTATTCCTTTGTTGCAAAAGAAAGGTTGCTTTTTGATGCAAGGTAATCCTGCTGCACCTGTACAACATCCGGATTTTCCAAAGTAACTAGGGTTTGTCCCTTACGAACATAATTGCCCTCTAAAACAAAGATTTTACTAATTACTCCACCTATTAGCGGATGTACCTGGGCCTTGTTTTGAGGTGGAACTTCCAACTGCCCATTCGCTTTGACCACATCCTTCAAATTTTTTAATTCAATCTTTCCTAACGTAATGCCCACTGCATCCATCTGGGCTTTTGAAAGGGCCAATTCCGGTGCGCCTTCCTCATGTTCTTCTTCGGCCTCGTTAGGGGCGCTACTATTAGTGCATGAAGCGAAAACCACTAATGGGAGTAAAAAAAGTAAGTGGATGCGACTTTTATATCTGTTGATTCCTAAATTCATTATAAGTTTCCTTTTAAATAGTTTTGTTGAACAATTGCATGGTTATACTGGCGTAAAGTTTCTAAATGACCCATACGAATGTTTATGGCCTGCGTTATATTTTGCAAATGCTCTACATATCCGATTTCACCTTTTTCATAGGCAAATTGTGAGATACGGAGCATTTCAGAAGCCTCATTTAAAGCTGAGGATTCGTAAAATTGCAGCGCTTCATATTGCCTTAATATTTCATTAGCTTGTTTGATGTAATCGCTATGTAGCGTGTTTTGAAGATTGACAAGGTTAGCCTCTTCAATTTGTTTTTCAATATTCGCAGCTTTTATCCGGGCCTTTTGCGCCCCACCAATTAATGGAATTCCTATACCTAATTGTAGGCCTGCGATCCGTGTACCCGGAAAATAATCCCGGTTAATATTTGCAGGATTGAACCCTTTGATTAAAAATTGATGCGAATAACCAATCGTAATGTCCGGCAGAAGCTTTCTTCGTTCAAGCAAAATACGATCATTTGTTAAATCAATTTGTTGCTGTTGCTGCAATAAGAATGGATTAGCCGTTAAAGAGTCTATTAGTGACGACGGCTGCACTATTGCTTTTAATTCTTCAATGGCGACTATTTTTTCGCTCGTACCGGTAAGCTTTTGTATTTCGGCTTGATTAATTAAAAGTGCTGAATTTGCCTGCCGCTGCTGCATCCTGATTTCTTTTTGTCGGGTCTGCGCAGCAAGCTTTTCCAAATAAGATGTTTCTCCTGCCTTATATCTCAGTTCGGCCTGTTGGTCAAAATTGCTATAAATGCTATCTAAAGATTTTAATAAAAGAATCTTTTTCTGACTATAAGCAAGTTCATAATAGGCAAGGCTGATATCTCTTATCAAGGTAATTTTGGAAACACCGTAAGTTCGCTCTGCGAGTTTTCGTTGCCCTGAAAGCACATGTGAATTAGCGGAATATACGGAAGGAAAAGCAAAAGTTTGAGTCACTCCTAAACTATTTTCGTTACTTCCACCTGCTGTTGGGTCCTGAGCTAAGTTAAATTGAGTTTTATCAGCATCAAAGGCCGTTTTTTGTAATGCCTGCGCCTGATCGATAGCCAGATTTCCTCCTTTTAAACCAGGATTATTTGCAAGTCCCATTTCAATGGTTTGCTGTAACGTTTTTGGCGTTTGACCAAATAAGCTAGTTGCTGCAAGACTAAAGAAACAAACCAATAGAAAGATTGATAATTTGCCTGGCTTGATATTCATATTTAATTTCCTTTCTTTTTTTTCAAACACCAATACATATAAGGCTGGAAGTATCACCAAAGTAAGCAGGGTTGCAGTAATCAATCCGCCAATAACTACAGTTGCTAGGGGCTTTTGAACCTCTGCTCCTGCTGAATTCGAAATCGCCATGGGCAGAAAACCCAGGGAGGCAACCGCTGCTGTCATGATAACTGGCCGGAGCCTAACATAAGTACCTTTTCTAACTCTTTCGTAAATATCACTTATCCCTTCAGCTTTTAACTGATTAAAGTAACCGATTAAAACGATTCCGTTTAATACGGCAACACCAAATAAGGCGATAAAGCCAACGCCTGCCGAGATACTAAATGGCATTCCCCTAAGGTTTAAGGCAAGTATGCCGCCAATAGCAGATAAGGGAATAGCCGTAAATACGATTAATGTTTCCTTTAGGGAGCGAAAAGTGAAATACAGCAGGGCTAAAATAAGTAGAAGTGCCGCCGGTACAGCAATGGCAAGTCTGTCCTTCGCCTGATTTAAATTCTCAAATTGGCCTCCATAAGTAGTGTAATATCCCGATGGCAACTTCAATTGACTTTGAATTCTTTGCTCTATTTCTTCAACAACGCTTTCGACATCCCTTCCCCTTACATTGAATCCAACATAAATTCTCCTTCGGCCATCTTCATGAGAGATCTGCGCAGGAGCATCCTTGATCTCTATTTTTGCAACCTGGCTTAGCGGAACCTGATTACCTGAAGGGATAGAAATGAACAAATTCTCAATGTTCTTTATATCCTGACGGAGATCTCGCTGAAGCCTTACAACTAATTCAAAGCGTTGATCTCCTTCAAAAACAACGCCCGCTACATTGCCTGCAAACGCAGTTTGTAGTACCAAATTGATATCTTCAATTGAAAGGCCGTATTGGGCAATCATATCCCTGTTATAAGTAACAAGAATTTGTGGTAAGCCGTTAACTTTTTCGACTATAGGCTCACTTACCCCATCAACTCCTTTTATTAATCCGGCAATTTCACCAGCTTTTTCAGAAAGGACTTCAATATCATCACCAAAAACTTTAATAGCCACGTCCTGCCTTATTCCAGTCATTAACTCATTAAAGCGCATTTGCATGGGTTGGGTTACTTCGACATTAATCCCTGGAATAATGGCTAACGCATCCTCGATTTTTTCAGAAATTTCTGCCCGGTTTTTTCCACTTGTCCATTCCTCTACAGGTTTCATCGAAAGCATCATATCTCCCCGTTCCATGGGCATCGGATCTGTGGGGATTTCTGCACTACCAATTCGTGTGACAGCCTGTTTTATCTCCGGAAACTTTTCTTTTAAAATTTTTTCTGCCTTACTAAAGGTTTCAATGGCTTCACTTAAAGAGGTACCCTGTATCATGCTAATTTCAACAGCTAAATCACCTTCTTCCAGGGTTGGGATAAACTCTCCACCCATAGTGCTAAAAATCCAAATGCTAACCGCTAAGATCCCTATGGAGATCAAGACGACAGTGCGCTTCATTTTTAATGTCGCCTCCAGTACGGGCTGATAAATCCGGTGGAAGAAATCCATAATCCTGTCTGAGAAATTGCTTTTATGCTGGGTTTTCTTACTTAAGAATAAAGCACTGGCCATAGGCACATAGGTAAGGGAAAGTATAAAAGCGCCAAGTATAGCGAACGCTACGGTCTGTGCCATAGGTATAAAAGTTTTACCTTCAATACCCACCAATGTAAATAAGGGGAGATAGACGATCAGGATAATAATTTCTCCAAAGGCGGCACTGGTCCTGATTTTTGAAGAAGCAGTATACACTTCCTCGTCCATTTGATTCTGGTTGAGCTTCTTTATTCCCTTAATATGAGAATTACCTGTGGTGATACGATGAACAATACTCTCCACAATAATTACAGCACCATCTACAATTAACCCGAAATCAATCGCCCCGAGGCTCATTAGATTTCCTGATACGCCAAACAGGCGCATCATGGCTAGCGCAAATAACATGCTTAAAGGAATTACTGACGCGACAACAAGCCCAGCGCGTAGATTTCCCAAAAGTAAAACCAGAATAAATACGACAATTAACCCGCCCTCAATCAAGTTAGTCTTTACCGTTCCCATCGCGCGGCCAACAAGTTCAGTACGATCAATAAAAGGTTCAATCACTACTCCTTCAGGCAATGACTTCTGAATTTGCGTCATTCGCTCTTTAACATTATTGATCACTTCGTTGAAGTTTTCACCTTTAAGCATTAAAGTGATTCCCGCTACCACTTCTCCCTCGCCGTTTCTTGTCACCGCTCCATAACGGGTAGCACTCCCAAATTGAACTTTAGCAACATCACGGATTAGTACAGGAATACCATTGGTATTTGTAATGACAATTTTCTCTATATCGGTAAGGGTTTTTACCTGCCCTAATCCCCTGATAAAATACGCGCTGTTCTGTTGCTCTATATAAGAACCACCAGTGTTTGCGTTGTTTTTTTTCAGCGCATTAAAAATATCCGTAACGGACAATTTAAAAGCGTTCAGTTTATCATTGTCAACAGCAACTTCGTACTGTTTTACATAGCCGCCCCAGGCACTTACCTCGGCAAGACCTTTAGTACTTGTAAGTTGTCTGCGAATGATCCAGTCCTGTATAGTTCGTAAATCGGTAGCAGTAAATTTGTCTTCATACCCCGGCTTGGTATGAACAACGTAATGATAAATTTCTCCAAGACCAGTACTTATCGGCCCTAAAGCAGTTTCTCCCATCCCTTCAGGAATTTGCGACTCTACTTCCTTAAGGCGCTCCGAAACTTGCTGCCTTGCCCAGTAGATGTCTGTACCATCTGTAAAGACAACGGTAATTACAGATATTCCAGATCGTGAAATAGAGCGTTGTTCCACCACATTGGCAATATTACTTAATGATTGTTCAATTGGAGTTGTAATAATCTGCTCAACCTCCTGAGCCCCAAGATTAGGCGCTTGCGTAATTACCTGCACCTGGTTATTTGTAATATCCGGAACAGCATCAATAGGCAGTTTAACGGCTGAATATATCCCCACAATAACTAGAAGCAATACACCCACGCCGATAACTATCTTATTCCGAATAGAATAAAGAATAATTTTATCTAACATAAATTTTGAATAAAGTAAACAAGAAGATGGCTTGCAATGGCAAGCACGTAATGTGTTTACTTAAGCCCTAGGCGGTTGGAGGAAAGAATGTTTAGATGCCTGGAAGTGTTTATCCAAATAAAAGAAAGGAGTTTTGACAACATGTTTGGTAACCGGCTGAACAACTATGCGAGCAGAGTTTGTGAAACCCACACAACAAGCACATGAACAAAATGGAGAGCATTGATCTCCACAAAATTCCACATGTATATCATAGGAGGTTATTGCCAAATTTTCATTCTGTGAAAATCTATATTCATCAGCACACGCCACGCTGGTAAGCAGCATTACGTACATTGATAAGATAAGTGTAAAGATTTTCATATTGCAAAGATAATAACGTTGACAAACCTACGATACTTTTACATGCAATCCAATTGCAATATTTAGCAACAACATATGGGCAGACCCCTAATAGTTAAAAAGGCATGTTATACACCCCGGTGTCCGGGAAGGCATGAACTGGAAGAGGCCACACTGCTGTATCTGAGATAAACCAGCATTATGAATTTCATTTCTTTTTCTTTATCCCATAATATAATTTGTAACCACATAGGCGATTCGCCTATACAATACTTTTGGGTACTCCTTTCTTTGCTTGAATAATACTAGCCAGATCTCCTCCTCCTAGGCCAAGTACAAATCTTGATAGATTACGAAGAAGAATTTAGAGAAACTTTGAGGGAGGCTGCCTAAACTGGGCAATTGTTTGAAGAATCAATTTCAACTACAGTTTACAAATAATTAACGATTTCACCTTTAAGGTTTGTTAAAATCCCTCCCCTCTTGAAATCATTTTAACGAACTTGCGTCTCTTTCCGCTGCCAATGTTGAAAACCGCAACCATAGTTTGTGAGTCTTCTAGGCTGGCCGTCCTATATGGGACAAAAATCTTCACTTCTGACTTACAGAGGCAATTTAATCGCTTTTTTTGAAACTGCAAAATTTTGCTCCGTTACGTATTTGTTACGGTTTATTGGAGAAATCAAGTTGTAAGTAAAAGGCTGAACGGTTAGTATTATATATGCCATCATCAATAAGCAACTCATAAATCGTCATGCTATTTCATTTTATTTACTATAAATCAGCCTTGGCTCGGTAAGTTCAACTTTCAACTACTAGTCTCTTTTCCCATTCATATTTAAACTTGTCATAGTAGTTTTTAGGATTAATTTCAGCAATAAAATTCGTGGGAAGAATTTTAATAAATTTATAATTGGTTTTATAACTGTTTTCCCATTCTTTACCAATTGATGAAGAATAAATAAAAAAGATGGACAGCTCATATTGGGTTAATTGAGCTCAAAGTGTTTTTACATATTCATATTTTTGTTTAGGTGTCAAAAAAGAACTTTTATCGATAAATTTAACCGTCTGAAATAGATGTCTATAATAATGTCCTAATCGAACTTGATGCCCTGCGAAATAAACGAGTTTTCCGTTATACTTCGCCTTTTTAGAATAAACGCTGTTAATAATTGATTGCACAAATTTCTCACCGTAATTCTTAAGAATTTCTTTAACAGTCATTTGTGATTGCAGGCTGACGCCATTAAATATTAGCGAATAAGCACAATACTTACTTTTTCTTTGTCACCTTCCGCTATTGATGATTCATTCGCAACAAGTGGCTTTAGGATCGCATAGATTTTGTTAAATTGTCTGTGTATTTCAATAAACCCCGCCGCCCCTCTAACGTACGTGTCCGTTTCCCCTGGAACTCTGTGTTCCATTGAAGAAACATTTTCTCGGTGATAACGTATTAATTCAATGAATTTTGTCTCTAATTGCTGTGATTCAAAGCTTCTTTTTTGTGCAATGATGGTTTCATATAACAAGAAAAATCCAGCCAGGGAAAATAAGGGACCAATTAGCCCACCCACCAGACTTCCATATTTACTTGGTAAATCAGCATCCAATACTCCACTGCCATCATTGTAATGAGGATTTAAGGAGAATGTAATGATTAAGCCCAGTCCTAATAAAGCTAAAATAAGAACTATCTATATAACGAAAGACAATTGTTTAAATGATTGCTATATAAGTTTATGTCAACTATAAGAAAAGATCACGTGATAACGGTGTAGGATCGCCCCAACTTTGACTTGGCGGCCTGACTTTAAACAGCTCCATAACCTGGAACTCTCTTGTATGTGTTCCGAAGTCGGTATGAACCGAAACGGTCACAACAGTACCAAATATTTGGCTAATGGAATGAGCCATTACTTTGACATCTATTGAATCGGTTTTTGCTGTTGCATTTGGAAACAGTTTTGAAGAAACACTTCCGCTAATGACATAATATCCATCCTGAACAGTTTCATAATAAGATTTTGTGATAAGTTCCTGTTTGATTTTAATTTCATAAGCAAATCCTTCAATAGATTTGCCAAAAATGTTCTTGAATCCAAATACAACTTTGAATTCAATTTCCCTATATAGGCCACCCGTGCTGCCCGAGTTATCCATTTTCACAGAGGGGTTTTCGATACTAATTACTTTTGTTGGATCAATAGCTTTAAAATCATCAATCTGAACACTTTCAAGATTCGGTTTTTCAGCAGCAACCTCAGAAAAAACATATTTGTCTTTTCCAGACAGTTTATGGTATAATGCTTCGAGCCCATTAGGAAGTGAAAGGTCTATGATGTCTCGTCCCTGTAAACCAAATGGAATAATATCTTCAAAACGCCCCTGAAAACTAACCAGAATATATTTTTTTGGATTTTTTGAAATATCGGATAACAGCAACTGGTATTCTTCTCCAACACCACCAGTAAAAGTCTCTGCCTTTTTTTTGTATCCTTCGGAGAGTACAACAATTATCTTTTGGTGGTTCAACATCGCAACATGCATCATCTTAACGAAATTGGTAGCAGTTTCCTGTTGGCTAATCATTTTGTCAATTTTTGCATCATAACCCTTCTTACGAAGGTGTTCAGTAAATTCTAAAACCTTTTGTTCGTGTTCTTCATTATCCCAACTGTAGGAAATAAACGCATCATCCATATTTATAATTGTTTTTAAGGTGTGGTCATTTGAAACGGTTTCTGACTTCACTTGATCCATATCCAAATTTACTACTTTATTCAGTAGACTTTGGGACTCTCTTTTTTCATCAACCCATTCATTTATCAGGTCAACGTAGACTTTGTGTCGTTTGTGCTTCTCCAATAGAGGTAAGACCACATATTTAATGTGTCTTAAAAACACCTTGTGTCCATTAGGATTTGTTTCAATAATTTTATTATAGTGATGATTCAAAAGCAGCTCAACATCATAGGGTGGATTGGTTTTGTAGATCATATTGGCAAACAACCTGTCATAATCTCCGACAACGGTATCACGTTTGATTGTGTGGTTGCTATATGATCGCTCACCATAATCATTGCGTTTGGGTATGCCAAATGTCGCCACATGTTGCTTTGGGCCAAGGTGTTTTAACTGAAAATAATTGTCCGGTTGATGCGCTTCCGGAGCTATATCATAAAAGTCGTTCATTAAACGTTCATTGAAATTGATGATAGTTTTAAGTTTTAATAAAGATAGGCAAAGGAAACATGTTGTGCCAAGTCCCTTGGGCAAGGTTGAAAAAACAAAGCCGGATTATCGTCGAACCTAATTTAAATATAGCCATTTTAGAAAGCCGTTAACTTCTGCATCAAATCAGCCTAATTAGTTGCTGTATAATTTCACACTTATTCACATCTAAACCTCTTCGGTATAATATATTTTATAAAATTTCCTTCCATCATTTTCAACACCTTTCTCAATCAAATCCTTACTGCCGTGAATATAAATGTCAAAGTTCTTATCAAGCTTTAAAATCTTTTTGAAAACTCTAGCCTGCTTTTTAACTGCATGGGAAGATATTTCAAAATTATCAGATAACTCCATTTCACTGGCACTTCTGAATTGTTCATCATAGCTCCTAAATGATTTTATCATTTCTGGATGAGTGAAAACCTCATTTTCAAAAGTTTCCTTGTCAAAAGTTTCATGTGTTTTAAAGTAATCTACAGAGCGGTTCAGTAAATCGATCTGATCAGCTTTACTTACCTCAAATTCTTCTGCAAGTTGTTTAGTAACATAATCTTTAGTGATTGATAGAAAGCTTTTAGTCTGGTGATAGTTATCAGAACTTGGCCTGATGCTTAAAAAATCTTCTTTCCAATACTGTGTATCATTTGCCTTATTTGAATCAATTATAAAGACCTGAAATCCTGTTTCCATTTCAGCATTAAATATTATGCAACCTTTATCCAACTTACCAATATTTACCCCATTTTCATGCTTTATTCTGAAATTGCTGTTAGTCGTCGGCTCAAATTTTAGAAACACATCTTTAACTTCGGATTTGAATAAGCCAATGGCATTGCCACTAACCCCATTTAAAACACAATTATTTAGCAAGCAAACGCTTAATTCGCCACCGCTTACTTTCGGGTGTGTAGATGCTTCGTAAAGATGCTTTGCAATTTCAATTGAGTTTTGCTGAAATTGACTAGGATCATCAAAAATCCTTTTGCTAAATGTGTAAATAGCATTTAAACCTAGCTCAGTAGGGTTATGAAAATTAAATGTTTCATTCCCGGTAAAGGGGGACAAAAAATATTTCAACAATAGGGCTTTGGTATCTCCATTATCAATATAGACTTCATCTGAGGAAATCTTTATACCCTCATCTCTCAGTTTATTTCCAACTTGGTGTGTTGAAATTTTTGGTAATTCTACACTTGTAAAATCTATCATTCTATAATATTAAATTGTTTAAGCTTTTCTAATTTGATTCGTTCAATTTCCTTCATCAATTCTTTTTTAAGATGGTCAACATTACTTAGCTCTTTGACTTTGTTCGACATAAATAGATTTGGCTCGGATTTGAACACACCGTCCTTTTCCGGTTTGTTCCTAATAGCATCGGAAAAATTAAATTTCACGCTGTAATATCCGTTTTTTATATTTAGATAATCGAACTTATAGGTAACGTAAATCTCTTCAAGCAATAATATTTTCTTAAAATCCGCATCTGAAATCTCATTTAATCCGGCAAGGTTTCTGCCACTGAAGTAAGTAATCAGGTCTTTATCTTTCTTATCCTTGAATGCTTCGGGAACTTCCTCTCTATCATCGAAAGTGAATTTGATTGACTTAATTTCTGGCTCCCTGAATATTGACGAAGTGGACATATCGGTATAACTTAAAAGAAAATTCACTCGATCTGTGTTATTCTGAAAACTTGTAAACATCACCCGTACTGTTTCTTCCTGGATAAAATCAGCCTGTTTAAGTTCAGATTCAAGACTTTTCATTATGCGGTTTGCAATAAGCTTATCTTCTTTCGATACAGTATTGATTCTGTTGATGATTATTTTATCATCCTCTTTGGTGCAAACTATTTCGATCCGGCCCCAAACGGTATTTACAGAAATCTGGCTGGTTGGATCTTTTCTTTCAGTCCGCACATCCAATATAAACTCATTGTTGTTTTTCGGATTGGCTTTAAATACTGGTTGTGATAACAGTTTTGTATTAAGATTTTCAGTTACGTTGTCCAGATTTGGATTGATTTTTTTAAAGACATTTTCCAGGGTGTCATTTTCCTTAATCTGAAAAATCTCATTGGTAGTGTTAAGCGGTCTGTCTTTAACGTCGATAAGCGATTTAAAATTTTCCAGCTCTTTAGGACTAAAAAGAAGAGTGGACATCAGATCAACCAATTTATTCCGATCAGCTCCTTTGACGAAAATACCCTTTTTTGCTAGGAATATTTTCATATCAGTCGCCGTGATTGCATCTGTCTTTAAAAATGGTTTTATAATATCACCATAAGGTAGGATGTTTATAAAAGCTTCATTTAAATGTTTAGGTTTAGCATTTTCATTACCTTCATCATAGGATTCATTTTTTACCAATCCGGCACTCGGATGACTAATGCTGTCTAATGCTTCTGCATCTATCCTGTTATATTGCCGAATCTTTATTTTATCTTCTAATATCTCATCATTAAATGAACGAATGACCTCTACTGCCAAATTCTTATGTTTCACTTCATAATAATCAGGGAAATAAATCAGATATTCATTACCCAACCCACTGGTAAGCCGTATGGTAAGCCAAATGAGCTTCCTGAGTGTTTCTGATTCAAATGGATCGGAGCAAAAAATTAAAATGCTAATCTTAGATGCACTTTCCTTTATAATAGGGATCACTGCACTGTTGATATATTGAGCAGGAAGCTTAGTACCCCGTTTACCTATATGCCCAGGATTTTGATTTGCTTCGGTGATTGGATAGAGAAATTTGACTGTGAGGTCGTCTCTATAGTTTTTTGCAGAAACTAAGGTGCTGATCAAGAAATTAGCCTTGTTGTTATCTACAAGATAATAATTCACATCATCTTGCAATAATTCCTTTTTATAATTTTCCTTTGCATGATGAATAAAATCAGTTTGCAATTCAGAATTGTCTGTAGTTAGCCAAAACAAGACATTGTGATATTCTGAATTCGCATTTCGGGCAACAGGTATTTTTTTCTGTTGTTTTAAATCATTAAATACGGCATCGGAACCATATAAGTATTTAGTTACCTCTGCTTTTGAAGTGTTAGGATATTCAAGGTCGTGAATGGAGGTAACCAAAATAACATCATCAACACCTTCTTTTAGCTTACTCTCAAAGTCACCAAAAAAATCTACTTCATAAGTATCGTTCTGCTCGGTACGCTGATTGTAAACATCCACCGACAAATTTTCATTAAAGTTTGTCCAGCCTATAAGTTCAATGATTTTCTTTGCAATCCTATGATTTAAAGGGACTATCTCATTTTGCTCAGGTGCTGCTAAAATTGCCAGAGGATTAGTATCGATCTGTTTCTCGATAGCACTTATCCATTCCAGTAACGACTTATCAAAATCGCCCCTGGTTATTTCAGTCCCCATAATGGAACTTGTACCTAAGTGTAACGTTAGGGACTTTACCAGAATCTCTCTTACTTTTGAAGAAATTTTGGGCTTCCCCTTTTTTTCGTAGTAAGAGTCAATTTTAGCAGAGGCTTCATTGATAAGACTATCTGTATCAAGGCTTTTAAAACCGACAATCTTGACTTTGTCTATACTTTCGGCATCTAATAGTTTTTGATCTGGATGACCAACAACGATCAATTCATGTTCTGTTGCATCAGATGTTGTAGTAATAAGTTCCTCGCACCACTTTTTAGCAGCGGAATACCGTATAATATTTTCAGAAGACTTAACCTGGCAAACTTTTATTACGTCTTCACGGTATTTCCATTTTATATCAACTTTTTCCGATCCATCTAAAGGCTCTAAGGTCACAGATGTCCATTCATTATCTTTTTCTAATGCGTCCAGAACACAAATTATTGTTTGAATCAGATATCCTCTGATTCCAGCGTTACCTCCCATAATGTTAAATTACATATCGGACTAATATAATTTCTTTTTATGACATAAACGTACTAATTACACCATCCAATAGTTTAATCATACAAGACCGGTCCGGCCAACTAAAGTGTAATAAAAAATCATAGTTGATATCTATGGTAATCAAAGGCATTTCCGGGCCTTTGGGATGAGCCAAGACATCTTTAGTGGAACACTGAAAGATGTACAATCCATTCATTATCATTAGTCTTGCCAAATACGATACCCTTCTCTATATCCTTAATTACCTTCTTTGGATTTTCTCCATGTCTTTTTGCGCAGGTAATCGTTAAGCAGATCATCAATGTAGTGTTCAAGGTTTATGAGTATAGAAAACGCCTCCATGTATTCGTCTTTGGGATAGTTTATCAGGCAGGGCCTTGGTATATGTCTGTGCCTGCTATGTGAGTTCCTGTCCCTTCTACTGTCGCCCAGGTGATAGGTCACACCACCGGGGCTATCGCTTTTAGCAATTCCCGCAGGTTTGCCTTCGATGTACAGGTTGACAGTGAAAGCCTGTGTTTTTTCACTAAAGGACTCGTAATACTTGATGTCTTTTAGTTTAATGTTCATCGTAATTTTTGTTGTTTTTTGTTTGTTATATTGATTTGTCCGGCCTAAATTTTGCGCATAGCAAAGCACCCTGGTCTGTCAGAACCAGGGTGCTGCTTGATAATTGAGCTAATGGGTGTTTACAAAAAACTCGTGATATGAACCAAAATCGCCTTTCGGTTTATGCGTACGGATATTACTGCGCAAGGCAACCGTTTTCTCAAATCGGTGCAGGGAAAAGACAGCAGCGGGAATACTGAATTTATGCCTGCGGTAACTGATCAACACCACGTCATCTTCGACTTTGAAAGCGGCATCTTTCCCGGCCAGCCACAATGCAACCTTACAATCTGTCACCCGGCCGGTAAGGCCTGCATCAAAAAGCGTATGCATTTTGGCGTTGGCAAAGCTTTCTGTAAGAAAACTCACTTGGCTAGCAGAGGCCAGCAGGCCCAAAGCTGCAAAGGCCACATTGCCGGGAATCCTTAGCCACTCCGGCCTGAGCTGACAGAAGCAAAGAATATCTGCGGCGGAGTTGCTTAAATACAAATGCCTGACCTGCGCAGGAAATCCCTCATTCACGAGCCATATACCCGAAGTTACAGAAACCAGGTGCATGCCAGGTGACCAGTATTCTCTTGCCGATTCCTCCCGATGATCTCGGTAAGGAAACTGAAAAACTTCATCCTGAATTCGTATCCACTTCCAAAAAAAGTCCTTTACAATGGGATTAAGCCTTAGCGGGCCCGGATCGGTTAAAGGAAACATCAGCGGGATGCAGTGCGACCGTACCCCCTACTCTGCTGTGAGTTTCTTGAATAATCGATATCCTCACCAACGGTCATCTCCGTTTCTCTTTTAGGCTTGCCTACCATACTATCAGCCAGAGCCTGGTTATACCCTTTGGTATATCCTTCCTTTTGAACATCCTTATGGCCGGCAAGGTTACGGACGCCGCGGAAAAGCAAGTAAGAGATGCCTCCGTCCAACAGTACGGAGACAATCAGTCTTTTGGTATCTGATCTGATCCCCTTACTATCAGTTGCGCTATGTTGAATACGGGTACCGTCACCCAGTTCTACCAGTTCTCCGCTCTGGAATACTTTTTTTTGCTTTTCCGATAACGTTTCCCCGTTAACTTTTACAGGCACTTCGACCTGATCGGGATGATAAGCTACAAATTCCCTTGTCTGCTCGTCAAATTCGATGATAAGCTGCGCAAGTTTTTTGTCGGCCTGTTCATACACTTTCTTTACCGATTGCAGTTTGCCTGCCTGGAGTTCCTTGGCTTCTTCCTCGCTGAGCAAAGGATGCGGTTTAACTTCTTTATAAATCGGGTGCAGGTTTAGTGCGACGGTGCCGTCTTCATTGCGGCTGAGGGAAAGTTTGGCATCGAGTTGCCGGATTGAAAACCCATCCATTTTTAAATGAACCATGCTGCGCATATCCGTTCTTCGCCCCGCTAGCAGTGCATCAAGGTCTTCACTGCTCAAATTCATTTGGCCGTCCTGGTACAGGCCGAGCTTTTCGAGTTCTTTTACTGGCAACTCGTTTTCCTTAATCAATGTTTCCATAATTAACAGGTTGTAAGTCGTAATTCTTTAGCGTCTGATGCCGTAAGCGGCCACGGTTTCTGTTTCCTGGGAAACGGGTATCTGTGTTTCGGCAGCTATGCTCTGTTGCTCCGGGTGGTGTTTGGCATGGAGCAGGGAACCGTATAGCACGTCATTTTTGGAGAGGACAAAGTTTTGACCGGTGCCCAGATCTTCCATACGTAGCCGGCCTTGTTTTAAATGGCCCTGCACTTTGTACACAGTATTGTTATAGGCTATTTCATCTCCTGTTGACAGGTATTTGGATCCTGTAACATATGTCGGGGGCTCAGCTTCGGCTACAGGCTGCACCGCCGCCTTGATCTCCCTTTTTTGTTCCAGTCCGGTGAGGTAATTGAATATCTTTTCGGCATCGGCGGCAGCGGCATGGATTTCAAACGGCGTATCCTGCAAAACCTTGATCCAGCTGTCCACGTAAGCCGTATGCTGGCCCGGATCATGGCCGATCCGCAATTCCTGTCCGATCAGCATCGAAGCGATCTCAGCACGCAGTTCCTCCCGAGCGTAGGCCTCAGTACCGAATTTGTTCATGATACTACGGTCCAGCCGATCCTTATGCCCGGTCCAGTGCCCCAATTCATGCAGCAGGGTAGCGTAATATTTATCCGGCGCATCAAACTGTTCTTTAAGGGGCATGGTGATCTTATCACCCGATGGACTGTAAAAGGCGCGGTCCCCGACCAGGTGCTTAATGTCAGCGCCGGAGCCTGCAATCAGTTTTTCTGCCCGGTCTACCGGGTCCCAGCCCAGTGCCTTGATATCCTGATTTTGCAAAGCCGGGACACCATTTACCTGTGCAGCATTGAACACCCAGGCGGTGGTAATTATGGGGTGGTTCAGTTTTACAGAAACCTTAACAGGTTTGCCTTCCTCGTTCATTACCGGCTTACCGCTTTCATCCCGTTTGGCTACCAGATCGGTGGTCTTGACGAACTGGATCAGCGAAGCCTTTTCGCCTTTTTTGACTTGCCAGTCGTTGGCCGATGCCTGGTTAAAAGTCATCCACCGTGGGTCTTCATAGCCGTTGAGCAATAAAGAAAAGGTATTGATGCCTTTATAACGGTTTCCGGTAACGGCATTATAAGGGAGTTCGAAAGCCGGCAGGCTATCGCTGTTCCAAGGTTTTTGCCAGGGAGCTGTTCCTGCTTTAAGCTGTTCAATGAGTTTTTCGGCGACCTGTACGTGCAGGGCCTTTACTTTATCATTCGCCATGATCTGCCTCCTCCTGAAGGTAGTCATCTTCGGGCAGTGCATCAGCGTAATCCACCCCGTAAACGGCTGCTTCTGTGGCAGTGAGGCCGATGGCCTGGCCGGCTGCAAGCGTATTTAATTTATCTTCCAGTGATCTTGAATGTGGTTCCATAAATAAAATAATTAATTGATAGGTGACGGTGGCCGCTATGGCAATAGCAGCGACCTTAAAAAATGAAGCGGATTGATGAACTTGTCCTTGAACCGGATGCTGAAATGCAGGTGTTCACCGGTAACCCTGCCAGTTGCCCCGGTAATACCTATCGGCTCTCCTGCTGTTACCGGCTGGCCTGACGCGACAAGGATTTGTGAAAGATGGCCGTAAATACTTTGAAATTCGCCGTGCGTTATACGGATGTAGTTGCCCAGCTTGAAATTGAATCCAGTGTCGCTTATCGTACCGTCCATAATACTGAAAACAGGATCGCAGCTGGCGGCAAGGTCAACACCCTTGTGCAGATCAGGCTGCCTGGTAATGGGATGAATTCTCTTACCGAACGATGAATTGACACGTAACTGCGGTAAAGGCAGGCTAACATTCATCCTATGTTGCCCCAGGGTATTGATGGAAAGCAGCAGCAGGGACAAAATATACGCACCGTTAAAATGCCGGTTCATCAACCGGAGTTTAGCGGCTACTACCCGCTGCATGCTGTTGTGCCTGGTTTTCTTGCCTGTCCAGGCGGAGACTATTCTTTAAGGTTACCGTACTATATTCCAGTGTCCTTTCATTAGTGGCTGCCAGTTCCATTGCCTCTCGAAGTAAGTTTACCGAGTCCTTTTCCTGAAGTAGGGTAATTTCCATCAGCGTTTTAAAGTCCGGCGTATTCATTTCCTTAATATGGGTGAGTATATCCTCATATAGTTCATTGTTGGGTTTTAATACCAGTAATGCATCGGAGGAATACAGGCCAAGCGGGCTGCTCCCAAAGCCTACATAAATTTCGTCCTTTGCCAGGTCTGCACTGGTAATGACCCCTAACTGTCCCTGGCGCTGCACGGGATCACTAGTTAATTTAGGGTGTACCATAACCAGGTTGCCAGTTAATTCTTCCATAATGTTAAATTTTAGGTGAAAAAATAAATTGTCTTTTCTTGAGGGATTTCGCTTACTTTTTGAAGGTCTGCTTCATCATCCCGTTAGGCTGGAGTGTGGCAGCGGATGGCTGCGCGTGTCTAAACAGTTTTACCAGCTGCTGCACTTCCAGATTGATCCGATGAAAGTTCTGTCGAAGGATTTCCTCCTTTTTGCCTTGGAAATCGTAATAAACAGGAAGGGGCCGGAAGCCTTGTTCTTCTTTTTTGATGGCCTCCATATCCAGGTTGATCCGGCAGTTCACCGCCGAGGGCTCAAATTTCCCGGTATAATCGGTTACAGCCTCCGCGGCAAGTATACCGACCATTTCTCCGGCCCTTAGCGCAGCGATCTTTCCGGCAGGTATCAGTGGTTCAAGTTTTTCGCTTAGGGATACCGACGTTTTGTTCCGGTCGATGCTCAGGCTCTCGCTTTCCTGTTTTACTTTTCCAAAAAGCCTTTCCAACCAGTCGAGGGTTTCCTTGTTACGGACCGAACCGGCAAGTACATTGCCCACTACTGAGGTGATAGTGGCGGCGGTATCCTTACCATATTGCTGCCGGAACTGAGGTAGCTCCTGTAAACCCAGGATGACGCCGACACGGTTTGACCGGGCCACGGCAATCAGGTTTTCAATCTTGTGAATATAGAGCGTCGGCACTTCATCAATGATCAGTACCGATGGCAGGTTGCCCTTGCGGTTCATCAGTTTGGTGATGCGGTTGAGCACAATCGAATAACAGGCGGAATTGATATTTTGGGTGTTGGGGTCATTGGCCAGTACCAGGATACCGGGGCTGTCCTTATCTGAGATTTTCAGATTGAAATCGTCTCCACTGAATACCCAAAAGGTTTCTTTAGTAGCCAGCCGGCTGATAAATATTTTCAGCGTACCTACCTGTCCTTCCAGCTGATCAAAGGCTTTGGCCTGGTAAGCGCTCCGGAATGGTGAAAGCAGCGAAGCCAATTCAGGTTCTGAAAAAAGGGTACTAAAGATTTCCTCGTAAGAACAATTCAAGAACGAAAGGACGTGCGGAAAGCTGGAATACTTCCCGTTTTCGTATTTACTGAAAAAGTAAATGCAGGCTGCTAAAAAGTTAATCGCGGACTGGGTAAAAAACTGATCGCTGCCGCCGGACTTATCGCCCTTTTTTAATGCCTCAACCAGACCTTCTGCACTTTCAGAAGCTTCTGCCAGCGTTTCCATGTAATCGCTGCGCCAGGGATTAATCCGTCGGCTTTTCTCCACCTGGTTTAGGTTGACCACATGAAAACGGTGTTCCTTGCACTGGCCATGCTGTTTAGCCACCAGGTAGTGGTAATAGGTGATCTGGCCCAGATCAGGATACTTGTAATCATAAACACAAGCGCAAAATCCTTTGGCAATCAGTTGGCGGATGGCCGGATTAATTAACCCAAAAGTTTTGCCCGAACCGGGTACGCCAATATTGAGCACGGCACGGTAAATATTCGTTATATTAAGCCAGCCGTCCCGTACCTTGCCTTTATAGTAAAACTGCATTGGAATGTTTACCGAGCTGGGTGTATCAATTCTTTTTGTTGCCTGCATAAAGGATTCACCCTCTACATTCCATTTGTCCTTGCCCAGCCTGGAACTGATCATTTTAGATACGTTGTCCATTGCGACATGGATCAGAAGGGTTCCAAGAATGGCACTGAAAACGTAAGCCAGGTCATACCAGCCGGCCCCCATCCAGACCGAAGGCTGTTGCCTGCCCTGGAACCAGATACCGGTAAAGAAGATTAATAGTCCGGCACATAGCGGATAAACGATCTGGTTTTTGGGATTGAGGTCCTTCTTTTTTCGGCTGAGCGTACCTACGGAAACCAGGCAAATCAGCAGCAGGGTGAATAGTTTGCTATAAAGGAGCTGGTTATAAAATGGTATCCTGGCTAGTTTGACAGCAAATAAGCGCAGGCTGTATTTGTCCGTATAATCCTGGGCCATCAGCATTTCGGCATAGAAAAACAGGAAAATTTCAATCAGGACGGACAAATAGATACCAAATTGCAGGAACCGGTGCAGGCTCTGCTGTTCTTTAGTTTCTTCCATACTGGATATTTAAAGGCTATCAGCTTTTAATATATCGCCATATTTAAGTTGCAGGATCAGCACCCTTCCGGAGATCTGTTTTTCGGTCAGTTCGATGTTCAGTACCTTATTGCCGGGAAAGGTGGCCTTTTTCAGTACATAGATATTGCGGTATTGCTTTTTGAAGGACCTGTTCGGATAGATCTGCCAGACCGGCTTAATTTCAACGGATTGCACATTGGTCGCTTTGTTGATCTTTTTATCTTCTATTTTAAAGCGCTGTTCATCGATAAGGTAAGGCAGGTTGCTGTGGTTAAAATAGGTGATGTCCAGAAAAATGTGATCTCCTGCTGTATATACATGGTTTAGACTGACCTGCAAATTAAAAGCTTTAGCCTTGCGCAAATTCTTACCGGCCGGTTTACGTAAGATCCGCATGGCAAGATCCTGCATTTCTTTGGACGTAAGGGAAATGCCTGGAACATCCAGCGGTCGGATATGTTCGGGCAGGATATTGACCTGCGAAGGATTGGTGAATGACTGGCCGTTCATATACCGCAGGTTATATTGAGCAATAAAACTTTCCCCGACAATGGTCACAATACCTGCTCCGCTGCCTGATCCTTGAAAGTGACCAACGGAATCGGGCAGAACCTTTAAACGCAGCACATTTTTCAAGGGCAGATCTCCTGCAATGGCATGAGTGGATATATCCACATACTGGATGGGTTCTGGTGAAATAAAATGCAAGGAAATATCCCGGCTGACTATAACATCGGGCAGGTCTTTCCGATATATTCCTGCCGGGCCTTGCGCATAAAGTGCTTGGGCCAACCATAAGAAGGCCATAAAAAAAACAATTGATTTCTTCATAATGTATACGGGTTAATACTTGTTCTGATTGTTTTTGAGTTCTTCGGGATCAATGAGATAGACCTGGGTATTGTACTTCAATTTCGCCTTGTTACTGCGGATCAGCTTGCTTACGGCTGTAGTGGTTGACTGGAACATCTTTTGAAGCATACTCATGACCAGCTGATTATTATTTTCGGCCTGCTGCTGAATGGTCATGCCCTGGCTGGCATCGCTACCAAGACCTTTAGAAAGTTCCCTGAAGGCGGATGCGGGCACATAAAGCCCCGGCAAGCCGTCATTGTCATAAATTTCAAGTCGGACGGGCAGGATATAATTATGCTGAAAAATGGAACTGACCGAAAGGTTGACCCGCTGGCCGCTAAAGCCGGTGATCTGGGCATACAGGTAAGTGCCCTTCTTAACAAGGAAACGGCCTGCGCTCATATCATCCAACAAACGGATACGCAGACGCGAACCGGCATATCCGGTGACGTCCTGGTCTACGATGGCGCGGATAAAACTGTCCTCACGATCTGCTGAAATGGTATTGAAAAGTGCGGCGGTGGCAGAAGTTTTAGAAACGCTGAGTTTTTTATGGCTCTTTAGTTCCTGTTCGGCCAGGGCCAATGCTTTTTCCCTGACCTGTTCCGCTTTGTAGTCAGGGTCATTGGCCTTGCCCATACTGTCTATCAGAGCCATTTGTTCCCTAAAGATCTTCATCGGATCAGTGTGTCCGCTGTTGCCCGACGAACCTGAAGCGTTACCGGCGTATGGTTGCTGCTTTAATTTGGAAAGTGCGGTTGCCAGATCGCGGTCTGGATCGTAATTGCTTGCGGGTCGTGGTTTAGGGCCGGCATCTGGAAATGTAGGATGCAGCCTGCGTGGTTCTGCGGCCGTGGCGTCATACTTCCGTTTCAGTTGCCGGTCGATGGAATCCAACATGCGCTTTTCCACCTGGTTGTACAGGTCAGGCACTTTATGCATACTTGCTTGTTCTTCGCCGATTTCACCTACCGCTGTATACCCATCCGCATCTTTGTACTGCTTCCGGTAGGCGTCAAGTTTATCTTCCAGGCCCTTATTTTTAACGTTTTCGGAAACGTCTGCCACATCTTCCTGTAGCGTATTCCCTTCTTGCTGTAGAGGTGCCTCCTTGCCAAAACTGCTTTTCCATGCGTAAAAGAACAGGCATAAAAAAGGCAGCAGGATCAGCGGCAGCATGTAACGTGGTTGCTTGAAATTGATCTTCATAATTATTCAGTTGATTTAGCATTAAGCTCGTGATGGATGATTTCCAGCTGCCGGATCGCATTTTTGACTAGTAGGCTGTCGATCGCGGTCAGGCTGTCCTTGTGCAGCACCGTATTGATCTGGTTTTGCAGGTCGAGTACTTTTTTTAGGGCCTGCCCGGCGCCAATGATCTGGCCGAAACCCTGGGTTACATCAGCGCTGGAACTGGAAAGGGATGGCAGCGGTTCAGCTTTTTGCACTCTCATGACCGTAAAGGCAAGTACGCCCGAAAGCAGGATGCTGGCCAGCATCAGGATAAAAATCTGCCAGGGATACTTGGCGCTAGCGCGCTTCCAGAGCGCACTCAGGCGAAAAAAATAAGTCGAGAACTCTTTCCTGAGTTCCTGAAAAAGATCAGGGCGGGGTTTAAAATGAGTTTTTCTGTACATTTTCAAGGTCTTTGTTTGCCAATGTTTTCCAGCGGGTAATGAGCACCGCATGGGGATTGTTATCAGACCTGATTTCCAGGTCTTTCAGAAAGCCTTCGGTCACCAGGGAGCGAATGATGGTGGAGCTCCGGCGGTCTATCTTCTGCCGGCCGTAATAGCGGAAATACTTGCGCCCCTCATCAATCAAAATGGAATCGGTTTGTAAGGTCAGCACCGCGCTGGAAGAAAGGATCGAATTAAAAAATCCTTTTTCTTTGAGGTTATTATATTGAAGCGCTCCGCTTTCATCGACCAGGTACATAGCCCTTTTCATCTGGTATTCGATGTATTTGTCATCAGGTGTCAGCGAAAAAAACAGGCTATGAAACAGGTTAACGTGTGAACGGTATTCAGCAGCCCGGTTCATTTGCAGGTTCGTTTGGCTGGCCAGCAGCGGTACGCTGTTCGCATCCAGGACGTACACACTTTTGCGTGCATCGGCAACCTGCCGGTAGGCGAAAAAGGAAACGATCAAGACAATAACGACCGCCGCAATAAAACTGCTTGCGGATAAAAAAGTGGCAAGGCGAACTTTGGCCTCTATGTTTTTGATAATCATTATTTCATCATTTTGGTAAACATCCTGGACATATTGGAAGCGCCTCGGCCCATTGTTGAAGCAGCAGAGCTAATACCGGAAGTGGACACTATCCAGGTGCTGATGCTCGGAACGGTCAGCATGGTTAGTCCACCGATCAGAAAGGTTACGATTACGATACCAAAAGAGAGCAGGCCATTCCCGGCGAACCAGCCCAGTTTTTCGAGGCTTTCGCCGGAGGCACCGACCAGCTCCCTATAGCGGCTGATCTCTGCTTCCATTGCATAATGCTGGAATAGTGAGGCCACGTAAAGAACCAGGAAACTGATGCCCGTATACAGATTAACCGCAATGAACCGGGCGATCCATGTACTGAAACTGTCACGAAATGCCGGCAGGATGCTGATAGCAACCGAGAATGGCCCCAGGATAATTAATATCGTTGAAAAAAGGATCTGGATAATAAAGATGATGTACACACAGGTACGCAGTATCCACAGGGCCAGAGTTTCCAAAATAGAGCTTGCCAGCAGCTGCAGGCCGACCTGCATGCGGTTACGCAGCTCCACTATCGGGTTCCAGACTTCGGAAAACCCCTCCTTGACCGTCGACTTAACCGATTCCCAGGCATTTTCGTACCAGGTATCCGCTTCCTGTTTGGCCGTCTCGGTCTGCGCCTGTACGGTAAGCAACTGGTCGGCGACCTGTACCATGAGCTGAGCGCGTTCCAGGCGCAGGTTATTGACCTGGATCTGGCTGTCGTTAAACATGAGCTCGGTCTTGTTTGCGATCAGGTCGGTCGGATAGGCAACTACCCTGGTAAAGGTAGACCACCAGAGAATGACCATGACCAGGCCGAACGGTCTTAGGAGCGGCATGATCTCCATTTTTTTATCCCCCGACATCATCTCATAGGATTTAATAGCAAAAAAAATGAGCATGAATATGGCTGATAGCGCCTGAGCATCGGCTATAAAGGCATCGTAGTGTGTCCAGATGGTACTTTTCATCGCCTTTAAAAAGTGCATCATACCTTCCTCGTATACCCCGTTGCCCTGCAAAAAGTTAAAGGTCTTTTTAAAGGAATCCGGGACGTCTCCAGTTCCTGATTGCATAAAGAGCACGTTCTCTAAACCGGCGGTGCCGGTAAGTAAATTGTTTATGTTCATCATGTGATTTAGAGTTTGGATTTGCTCAGAATGGCATCGGCAATCTGCTGATCGGTGCGGTAGCCATCCCTTTGCACCATGGGCTGCTCCCTGGTCTTCATTTTGTTTGCGGATTCGTTCAGGGAAAGGAATTTTCGGGCATACTGTTTCTTTGCTTCCCAGGAAGTGTTCAGCCTGCGGTACTCTAAAAACAGCCGGTGATAGGCCAGTATGCGTGATCCGCGATCCAGCGTCGCATTCATGGCGCCGTCTAGGCGTTCCCGAAGGCCGGCGGATTCTTCACGGTACCAGTCATAGACGCCTGTGCGCATTAGGTAATCCTTTTCCTTAACAGGAATATCCGTTAATAAGGCGGCGTCCTGCTGGTTTAAAAGCGGTTCAAATTCGTGCCGGTAATAAAGCAGCCACAATGGATCGCCGGCAGAAAAAACAGCGGAATAATTGACCGCTTCAGTTACTGCGGTATTCCTTAATGTATCCGCGTGGAGTTTATAAGCATTTTCAGTGTTCTGCATGGCGGCTACAAAAGCAAGTCTCTGGGTCTGCGGGCCGGCGGGCCCCAATGGGCGCAGGTCTTTTTTGGGATAGTCCGGGTGCCAGGCCCAGGTGAGCCAGTAGTTAGGATTGAGACCCAGAAAGCCCTTGGTCGGGGTAAACTTCTTTTTATCCCATTGCTTAAAGACCATGCGTTCCTGCTGGTTGACAATATGTCTGTCACGGATCACCCGCTGGGCAAGGGCCTGGACGATCAACAGGGACAATAACGTTGTTAAAAAATAGTTCTTCATCGGTTATTCTTTTAAAAGTTGATAATTGCGAATGATGTCACCGGCCAGACGAATATCCTGGTTGATGAAATCCCTATAAGGATTGGCCGTTTTTAGTATGCCGTTCATTTTGGCCCAGTACATGGACCTGCCCATGCTGTAACACAGTGCCCGCATGACCTTCAGCTCTAAGATGACCTTGCGCAACAAAGCATCCCTTTTCTGGTAATCCATCAGCACATTACTGCCTTCTTTAAACACAAAGGCGGATACTTCACTAACCAGGTTGATTCCACGGGTTTTCATCTGCCGGGCCACGTCTTCTGCGAACAGCAGCAGGTACGGTTCTGTTCCTGCCATAACGATCATAGCATTACTTTCCCGGATGATCTCGGCACTGATATGCGCGACTTGGGCAGCAGCAATCCCGCTTTTCAGCGCCTGGTTGACCTGGGTAAGCGAATTATGAATCAGAGTTTGCACCATGACGACGGAGCTGATATTCAGGTTAATATCGTCCAGCCGGTTGCTGATGGTGTTCAGGTAATTGTTATGGGAATTTTCAGCTGCCAGGCGAACTGCGCCGTTTTCATTAACAATTGCAAAATGGCCCGGATCGAAAATAATGGTCTGGGAGTAAACGTTTAAAAGCTTAAAAAACAGCAAGGATAGTATCAGACTTTTTTTCATATAAATGTTTTAATTGATTAAACATTTGTAACCTGACACGTTTCATGTTACATTTGTAAATGATTGTTAGCTTTAGACACAAAGGACTTAAGCTCTTTTACGAAAAGGGAGATGCTTCAAAACTTCAACCGCAGCACGTAAGCAAGATCAGGCTGATCTTAACCCGTCTTGATGCAGCTAAATCCCCTGAAGAACTGAATGTACCGGGGTATGGCCTTCATCAGCTGAAAGGTGACCTGAGAAACTTTTGGTCGGTAAAGGTTGACAAGAATTACAGGATTATTTTCAAAGTTGAAAATGAAAATACTCAGGAAGTAGATTATATTGATTATCATTAATTAAACAATTATGGCAATGTTCAGTCCAGCGCATCCCGGAGAATTAATCAGGGAAACTATTGATGGAATCACGGAAGAAACCGGGAATAAGTTAAGTGTGGAAGAAGTCGCAAAAGGTTTGGGCACGACCCGGAAAACATTATCTGCTATCATTAATGGGAAGCAGTCTGTTACACCGGAAATGGCGATCAAACTGGCGACAGGTTTCAGCAATACAACTCCTGAATTTTGGTTGCAGGTGCAGGATAATTACAACCTGTTCCAGGCAAGAAAAAAGGTAGATACCAAGTCCATCCGGGTTTTTTGGAAGGCGGCTGTTCTTTAAGAAAAAATTTCAGTTTTTTAGGATGGCGGCATTCCGTATTATGTCATCGATAAGCTGTTTATCTTGGTTCACAAAATCTGCAAACGGGTTTAGTGAACGTTTATAATTCGCCTGCACCATGGAAAGGACCAGTCCTTTACTAGCACCTTCGATCAGACGGAGCTCCGTTAAAGCATGTAAAAATAGGATCTTACGGTCACTGGCCTTCATCTGGTTAATGTCGCCGATGCTCAGGGCCAGGCCTGCGATATAATTCGCCAGCATCCTTGCCCGGTCGGCCAGATCTTTTTCCGTCTGAAAAGCAAGTGCGATCAAAACGGGATTATCACTGGCCAGCTGGTAAATGATATCTTGCTGCCGGATGATCTCCGAAATAACAGGGCTGGCTTCCAGTCCGATCTGGGCGGCATCAATGGCCAGTCCTACGGTATGAAAACGGCGTTGCAATTCCCTGTACTTTGTTTTCAGTTTGCTCATTTGTGTTTTGTTGACCTCTTCATTGGCAGAGGTAACCGCCTGTTTATTCTTTGCCTGGTCCTGCCTGCTGTGTTCACTTTTGCTTTCGGCTACCAGTTGGTGGATCAGTTGCACATTCAGCTGGCAAAAGGCATTTTGCAGCAGCCCAAAAAGCAGGCAAATCAGGGTGATCGTTCCTTTCATTGTTTCAAGTATTTGGCGTTTCTGATAATATCATCAGCGATCTGCATATCAATATTGATATAGCCCGCATATGGGTTCAGGGAATTTAGGATGCCCCGCTGTTTTGCCCAAAACATCGTGCGCTGCATACCGTAGGCCACACCACGCAGGATCATAAGCTCGGTCCTGATCCGGTTCAGCAGTTTGGCACGTTCGCCTGAATCCATCAGGTTATTTACGCCTCCTTGCAATACAAAGGAGCTGACTTCTGCGGCCAGGGCCGTTCCCCTGCGCTTGAACTCCCGGGCGCCCCCTTCGGCAAACAGCAACAGTGCTGGATTACTTTGGGCTAGCGAAACAGCCTTGTTTACATCAGTTACAATATCCACGCTGATCTCGGCAATATCCTGGATGGCCAGCAAGGAACGGACGGCACCGGACACCTCGCTCAGACCACGGTAGATCTGCTGCTGCAAATCGTTCACGATGACCAGCTGCCCGGTAACGGCCAGCTGCCCCCGCTGGATCAATGTCAGGTTATCATTGGTTTTATTGAGCTGCCCGTTGATAACGCCGGAATGGAAGGCCATCGCGCCCGCCGTGGTAGGGTCCACATAAATCTGGGCAAAAACAGGGCAGCCTGCCAGGCATAGTCCTGCTAATAAAAGTAGTCGTTTCATACAAAATCGGGTTTAAAAAATTCAGTGGAACCTGGTTCAGGTAGCCCATCACGGTTGATCTTGCGGACAAATGTATCCAGGGACAGGCCACTTTTCTCAAGATCCGAGACAAAGGCTTCCAGTGCGGTCTGGTAAGTCCCGTAGGCGTTCGTATAAATCTCCACTGCGCTTTTTTCCGGCTTTTCAGTGGTGTAGGCCAGATACTGAAAAATGGAAACTTCTACTCCGTATACCTCTCCCGAAGCGCCGCGACGGATATAGACCTCTTTAAAACGCCCCCTGTTATCGGTGTTGTCCAGCTTGTTGATGGTAAATATCTTCTTCTGCTCGGTTTCGGTGACGGCCAGGAGTTTGGCGATCTCTTTATAATTCTCCTTGAACTTACTCTGGTCGAGCAGACAAATGGTATCCGAATTATTAAGGATACTATCCTTGACCACGGCATTGCCGAGTATGTCCCCCAGTTCCTGGGTGACCACGATGGCCTCGCCCCAGAATTTCCTGACTGTCTTGTACAGATAAAGAATGTATGAGGCCATCAGCGGGGATGCGATAGCCTTCCACGCTTCTTCGATGATCAGGGCTTTCCGCTGGTCCTTGCGGTGCCTCATCTTCTGGATGAACACATCCATAATAATCAGCGTCACAATGGGAAACAGGATCCGGTTCTCTTTCACCGCATCAATTTCAAATACAATAAACCGTTCAGAAAAAAGGGATGTGTCCGCAGGTTCGTTGAGGATGCTTTCAAATTCACCGTTACGGTAAAATTTCTTTAGCACATATCTGAATTCGTCCAGGTCAAAAGGTATCCTTTCTTCGCTTTTTATCTGAGGTACCTTTTCCATAGCAAACTCATAAAAGGAATTAAAATCCAGTTGCAGAATCTTGTTTTCCTTTCCGTCGTTACTGCTAAAGTACTGGCCGTAGTAGGCTGAGATGACATTGGAAATCACATCACGCTCCACGGCGCTTACAGTTCCTTCGGCGCCCTTCCATAAAAGGCTGATCAAGGTAACAAGGAAGTCCTTTTTTTCAATATTATATTCACCTTCAGAAATCGCAAAAGGATTCATAGTGATTGGTTTGTTATCCGACCAGGTAATGTACTTGCCATTGAAATAATCACTCATACCTGAATAGGAATGTCCGGTATCCACGATCACCACATCCATATTATAGAGCATATACTGCTCAATCAGGGCATTCATAAAAAAACTTTTGCCAGAGCCTGATGGGCCAAGCACAAATTTATTGCGATTGTTGATCCGGTTACTACGCATGGGCAGATCTGCAGGGTCAATCCCAACCGGGATGCCTTGACGGTCGGTGAACCTGATCAAGAAACCAGACTGTTCATCTTTTAATAAGGCCTCCTTAAAAAATAAGCAGAGCGCGGCATCGGCCGTGGTCAGAAACCAGTCGTATTTTTTGAGCTCTACGCCGTTGCCTGGCAGGGCGCAGCGGAACAGTTCCAGCTGGTTGTAGGCATTGCGCGAGGGAATAATACCCTGTTGGAAAAGTGCGGCCTCAATGTAATTGACCGCTTTTCCAATTTGTTTTTCTTCCGCGCAGACGATCATGGAATAATGGGCATTGACCAGTAACTGATTGTCCCTGGCTACATCGACTAGTAATAGGTCTATATCCTCCACGCAGATCAAGTTGGCCGGATCGGGCACCCCAGAATGGCGCTTGCGTTTAAGTTCCAGTTTATTGAGTGTCATCTGCTGGTTCGGTATTTCCAGCAGCTGGTTATAGATGATGACACGGTACCCGGGAACCTGGTGCAGAAAGGAAAGATTATCTACGGGAAAATCCCGCATGCCCTTGTTGTCCTGTTTTTCGGTATAAGCGCCTACTTTTTCCGGCAGATCCACGGAGTCGGTATTGACCATGCTGATGCATTGGATAGCAAGGTTACCCATATTTAGCTGCTGATCCCCGCAGCGCATATTATTAAGCGCGATATAGGGTGAAGCAAATTCCATGCTGAGCACCTTGCTTACATAGCGGTTGATCTCAGCCTCGTTCAGGAAACGCGGGTTAAGTCCGGCGCTAGCCAGCAAGTCGGAAAGTTTGGCCATGTTCTGGAAAAAATCGGCCAGTACCTTTTTGTCAAACGTGTAAAAAGCGCCTCGTTTGACCTGGCGGGTGATGGCCAGATAGGTTTTAATATCGGTGTATTCCCGACCTTCAAAGTGTGCGTGGTATTTCTGCTGTAGAAATTCCCCGGCAGGAACAGCCTTATATTTCTTGCGGATAAATACATCCTGCTTCTGTATAATATGCCCTTCACCCAATATTTTGATAATGTTCAGCAGCAGACTTTGATAGCCGGAATAGGCATCCGGGTCGGCGCCGTATTGCAGCACCGGGTTGTCAATGTGCAGGATCATAGAGAAATCACCTTTCTCCCCGTACAGTATGTGCAGGCCGTTATGGGTGTCGATCCCGGCGTAGGGCATTTTAAATGCTGTTTTTCTTTCTCGCTGCATGGTTAATCTTTAAATGAACTGGATGGATAATGACCCCGGTGTTTCTGGTTTTAGCATGCAGGCCGTCCTTTTGGCGGAAAAAGGTATAGCCGAGCCCGGCCGAGATCAAGGCAATGGTCAGGAAACCGCCCAGATACATGCTGGTGAGTGCCCCGATCAGGCCACCAAGGATCAGTCCGCCGGCAAGGGAACCGATGCCCCAGTAAATGAATTTCCCTCTGAATCCGCGGTAAATAAGGGGCTTTTGAAGCCCCTTATAAATTGGATACTTAGCGGTCATTATACGCCGAAAAATGCTTTAATGACCACGGATACCAGCACCAGGAATAGGCAGGAACCGCCCCATGACATTAACTCTTTGTTAATATCCTGATCTCCAGAGTTCCATTTGATATACACACGGACTCCACCGATCAGACCAACCACGGCTCCAATGGCCAGGATTAGCGTAGACACGGGATCTACATAACTGGTCAGTGAAGAAGTGGCGGCATTGATGCCGGTAGAACCACCGCCCTGGGCAAATGAAGATTGAGCTGCCAGCATGGAAAGCGCAGCAATTGCAAACAGTTTTTTGGTTTTTACTGTCATGGATTAAAAAATTAAAAGTGAATAAAAATTGAAATGGCTGTTTAATAGACCGCGAACAAGGCTTTGAGCACCGCTCCGATGACCGAAAGGAACACGCAGGAAAAGAACCAGCCCATGATCTGGGCATCTATATGATGTTTTCCGGACTGCCAGTTGGCATACACGCGCAGGCCGCCCAGTATGCCGCTGATGGCACCGAGCACGAGCACCATGTCCGAAAGGCTAAAATACCAGCGGTTCATTTCACCACTGGCCTGGTAAAATTCACCGATGCCCGGCGGCGACTGGGCCATGCCGAAAAAAGGCAGGGCAAAAAAAAAGACAACCAGAGTTGTCTTTAAAAGATGGTGCTTGAATTTCATCGATACCTTAATAAGGAATAGCTTTGGTGTACTCGATCAGATCGGACTGAGCCAGGGAAAAAAGCTGTTTCAGGCTTACCCCGCCCGTTGTTTGCAAGGGGCCGGAAGAAATGGCCTGCCTGCTTTTAGGCTCCGTATCCGGGCTTTGTGATGCGCCGGCCGTTGGCTGGTCGGTATAGACTTGCCGGGGTTGCTGATCTTCAGAAAAGACCAGTTCATCCTGGTTTCCGTCCTCGGTGGGTTGTCCCCTTGACCTCAGCAGGTCAAAAGAAACATTGAGCAGGTAATACAGGGAATAAACAGCAGCCAGGCTGTGTAAAAATTGTGTCCAGTTCATAATTCTATGGTTTTAATGTTTTCTTTAATGTATTGGATAAGTTCAGGGTGCTGACGTAGAAAATGTTGCAGACTGTAGGCAATCAGCTTGTTCATATCAATGGCTTTGGCGACTTTCAGCTGCTTCAACAGGAATACCGTACGATCATCCAGGCGGATCAGCAGTTTTTCCCTGCCGGCTAGTTCAAAGGCCAGGATACTTTCAAATAGGGTTTCGAGTGAGGCGTCCGCTGGTCTTTTACCTGATCTTGATACCATATTTTTTCTAACCGGTGATATTTCAGCCGGGTTGTCCTGTCCCGCATGGCTGTCTTTTTTAATAGTCTCCCTTAGTTCGTCGGCCAGTGATTTAATCTCGTTCATTTTTGTTCCTCCCATTCCAGGTACTGGCTGTAAATCAGATCGAGCAACGGCAGCACAACCGGATACAGGATCAGCGGTGTCTGGAAGGTGCTGATTCGCTGGAAGTCCACCCTATCAGTCAGACCGGGGGCGATCATCCCGAAACGCTGCATCACCTTTTCTATTTCTGTCCTGGTTTCATATTTGACAGTATTCTTGATGCGGTTGGGAATAAAGATGAACGGGGCCTTATCGTTGATCTTTCGCAGCACCATTGCAAACAGCAGGGTTGAATCCACGGAAAATTCATCATAGGCAAACGGGCAAAGCACGATGTCGGCAGCGGCGAACAGCGGCAGCAGGCCGTCATCATCCATCTTGCCCGGAAGATCGATCAGTATGATCTCACCCGACCTGCTACTAAGTGCGCTGTGCAGTGACGGAAAATGTTTCAAGTCGGCCGGTACCACTTCATAAAGCGGTTCGTTTTCCAGGATCTTTGCTTTTTCAGCCTTCGAGGCCAGAGACTGCTGATAGTCCATATCCAGGACGGTGACCTTTCGCTTTTTGACCTGGGTCAGGTAATTGGCAAAAAGCAGGGTAAGCGTGCTTTTTCCGGCACCGCCTTTTTGGTTTCCAATGAGTATAACCATAATAGTAGATTTTTAATTTTTATCGGGTATTGGTCCTGGTTTTGCGCTTGCGCTGCCGGTTGCGGCCGAGTATGGCCTCATCGTCTATGTCATCGGCGATATCCAGGTTGATCTCCGGCATCCATGCGGTAGATATGGTTTCCCACTGTTCCTCTGCTTCTAAAACGGCCTGGCTTATAATGGGAGTTGGCCTCAGACTGTCGCCAATGGGCTGTTCAAGTTCAGGCAGATGGCCGAGGGGTGGCTTGATAAATTCTGTAATCGGCATGAGCTCACCGCCTTTATAAACAGTCTTTTGCGCATGGTCTATCAGGGTATAGCCATAAGGCGGCATCCCTGCGTTGCCATGAAAGAGCACCTGTACACCGAATTTTGAGGCCAGCAGTTCGGCCAGCTCCGAAGTATAACCGGTAGGTTTGGCTGCCTTCCCTCCGGGCAGAGGCACTGTTATTGGGATGATGGCAGGGTTATGGCTTACCCGGTATTTTTCTGTAATGGCACGGAGCTGTGCCAGACGGTCAATATCTTTCTTATAAAAGGTGATTCGGGAGTCAACTTCGGCCGTATCAACGCTGCCTTGCTGCTTGCCGTACCTGAAAACCTGGTATTGCCCATCCGTAAGTTTCAGAGTATAGCCCTGTGATTCCAGGATCATCATAAACTGGGCACGGGTTGAAAAATTATAGCTAAGCGCCTTATCCAGGTCTTTGATGACCTGCTTTTTTTCGTCTATGCCCATAACCTGATTCAATACCTGGTAGGCACGTATCTTTTCATAGCTGTCATTGATCTTTTGACCATTTTCATCCACGCGGGTCGATACGATATGAATATGGTTATTGCCTGTGTCCTTATGGAATACCATTAAGTAAGGCTGCTCTCCGTAACCCATACCTTTAAGCCATTGGGCAGCTATTTCGGTGAGCTGCTCTTTGCTGTGTGATTTTCCTTTACAGGAGATCACGGCATGGAACTGCGGATATTTGGTCCGGGCACTTGTCGCTGAACGGGCTTCCAGGTAATTGATGTAATCCTTTGGTTTCAAATGTTCCAGGGCCTGCAAAACGCCGAAATTCTCGACCTTCATTAGCTCGCCTTTATCGTTTTCTATTTTATTGGTATTATATTGAACACCTTTAAATGTGGCGGACTTTGGCAATATCTTTACAATCATGGCTAGCCCTTCATTAAGCGGATGATCTGCCGGATGATTTTTTCCAGTTCCTGCTGCACGGAAATATACCGGCCCAGCAAGCTGTTAAATTCAGTGGCCACACTTTGGTTCCGCAAGCCCTGTTTGTAGAGTATGTTGGCATGCTTTGCCAGCTGATTGATATTGTTGCCAGACCTGCCGAGTTCAGCACCGATACCGTCCAGCTGTTTCATCAGCTCTTTAGCGTTCACCAGCATTTTAGCTGAGTTTTTCAATACCCGAATACGCACAATATCGGCCCGGCTGATACCCAGGAACTTTTCCAGTTCCTGGAACTGCTGCAACTCTGGCTCACTAAGCCTTAATTCAAAGCGGCGTATTTTCGGGGCGGAAAACCGGTTTTTGGAAGGATGGCTGTTTGGCATAAGCAGATGAATTTAAGGGTACCAGTTGAAAGATAGACTTCCAGGAGCGACTTGTAAAACAATGGCATCGCCGTAATCCGGAAAATTTCGGGTCTGCTTTATAAGGCGGTGGTTTGACCGCGTTACCGAAAAAAAGGGAGTTGCGACCTTTTTTCTTCCTCAGTCTTGCCTTTCCCCAGCGGGGTTAGGCATGTCTGAGGCAAGTCTGTTTTTGTCGGTCAGACCAGCCGGAGGCGGGCTGTACGGACAAAAACACAACTTGCAGAATACAAAACAAAAAAGGTGCTTATGCCGTTTGGGTAAAAAATGGGATAAATGCCCTGAATTTCGCAGCGATAGCTATATTATAGGTATTACACTGTGTTATTATATTTGAGTTAGACACCTAATGAATATCCTCGTAGGTAAATATCAGGATAGCTATATGCCTGCTTAAACAGCTATCCGTAAATTCGATTAGCTGATTATATAACTAACCGTATATACAGATAAGTAAATAAACAGACATATTTATAAAGGGATAGTAGTTTAGCTATGCATACAGCTATCCATATAGAGGAATAAACAGATATATATTGTATGTTGCCAGTAAATATAAATGAATATCCATATCATTATATATAAGCATAAATACTTAGTTGATTAAACAGCTATCCGTTAAGCTGATAGTTTATAGCTATATAGATGAATAACTGAACTGCAGGATGTGGAAGCTATCGTTTTGGGCCGGCATGATAATTTTGCGTTTCCTGTGACGGATCAGATACGGCGAGTTTCTGCTGGCTCATTTCCTGCATTAATTTGTCGTTATAATCTTTATAGCCCAGATACTCATAAGAACGATCAACTGCTTGAGGAACTTCTTTCAATACTTGCCGAGTAGCTCTGCGGCCGGGATCATCATGATCGAAATAAACATCAACCCGAGGTACGTTCCTGATCCGATCAATAGCCTGATCTAAAAAGACAATGGAATTTAACACGATAGCAGTCGGTAATACTGAAGGGCGATTTTCTTTCAGCCAGCTCAAATAATCCATGTAGCCCTCGAACAGGACGGTATGATCGGGGTGTCCGGAAATAACGGAAATCCCTTTTGCACCGGTACTGCTTTTAAACCCTTTGGCATTGGAAAATTCCCAGTTCTGGTGCTCGTTCTGCCAGCCTATAGCATAAAAATTACGCTGGTCGTCCGGTTTATTCCGGTGGCGGTAATAAATTTCGCTAAGGTGGCCTTTTGCCATATCCAGAATGCCCCTGGATTCCAGGTACTGGGTCAGTATGAAGTTAGAGCCCAGCGGCCGGGTCTTCACGAGTTCAAATTTAAAGCCCGATTCCTCCCGTTCAGCAGGATACTTTTTCGGCGGCACGTATTCAGGGATCAGCGCGGTATCCAGGTTGTTCACCTCCTTGATTTTGTGCAGCACCTCTATAAATGACAGGCGCGGCCAATAAGCCATTCCAAGCTGAACAATACCACCTCCTTTAATATTGGTTTCACCGGCACCACCACGGTCCAGCCACCTTCCACCGGTATCCCATACCGTAAATGATGGGGTTTCCTTTTTAGTTTCACGCAGCATACTATGGTAAAAATGCTCTTTTCCGGTCTTTCTGACCGGATGGTGGCCAAGGCGGGCCAGGAAGTCCACAATGGAAATATCTTCAAGGCTGGATACATCTACATATTCTGACATAGCAAAATGAAAATTTGTTAAGAATTGATTCTTTCTACGGCGGTCAGAAGCTGTCCATCCAGGTCTTTACTTAAGAAAACAGCCACATCACGGAATTTTGTGGCCCTGCTTTTGGCTGCCGGCAAAAATTCGGGGGAGTTCATGACCAGGATGCTGGCATTTGAAGCCCGATGTTCATATTTCCAGCTGAGGTAAGCGATATATTCCTCAAACAAGACCAGTTTCTTTTCATCACCGGGTATAAAGGACATCCCTTTCCGGCCCAGGCATCCTGAAAAGTTCCGGCCTTTGACTTCCCAGCCGCCATTCTCATTTTGCCAACCAGCAGCAAAAAAATCCTTACGCCTGTGCTTTTCATCGACAACATAATAATAGACCTCTTTAAGCTGCCCGACCGAAATCTCCCAGAGGCCCTGAGATTGCAGGTAAGTTGTGATCTCAGGGTTGCAGCCCAGCGGCCGGGTTTCTGCGATATGATAATAGGGAATTTTGATCGCCCTTCTTTTTCTCCCCGCCCGGTGATCGGTACTCCTGACAGAAATTTCCTGTGAGCTGGTACAAAGCTGGGTGATCTTTTCCAGCACCTGATCTGAAGTGAGGTCAGGCCAGTACGCCATTCCAAAATCAATGATGTCACCGCTTTTTTTTGTAAAGCGGTCAAACCACATATCCAGCTGGGTATTGATGGCAAAGGTTGGCCTGGTTTCGGCATCCCTTAATACGTTGAGGTATAACTGTTCATCGCCTGAGCTTTTGGCAGGCTGGTAGCCCAGCCGCGACAAGAGAGTGCTTAATGGCACCTGTTCCTTAATGGAAACGGCATTTAAGAATGTTGTTATCATAGTCGTATTTATTAGCAGTAATTTTAGAAATGGAGGATAGCGTCCAGGGATTTTTGAATGGCTTCGGCCTCTATGCGATCAATTCGCCAGGTAGCCGAGTGGTCGCCGTCCTTGCGGGATGTAATCAAGCCCCATTCAATCCAGTCTTCGATATTTTTCCGGCCGTAAAGGCGGAACGCTTCCGACTTGTTCAGGTACGGCCTGATCTTACCGGTCTTTGCAAGGGCTAACTTCGCCCCCATTTCTGCGGCATCCCTTAAGAGCAGGCCGAGCTGGTGGCTGGTCAATAATATGTTCATGGTAAAAATGCTAAGGGGTAGAAAAACAAGTGTAGTTTTCAGAACCGGCAACGGGTAACGAACCCGGTGCAATCCGCTTTTGCCGGTTTATTATTTCGGGACTACCTGCGTCGTATCCTACGATACGGGCTTTCGCCTGCCAATGCGCTTTCAGTTGTTGGTACTCGATCTTACCGGAACAGGACTGCATAAGCAGCCTGAACCTGGCGCGATACTAACCTCACCTTCGCAAAATTTCCTGCTCCTCACAGGATAATGCCTCATCCCCATACGTCAAAGACCTGATGGAAACGATATATTTTACCTTTCTGCCGCAGGCAGGTAGGTAATCCGGTTGCTGGATGCTGCAACAGCTTCCAGTTTTGTCCGGTCCAAATATTTTCGGGAAATTTTGCCTTTGCGTGTGGTAGGGCTGATTAAGCCTTCGCTGATCCAGCGGTCCACGTTGCCCCGGCCATACAGGCGGTAGGCTTGCGCTTTGGTGATCTGATCCTGTAACTGCCTGCTTTCTTCAAGGGCATTAGCGCTGCCTTGCTCAGCAGCATTTTTTAACAGGTGGACCAGATCTTTCAGCTTCATTTGCTTTCCTTAAAATGTTGGTTTAACTATCATTTCCGGGACAAAGCAAAAAAATAAGGACAGGCCAAAACAGGGACAGGGGGTGACCAAATATGGTCACCCCCTGTCAAAAAGTGGTATTATTATAGGAATAAAGTGGTTTCTTATCTTAAGAAATAAATAGCTATTTAAGGCTGTCGGTATCCATAAGTTCGGTCAGCGAGATACCAAGGCCACCGCATAATGCATGTAGCGTACTCAGGCTGGGGTCGGTTTGTCCAAGTTCAACATAAGACAACTGGCGGTAATCTATACCGGATAGTTCAGCCAGTTTTTCCATAGAGAGTTTTTTATCGGTGCGGAGACTTCGTACGCGTTGGCCAAGTGCTTTGATAATATGTTCATTGCGTACATTCTTCACCCAGCGAAATTGCAATAGAAATAACTGGGATGTTATGAAGTATACTTCATATTTCAAGATTGATTACCTAAATTTACAGGGTATTCAATATTTATTTTCTAATTTCAAAAGAAATCCTGATTAATGGAATCATTAAATATATCGCTGGCCGAGCTGACGTTGAACGAGCTTTTCGTTGAACAGTCCCGACTTTTGGGCCTGGTAACGTTGGGCGATGTCCTTGAGTCCCGAATAGAAACATTGAGCAAAAAAAAGGATTTTAGCTATACCTGGTATGCCGATCTTCTGGCCCTACTGAAAGAACACGGATTGCTCAGCGAATTTCAAAAGCGACAGCTATGAGCCTTTATAATTGGACAGGTTGTAGTTTTCGTTCAGCCAATTCAGCATGGCAATCAGGTGCGCCTTTAGTTTCTGAGCGGTGCTAAATTCTACGTCGGTCGATTTTTTCCGCAGACTTTCAGAAGAAATAAACATTGTTTGTGGTGTGTAAAAGTGGGCTGCGAAAAAGTTGAACACTTCCCCGATGTTTTCCTTTAGCAGCAAGCCTTTTTCAATATGTAAACGGATCAACAGGCCAAACTGTGCAACCGGCATATTGATCCTTAGACGCATCATTGATTTTGTTAGCTGGTCATCTTGCAGAATAACGCGGCGAAGTTTGAGCATTTGTTTGATATACTTTTTCTTTTCCGACAAGAAACCCTGGAGCTGTTCATCAATAGGTACAACGCCCGGCAGCATCTTTACCTTTTTGTTCACCGGCAAGCTGTTTAACTTGTCCTGTTCGGTCATCAGCATTCCCAACTGTTCATGCAGTCCGGAGATATTCTCCAGCGAATTTTTAAAATCACTAATGCAATACAGGTAAAATTCGGGGAGGTTGAAACCGCACATCAAAAGTAGTTCTTTGAACATCCGGGTATCCGCATAGACCGTGCCGTTCACCACTGCCATCAGGTGGCGACAGTAGTCCGCATTCAAAGGACTGATCTCTTTTTTACAGATCAACTGGCAAACACCCTGTTGAACCAAGATCTTTAAATCCCCATCGACAGCCAACTGGTCCAAGTGCAACAGAAAGATTTTATAGCTTCCTTTCAGTTCCATCATTAAATTAGGAAGGCTGTATTGGGTAACCGGAGTCTGTGTATAGATCTTAGGTGCCAGCCTGGCCAAATCTTCCAGCATCGTTTCCAGGAAATTGAGGGTATAAATATAAAGAGACCTGATCTGTGAAGCTGATACACTTCGACTCCATGCCGGTGCCATGCGGAAGAGATAATGGTGAATCGTATCGCTGATCTTAACCAGTTGTTTTATACTAGCGGATGCTTCCTTTTTTGAGAAGATCAGCTGTTTGAACAAGGTTTTTCTGAACATCTTAACTTCGGTGGCAAGATCTTCTTGTAATGATAGCACATGTGTGCTGGTTAACGGTGAATGGGTCAGTTTTTTGGGATGGATGGTATCCTCCACCCAATTCAGCAATAGAACAGGTCCGTTAGTCATATTGTAGTACTTTACATGGATGATTTGGTTTATAAGAACTAAGCTGTAAAAATCCATAGGAAGATCAGCATATGAAATACGTTAACAGGAGATTTAACTAAGTAAAATGACTTAGATGGGGTTATTTAATAAGCTATTATACTTTAAAAACGCCGTATTCTAACTTCCGCAATAACTCAAGGCGCCCATGCGTATTTGTTTTGGCCATCATATTTTGGATATGGGTGGTCACTGTCCGTTCGGCGATATGCAGGCGGGAAGCGATCTCACCTGTATTATAGCCTTCATGCAATAATCTGATGACCTCGGTTTCCCTGGCGGTAAACTGAAACCGAGCACAATTTTCTTTGAACATTTCCGGCCTGATCCCAATGGTGGAAATGTTTTTTAGTTTACTTATTGCATCTCTATCCTGCTGAATCGATTTAAAGATGAACATCCCTGAAACGGCGAGAAAACCCAAATTTGTAAAAAGTGCCTCGGTCAGCTGGCTGAACTGAAAGTAGGCTATGACTGTCATTGATGCCCAAGGAACCACTGCAACGTAAACGGCGATTTCTTCAAGATAATAATTTTTCTGCCTGTTCTTTTTATAGGCTTCCCGGATTCCCCGTAAGATGGCCCAAAGGACTACGATAGAATAAAAAAATGGCACAATGATACCATAGCGCACCGTAAATGACAGGTCCTCATGGATAGAATATGAGATCACAAAAAACAGGAAGTATGGAAGGAGCAGGAACAAAGGCACGCCGTACAACGCATGGAAGCGAAGTAATTTCAGATCAAAAGCTTTATAGAAATAGAAGGGGAAATAAGATGCCATTAAAAAACCGCTGCCGTAAGCAATAATATTCTGCACATAGATTGGCATGGAATACTCAGAATCAGGTAACAATCCACCCGTAACATTGTACAGTATAAGCAAAAACAATAGTATCAGGTACCAGAAGCGTTGTTTGTTGTCTGGCCTGTTTAGGTAACCCGGTAGCAGGAAAATAAACATTGATATTTCCAGCACCGAAAAAATAAAGGTCACCACATGCATTTCCGTTCCAAACACAAGCATAATCTCTATTTAAAAGGGTCACGTTTTAGAAAATACAAAATATACGTCAAGTTAAGTTCATCGTAGATGTGAAAACCGAAGCGCTTGTACCAGGGTAAGTTTTGCAGGGTGGATGTTTCCAGAAATACGGGTAAGCCTTTAGCTTCCGAATCTGCGATCACTTCCGTCAGCAAACTGCTACCAATCCCTGTATGCTGATACATAGGGTTGACCCCTATAAACCAGAGGTAAGCCATTTTTTCTTTGGGCTGCTTTTCCTTAATCAACGCTTCACGCTTCATTGTCTTGCCTATTCCACCAAGACCGACGGCCCCGAAGATCAGTTTCAAGTCCAGGTATATAGACCTGAAGGTTATTTTCTTTTCATGTGGGTAAAGTATTAGCGCGCAAGCTTCTTTATCATCGGACAGCCAGACCTCGCCGAACAGGGAACAGATTTCTATAGAATATTCCATTAAAGCACGTAGCCGCTCCGGCTTTTTAGTGTCCTGCCGGATTATGTAGTTTACACTTTGATTATCTTCAAAAGACCCACTTAACAATTCAACTATTAGTTTCTTATCATCCTTACTGGCTTTTATCATATCGCATTTTTTAAGTTAGTTTTAAACTAGGTTTGGATTTATAGCAAAAGCTTCCGGATTACACAAGTTAGCCTGATGAGCTTCTGATCTATGCTATGTCCAACAAAATAAAAATAGCCCTTACACATTAACTTAATATTAAGGCAACATAACCACAAGTTTAATTACACAAAACTGCAACAAGCAATCATTAGGTCGCTACTTGCAGCCGAATCTAGTCATCATCGTTTACCGATTCTGTAAATAAACAACATCCATACACCGAATGCGACTGCAAAGGCTGGTAAGGGGTTTTCCATAGTTGTTCCAGCCATGAAGGCTCCGGTGCCGATAATGCAAGTCAGGAAAAATAATATTAAATTTTTCATGGTATTCAAAATTAAATAATTTCTACTAAATTAATGAACCTGCCTGATTTTAGTTGATAAAACCAGGCAGAAAACACCTTGTTATGCAGCGTCCTTTATTGCTGCTTCTCTCTTTTGTTTAGCAATCTTCGTATCTAGCTTTCTTAATAAAGTGACAACTTTAATTTGCACTTCGTCAACAATTCCCCAATCTTTCTCAATATAGATATCGGTTGTGCGGTGTTCATCATCTACATGATTTAAAGCCAATGCAACATCGTCCTTTGATATGCGGCACGCGTTACGGGCAATGGTTGCGAATGTATGTCGAGCCCAATAGAGGGTGATGCCGGGAATGCCGGTCAGTTTTCGCAGTTGCTTCATACCTTCGCTCAATGCTGTATCCAGGCCATCATAATGAAAATAGCGAACAGTCAACTTTTCGATGTATTTATCCAGCAATGGTTTCGCTTCTTCGATAATCTTGATACTGATAAAGGCATTGTCCTTTCTTCGGCCTTCTGTCTTCGACCGGTTATAGTCAACCCGTCCGTTTCTGATATCTTTACGGGTCAGATGGTACAGATCTACAGCATTCATACCACATAGATAAAACGAAAGCATATAGAGCTCTTTGGCCAGTTCAGCCCGGCTACCAGGTTTGGTTTCGCAATCTCTGATAATACGGACTTGCTCAATGGTGTTATTTCTCTTTTTGGTTATCGGAGGTGACCCGACCTTGTATTTCTTAAAAGGATAGTGCTTAATCTTATAAATACCCAGATCTTCATTGTTGTACTGATTACAGGCAGCATTGAACATGGTGCGAAGATCACGCATGTGATTGTGAAGCCCACTATCAGATAATCCTTTTTTTACAGTTCTTACTTCCTTTTCGTTCTGGTTCAACCTAACCATAACCCGCTCTGTCCTTAAAAAGCGCTCATAACTGGTCAGCATATTAGAGTTGATCTCATTTATGGAGACAGCATTCCTCTTAAAATAGTCCTTAAGGCTATTGAGTACGGTACGGTGATTGTCAGCAGTTCCGTTACGGTTTTCTTTTCTCAGCTGGTTAATGTAGTCCTGGCAAAAATCGATAAAGTCAATTTCGCTGTCTTTGTCCCGAAGATAATCTCTCAGCGCATCGGTGGAAAAGAAATGCAGCTTTTCACCAAGCTCACCAATCATTTTCCGGTAATCCCTTAACTGTTCATCAATCAGATCGGTGATAAATCTGTCCTTAATCTTTAGTTTTGGAGTCAATTGCTTCTTGACGACATAGTGACTGGTGTCAATATACTTTCTTTGGTTTTTGTGATGGACACAGATTTTTACGTTGTAGGTGCCATCTGCTTTTTTGTGGTGCTCGAACACCTTGGCGCTAACAGTTGCCATAATTTTTTCAATTAGCACGCAAAATCTCCGTAACGTATTTGTAACGGTTTCGCGTTAAGTTTAACAAAAAATTATGTAAATCCTGCCCAAATGACGACTGCAATTGGGAGTTTCGCCGACAGAAATCGGCTCCAAAAAACGAATAAAACCGCCTTAAAATTACTTTTGAGGCGGTTTTTGATTTTGTGGGCCCAGCTGGGCTCGAACCAGCGACCAAAAGATTATGAGTCTTCTACTCTAACCAACTGAGCTATAGGCCCGGTCTTAGATTTATGATCTAAGGAGCGCAATATTAGGGGTTTTTTTTGATATCTCAAAATTCAAAGCCGAATTATTCGTTAAGGTTTTCATTAAAAATTAGGCGTTAATTTTTATTTTGCTGATTACCAGTCACACACACATGCAATTACGGTTTGCAGAGGTCATAAAATTTAAATAAGGCATTGCCATTATCGCGGTATTGTCATCTGCGTGAGTGATTGTAATCACCGATTGTTATAAGAATTTATTGAAATTTGGAGTAGGATTAGAGATTTCCATTTGCCTGTTTAATTTATGCATTCTGCTTTTGTTTTCCAAAATTATCAATGATGAATAAGTCGGAAATCGTTTTCTTAGAGGGTCCTCAATCAAGATGGAAAGACTTTGTATTCACTTTAAAAACGATGAGGGAATTCATACGTGGTTTTAGAAAATTACACTTCCTGGGGCCATGTATCACAGTTTTTGGTTCAGCTCGTTTTAAGGAGGATCACCCTTACTACGATTTAACCCGGAAGGCAGCTGCTGAATTCGCAAAATTAGGGTTTACGATTTTGACGGGCGGAGGACCCGGCTTAATGGAGGCTGCTAACAGAGGCGCGAAAGATGTTAATGGCCGTTCTGTTGGCTGTAACATACAACTCCCTGTAGAACAGCACATAAACTCCTACCTCGACAAATGGGTATACATCCATCACTTCTTTGTCCGTAAGGTTTTATTGGTTAAATATTCTTTTGCTTTCGTTGTCATGCCGGGAGGATATGGCACATTAGATGAGTTTTTTGAAGCACTTACATTGATACAAAACCGTAAGATCAATAATTTTCCGGTTATTGTTTTCGGCAAGGCTTATCATAGTGAACTGCTGGAACATATTGTACTAATGCAAAAAAATGATACCGTTACACCGGAAGATTCCCGGTTATTTCTAGTTACGGACAGTATTGAAGAGGCCATTATACTGATCAGGGAAAAAAGCATCAAACAATACGGGCTTAAAGCAGAAAAAAAAATAAAGCCGTTCAGGTGGCTTTTTGAAAGAGATTAGTACCCATTACTGTGCCGAGCATCATCACTAAAAATGATACTTATCATTATTCAATCGGCTGTAAATTAGCATATTGGTTAAACAAAAACACAGTCATGGAACCACTGACAAACAGCTATTGGACCGCCAAAAGGCAAATATATGCTGCATTGGTGTTGCTTGTGTCATTACTGTTTTTAATCCTTCCAACGGATGCTTCGGCTTTAAATTCACTTAAAGCTATTTCCCGCCCAGCCAATGATACTTCTGTAACAGCTGCAATAAGGAAAGTGCTGACAACAAAAGCAGAAGCGCAGACATTTCATTATCCAGAATCTGTAGGACGATTTTATAGCAGATCTCAATATCAACCCGTCTGGATTACACCTGAAAAAGATATCAGAAAAACCTGGGAGGCTTTACTCATGCTGGATTGCGTGTTACAATTTGGGCTAATTCACGCCGATTATCACCCTGAAAAACTGCTATACAGCACCATGCACGACATTCTTGACAGCCCATCCAAAGTTGATCCCATTCAAAAAGCATGGTTTGATATGCTGTTGAGCGATGCAATGATCACTTTCATGAATCATTTGCATTTTGGGAAACTCAATCCGGTTTATACCAATGCCATTGTGGATAAGGGAAAAACAATGGGGTTTTCTGCCGAAGATATTTTAACAAATGCCTTAAAGGAACAGGATTTTATGAGGGCGGTACTCAATGTACAGCCTAAAGTGAAAGAATATGTGCGCATGCAAGATTACATGAAGCTACTGAAAGGACAGTATTTAGATGATTGCTATGAAATCCCCGAAGGGGTAGTCAGAAAGTTGGCTATTAATATGGAACGCCTGCGATGGGCAACTATAAATGAAGACACGTTTATCCAGATTAATATCCCTTCCTACACCTTGAAATTACATGTCCCTGATACCACCTATCTGTTTAAAGTGATAGTAGGTAAACCTGCAAGTCCAACGCCTGTGTTACAAAGCTCAATAACCAATTTTTCTACTGCCCCGGATTGGAAAGTGCCCAAAAGCATTTTTATTAAGGAGATCTTACCAAAGGCATTAAAAAACCCAGCTTATCTCGAAAACAATCACTTTGCGATTTACGACCGCAAGGGTAATTATGTTACTGCGGTTAAAGACAGTTTAATGATGGTCCAAAGAAATCCAGATAAATATTTTTTACGTCAATCAAGGGGTTGTGAAAATGCGCTGGGCCTTGTTGTTTTCAGGTTTCAGAATGCTTTTGGTGTTTATTTACACGATACACCGGAGCAGCAGTTTTTTGCTCGAAATTTGCGGGCTTTAAGTCATGGCTGCATCAGAATTCAGCATGCAGAAAAGCTTGGTGGCTTGTTGCTTACTTTAGATGGACAACAGCAAAGAAATAAGGAATTACATCAGGCAATGGCTAAATATCGGCCTAAGAATTTTAATTTAAGAAAGCCTGTTCCCTTAAAAATTACTTATCTCACTTGCGAGATGAGCGACGAAGGTATTGTTGAATATGATGACATCTATCAACAGGATAAGGCACTGCTATTAGCTTTTTATGGGACGGAAAAACCTTCTAATCATTAAGTATTTATGAAAAAGATTCTAATACCGACCGATTTCTCCGTACCAGCCGAAAATGCCGCGCACTATGCCATAGCGCTAGCAAAAAAAATAAAAGCAGATATATTACTGTGTAATGCTTTTAAAGTCCCCACTGATGCCCCCACAGCAGCACAGGTTGCCTGGCCATTAATCGGTTACACAGAATTAAAAGAAAACGCAACAAGTGAGCTGGATTCATGGGTTAAATTGTTATCTGACCCATCGTGTTCAATTAGTGATGATGAATATTGTCCGGATTTAGCTTATGAAAGTGGCGTAGGAAATGTATCTGATGTGGTTTCCTCACTTGTTGAAAAGGAAAAAATTGACCTTGTTGTAATGGGAATGACCGGCGCCAGCGCCCTCACTCAGTTCGTTCTGGGAAGCAATTGCAAAGAAATGATTGAGAAGGCAAATGTACCACTGTTACTGATCCCTTTTAAGGCAGGTTTTAAAAATATTCGAAGAATTGCATTTGCAACAGATCTAAACACCGAAGACCTGTTGGCACTACAGTTTATGATTAATATAGCTTTACCATTAAATCCCGAAATCACAATTGTTCATATCACAAATAAAGAAGTCGATCCGCAAAGTAATGTACAGCATAAAATAAAGGAAGCCATACACAGAAACTTTCGAGGCATACAAAGATCCCGTTATTGGTTTTCCCTCCAAAATATTTAGATACTGTAAAGCAGTAAGACGAACTGAGAAAAGAATTTATTTTTAATAAATATTGACCAATGAAATTATCATGGGCAAACACGAATAGCTTCATCACCATTAAAATCAAACTATACGCTTATGAAAAATTTTCTGGCAGTTTTTGACGGCTACAATTTATGTAAAAGTACATTTGAATATGCCGCGTTATTAGCAAAAAAGTCTGACAGCCGCTTAACGGGTGTATTTCTTGATGCCTTCTTTTATCACAATTACAACCTCGCTAAAGTGTTAAGAAGATCATCAAACCCTGAAGCAGAAATGAAAGAGTTGAATGAAAAAGATCAATTGAAAAGGGATGAGTCTGTGTACCAATTTCAACAATTATGTGAGGGAGCCCAAATCGAATGTGTCATTCACAGGGATAACAGTTTTGCATTAGATGACCTGCACTATGAAAGTATGTTTGCAGATCTTATCATCATTAACGAACGTGAGAAATTTACACGGCATGATGATCAGGCACCCACCGGTTTCGTGAGAGAAATATTAGCAGATGCTCAATGTCCTGTAGTTGTAGTGCCTGATGATTTTAAAGCACCTGATAAAATCGTATTGTTATATGATGGAACACCGTCCTCCATCTATGCAATAAAAATGTTTAGTTATCATTTTTCTGGTTGGCAAGAGCTTCCCGTTGAAATTGTAACTGTTAATGAAGGAAAAATGGAAAATGGAAACCTGCCTGGCACCATATTACTCACCGATTTAATAAACAGATATTTCCCAAATTCAAATTATAACATTCTCCATGGAAATGCGGAAGAAAAAATACTGACTTATTTAATTGAATCTGGAAAGAATGAGTTGATCGTATTGGGTGCCTACAGAAGGAGCAAATTTTCAAGGTGGTTTAAACATAGCCTCGCAGATGTGCTCATGAATGGTTTGGATAAACCGTTGTTTATTGCCCACCACTAAGGATTCAGTTGTCATCATGGATGAAAAGCCTGTTATGTAAGTAAGTTGCTCATGATTTAATTTTCTTTCAGAAAAAACTAGACATAAATATTTTTAAGATGAATTACATTAGAAAATTTAGCGAGATCGGTATTGAAGATATTGGGGAAGTTGGGGGAAAGAATGCTTCTTTGGGAGAGATGTTTACTCACCTAACCCCCAAAGGTATTTTAATACCAAAAGGTTTTGCTGTTACTGCGGCAGCCTATAAGTACTTTATCAGCTGTAATCACCTGGATGAACCTCTTTCTCAGTTGATGAAGACCCTTGATAAAGATAAATATGTCAATCTTTCTGATGTAGGAACAAAAGCCAGAAATATGGTATTGTCAGGCCATATTGCAAATGATCTTGCCATGGCTATTACTGGCGCTTATGAATCTATGTTTGCTGATGGCACGCAAGAAGTCGCAGTTCGTAGCAGTGCTACGGCTGAAGATCTTCCCGAGTCAAGTTTTGCTGGCCTGCACGAATCTTACCTGAACATTAGAGGAGATTATGCGCTTCTTCATGCAGTTAAACAGTGCTTTGCGTCTTTATATACCGACAGGGCAATAAAATACCGCGAAGATAAAGGTTTTGAACACAGTAAAGTTTTTCTTTCTGTAGGCATACAGGAGATGATCCGGGCGGATATCAGCTGCTCTGGTGTAGGATTTACGCTTGAGCCTGAATCCGGATTCAGGGATGTGGTACATATTGCCGGAGTTTGGGGCCTGGGAGAAAATATTGTTCAGGGTACAGCTACTCCTGATGAATTTTTGGTCTTTAAACCTACCCTTGAGCAAGGCTACAAGGCTATTATTCAAAAGAACCTCGGTAGTAAAAATAAAATGATGTCTTACGCAGATGATGACGTTAATGCAACAGTAAACAGAGATACGCCCCTGGATTTGCAACATAAGTTTGTATTGGAAGACAAAGAAATAGAAAAACTGGCAAAATGGGCCCTCATTATTGAAAGACACTACCAGAGACCGATGGATTTTGAATGGGCGAAAGATGGCATAGGTCACCAGTTATATATCATACAGGCACGCCCTGAAACAGTACACTCACAGAAAAAGACTTTACATTTGAAGTCTTATCACCTCGATCAAAAGGGCATAGAATTAGCCAAAGGTGAAGCTATAGGCTCTAGCATTGTTAGTGGGCCTGCAAGAATACTAACATCCCCTGAAGAAGCCCATAGGCTAAAAGAAGGGGATATATTGATAACTGACACCACAAGTCCAGATTGGGACCCGATCTTAAAGAAAGTTGCAGGAATGGTAACTAATCGAGGTGGAAGAACCAGCCACGCGGCAATCATTGCAAGAGAATTGGGGGCTGCCGCAATCGTAGGTACGACAGATGCAACAGACACTATTACTGACGGGGACTTAATTACATTGGATTGTTCTGCAGGTAAAACGGGCTTCGTTTACCAGGGAAAATTAAGTTGGAAAGAAACTATCGTAAATATGGAAGATGTTCAACTTCCTGCAACTCCAATGGCCCAACTGATTATTGCTGATCCTGAGAAAGCTTTTGAATTAGCTCTTTATCCTAATCATGGCGTTGGTTTATTGAGGCTTGAATTTATGATCAGCAATTGGGTAAAGATTCACCCTATGGCCCTCCTTAGCCCAGATAAAGTAAAGGACGACAAAGAAAAATCCGAGATTGAGGAACTCACTCAAGCCTACAGCGATAATAAAGCTTATTTCGTAGACAAATTATCTAAGGGTGTGGCAACCATAGCGGCAGCATTCTATCCTAAGGAAGTGATCGTGCGTATGAGTGATTTTAAATCGAATGAGTATGCAGGACTTATTGGGGGTAAATCATTTGAACCTGTTGAAGAGAATCCGATGCTGGGATTCAGAGGTGCCTCCAGGTATTACCATGATCGTTACAGAGAAGGCTTCCGATTGGAATGTGAGGCCATGAAAGTGTTGCGAGATGAAATGGGCCTAACTAATGTGAAATTAATGATACCTTTTTGCCGAACCATTGGGGAAGGTAAAAAAGTGATTGATCTCATGAAAGAATTTGGGTTGAAACAAGGAGATAACGGCCTTGAAATTTTTGTAATGGCAGAAATACCAAGTAATGTATTATTGGCAGAAGATTTCGCGGAGTTATTTGATGGCTTTTCTATTGGGTCAAATGACCTTACCCAGTTAACATTGGGAATTGACCGCGATTCGGCACTTGTGGCCGATCTATTTGATGAAGAAAATGCCGCCAGCAGACTCCTAATTATTGAAATGATTAGAAAAGCTAAATTATTGAACAAGAAAGTAGGGCTTTGCGGACAAGCCCCTAGTGATTCTGAGTCTTTTACCAGACTCTTGGTGGAGAATGGTATCAATAGTATTGCATTTAATGCCGATGCCTTGATTAAAGGAATAGCCATTATTAACAAAGTTTTATAACAGATTAAAAACTCATGGTATAGTTTGATTTGAAATTATAGGGTATAACTTATTTACGTCATCTAAATGGCAAAGTTCAGTTCCTTGATTCATCGTTGCTGCTGTTCCACAGGCTACACCATATTGTGCCGATTCAATTAAACTTTTGTTATTTGAGAGACTAAAAACAATACCTGCGAGCATACTATCCCCGGCACCTACAGTACTTTGAATACTTATCTCAGGGGGAATAATTCGAAAGGAACTTTCCTTAGTGGTAAGCATGGCACCCGCGGCCCCAAGGGATGTAATCACAACCTCGCATTGGTGTTTGTTGATGATTTCTTTTGAGGCTCTTTCTACCTCGTCAATTGTAAGACTATCCTTTCCCACTAATAAGGCCAACTCCCTCAGATTGGGTTTGATCAGATAAGTTCCAGCTTCAACAGCATGGTGTAGAGCTACTCCAGAAGTATCAACTATGAGTCGCGCGTTTTTGGAATGCGCAACGCTGGCCATTCTTACAAAAATATCAGCAGGTATCCCAGTAGGTAAACTGCCACTGACCACGATATAATTTATATCCGGTATTTGTGATAAAGCCTTCACACAATTCTTCCACTCTTTGTCACTAACGTTATCGCCAGGCATGCCAAAGCGAAACTGTTTATTTGTAGAAAGCTCTTTCACCACAAGATTCTCCCGGGTTACACCAAGAGTCCGTATTGGAATTATATCTATCTTTTCTTTTCTAAGTAACTCCGTAAATACTTTCCCACTATAACCTCCTTCCAAATAAATAGCAGTAGCATTGCCTCCTAGCCTTTTGATAGCTCTTGCAACATTAATGCCCCCACCCCCTGGTTCGTAAACCGGACTGGTGCAGTGTAACTTTTTTTCAGGAATTAATTGTGGTACCGTTGTACTTTTATCAATAGCCGGGTTAAATGTGATTGTGATTATAGTAGCCATTTGTTAATTGATGCTAAGCTTATGCAATTTAAGCTAATTGTTGATATAAGTGTTTGACAGATCACAATTTTTAAGGCATTCGATGATGCATTTCCATGCGTGCTTTTAGTCACGATATAATATGCTGACTATCATTTCTTTAACGACGTAAAAAAGCCAAATTTACAAAGTCTAATTGCTATTATAATGAATGAAGTAATCCTACAATCGTTGGGCGGCGCCGGGACAGTGACAGGTTCAAAACATTTGTTAAAAACTCCAGAACTCAATATCCTTGTTGATTGTGGGTTGTTTCAGGGTATTAAATCGCTTCGCGAACAGAATTGGCAGCCATTAGATATATCCGCTACTGAAATTGATTTTATCATTTTAACGCACGCGCATCTTGATCATTGTGGTTATATACCATTGTTAGTGAAAAAGGGTTTCAAAGGACGTATTTATATGACCCATCCAACATGTGAACTGGCAGAACTTCTTTTGATGGATAGTGCAAAACTACAAGAGGAGGATGCTGAAAATGCAAATAAACACCACTATACCAAGCACCATCCTGCCAAACCACTTTATACAACTGAAGATGCATTAGCGTCATTTAAATATTTTAAGCCCCAGGAATGCGATGTGTTGGTAGCCCTGAGTGATCATATTCATTTCCGCTTCAAAACTTGTGGCCATATATTAGGAGCCTGTTCCATTGAATTAACCTGTTTTGATAAAATAATAATTTTCTCAGGCGATATTGGAAGACCTCACAGTGCTATACTTCCCCCACCGGATTACTTTACAGCCGCGGACTATGTGATTATGGAATCAACGTATGGAGACAGGTTGCATGGTGATGCCAATACGTACGATGAACTCGCAGCAGTAATTAATAAAACCTTGTCCCAAAGGGGTAATATACTCATCCCAAGTTTTGCAGTGGGCCGTGCACAGGAATTGATATATGTGCTGAACTATTTAAAAAAACAAGGGAAGATACCTTTAAATCTCCCTATTATTTTGGATAGTCCGATGGCAGCCGCTGCAACCCGTATTTCTCTGCGTTATGCGGATGATTACATGAGTATTAGCAGTGAAGAATTTCTGGAAATGAATAACAATATCACCATTAATCAGGATTACAATTGCACAATTGGGTTTATTAAAGATAAACGAAGTAAAATTATCATCTCAGCCAGCGGTATGATGACAGGGGGGCGTGTATTGGAATATTTAAAGAAATATATAGGAGATAGCAGAAATACGATATTTGTTATAGGATTTCAGGCAGAGGGCACCAGAGGCCGCGCCCTTGTAAATAAAACGCATGAAGTTAAAATTCATGGGAAGTATTACGCGGTTAAAGCTGGAGTTGTGGAAATATTGGGACTATCCGCACATGCAGATCAAACCGAATTAATGAACTGGATCAGAAAGTTCGAAACACCTCCAAAACAAATACTTCTTGTTCACGGCGAACCCTGTGCACAAGAAGCATTGCGTGTTAAAATACAAACAGAATTAAATCTCCCGGTCAAGATTATGAAACAGAACCAGGACGTATTGCTTTTCATTTGTGATAATGATAAGGTAACTGCCGTTTGACCTGGTGTAGTGATACAGAGAACTTCCGTAGCTAAGGTTTTTCAAGATTCACATCATCCTGGAAAATGGCAAACAAAGGATATATCCAGCCTGAAAAAAGCATGCTGATTGAACAAATATTGATAAATTTGAGGGCGGTGCAATTTCAAGTTAAAATGATGCTCAAACACTAAGAAACCTGAGCTTTTAGTGCATATTACAAAATGAAAACCGGTTATTGACCCATTAAAGTTTTTAACTTATTAAATTAAAAGCATGTTAAATTTTGAATTTAAGAACCCTACCAAGATCATTTTTGGTAAAGGTCAGATAGAAAATATTGGTAAAGAAATCCCAAAAGAGGCCAAAGTACTCCTGCTTTATGGTGGAGGAAGCATTAAAAAGAACGGAATCTACGATCAGGTGAAACTCGCTTTAAACGGTTTCGAAGTTTTAGAATTTGGCGGCATTCCTGCGAATCCGGAATATGAAGTTTTAATGGAAGCATTAAAAATCATCAAAGAGGAAAACGTAACCTACATGCTTGCTGTAGGTGGTGGTTCTGTGATTGATGGGGTAAAGTTTCTTTCTGCAGCTGCCTTATTTGAGGGGAATTCGCCGTGGGACATTCTTAAAAACGCCATTAAAACAGAAAAAGGCTTACCTTTTGGAACAGTTTTAACTTTACCTGCTACAGGATCAGAAATGAATTCCGGATCGGTAATTACCAGGAGAGAAACTCAGGAAAAATTAAGCATGGGTGGTCCCGGTTTATTCCCTGTGTTTTCAATTTTAGATCCACAGGTGGTGCAGTCTATTCCTAAAAATCAATTGGCAAATGGCGTTGCAGATGCATTTACACATGTGCTGGAACAATATATGACCTACCCTATTCAGGCACTGCTACAAGATCGTTTTGCCGAAAGCATCATGCAAACCTTGGTAGAAGTGGCACCAAAAATTATTGAAAATCCTTCAGACTACGATGCCGCTGCCAGTTTTATGTGGAGCTGCACGATGGCGCTAAATGGATTGATTCAAAAAGGGGTGCCAACGGATTGGGCTATCCATGCGATGGGACATGAATTAACAGCCATGTTTGGTATAGACCACGCCAGAACTTTAGCAGTGATTCTTCCGAGTCATTATGAATATAATTTTGAAGCTAAGAAGGAAAAATTAGCACAATATGGCAAAAGGGTTTGGGGGATAAATACCGGATCAACTGAGGAAATTGCCCGTGAAGCCATCGCTAAAACTGTCGCTTTTTTCCATTCCCTTGAAATTGACACCAGGCTTTCTGACTATACCAATGACTATGAAGGTACGGCCGAGAAAATTAACAAGCGCTTTACGGAGAGAGGCTGGCTTGGATTAGGCGAACATAAAAATCTTGCACCGGCTGATGTGCAGAAAATAGTGGAAATGAGCTATTAAATTGATAAGGTATGTTAAACTGAATAATTAATTACTTGATACGACAATAACAAGCAATAACCGAATAAGGGAGGTGACGTAAGCATACCCTTATTCGGTTCTTAAAAATAGCCTGAATCGAACATTAGCCCTAATCATAGTTTGATTTCCAATTGCTATCTTTGGGGTTTAAATCAAGGAATCAATGCAGCATATAAAAAACATTATTTTTGACTACGGTAACGTTATCTTCGAAATCGACTTTAAAAAAGCCCAAAGCGAGCTGCATCAATTAGGCATTGCTGATGTGGAGCAGTTTTTTGCCCATTCAAAACATAATAATTTATTTGATGATTTTGAGACAGCTACCATTACGCCTGATGAGTTTAGAGCCGGGATTCGTAAAGCTGCAAACAATGACAGCATCACTGATGAAAAAATAGATGCCGCCTGGAACAGTTTACTAATTGGAGTACCTCCAAATATCCATGACGTACTCCTTAAAGTAAAGGAAAAATACCGTACATTTCTTTTAAGTAATAACAATGAAATCCACTACGATTACATCATGAATTACTTAAAACAGGAACATGCCATGGAAAGCCTAGATCATTTATTTGAAAAAGCATATTTCTCTCAGCACCTGTTCCTGCGCAAACCTAATGTAGAAATATTTGAGCAGGTCCTTAAAGAAAACAACCTTATTGCGGAAGAAACCCTATTTATTGATGATAGTCCGCAACACATAGCAGGCGCTAAAAAAGCAGGTTTAAATACTTTGTTAATGGACGAGAACCCTAAATACTTGGGATCATTTTTACAAAAACACCATATCATTTAAAAAGCAATATTCCCTTTTTCATAACATGCCTAATCATAGATTCAAATCTCTTAAAGAGTTCTACCCTTTTTACCTCACTGAACATCAAAATTTAACCAGTAGAATTCTCCATTTTATCGGCACAAGTCTGGTAGTTTTGCTTCTTATCACAGCTATACTATTTCATAATTTTCAGTTCATCATTTTTATCCCTGTCGTGGGTTATGGATTTGCCTGGGTTGGCCATTTCTTTTTTGAAAAGAACAAACCGGCAACTTTTCAATATCCCCTATATAGCCTGGCAAGTGATTTCATTTTATTCTGGGATCTTCTTTCAGGGAAGGAACCGTTCAGACCTGGTAATCAGGAGCAATAGTATTTCTCTATAGGACCATAGAAATTAACAGTTTGTTTGGAGCTGACAATCCGTATACATTTATGAAAAATTAAATGATATGGAAGACAATAATAAACCCACCCGAAAATTAACAACTGCATCCGGCAGACCTTATGCTGAGCACGAAAACACCCAATCTGTGGGCAGTAGAGGCCCACTGTTATTACAGGATTTTGTGTTACACGAAAAGATGGCTCACTTCAACAGAGAGCGTATTCCTGAACGGGTAGTACATGCAAAAGGTGCTGGTGCTTATGGTACTTTCACCGTAACGCATGACATTACAAAATATACTAAAGCAAAAATATTTTCAAATATTGGCAATAGCTGCAAGGTCTTTCTAAGATTCTCTACCGTAGGAGGAGAAAAAGGAAGTGCCGATTCTGAAAGAGATCCACGTGGTTTTGCTGTTAAATTTTATACAGAAGATGGCAACTGGGACCTTGTGGGGAACAATACACCGGTGTTCTTTGTGAAAGATCCTAAAAAGTTCAGCGATTTCATCCATACCCAAAAAAGAGATCCCCGCACTAACCTGAAAAGCGCAAATATGATGTGGGACTTCTGGTCCTTAAATCCGGAAAGCCTTCATCAGGTCATGATTTTAATGAGCGACAGGGGTACACCATACTCTTATCGCCATATGCATGGTTTCGGCAGTCATACCTATTCCTTCATTAACGAGGAAAACCAACGGGTATGGGTTAAGTTTCACTTTAAAACCCAGCAGGGCATTAAAAACTTTGCTGGCCCTGAAGCCAATCAAATGCGCAATACAGATATGGACCACGCCCAAAGGGATCTTGTGGAAGCCATTGACGGTGGTAACTTTCCTAAATGGACATTAAAAATCCAGGTGATGACTGAGGAAGAAGCGAAGACTTTCAGGTGGAATCCTTTCGATTTAACAAAAATCTGGCCTCATGCCGAATTTCCGTTGATTGAAGTTGGTGAATTGGAGCTGAACCAGTTGCCACGGAATTATTTTGCGCATGTGGAACAGGCAGCCTTCGCCCCTTCCAACTTAGTGGACGGCATCGGTTTTTCTCCAGACAAAATGCTTCAGGGAAGGATTCTTTCTTATGCTGATGCACAACGTTACCGCCTGGGGGTAAATTATGAGCAAATCCCGGTTAACACCTGCCCGTTTATGGTGAACAATTACCACCGCGACGGACAAATGCGTGTGGACGATAACGGAAACGATCACCCGAATTATTACCCTAACAGTTATGGCGATATTGAGCCTGATCAAAGTTATAAAGAACCAGCCTGGGAACTAGAATCCAATGTTGCCGACTGGTTTGATAGAAACGAGGGTCCTGGTGATAATGATCACTTTACACAAGCCGGTGATCTTTACAGAAAAGCTTTAACACCAGTCGACCGGGTTAATTTGGTGAATAACATTGTAGAGGCCATGAGCGGAATCAATGGCCCTAAGAGAGATAAAATCGTTAATCTGCAACTTTGCCATTTCTTCAGGGCTGATATTCAACTTGGAATGGCGGTAGCCCAAGGGTTAGAGGTGGATGTCGAACAGGCCATGGCAGCACCGCATTAGTTTTCTTTAACAGGCTGATCATAGCCAATACAACCAGGCGGGAGCTTCTTTATTTATCAATGATTATTAATTTTAATTAATTAAGTACTACTTTCATTGAATGAAGAACTTCCGCCTTGTATTCTCCCTGTTTGCTATTACTTTTCTAAGCTCCGCCTCATTGATGGCTCAAAAACACATCAAAGTGATGTCGTTTAATATCCACCATGGCGCCAATACAGAAAACCTGGCCACCTTAGACAAGATGGCGGAACTGATCAAATCATCAGGTGCAGACATCGTTGGTTTACAGGAAGTAGATTCTATTTGTGGACGCTCAGGAAATGTAGATCAGGCCAAATACCTCGGAGAAAAATCGGGTTTACATTACACCTTCGTTAAACATTTCTCCTATGACGGCGGTTCGTATGGCCAGGCATTGTTATCCCGTTTCCCAATTAAAAGTACACATAACGAACGCCTGCCTGTATATTCTTCAACAACGAACAGTGAGGTTGCGCTGTTGGTATCCAAGATTTCACTTCCTAAAAATGTAAATTTAAATGTGGCGGTTGCACATCTGGATTACCGCAATGAAGCATCAAGGGTAAAGCAGGTTGATACACTTCATCAAATTTTAAAAGCGTACAAAGGGAAGCTGATCTTAATGGGTGACATGAATGCCACACCTGAATCTGAAACTATGCTTCGGTTGACGAAAGAATTCCAACTCACCCAACAGCCGCAGCAGTTTACCTTTCCAGTAAAGAATCCTATCAAGAAAATCGATTATATCCTGGTTCCAAAAGGCAAAGGCATAAAAAGTAAAAAGGCCGTCGTATTTGAAGATCAATCCTCCGATCACCGGGCCATTATGAGCGTTTTAAGGATAAATAAATAGACCCCAGAACAAGTCCGGGGTCTCTGGATTTTAAATTCTCCTTCTGGCTTTCTCTTTTTCAATCAGGTTAAGTTCCCTGCTGGTTTGTCCGGCGATAGAAGTATTTTCTTGTGCTCTTCTGAATAAGTAAGGTAATACTGCTTTAACAGGACCATAAGGCACATACTTGGCCACATTGTAATCTGCATCAGAAAGGTTGAAACTTAAGTTATCACTCATACCTAACAATTGCGAAAAATACACATGCGGGTGTTGATGTGGAACCTGGTAATCATCCATCAGTTGTGCTAGGATCTGGCAACTTTCTTCATTATGAGTACCTGCCACAATGCCAATCTCCTTGATATTTTCAATGCAATACACCAAAGAAGCATTGTAATCTTTATCGGACGCAGCTTTATCAGGTTGAATTGGCGACGGATAACCCATTTCGGCTGCCCTTTTTCTTTCTTTTTCCATGTAAGCACCCCTCACCATTTTTACACCCAAGAAAAAACCAGTTTCTCTGGCAATCAGGTGATCTGCTTTCATCTCTGCCAGCTTATCATGACGGTACATCTGGTAAGTATTATAAACCAAAACTTTCTCCTTGTTAAATAAACACATCATGTCGAAGGCAAGCTCATCAATAGTTTTTTGTATCCAGCTTTCCTCTGCATCGATCATGATCGGAACATTTTTATCATAAGCCGTCTGGCAAATCTTTTGGCAACGTATTTTAACTTTTGCGAACTCAGCTTCTTCCGTTGCAGTCAGTGTTTCTTTGGCATCAAGTTTTTCCAGCAACGCAAAACGACCGATTCCTGTAATTTTAAATACCGTAATAGGGATCCGGGAATCACCTTCAGCTCTGTTAATGGTTCTGATGATTTCCTCACAAGTAAAGTCAAATACTTGTTCTTCGTCCTCACCTTCCACAGAATAATCAAGGATGGTACCTACTTTACCAATAGCCAGTTGTTTGATGGTGTTTTCGCATTCTGCGATTGTTTCGCCACCACAAAACTGCTTAAATATAGTCGCTTTGATGACAGACTTAAGGGGTAAACCCAGGTTTAAAAAGAAATTCGTGATGGGTGGGCCAACTTTGACTAGAAAATTGCTACTAATTACTTTATATAGATAATAAGCACTATTGAGATCAGCATTTGATTTATTTCGAAAAGCTATTTCTGTGTTTTCAAAACTCAACCTTTTTCTGGGGGAGATTTTCATTCGTATGTAATTTGTTTTTTAACGGTGATGAAGCTATCATGACCCATGATGGTTCCATTTGTAAATTTATGTGTGTTAGTTGGCAGCAAAAATATGAAATCAATACTTATACCTATGTAAAAGAGTCTTTAATTATTGTAATTTTGCTTCACAATGATAGAATTTAAACTAGAAGGCGAATTTATTCCCTTAATCCAATTGTTAAAAGCAACGGCGCTTGTTCAAAGTGGTGGTGAAGCACAAACCGTTGTAGAAGATGGGTTGGTAAAATATAATGGCAAAGTAGATTACCGCAAACGTTTAAAAGTTCGCGTTGGAGATGTAATCGACTTCATGGGTCAATCAATTAAAGTTATTTAATGGGGAAATTAGAAAGTGCCGGAACTTCCATTTACTTTGAAACGCGCTTGTCGCCATTAATGGAAATCATACAACAAGGGAAATACAGCAAAATATTTGTGTTTACAGATGGCAACACTTCAGAAATCTGTCTGCCGGTGTTCAGGGAAATGCTAGATGATTTTAGTGAATTTGACCTGATAGAAACTGATCCCGGTGAAGCCAATAAGAACATTGATTTCTGTATCGGCATCTGGAAAACCCTGCTCGACTTTGATGCAGACCGCAAATGCCTGATGATCAATTTAGGTGGTGGGGTAATTACTGATATGGGCGGTTTTGTAGCTTCCACTTATAAACGCGGAATTGATTTCATTAACATCCCTACAACGTTACTTTCCCAGGTTGATGCTTCGGTAGGCGGTAAAACTGGTATTGATATCGACAATGTAAAAAATATGGTGGGTACTTTTACTTTGCCACTAGCTGTATTCATTGAAAGTGAATTTTTAAAGACCTTGCCTGAAAGGGAGCTGTTATCCGGTTTTGCAGAAATGATTAAACATGGCTTAATTGCAGATAAAGATTATTACCATGCCCTGAAGAAGAGTGATTATAAACAACCTGATCCAGCTGCAGTATTTCGTTCCGTGGAAATAAAAAACCATGTGGTGACCACTGATCCCCTTGAACAAAATCTCAGGAAGATATTAAACTTCGGACATACCATCGGTCATGCCGTAGAAAGTTATGCCTTAAACCATAACCCCCAACCGCTTACACATGGAGAAGCAATTGCTATTGGCATGATATGCGAGGCTTACCTTTCTCATCGTAATTGTAACCTGACGGCAGAAGAACTCGAAGACATCAGCACTTATTTTAACAGCATTTATCCGCCTTATACCATTGTTCCGGAAAGCTTTGATGAGTTGCTAAAATTGATGCAAAGCGATAAAAAGAACGAACATGGACAAATTCTTTTTTCACTTTTGGATAGTATTGGTCATTGTGAATATAACTGTAAAGTAACAGAGAAAGATATACTAGATAGCCTTCATTACTACAACAATAGCTATACCGCCTCTTAAAGGTTGCTAATATTTTGATAGCTGGTGTAAGTAATACCAGGCACAATAAATAATTTTTTTAAATTAAGTATTGACAAATTAAATTTTGTTTGTACATTTGGGCTTAACAAGAAAACAACTGGCTGTGTAAACGGCTAAAAAAAACAAAGCATGACAAACGTTACTACATATTGGTTTGGTTACTTTTACTATTTTAGTAAGAGCCGGGGCTAATATGCAATTAATATAAAAAATATAACTGTATAGAAAGTCCCGGCTAATACCCGGGACTTTTTTTGTTTAATTAAAAAAATGAAGAAAGCGTTAAGGATAGCAATTCAAGGTATTAAGGCATCATTCCACGAGGAAGCTGCATTTAAATTTTTCGGAAAAGACATTCAAACTATTGAATGTAACTCATTTAAACAGACTTGTGAAGTGCTGGAAAAAGGAGAGGCAGATTTTGTGGTCATGGCCATAGAGAATTCTATTGCGGGCAGCCTGCTTCCGAACTATACCTTAATCAGAGATTATAATTTTGCTATTACCGGAGAGGTTTACTTATCCATACAATTGCACCTGATGGCATTGCCAGGGGTTAAATTTGAAGATATTAAATATGTAACCTCCCATCCTATCGCCATTCGGCAGTGTATTGATTTCTTTGATGAATACCCGCACCTGCAAGTGGTAGAAAGTGTAGATACTGCTGCCTGTGCTAAAAAAATCCGGGATGAAGAATTAACAGACACGGTAGCCATTGCCAATACACTTGCCGCAGAGTTATATAGCCTGAATATTATTGAAAGAAGAATTGAATCCAATAAAAAGAATTATACAAGATTCCTGATTTTAACAAACGATACGTCGGAAGAAGAAAAAACGATCAACAAGGCTTCCATTTGTTTCCAGGTTAGCAATCGTGTGGGTGCCTTGGCAAAAGTACTCAACATCTTTGCAGACAATAACGTTAACCTGACAAAAATACAGTCGATGCCAGTTTTAGGTAAAAGAAATGAATACTATTTCTATATAGACATCGAATGGAAACACATGGAAAACTATGATACTGTGGTTCGCAAAGCACTTAAATATACCGTCAATTTTAACATCATGGGCGAGTATCTCAAAAACGACAAAGTATAAACAACAAAAATATTAAACAAAAAAACCCCTCCACAATGAAATTAAATCTAAACATCCAGCCATTAAGCAGCTGGATCACACTAAAAAATGAGCCATTAATTATCTCTGGACCTTGCAGTGCAGAAACTGAAGAACAATTATTAGCAACAGCACACTTGCTTGCTGCTACGGGTAAAGTATCTGTATTAAGAGCTGGAATCTGGAAACCTCGTACCCGTCCGGGAGAGTTTGAAGGAATTGGAAGTATTGGTTTAGAATGGCTTAAAAAAGCGAAAGAAGAAACAGGACTACCTACAGCTGTGGAGGTTGCTACTGCTAAACACGCTGAAGAAGCATTAGCTGCTGGCGTTGATATTCTTTGGATTGGTGCAAGATCTACTGCAAATCCATTTACTGTACAGGAAATTGCCAACGCTTTGCAAGGTGTAGACATTCCGGTTTTAGTTAAAAATCCGGTAAATCCAGATTTATCTTTATGGATCGGTGCATTAGAAAGAATCAACAATGCTGGTATCACTAAATTGGGCGCTATTCACAGGGGCTTCTCTTCATACGAAAAAAGTTCATTCCGTAATGAGCCAATGTGGGAACTTGCTATACAACTAAAAACACTTTGTCCTGAGTTACCAATCATTAACGATCCAAGCCATATCTGTGGAAACAGGGAATTGATTCCTTACATCTCTCAGAAAGCTCTAGATTTAGATATGCAAGGATTAATGATCGAATCACATATTGATCCTTCTGTAGCCTGGACAGATGCTAAACAACAAGTTACGCCTGCGGCATTATCAGAATTAGTTGAAAGGTTCAGCCTACGTAAACCAGAATCAAAAAACGAAGAGTTTGTTGATAAATTAACTGACTTAAGAAAACAGATTGATAAAATTGATGACCTGATGATCCAAAAACTTGGCGAACGTATGGCCATCGTTGAGAAAATCGGTGAATACAAAAGAGATAATAACGTTACTATTTTGCAGGTTTCCCGTTGGGACGAGATCATTAGCAAAAGAAGTGCATTTGCTAAAGCGGTGAAATTAGATCAGGCATTTACGGAGAAATTCCTTGAATTGATCCACAACGAATCGATCAGAAAACAGACTGCGATCATGAATATTGCTAATGAGGCTTCAAATATGGAAGAGGCTTCTGCCAAATAACCCATCCAATTAAGCAAAAAAGAATGAAGAAAAACGCAATTGTTTCTTTCCCTAAAAATAAAGAGATCAATGCTGAAATCAACCTTACAGGTTCTAAAAGTGAAAGCAACAGGGCTTTGGTTATCTCGGCCCTGAGTAAAGGACTTGTTAAGGTTGATAATTTATCAGACGCCGACGATACAGTTATCTTAAATAACATATTAAAGCAGTTAGAAAATCGGGATGATACGTTACAGCAGGTCAACGTAGGCCATGCCGGCACAGCAATGCGTTTTCTAACAGCATTCCTCAGTACGCTGGACGGCCGGTTTTTATTAACCGGTTCCAAAAGGATGACGGAGCGGCCGATTAAATTATTGGTCGATGCTTTAAAAAGCCTGGGTGCTGAAATTACTTATGAAGATGCAGCGGGTTACCCGCCTATAATGATATCTGGCAGGCTAACACAAAGTACAAAGCAGGTTAAAATTAAGGGTGACGTGAGTAGCCAGTATCTTTCCGCTTTACTGATCATTGCGCCTACCCTTCCAAAGGGCCTGTCATTGGAAATTGAAGGTGAGTTAACTTCGAAGCCCTATGTGGACATGACTTTAACGATGCTGGAAGAAGCTGGAATTAAACACCAGTGGCAAGATCATACCATCACTATTGAACCTCAGCTCCATACTTCAAGTAAACTTACGGTAGAACCCGACTGGAGCGCTGCTTCCTATTGGTACAGCATTGCCTGTCTGGCAGATGAAGCGACCATCACCTTGCCAAATCTAAAAGAAGCAAGCTTGCAGGGCGACAGCCGTATCCAGGAAATCATGCTGCACCTTGGTGTAACCACATCTCGTCAGGGCAGTGGCATTAAAATCACTAAAGCTTCAACCCACAACGGGCAGCAGGCAATCTTTGATTTAAAAGACTGCCCGGATTTGGCACAAACCATTATCGTAGCGGCTGCAGCAAAAGGGTTAAACCTGGCGTTTACAGGACTGGAGACCTTAAAGATTAAGGAAACCAACCGTGTTAAAGCCTTACAGAATGAACTTGCCAAAATTGGCGTGGCCTTATTGGAAGAAAATGAGGTATACACCCTGGAATGTGAAAAGCTGAGTTTCCCCGAGCAGGTAAGTTTTAAAACTTACGATGACCACAGGATGGCCATGGCTTTTGCTCCTTTAAGCCTTCTGATTCCGGAAGTGGAAATTGAAGATTTGCAGGTGGTAGGAAAATCTTACCCGGACTTTTGGAAAGATCTGCAAAAAGCAGGTTTTTTGGTAAAAGAAATTTAACTTGTAGCAATACCTAATTAAAAAAATTATGGCTGGAAATATATTTGGGCAATTGTTTAAAATAACCACATTTGGAGAATCTCACGGTCCGGCCATTGGTGTTATTATTGATGGTTGTCCGGCGCAACTGCCAATAGATCTTGATTTTATTCAATCAGAATTAGACAAAAGAAAACCTGGCCAGTCGCGCATTACAACCCAAAGAAAGGAAAGTGACACCGTACAGGTGCTTTCTGGAATTTTTGAAGGTAAAAGCACGGGGACCCCTATTTCTTTATTGATTCCTAACGAAGACCACCGCTCAAAAGATTACGAGCACAATAAAGATGTATACAGACCATCACATGCAGATTATACCTATGATGTGAAGTACGGTATCAGAGATCACAGGGGTGGCGGCCGTTCTTCTGCAAGGGAAACAGCAGCCAGGGTTGCTGCAGGTGCCATCGCTAAGCTATTGTTGAAACAAGAAGGCATAGAGATTTTTGCCCATGTTGCTGCTGTAGGCAAAATTACTGCACCCAACCTGGAAGATTTAAGTCTTGCAGAACTCCTGGAATTAAGGGAAGCCAATATTGTAAGGTGTGCAGATCCGGCAACAGCCAAACAAATGATCGAGTGCATCGATGAAATCAGGAAGGATGGCGACACCATTGGTGGGAAAATCAATTGCATGATACATAACTGTCCTCCGGGATTAGGAGAACCTGTATTCGATAAACTGCATGCAGATTTAGGAAAGGCTATGCTGAGTATCAATGCAGTGCATGGCTTTGAATATGGATCTGGTTTCACGGGAAGTGAGATGCGGGGATCAGAGCATAACGATATCTTTTTACCAGGTGACGGAGCGCCAAAAACCTTAACTAATTTTTCTGGAGGTATACAGGGTGGCATCTCTAACGGGATGGAAATCAATTTCACGGTAGGCTTCAAACCTGTAGCGACCATTATGCATAACCAGCAAACAGTAAATGCAGCGGGCGAAGCATCAGAAATTAAAGGCAAAGGACGTCACGATCCATGTGTGGTACCACGAGCAGTTGTGATTGTGGAAGCAATGGCAGCACTTGTCCTTGCTGATCAACTATTGAGAAGTAAAACGAATCGGCTAAGCTAAGTCATTGGCGAAATGAGCTAATAAAAAGAAGCTGTGTCATAATTGCATTGTTATGAGACAGCTTCTTTTGTCATTTGTAGACCTCTTGCCTATTAATTTTATAAGGAATTAATAAATCGATGGGAATTTCGATGCATTATGGTCATGCATCATTTGATAAACCGCTTCTATCACATCATCAACAGAAGGTTTGGTGAAATAATCACCATCAGAACCATAAGGTGTACGGTGTGCTTTAGCAGAAAGTGTTTTCGGTTGCGCATCTAACAGGTAATAACCGCCCTGGACTTCCAGGATCTGCTGCGCAAGGTAGGCTGTGCCACCACCCGGTACATCTTCATCAATAACCAGTAATTTATTGGTTTTTTGAAGTGATGCCGCACAGATTTTATTGGTATCGAAAGGCAATAGCGTTTGGGGATCGATAATTTCAACAGAAATACCCATTTGCTCCAGCTCTTCAGCAGCTTCTTCAATGATCCTTAAAGTAGAACCGTAAGAAACGATGGTCAGGTCTGTGCCCTCTTTGATAATTTCTGCCTGTCCTAAAGGCACAGTAAACTCACCCACATTTTCAGGTAACTTTTCTTTTAAACGGTAACCGTTTAAACATTCAATAACCAATGCAGGCTCATCAGATCTGAATAAGGTATTGTACATTCCGGCTGCCTGGGTCATATTGCGGGGAACACAAATGTGTAATCCTCTTAAAGAGCCCAGGATCATTGAAATTGGTGAACCTGAGTGCCAGACACCCTCCAACCGATGACCACGTGTACGTATAATAACAGGCGCTTTCTGACCCGCCTTAGTGCGGTAAGATAAACTTGCCAGGTCATCACTTAATATATTTAACGCAAACAGCAGGTAATCCACATATTGAATTTCAGCAATAGGCCTTAATCCACGCAATGCCAAACCTATTCCCTGACCAACGATGGTCATTTCCCTGATGCCTGTATCTGTAATTCTTAATTCACCATATTTACTTTGTAAGCCCGCGAAGCCTTGGTTCACATCACCGATCAAACCCAAATCCTCACCAAAAGCAATTAAACGCTGATCACGGGAGAAATTGCTATCGAAACATTTATTCAAAATTTCCCTGCCATCAACCATTCTGCTTTGTTCTGCATATTCAGCAGGCACATGGTTAACCAGCAATGGACTTTCTATACCTTCCGTAAATAATTTTGAGTTGTAACGTTCCTCATTATGGCCGATTTGTTCATTGTACCAGTTTAATAAGGTAGTTCTTTCCGCGGATGCTTTATTCAAAGTCAACCTTAAAGCTTTCCTTACGGAAGAAATCACTTCCTTACGCAAAGCATCAGGCGCAGCTCCCAACTGACCGACTAATTTATCCATCATGCCATCACCATATTCCAAAGCTGAAATTAGGGTCATAGCCTTCTCCTTTTCACCGCTAACAGAGCCCAGGAACTCATTCCAGGCTTCCCTTTGGGCCTCGCGGACCAATTTCTTAGCTTCATTCTCTAAGTCAGCAAGATCTTCCTCGGAAATAATCGCTGATTCCAGCATCCATCTTCTCATCTGGACATTGCAATCAAATTCTTTTTCCCAGTCTAAACGTTTTTCATCTTTATAACGCTCATGAGAGCCAGAGGTAGAATGCCCCTGTGGCTGCGTAACCTCGGTGACATGAATCAATACAGGAACATGCTCAGCTCTGCAAATATCGATTGCTTTCTGATAAGTTTCACACAGGGCGGGGTAATCCCAACCCCTTACCTTAAATATTTCGTAACCGGCTGTATGCTCATCACGCTGAAAACCTTTTAAAATTTCAGAAATGTCCTCTTTAGTAGTCTGATAACTTGCAGGAACAGAGATACCATAGCCATCATCCCAAATAGACATGGCCATCGGCACCTGCAAAACACCTGCAGCATTAATGGCTTCGAAAAACACCCCCTCCGAAGTAGAAGCATTGCCAATGGTGCCAAAAGCAACCTCATTACCATTCACCGAAAAATTCTTTAAATAACTCAGTTCAGGATTTTGCCTGTATAATTTAGAAGCATAAGCCAGGCCTAAAAGGCGTGGCATCTGACCACCCGTAGGCGCAATATCAGCAGAAGAATTTTTCATCACTGTCAAATCTTTCCAGCTGCCATCTTCATTAATTGACCTTGTAGCGAAATGGCAGTTCATTTGTCTGCCGGCAGAAGCGGGTTCCGCTTCCACACTTGGGTGTGCATATAATTGTGCAAAGAATTCTTTAATGGTGCAAATGCCTGTCGCAAAAGCAAATGTCTGATCACGATAATAACCAGAACGCCAGTCGCCATTTTTAAAAGCTTTCGCCATGGCAATCTGGGCTAACTCTTTTCCGTCACCGAAAATACCAAATTTTGCCTTACCTGTTAATACTTCCCTACGACCTAATAAACTGGCCTGCCGACTTTCAAATGCTATTTTATAATCATTAATAACAATGGTTTTGAAATCTTCAAAACTTAACTCTGAAGCATCGATAGGATTCGTTGTAAGTTTCGTATTTGGAGTCATAAGCATTTATATTAAGGTGCAAAGATAAGCAATTTATAAAGTTTGGGTTAATTAACCAATCCATTATATAATGGAATACTTTTTGAATTGATAATTTAAACATTAAATTTGTTCAAAACATAAAAAGATGAAAAAACTGATCCTACTATTTTCCTTCGTATTAGGCATTGCAATAACCACTCAGGCACAATCTAAATCGGCAGAATTTAAATTTGAGAAAGAAACCCATAACTTTGGTAAAATTCCGTCAAACAAACCTGCAACAGTAGAATTCAAGTTTACAAATATAGGTGATACACCTTTAATTTTAACTAATGTTGAAACAACTTGTGGATGTACTGTGCCGGAATACACAAAAACACCGGTTAAAAAAGGAGACACTGGTATTATAAAAGTTACCTATAATCCTACTGGCACAGCATTACCGTTCAGCAAAAGCATTAGTATTACCTCCAATGCAAAAACGCCAACTAAAGTGTTATACATTAAGGGAGAAACTGTAAACTAATTTTTCCAAGTAAATCTCTAAGATATTTCAATTATAAACCTCGTTAATCAGCGAGGTTTTTTATTTTTGCGCCATGCCAAACATATCCGACAAAGGGTTACAAATGCCCGCTTCCCCAATTAGAAAACTGACTCCCTATGCTGACCAGGCAAAGAAAGAGGGTAAAAAAGTTTACCATTTAAATATAGGTCAGCCTGATATCGCCACCCCAGAAGGTATGTTGAATGCAATTAAAGACATCGATTTTAAGGTATGGGCTTATACCCCATCTGAAGGCACTTTAAGTTATAGAAAAAAACTGACCGAATACTACAATAAGCTAGGTTATAACATCACCCCAAAAGATATCCTGGTCACTGTTGGTGGTTCTGAAGCCATCACGATTGCCATGCAGACCTGTGTAAATGAAGGTGATGAGATTATCATTCCTGAACCTTTTTATGCTAACTATAATGGTTTTGCCTGCATGAGTAATGTGGTTGTGAAACCAATTCTTTCTCACATTGAAAACGGATTTGCCCTGCCTCCAATCGCAGAATTTGAGGCTTTGATCACTGCTAAAACCAAAGCCATCATTATCTGCAATCCCAATAACCCCACTGGTTATTTATATTCAAGGGAAGAGCTGGATGCCTTAAAAGCATTGTGTTTGAAATATGATCTGTTCTTGTTTTCTGATGAAGCTTACCGTGAGTTTTGCTATGATGGAAGAGAATTCATCTCCCCTATGCACCTGGAAGGACTAGATGAGCACGTGGTGATCATGGACACGGTTTCAAAAAGATATAGCGCTTGTGGCGCCAGATTAGGTTGTTTGATCACAAAAAACAAGGAAGTCATCCAGGCAGGATTAAAATTTGCACAGGCCAGGTTAAGTCCGGGTATGGTGGAGCAAATTGCGGGTACTGCTGCTGTAGATACGCCAGATAGTTATTTCGAAGAAGTAAATAAAGAATATACTTTAAGAAGAGATACTTTGGTGGGAAGGCTAAACGCCATGGACGGTGTATTTTGCCCGAACCCAGGTGGCGCTTTTTATGTGGTAGCGAAACTGCCAATTGATAATGCAGATATTTTCTGTCAATGGATGTTGGAAAGCTTTAATCACGAAGGACAAACTGTCATGATGGCACCTGCAACAGGTTTTTACTCAACTCCAGGTTCCGGTAAACGTGAAGTAAGAATGGCTTATGTTTTAAATGTTGACGACCTAAACAAGGCCATGGATTGCTTAGCTATTGCTTTAACACAATATCCAGGTAAAACTTTGGCATAATTTTCGTACTTTTGTACTGCTGACGATTTAATACATTTATCTGCGATTATCCGTATTCGGGTATAACTGGTAAAGGGAGTAGTTAACCCAATAGTTGTCAGCAGTATATATTTGGGGCCGTCTTGGATTTGACAGGGTGGAGGCAAGTATGTAAGCATGCAGTGCGTTGTACGGCGAGCACTTTAAAGAGAACGTTCACACTATAATTGGCGAAAATAACTACGCCTTAGCTGCCTAATTTAGAATTAGATAGCTTTTGTCCCTCTAACTGCTGCGTTATTAGGTTAGAATCCGGGGCATCGAAATAATGACGCTGGCAACTGCAGGGTGTGATGCAGATGCGAGATAAAGCACCTAAGGAGAATGGCAAGGTCGGTTTCCAGCCCGCCTGATCCCGACAATGAATTGGAAAATAAGCATGTAGAAGGCATAATTTATCACACAACTGGACAAGGGTTCGAAACCCTTCGGCTCCACCACTTAAAAATTTAACCCGCTAAAAATCAGAATTTTAGCGGGTTTTCTTTTTTAGAGGGTGCAAATAATAAAACTTCTTTTATTCAATTAAATCATTATTATTGCAATCTATTAACGCTCGCTGTGAATAAACTACAAAAAAAATATAAGCATTCGGACCTATTTAATGAACATGCAATTTCTGAGATCTGCCCTTGTGGCGAAACGAAAGAGATTGACTTAAAAGTATTTAGGTGGGTAACACCGTCCGTTGAAATTCACCTTAATTTTCTTCCAAATATACTTTACAATAAACTAAAGCCCAATCCTAAGCCTATTAGGATAAATGCTGCACTGTTGATGAAATAATAGATTTGTTTAATCAACATTTTATTAATCTGTTCGTACAGCTAGGACCTGAGAAATTTCAAGAAATCATACCTTTTGAAAGTTATTCAAGTAAGGAAAACTAAAACTTCTACCAAACAATTTTTTCGGGCATCAGATACTCAATTTCATCAGAGGTACAACCTATGGTCCTTGCTATTTTATTGATTTTGGCAAGCATGTAGCTGTAGGTTGGACTATGTTTAAAAGTCTGATTAAGCAATTCAGGAATTTTTCTTAACCTGGGGAGATCAGGCTTCATTTCAAGAAATTCAGCACAGACCTGTTGATTTAACTGCCACACCAAGTCGTTCGAAACATCAACACCATTGATGCCAACGAACTTCTCAATCGCTGCGGCGCCCTTGGAGTCATACTCTCTGACTGCTTTTTTAAGTGCTTCTTCTAATTCGTGTAAATTGAATTGATCGGTCTCTGACAGGACTGCAAAACTTGCATTAAACCGGCATGCGGATATGAGAAAAATCATATCTATTAGTAGCCATTTAAAACCGTACACAATCTCATCTTCACCGTCTGCTACCAGCTGCCTCTTCTTTTGCCGGGTGCCTTGGTATGAATGCCTCAGTTCATACATGAATGTGTACAAGATCATATCCCTCCCATGCCTGCTTCCATGCTCCTCTTCCTCGTCAACGGTTAATTTCAGAAGTGTGTGGTATAAACTATTTAAGTCATTGAAAATACCCCAAAATTGAACTCCTGTGCCTTTTCTTGTTACGATTAGTTCTATCATTTGATAAGGTTATAATATTCCACTTTGTGTTCTACGATTTGGCTATCCGTAATTCCATACACAGACATGGCATCTACTCTACTCATCAAGCCTCTACGAATTATCCACAATACCATCCAGGTTATATGTTTGATGTATGTCTCCACCGACACATGTAATTCCGCATGCATTTTGGTAGTCAGCTCATCTGTATTGTGAGGCAGTCTCATAGCGTTACAATTTAAAATTTGGGTCAATCTTTTTTATTTCTTCTATCTCGTGAGCAAAGAACTTTAAGGCTTTCTTTGCATTTTTAGCTTTTTTCTTTCCATCCACCGCCGCGCCATTTCGAGCTCTACCTCCTTTTGGCTTTTCTTTTTTGGCTTAGGATCTTTCCGGCACTTAAGGTAAACTATTTTCATGGCTTTAAGATTTGCACTTTAAGTTACAATTCATTAAATAAAAACCAGGCACCCCATCAGAGATACCTGGTCTGTCCATAATTTTCAGTTCACGACGCTAATTTTGGGATAAAACTAATCCCTAACTGACAGCAATATAACAAAAGACTAAACTTTAAGTTGTTGACGAGGCGACTCTTCTAAAAATAATCTAGCTATTAAATGATTACGGTAAACCGTAAACCTATCAACAAAACTTCCAGTATTTTACATGAGTAATGAATAGAATAAAGAAAGACCCAGGGCAGGCTGTTTAATGTCGTATTATAATAATTCATTACATTAGCAGATAACCAAATCACACTAGTCTAATATGATAATAACGTCTCTCATCATTTTCCACCCAACATTTTTCTACCAAGTTGATAACGACCTAGTCACTTTTATCCTTTTTCAAGATAAGTTGGCCAAATCCGGTCCGCATAAAACTCGCCAATATCATAATAATCCCTACATGCGGACTTGCACAAAGCCAGATCCAACCATGCTCAACATTGTAATGGATACGCGAAAGATTACATAACCAGGACGCAAAGTCGGCGTGATCTCTCACCTACAGGAAAGACCAATAAAGTTTAAAGTTAGCAAGCAGTCCAATCCTAAGACTAAGGTGAATTGGTGGGATAGTAATTTACCTTCTCTTTTTAAAACATGATAAATTAACGTAAACTATGTCTATAAAAAAATTCAAGCACATTAAGAACCTAGCCGTATTCCAGAATTTTGACTGGGATGCAATTATAAGGGATGATAAAGGTGCAATTGTAGAGTTCAGTCCCATCAACATCTTTTATGGCAGGAATTATTCTGGAAAGACCACCCTGTCGCGGATAGTTCGCGCTCTGGAACTCGGAGAAATCTCGGATAAATATGAGGACCCCGAATTTACCGTCTGCATAAAGGACTTATCAGATGTAACTCAGACTAACCTGTCTGCCCACACCAAGAAAGTACGAGTTTTCAATGAGGATTTCGTGAAAGAAAACCTAAGGTTCATCTCGAATGCAGATGAGAATATTGTTCCTTTCGCAATTTTGGGCGGTAATGCTGCCTTGGAGGAGGAGATTGAGAATCTCAGCATTGAACTTGGGCTCGAGCATGATGAAACTCCAACCGGTTTTTATCTGGAGCGCAAGAATGCGAGGGAAATCTACAGGATTGCAAAAACTACGCATGAAACCGTCAGCAGGCAGTTAGATAGCAAGCTGACGCAAAAGGCAACTAGCAGGGAGACTGGTATAAAGTACAAGCCGGAAAGATTTGGTGACCAAAATTACAATAAGGCAAAGCTCGAAGCTGATATCGACTTAACGCTGGCAGACGGCTTTGAACCAATCACAGATGAAGAGCAACAAGCCTTATTGAGGCTATTGAACGAAAAACCCAACCCAAATATTATAGCAATATCAAGACCAAACTTCTCCCTCTCGGAGCTGAGCGCCGAAGCCGAACTATTAGTGACCAAGTCTCTTACAGCGTCTGGAAAGATTGAGGAGCTAGTTAGAAATTCAATGCTGAACAAATGGGTAAAGGATGGAAAGACGCTTCATGAACATAAGCCTGAGGATTGCGCCTTTTGTGGGAACAAGATTACCGAGGAAAGATGGTCGGCACTGGAAAGTCACTTTGATGAGGAGTCGGAGAAATTAAGCAGCGGTATTGCATCCCTCTTAGCGAAAGTGGAGGCGGAAGTCATATTGTTTTCAGATTTCCTGTCTTTTGACAATAACGCCTTTTTTTCTAGGTTTCACCCGGATCTTAATCGCTTGCGTGTGGCAAGGGAACATATCCTTGGACAATATAAAGAATCCCTTGAGCAGTTACGTGTGCAGCTTGTGTCAAGGGCTGATGATATCATTAATGTTGGCACATTTGCAACGCCATTTAATGTCTCTGCACGACTGGTAAAGACATTCGATTTTTATGAGACTATACGAAGCCAATCCAATGCCTATACTGGCAAGCTGGGCAGCGATCAGGCAAGTGCCAAAACATCGCTAAGATTAAAGGAGGTTCATGGCTTTGTGACGACCATACAATATGAAGAGGAGGTGAAAAATATTGTTTTCCTGCAGAAGGAACTTAATGGCAAAGAGGAGGCTGGAAAAATGGTCGCAAATAAGATCAAGGACCAGATCAGCCTTATTGAAAGTAGGCAGCGATTAATGAACGATGAGGAAAAGGGCGCACTGAAGGTAAATGAATACCTGAATAATTACTTCGGACATGACTTCCTAACTCTTAAAGCGATAGAGGAAGCTGATTCAATTACCAATGGCAAGAAGATCAGATTTGAGATCGTCAGAAACGGGAATAAAGCACATCACCTAAGTGAAGGAGAATGTAGCTTGATCGCATTTTGCTATTTCATGGCTAAGCTAGAGGATGTAGAAACGAAAGGTCAAAAGCCAATCATCTGGATTGACGACCCTATTTCCAGCCTGGATGGTAACCATATATTTTTTATATATAGCTTAATCAACTCAGAGATTGTCACCAGTCAAGAATTTGAACAGCTATTTATTTCAACGCATAATCTAGACTTCCTTAAATATCTAAAGCGTCTTCCAGGCGCCTTAAACAAAAATCAGAGCAGATACTTTATGACCGTGAGGGAGGGTGATAAAAGCAAAATCAAGCTGATGCCAAAGTATCTTAAGGATTATGTGACAGAGTTCAATTACCTTTTTCACCAAATCTATATTTGCGCAAATGCGGATACAGATGATGATGATCAGCATGTCGTATATTACAACTTTGCCAACAATGCTCGCAAGTTTCTTGAGTCGTTCTTATTCTATAAGTACCCCAATGCAGCGGAACATGATGATAAACTGTATAGGTTCTTTGGAGATAATAGGCAAGCGTCCTCAATGACTGAGCGGATTAATAATGAGTACTCTCATCTCGAAGGGATTTTTGAGCGGAGTATGATTCCAGTGGATGTTCCAGAAATGAAAAAAGTGGCAACTTTCGTCTTAGACCGAATAAAAGAAAAGGACTTAGATCAATTTGAATCACTACTTAAAAGCATAGGTATCGAGTTACTTGAACAAACTGAAGAAAACGTTTAAGGGCTTTTATCAGAGAATTGAAAGCAAGTGTTTATGAGCAAAATCTGTTCTAGCCTCAAGTTTATTTTTGTTAGAGACACAGGAATTAAGTGATTTCTGAACTTAAAAAAAGTTAAGATAGGTATTAATTGTTTGACTGTGCTCCCTCTTAGTCCACTACTAGGGAGCAGGACGGCTAAGGTTTGTAAAAAATCTTAGCCGTTGGTTGTTTTAATGAGTATTGCTTACTTTTTTTCACATCTAAACTACTTTAAACTGCCAATTGCAGCCCCGTAGCAGACACCTGTGGTAAAAAAATTAAGTCGCCAATGAAAATTCTACTCAAAGTTACTCTTTATAAAGCCAAAACTTATACTGACAGGACTCATTCAATTATTCTCCGCTACGTAATTAATCGAAGGCTCAGAAAGCTATCAACCATTGGCGCTACTGTTTGCCATAGGCATATGCCAGCTAAAAATCCAACTAGCAGGCTAATTATTATGATACAAAGGTTGTCATGATTAAACCTCCTCTTATATTTTTTGGGGAGCTTTTTAAAGAGCAATTGTGTGGTTACCTGATGTACTAGTGACTTTAGGCAACCTCTAATTATAACCCAGTTGCTCCAGTTTAAACTTTATAGCTTCAACATGATGAGGATAACCCTAATTTATAATATTGGGCTTCATAGTCCTCTATTAAAACACCTAAAACCTCCAGTTCATCGCCTTCCAGAGAGCCATATTCAGCATCAAATATCAATTCAAGACGATTCAATGCTTCATGATAATCTTGTTCCGTTTTTATTGGCTTAATATTCATGATTCAAATTTTAGTTAAATCTATTTACCACTGCATAGGCATCTATAAAGCACACTCAATCATTTGGCAAGCAAAATTATTTTATAACTAATCGGTAATTAATCCCCTTGACATGAAACACTACCCAGTTATCCGCTAAAAAACTTGCATCATAAAGGCTAAGATATAACTACATTCGTACAAGCTATCGAAAATTTATTTTGTTTTAATATGTTTGATTTTAAATTCTGGAAGGAAGATTTCGATCCTAAGTCTATATGGCTTTGAATTTTGGTGGTTATTGTTATACTCTTATGTTATTTTAATTTTAGCATAACGCGTTATACTTCCATATAACTTTAAAAGTCTTCATCACTTGCTCCATGACAAACTACATAGCCGTGTATAAAGTTAATACAACAAAGCAGGCTGTTTAAAATACAATTCTAGGATAACCTACCTCAAATATTCCTCCGCCAACCCTACCCAATAAGCCGCCCCTACTGGCAAAACATCCTGATTAAAAACGTACTCCGGGTGATGAACCATAAAACCCTCGCCATTGCCAAGTATGCAATAACTCCCTTGCTTCCTTTGCAGCATAAAAGCAAAATCTTCACTGCCCATGTAAGGTTGCCCCGGATAAACAACTTTCTCCTCCCCAAAAACACCGCTGGCCACCGCTGCAGCCCATTGCGTATTTTCAGGAGTGTTTACTAACACGGCACCCGGAATACCTTCCCTGATTTCGAAGGCACAATTAAATGCCTCAGCTTGTGCTTTAACCATGGAACGAACTTTATTTAAAACCTTTCACGCAGTTCAGGATCCATATTACGGATACTTAACCGCAGGATGGCATTTTGAGGAACAGCATTGCCCACATTGCCAGAAAGAAATGCGCCGACGGTAATCACCGAGTTTTGCCAGGGCGATACATTCCGCGACACAATGGTTTGTAAGGCCATCACCAGCGAAGAGCCGCAAACAATGGGATCGATCCCCAGTTCAGGCATGGAGCCATGACTTCCCTTGCCGGTCAATTCAATTTCCCAGTTATCTACGGCGGCCATCATTTCACCTTCGCGAAAATAAAATTTACCTTTTTCCAAGCCGGGCATATTGTGCATCCCATAAACAGCATCTACCGGGAATCTCTCAAACAAGCCATCCTGAATCATCGCCGGGCCGCCTTCCATGGTTTCCTCCGCAGGCTGGAAAATGAGGCGTACCGTTCCGTTGAAATTTTTAGTTTGCGACAAATATTTTCCAGCAGCCAAGAGCATGGCGGTATGCCCATCATGGCCGCAGAGATGTGATTTCCCCGTTACCTTGCTTTTATAAGGAAGGTCGTTTACCTCCTGAATCGGAAGTGCATCAAAATCAGCACGCAGCCCAATTGATTTCTTACTTTCGCCCAATGACAAAGAAGCTACGATACCGGTTTTACCAACATTTTCGACGACATCAAAACCAAAGGATTTTACTTTTTCTGCAATAAATTTGGCAGTTTCTGTTTCCTGCAAGGCCAGTTCAGGATACTGGTGCAGGTGATTCATCCAAACTTTCATTTCCTCGTGCAAGGCGTTCATGCCTTCCAAAATGATTGTATTCATAATCGTTCTTTTATAACATCCGCAATCGATAACAATTCATTGCCGTATCACCCAGCTGTGCGATGAGGTGATAGTTGGCAACAGCACCTACAGCAGATCCGATGACAGGAATAAGTTGGGCCATTTTTGCAAGGTCTATATAATCGCGGTATTCTTGTTGAAAGGTACGCCAGTCAAAATCCTCGGCTTGAGGAGGAAGAGAACGGCTATAACCTTCCCAGTCTTGTAATAAATTATAGATCTCATTTCGCCGTTGCTGGCTCGAGTAGGTCAGCTGGAAAATATAAAGTATATATAATCTTTCTTTATAATCCTTTATATTGAAGCCATATAAACTCGCAATATTAAAAAGCAATTTCATTTTAATACCAATAAGGATGGGAAACTCCGCAAGTCCCAGTAAAATACCTCCTGCTCCGATAACAGCTCCTTCTACCGTGGCCGTTTTTTGATAGAAGCTGATTTGCTGTTTGATATAACTTTCTCTCAATTGAAAGGAGGCATCGGCAGCAAGGGTTTCGGTAGTGGTATATTGAGCACCGAAAAGCACGGCCTTCACCATTTTTTCAATCGTTGTGGTGATGACTTTATGGGCCCTTTCAGGTATCATGTTATTGATCCTGTTTTGTATGCCTTTTGCTAACCGATTGGTAAGAGAGGGTTTCTTCCGCATCTTCTGCTGCCAGTCCTGTAACATTAAATGAGCTTTTTCTTCGTAGGTGGTCATACAGATAACATTAATTTAAATGGTGGAAACTTTTATGATTGATGAACGTCTCCCCCCTTATTTGCTTTGATGCAGTAAAACAAGGCAACCAAACTCCAGACGCATACCAGCATTTTATCAGTGGTATAATCACCGTCTAAGATTTCGAGCAATTTAATGATCAGCGTGATCACAACGCATATAAAGATAATGATGAGGACAATTTTTCCAGGCATGGTGCTAAATTATGGAATTAGTTTGATTACTGGTATAGGTTCATGACGAAGTGTGATTTCCAGAGCCTTGCTAAAGCATTGGTAGGGCATTGACAGGGCTAATGGCCCTACCAATGCCCTACCAACCCCCTGCCAACGCCCTGAAAACGCTCTCTCAACCCTGATTTTTCTGTTTCCTGTTTTACCCCTCTTTCAAAAACCAATCTGCGGTCTCTTTAATCCCCTGCTCATAAGGTACTGGCTGGTAATTAAATGCTTTTTCGAACTTCGTTGCATCAAAAATAAAGGGATATTCATCCTGGTAAGTCATTTCAATGATCTCCTTTAAAAAAGGATTAAACCAACCCAGCATTTTGAGCAGCCATTTTGGTAACACGGTAACTTTAGCGGAGGTATTCATATACTTCGCGGCCGTGCTGATAAACTGTCGGCCGGTTAAAGCAGGCTGAGCAGTCGGCAAGTGCCACACCTGTCCAAAAGCTGCATCATTTTTAGCCAACAGGTATACTGCTTTTGCTGCATCAGGCGTATAACTACAAGCCCGGGGTACATCCGGATTTATAAACCACTGTGCGCTTTTACCCTTTTTCAACCTTGAAAAAACCATCACACTAACGGCACTTTTATCCGTAACACCAGGCCCATAAAAGTCAACAGCACGGGCAATTACAGCCTTAATTGTGCCTGCCTTCATTTCCTGCTGAAGCATTTCCGCTATTGCAGCGCGAACCTTTCCTTTTTCACTACATGGATTGTAAGGCGTCTCTTCCGTCATCGGCCCATCTACTTTTCCATACATATAAACATTATCAAAAAAGACAAGCCTGGCCTTGGTTTCTTTACAGGCGGCGATCACATTGCGCATGATGATAGGCCATTCGCGCCGCCATTGCTTGGTGTCATAGGTAATCCCCACCAAAAGATAGATCACAGAAGACCCTTGCACCGCATTGAGCAGCTCATTAAAATTGAGTACATCGGCAGCTATGGTTTCAGTACCAGGAACAGGCTTTGGGTTTCTGGAAATCAGGCGGATATTTTCATTATTTTCTTTGAGCACCGGAAGCAGCGCTGTTGCGATGGTGCCATTTGCACCTAGAATAGTGTGTAATGCCATATTTTAATTTATCATTTCAATCAATTTGTTGATATAGACTCGGTAATGCTAACTTTGCAACAATTTAGATAATTATTAATGAAATCATCACTAGGTTCTTTCAGCGTTTGGACATGAATTTATGAGTTTGATGTTCGACAAATGATGTTTAAAAGATTGTGACACCTGGAACCATGGTTCCGCGTAAAGCGAAAAACAGGTGGTTCACCTAAAAACATCATATAGTATAAAATATATCAATGAATCAAGAAGTAAAACGGTTAAAGATTGAAGGTTGGAAAAAATGGGGTCCTTATGTATCTAACCGGCAATGGGGAACAGTGCGTGAAGATTATAGTGCAAACGGTGATGTCTGGAATTATGCAACGCATGAAATGGCTCGCAGTAAGGCCTGGCGCTGGGGAGAAGAAGGTATAGGTGGTATTTCAGATGAAAAACAACTGCTTTGTTTTGCACCTGCGTTTTGGAATGGTAAGGATAAAATCGTTAAAGAAATTTTGTTCGGACTCACCAATACGGAAGGAAACCACGGTGAAGATGTAAAAGAACTTTTTTATTACCTCGATTCATCCCCTACCCATTCGTATATGAAAATGCTGTACAAATATCCGCAGCAGGCATTTCCTTACGAAAAATTGCTTTCCGAAAATAAAAAACGTTCCAGGGAGGAGCCGGAATATGAGCTCCTCGATACGGGGATTTTCGATAACAATGAATACTTCGACATATTTATAGAATACGCGAAATCATCTCAGGAAGATTTGCTGATCAAGATTACTGCACATAACAGGGCTGATAAAGCGGCAAACCTCACAATTTTGCCTACACTCTGGTTTCGCAACAAGTGGACTTTTGGTAACCACACTAAAGAATCATTGATCAGGAAGAACAGCGATACTGAACTTGAAATTCATCAGAAATCTTTAGGGGAATACTTTTTATATACAGAGAATCCTGAGCAATGGTTGTTTACAGAAAATGAAACCAACGACAAAAAGCTTCACAATTTTGATGATGGTGGTCATTTTTATAAAGATGGCATCAACAATTATGTGGTAAACCATAAAACCAATACCGTTAACCCTGCAAACACAGGTACAAAAGTTGCTGCCCGTTGCGAGTTTGCTATTGAAGGCGGACAAGCTGCTGTTGTTAAACTCAGGTTGTGTAAAGGTTGCCATGGTAATCCCTTTGATGATTTTGACCAGATTTTTGCACTCCGCTTAAAGGAAACAGACGAATTTTATGAGCCTTTACAAGCGGAGATCCCTGATGAAGATGAAAAGCTGATCCACAGGCAGTCTTTAGCGAGCTTACTTTGGAATAAACAGTTCTATAGCTACAATGTAAGCGAATGGCTCAAGGGCGATCCCGGTGAATCACCTCCGCCTGAAGGACATTCCACATCACGCAACCTGAACTGGAAGCATGTTAATAATGGAGATATCATTTCCATGCCCGACAAATGGGAGTTTCCATGGTTCGCCGCCTGGGATCTCGCCTTTCATTGTGTAAGTCTGGCCCTGGTGGATTCAGAGTTTGCAAAAAAGCAGTTGTCGTTATTGACAAAAGAGTGGTATATGCACCCTAATGGCCAGTTACCTGCCTATGAGTTTAATTTCGATGACACCAACCCTCCTGTTCACGCCTGGGCAACCTGGGAAGTTTACAAAATGGAGCAGCGGAATACCGGCAAGGGCGATTTGGTTTTCCTGGAATCTGTATTTCAAAAACTGCTCATCAATTTCACCTGGTGGGTAAACAGAAAAGATCATAACGAAAACAATATTTTTACGGGCGGTTTCCTTGGTTTGGATAATATCGGGATCTTTGACCGCAGCATGACCCTGCCTTCTGGAATGAGCATTGAACAGGCAGATGCCACCAGCTGGATGGCCATGTACTCCTTGAACATGATGCATATTTCCCTGGCACTTGCCTTGCACAACCCGGTATATGAAGCGATGGCCACTAAGTTTTTTGAGCACTTTCTTTATATCGCTGGTGCCATTTTAAATACGATGGGCGATGATAAAACAGGGCTTTGGGATGAGGAGGATGAATTTTTCTATGATCAGCTGACGATCGACAGCACACGGTCCGTTAAATTAAAATTGTTGAGCATGGTGGGTTTAATCCCATTATTTGCTGTAGAGGTGATCAGGGATGAGACCTTAAAAAAGTTACCGGAATTTGCTGCCCGGATGCAGTGGTTTTTAAAACACAGACCTGACCTGGCCAACCTTGTTTCACGCTGGTCAGAGAAAGGTGACGACGATAAACACCTGTTAAGTCTCCTGAGGGGGCACCGCATTACCCGTATCCTCGATAAAATGCTGAACGAAACAGAATTTTTAAGCAAGTACGGCATCAGAAGCTTATCCAAAAGATATGAAGAAAAACCGTTTATATATCCTACACCCAAAGAAGAGCTGATTGTAAAATACCTGCCTGGAGAAAGTGACAGCGGCATGTTTGGTGGCAATAGTAACTGGCGCGGACCGATTTGGCTGCCGGTAAATTTCCTGATTATTCAAAGTTTACTGCGTTTTCATGATTATTATAGTGAAGACTTCACCATTGAGCACCCAACAGGTTCGGGCAATTTCATGCACCTGAAGGACATTGCCATGGAATTAAGTCAGCGGCTAATCGGCTTATTTAAACAAGATCAGGATGGCAGACGCGCCTGTTTTGGTGACGATGATAAATTACAGAACGATCCGCATTTTAAGGATTACCTGGTTTTTAACGAATACTTCAATGGAGATAATGGTAAAGGCCTCGGTGCATCACACCAAACCGGCTGGACCGCCCTTGTTGCCAATTTAATTCAAAACCAGCAACGGTAAACCCCAGGCATTAATTTTTCAAAACTTATAGCTTTAAAGCTGAAATATTTCGAATTCAATGGAAAGCATAGAAAATGTAAACACAATTAGCCGATGGACGTATAAACTATTGATGCGCTGGGGAGTACAAGAAAATGTTGCTGAATATGTTAACCTTCTTGCCTTGGTGATCATTGTAACCATTTTGATTTTTATTGTTCAATATGTGGTTCGACGCATCCTCAGGGTGATATTGATTACAGTAGGCCGTAAGACCACAATACCTATATTTCAGCATCTTTTAGAAAGCCGGTTTCCACATTACCTTGCTTTAACCGCTCCTCTCGTACTCATCAAAACTTCAATTCCAATTGTTTTTGAAGGCTTCCCTCACCTCATCGGTGGTTTTAATAAACTTTCTGATGCCTACATGGTTCTTGTGATCATCTGGATGGTGATGTCGGTCGTAAAAGCAGGTGGAAATTCATTGCGCAGCAGTGTGGCATTTAGGGGGAAACCGATCGACAGTTACCTGCAGGTCATCAGGATTATTTTATTTCTGATCGGTGCCGTCATGATCTTCTCTTTTCTGAGTGGTCAGTCGCCGGTTGCTTTTTTTACGGCCATGGGTGCCATCTCCGCTGTGCTGCTGCTCATGTTTAAAGATACCATCATGGGCTTTGTGGCAAGTATCCAGGTCACTACAAATGATATGGTGCGCATTGGTGATTGGATAACAATGAATAAATATGGCGCTGATGGCGACGTAATAGAAATTAACCTGACGACAGTGAAGGTGCAGAATTTTGATAAAACGATCACCACCATCCCCACTTATTCCCTTATATCAGAAGCATTTCATAACTGGAGAGGAATGCATGAATTTGGCGGAAGAAGGATTAAAAGGGCTATCTATATTAAACAATCAACGATAAAGTTTCTTTCGCCCGAGGAGGTGGAAAAGCTAAGGCATATTGAAGCGATAAAAAACTATATAGACCACAGACAAAAAGACATTGACAAAAACAACGAACGCATAGGCGCCGACAAGAGCCTCCTGATTAACGGAAGGAATTTGACCAATGCTGGGTTATACAGGAAATATATTGATAATTATGTAGCTAATCATTCAGGGCTAAATAAGAAGATGACCATGATGGTCAGGCACCTTGCCCCTACTGCAAATGGTTTGCCCCTTGAAATTTATGTTTTTGCCAGCACTACAAAATGGGTAGACTATGAACACATCATGGCCGATATCTTTGATCACCTGCTTGCTGCTGCACCTTATTTTGGTCTTGAAATTTATGAAATGGAAGGTGCCGGCGATGTGAAGCCGATTCGCTTGATGAATTCACCACAGTAGAGGAATATACGTATATTTGTCCTATCAATTTACTATACTCTTTTTAAGAGCAATAAAAGGATTTACATGTTAAAAAAAATAGGATTACTAGGCATATTTGGGATACTAACGTTTAGTGCAGCTGCGCAATCACTTCAAAAGGGCAACTGGAATGCAGCGCTTCACCGTGCAGACGGGAATAAAATCATATTCAACCTTGCTGTGGAGCAACTGAAAGGGAAAACTGTTTTGTATGTGGTGAATGAGCCTGAAAGGATGCTTGTTGACGATGTACGCCAGGTAAAGGATTCACTGTTTGTGAACATGCCTTTATTTGAATCATCCTTTAAATTAAAGATCGTATCCAAGGACAGCCTTTCTGGCATCTGGACAAAAAAAGGCAGTAAACAAGATGTTGTCATGCCTTTTACAGCATCTGCCCGTATCCCTTACCGTTTTGCTGCTGTAAACGGTGATGCCACTCAGCAGGTACAGGGCAAATGGGCTGTAAGTTTATTAAAAAAAGAAGGTCCTGCTACTGCTGCAATTGGTGAGTTTTTACAACAAGACAATAAAGTGAGCGGCTCTATACTTACCCCTAGTGGTGATTACCGTTACCTTTCAGGTATTGTAACCGGCGATGCGTTATTCCTATCTACTTTTGATGGGGTGCATGCCATGGTTTTTACGGCCAGGGTTAACGGCGACAGCTTATCAAACGGCCAGATCTACAGCAGCAATGCTGCGGTGTCTAATTGGACAGCCAGTAAAGATGAAACTGCAAAACTGGCTTACAATAATGAGTTGAGGCTAAAAGATGGTGAAGATGGGACATTGAATTTTAGCTTTAAAGACCTTAAGGGTAAGCAAGTTTCCATCAATGATGCGAAATATAAAAACAAGGTTGTTATTATACAGCTTTTGGGTTCATGGTGCCCCAACTGCATGGATGAAACTGAGTTTTTAAGTGAATATTACAATAAGAATAAGAATCGCGGTGTGGAAGTTATTGGTATTGCCTATGAATATTCTACAGACCTGGAAAGATCGAAAAATAGCCTAGGCAAGTTTCAAAAAAGATTTAATGTCAAATATCCATTATTGATTGCGCCGGTAGCACTTTCCGATCCGCAAAGAACAGAAAAAACATTGCCGCAGTTAACTAAAATCAGTGTGTTCCCGAGCACGATCATTTTAGATAGATCTGGAAAAGTGAGTTCCATTACTTCAGATTTTTCTGGACCGGGCACAGGAGAACACCATACCAAGTACAAGGTGGAGTTTGAAAAAAAGATAGATAAATTACTGGAAGCCAAATAAATATAATAATTCAGCAAAGTGCTGGCAAACTTTATAGTTCGAATATTGTTAATTAAAAACAACTATTCGAAATATGAACACACCAACATCAACCGAAATTATAAATAAACTTCAAAACCTGGACTTCACTATTGATGAAGATCCGAATATTGATCAGGGAGAAAGAGCATTATCTGGTGTTGCAGGAACTTATCTGCTTGTTAAAGGCCTGGGCAATATCTTTAAACACCCTATCCTTGGCCTTATAGGAACAGCTGCTGCCGGATTTCTCCTCTATCGTGGAGTAACAGGTGTTTGTCCGGTTTATAAAAAACTAGGCAAAGATACCACCGATCCGCAGGCCATAAACATTACTGAGCATATCACTGTCAATGCATCGCGAGCGGCTGTCTATAATTTTTGGAGAGAGCTGTCTAACCTGCCTAAGTTTATGACCCACCTTAAATCGGTGGATGCCATTAGCCCAACTGAATCACATTGGGTGGCCAATACCCCTGGAAATATCATTGGTTTAAGCTGGAATGCAGAAATTACCCGGGAAGAAGATGGCTATTACATTGGCTGGCGATCGATTGAAGGTTCTATGATAGATAATGCCGGAAAGGTAGAATTTAAGGATGCCTTAAATGGTACAGACACAGAACTTACAATTGAAATTAACTACTTCCCACCTGCAGGAAGTGTTGGCCGAGGCTTTGCCTCGCTGTTCAATGGTGTTTTTGAAAAGATGATCCGTGAGGACGTTCAAAACTTCAAACAATATGTCGAAGAGGCTGATTTTAGAAAATTCGCCGGGCTGACAGAACTTTCTTAAATATTTTTTTAGAATCATCTTATTATCCTTGAGGGGGTTGTCTTTTATAAAAGGCGACCTCCTTGTTGTTTTAGCCCTTTTCTGGAAAATTTAAGGTAGAATCATCAGGAAAAATAGTGTTCAAAAATATATTTAAAAAAAAATAAATCAATTAACATTTAATCAATAATATTAATATATTAGCGTATGAATAATTAACTTAAAAATTTCCATTATGAGGAATAACGATAAAATAGCTGAGTTAAAAGAACTTTATTCAACTGCTTACCATATGAACGTGGAGATGATAGAATGTTTAAATTCTTTCAAACATGTAAGTGAGCTTTATTTTAATGCCTACAGGCATTTTAAAAATTATCACGTTCATATCTTCTCTGATGATGTTCAGTATTATATTGAAGAGATCAACGAAATGGATAATGGTGTAGATACGTTGATTTATAAACTTCAGGAAAACATTGATGAAACGATAAAGATGGAGAGCTATCTTTTTAAGAACTCAAAAGAACTTGTTAATTAAAGAAATTTTATTTCTTATATTGGTGATCACAAATCACTATAATTATGAAATTTATTTTTGGTAAAAAGACAATTACCATTGCATTGTTGATGTTTACGGTCTTTCTGTTAGGCGCTTTCATACCCCCTCCTGAAAAGATATACAAAAACCTCAAAGTACTTCCAAAGCATACCAGTAAGAAGGAACTTGACCGGGTAATGGACGGCTTTAAAGTCGCCCTGGGTGTTAAGTGCAATCACTGCCATGCTCCGCAAGCGGATAATCCTAAAAAATTAGACTTTGTAAGTGATGCAAAGCCTGAAAAAGAAGTTGCACGGAAAATGATGCGAATGACAGAAAAGATTAATAAAAAATATTTCCACGACCAGGAATTGCAAAATGGCAAAGCACTTTTAGCTGTTTCTTGTGGTACTTGCCATAATGGAAACGAACAGCCTAAAACATTATAAGTTTTACTTTAAGTATAAACCATTTTTATATTGATGATAATCAAAATTAGAACTGATTTGTATCATTTTTTTAAGTCAGGTTATATTTTAAGTTTGCTTCATATTCTATCGGCGGATGTCGATACTCATAAATCATAAAAAGGGGGTGTTCCGGGAAGTTCAACCCCTTTTTTTATTGATCACCATGCCCCCTCCTTTCGAACTACCCTGCGAACTCGGCGTGGGTTACGGAAGAAACTTTCAATTTAAGGTCATAAAACACCCAAAAACCGCCATATTTGCTTGATTACTGAAAATTTCAAGGCTAATAATTTCAATGTTTGTCAATTTTATTTACCTTCATCCAAAATTAAAATTATGAATACGATCTTAAATGTAATGAGTGATAGTGAAATTTATATGGCCTTAGTTCCAGTTTGTGTGATCATCCTTGCTGTAGCCCTCTACCGTACTTTTGTATCAAATAGAACCCCTTCAAAAGACTAATTCAAATTAAATTTATCGTTAGGAATTTTCACCACATTGGAGGCAAATACAATAGCCACAATTAAAATTCCTATAACTATTGCCAGGGCTAATTGCAGGCTGGAATAAATTTTGGTGCCTGATACGGCAAACGCTGAATTTTTGATCAGTTCCTGGCCAACTTCTGTCTGGATTTTTGTCAGTTCAGTTAGTTTTTGCCTGGCGGCGTTAAATGCAGTTTTACCCTGGTTTTCGAACAGTCCCCGGGCTGCTTCCATGCGATGCTGGTCGCTGTAATCAAGCACTTTATCTTCTATTTTACGCGTATCGGCCAGCTGAATTTTTAATTCATCCAATTGCTTTTTTTCCGGTGCAATTAAAAAAGTTTGTTCGTATTTCCTGATCAAGGAATCAATATTTGTATTGGCCAAAGCTAATCTGCCTTTCAGGTAACTGTGATCGATTGTAATTGAATCTGTATTGTATAAAGCCTCCTCTAATAGATACCGCTTGGCATAAACACTTTCTGCTAAATAAAACAGGTCCGTTGCCGGTATGAGCCTGTCGTTATACATCGATATAAAAGCAATATTCATATCTTTTATATTCTTATCCTCCAAAACTCGGATGAGGATGGAACAAGCCATAATGCAGAACAGCATGATCGCAATTGTCATTTTATTTTTAACGGTGAAGCCAAGTTTCATATATCCTCCATTGGGCTTGTAAATAGATTTTGGGCAAAATTAACAAGAAACAATTCTCTTTTTGCCCTTGTTACAGCGGTGTATAACCAGCGCAAAAAATCAAGGTCTATCATGTCTTCAGTTAAATAACCCTGATCCACAAAAACGGCATCCCATTGCCCACCTTGTGCTTTGTGACAAGTAACGGCGTAGGCAAACTTTATTTGCAGTGCATTATAATAAGGATCTTCCTTAATTGCAAGTAATCGCTCTCTTTTGTTCTTGATATGCTCGTAATCCAGGCTCAACCCCTCGTATAACTGTTTATTTTGTTCATAGGAAAGGTTTGGTGTTTCAGACTGAAGGGTATCCAGCATCACCTTACAGGTAATACTGCCTGCCTCCGGATAATCTAAAAATTCCATCTGGACTTCACTGAACCTGAAGCCATAGCGCTCCTCCTCATTCCTAACCCTTGTTATTTTAGCCATATCTCCATTGGCAATAAAAGAGGTCGCCTCACTGTCGGGCAGCCAGAAATAATTGTTGCGTACCACCATAATCTGATCGCCACCTGTCAATTCTTCTTCCCTATACAGCAGCCTGGCGCGGATTTGCTGATTATACACATTAGCAGATTTATTGGAGCGGCAAACCACCAGGCAGTTTTCGATATCAAATTTCCGGTAAGCATATTCAAGGCCTTCCACCATCTTCAGGCCCGTCATCCGGAAAATATCTTTATAACCTGCAGTGATAAATTGTGGCAGTTCCACTTTTGGCCCTTCGTTATTTTCCTGATCATTACCTTCATAATGGTTAATTAATTGACGTAACATGGTCGCATTAGCCAAAATCCCCGATTCCTGCTCCTGCCGCACCACTTCTTTTAATTCTACTTCTGTAACATCAAGGTGAAATGCTGCCGATAGATACTTTTTATTTAAAGCAGGACTATCCAAACTGCCCACCGGCGGAAGTTGTGCCGTATCGCCAACAAAAAGCACGGCGCAGTTTTTTTGGTTATAAATAAATTCCATCAGGTCCTTTAAAAAGGATGACCCTGTTTGAGGATTCCACTCATCGGCGATCATAGATGCCTCATCGATGATAAACAGTGTGTTTTCAGCGAGATTAGGTGCCAGTTGAAAGGTTAATTCTGTAGATACAGCAACCCGCTTCCGGTAGATTTTTTTATGGATGGTTAAAGCCATCCTCCCTGTATAACTGCTCATTACCTTGGCTGCACGTCCCGTTGGTGCTAATAGTACCGTCCTAAGCTTGAAACCAGGTAATGCTTTGACCAATGCAGCTACTGAAGTTGTTTTCCCCGTACCGGCATAGCCCCTTAATATAAAACACTTTCCATCCAATGGGCCTTGTAAAAATCCGGCCATCTCCCTGCAAAATACTAACTGCTCTGCTGTAGGGTTAAAAGGATAAGATTGAGCGATCATCATTGCTTTATCCATTTTACAAATATGCGATGGTGTGGTTATAGAAAAAAGAATTAATTTTGCTAAGATGAATATGAAGAACAGCATTCTGCTCCTTGATCCGGAATTTGATCCTAATATGGCCCCTGATTGTAATTTACTGCTTAAAATTACAAACGATAGTTTTTCGTATGCCATTATAAATCAAGATAGTAAAAGCCTTAAAGCCGTTTTTGATGAACAGGCTTGCAGCAATATGACGCAGACTTTAAAAACGAAAATTAAAAACGATCCCTATCTTAATTATCCCTATAAAGAAGTTAAAATAGCGGTTTCCACAGATAATTGTGTCACTGTTCCCAACGAATTGTTTAATTCCAAAGACCTGAACGCCTATATTAACTTTTTCACCAAAGCGCCATCCAAGACTTTACACGTAAAAAACAACCCGGATTTCGACTTTACCTCCATCTTCTGCCTGCAGCAACATTTAGAGGATGAACTTGATGTTCATTTCAAAGCCGCCAGTAAACATGAACAATCTGAATCAGTATTGAACCTGGCAGCACATGTAGACAACGGTTTAGTGTTTGACTTTACGGCTCTTTCTTTTACAGCAATACAGGTAGAAAATAGCAAACTGATTTTTAAAAATACTTTTGAAATTGAAAGTGGTGATGAATTTAATTATTTCCTACTGCTGTTGATTAAACAACTTGATATCGATTTCGAACAGACACCTGTTTATATCAGCGGGATCATCAACGACAATGATCAAAACTTCCGTACGCTTAAAAAGTATTTCAAAAACATACAATTCAGCTTACCTCAAAATAAAGAGATTGATTGCAGGATATTGGAGGATATGCCAGCTTATTATTACAGTAGTTTATTAGCCATCGACCTATGCGTATAATTGGAGGAAGGCTTAAGGGTATCCGTTTAAATGCACCGGACAGTTTACCAGTACGACCGACTACAGACATGGCCAAAGAGGCCCTATTTAACATTTTGTTTAATGCTTATGATTTCGATAATTGTGCGGTGCTCGATCTTTTCTGCGGCACGGGCAATATCAGCATCGAATTTGCTTCCAGGGGTTTGCCCGCTATTACGGCGGTAGACAAGCATTCCGGCTGCATTTATTGGGTGAAATCGGTGATTCAAAAATACGATTTGCAAGGAATTGATTTGCATAAGGCTGATGTATTTAAGTTTCTTGAGCAACATGAGAAAACTTACCAGATCATCTTCGCTGATCCGCCTTATGACATGCCCACGATTCCATTGATCCCAGAATTGGTAATGAAAAACAACCTGCTGGCGGATAACGGTGTGTTAATTGTAGAACACCCTACAAATTTAAGATTGGAAGGACAACCTGGTTATAAAGAAACCAGGAAATACGGTAATTCTTCTTTTAGTTTCTTTGAAAAACCTAATCACATCTGACATGAAAACTGCGCTATTCCCGGGTTCTTTTGATCCTATTACCATTGCACATGTAGACATTTTAAAGCGCGCATTGCCCCTGTTTGATAAAATTGTGATCGGCATTGGATTGAACAGTTCAAAACAAAGCTTTCTGTCGGCAGAAAAACGGCAGGAAATTGTTAGCGTCATCTTTGCCGGTTACGACAATGTGGAAGTCAAGCTTTATGAAGGATTGACCATCGATTTTTGCAAACAGCTTAACGTACAGTATATGGTGCGCGGAATCAGGTCGGTTAGTGACTTTGAATATGAAAGGGCAATATCACAAATTAACCAGACCATGATGCCCGAGGTAGAAACCATCTTTATGTTAAGCAAACCTGAATATTCTGCGATCAGTTCTACGATCGTTCGCGATATTTTACGAAACAACGGTGACATCAGTAAGTTTATACCTAAGGAAGCTTTAGCCTTTTTGTAGGCTAAAGCTTCTGATCAGCGGCAACTCTTTGTGGTGCCGCAATTAATCGCGGCCTTGTTTATAATTTGTTAAAATTTATAAATTTATTGCAGTTTCGATTCGATAAGGTCCCCTGCGGCCAATACATCAAAGATCAAGAGATAGGTATTTTTAAGCAGCGGCTCGAGGTCATTTTTACTGTACCAGCCTGCTTTGGTGATGCCTTCTTCTTTCTGAGGAATCAATTTGGGTTTTCCTTTCACCTTCATATCGTACCAGTTTGTTTTCTTCAGCACAATATTGCCGCTTAACTCATAAACGTGGTAGGTTTTACAGAGCTTCTCCCCATTTTTGAATATTTTTACGCCACACTCTTCCTCTACCTCCCTTAAGGCAGCTTCTTTCATTTTTTCGCCGCTTTCTACCTTGCCCTTAGGTAAATCCCACTTTTTATTCCTGTAAATGAACAAATAATCATTATTCGCATTCCTAACCAATCCACCGGCTGCCTTAATCATTGTACACTTTTTCTTAATCTTTTTTAGTTCGGCTTTGGGGTCTTCGGAAAGCAAAACATAGTTATTTTTTGATCCCTTCTCTAAATTTTTATAAAATGTTAGGAAATCAAAAGACTGTAAATCAAGCATTTGAACTTGCGTAGTTTGCTCGGGCAGTATATCTGTTAAAAACAAAGTGTTCTCGTTAATATATATTCTGTATTTTTGGATCATGTATAATAAAAGTGAAATTGAATTAAAGGTAGCTGAATTTCTGTTACAAATTAAAGCAATTAAATTACAACCTAATAATCCTTTTACCTGGGCTTCGGGTTGGAAATCTCCAATATATTGCGATAACAGAATTACACTGTCACATCCTTCAGTTAGAACATACATCAGACAGAAGCTTACGCAATTGGTTCAGGAAGAATTTGGCTCCGTGGATTTAATTGCAGGTGTTGCTACTGCTGGTATACCTCAGGGTGTTCTGGTAGCGCAAGAGCTGGGTTTGCCGTTTGCCTATGTGCGGGCGAAAGCAAAAGAACACGGCACTGGCAGCTTAATTGAAGGTGAGATTGTAGAAGGTCAACGTGTTGTAGTCGTTGAGGACTTAATTTCCACTGGAAAGAGCAGTTTACAGGCTGTTGATGCTTTAAAAAAAGCAGGTCTTTCTGTTGCAGGCTTAGTTTCCATTTTTACCTATGGGTTTGACCAGGCAGAAGAGAATTTTAAACAGGCAAAATGCAGGTATTCCAGCTTATCAAATTACAGTACGCTTATACAGTATGCTGCTGAGCATAGTTTTATTGGCCAAAGTGATGTAGAATTATTGGCCAACTGGCGTAGAGACCCTTCTGGATGGGGAAAAGAACAAGAACAACTAACTTAGAACATACATGACTGTTATTGAAAGCGCTACAGAGATAAACCTGCCTGTAGAAGATGTCTATAAATTTCTTGCTGATATGAATAATCACCAGCAACTGATGCCAGAGAATATTTACAATTGGTCTTCTACCGAAGATGAAGCGAGTTTTACCATTCAAAACATGGCTAAATTGGCAATTAAGATCTCAAACCGTATTCCTAATCAGGAACTGATCGCGATCCCTACAGAGAAAGCTCCTTTTGAGATTGAATTAAAATGGACTGTTACACCTAATGCCCAGGGCGGCACTACGGCAAAGCATATCATTTCTGCTGATTTAAATATGATGATGAAAATGATGGCCGCAGGACCATTAAAAAAACTGGCGGATCACCAAACTGAAAAACTAAAAGAAATTTTAAAATAATATTGCTTCTTTATTGAGCTTCATCCCGGACGTTTCCGGGATTTTTTTTTGTCTTTTTTTAAGCGCTTGAAGTACTTCGCTGGATTCTCATTGATCGTGCACAATCCCCCCGTATTAAAAGTCTTTATTTTTTAGATATTTCCTGAAAATTTTTCAGTAGAATGCATCCTAATCAGCCAATATGTCGTACGAGTTAAAAACTTTCAGACAAATTTACCGCAACCCGGGTTATAATTTGCATGGCATTTGTTTTGTGCCTGGCTATGTATGAACTTCAACAACTTTACTATAAAAGCCCAGGAAGCAGTTCAACAGGCTTCCGAAATAGCCCAAGGCAATCAGCAACAGGCTATCGAGACAGCGCACTTGCTCAAAGGTCTCTTAAATGTTGATGAGAATGTGGTTTCTTATGTACTTAAGAAACTGAATGTAAATGTGAACCTCCTGAATCAGCAACTGGATGCAAGGATTGCTAAGTTCCCGAAGGTAAGTGGTGGCAATGTCTATTTGTCATCTACTACCAATTCAGTGTTGCAAAAGGCACAATCATATCTTAAAGAATTTAAGGATGAATTTGTTTCTGTGGAACACCTCCTTTTGGGAATTCTGGCAGTAAACGACGACACCTCCAAGACGCTGAAGGATTATGGTGTTACTGAAAAAGATTTAAAAAAAGCAATCACATCGCTGCGTGGAGATAACAGGGTTACTGATCAAAATGCAGAGGCTACGTATAATGCGCTTAATAAATACGCAAGGAATTTAAATGAATATGCTGAATCTGGGAAACTGGATCCAGTGATTGGCCGTGATGAAGAAATCAGAAGGGTGATCCAGATTCTTTCCAGAAGGACAAAAAACAATCCTATTCTTATCGGAGAACCTGGCGTTGGTAAAACAGCCATTGCTGAAGGTATTGCTTTCCGTATCATTAAAGGGGATGTTCCCGAAAACTTAAAGACCAAAACCGTTTATTCTCTTGACATGGGTTCGCTGATTGCTGGAGCGAAATATAAAGGGGAATTTGAGGAACGTTTAAAAGCAGTCGTTAAAGAAGTTACTCAAAGCGACGGAGACATCGTTTTATTTATTGATGAGATCCACACCCTGGTGGGTGCAGGCGGTGGTGAAGGCGCAATGGATGCGGCAAATATCCTTAAGCCAGCCTTGGCAAGAGGTGAATTAAGAGCTATTGGTGCAACCACACTTGATGAGTATCAGAAATATTTGGAAAAGGACAAAGCTTTGGAACGCCGTTTTCAAAAGGTGCTGGTCGATGAGCCGGATACACAGGATGCTATATCTATTCTCCGCGGACTAAAAGAACGTTATGAAACTCACCATAAGGTAACCATCAAGGACGAAGCCATCATTGCTGCCGTAGAATTGTCTCAGCGATATATCTCTGACCGTTTTTTACCTGATAAAGCAATTGATTTAATGGACGAGGCGGCATCTAAATTAAGGATGGAAATGGATAGCGTCCCTGAAAATGTGGATGAACTGAACAGAAAAATTATGCAGCTCGAAATTGAACGTGAAGCTATCAAACGGGAAAATGACGAGAAAAAAGTTAAAAGCCTGGGTGAGGAAATCGCCAATCTTTCTGCTGAACGTGATGAGTTGAAAGCCAAATGGCAAAGTGAGAAGGATGTTGTCGATGGCATTAACAATCTCCAGGAGGAGATAGAGAATTATAAATTGGAGGCTGGTCAGGCTGAGCGTGCCGGCGATTATGGCAAGGTGGCCGAAATACGCTATGGCAAAATCAAAGAAGCACAGGATAAGGTTGAAAAACTGAAAGTGGAGTTGGAAGGTCAGCAGGCTGAAGGGCGTATGTTGAAGGAGGAAGTTACTTCAGAAGATATTGCCGGCGTGGTAGCTCGTTGGACAGGTATACCGGTAACAAAATTGATCTCCAGTGAAAGAGAAAAACTGCTCCACCTGGAAGATGAATTGCATAAGCGTGTGGCCGGTCAGGAGGAAGCTATTGAAGCCATCTCTGATGCAATACGTCGTTCACGTGCCGGTTTACAGGATAAACGCAAACCTATTGGCTCCTTCATTTTCCTGGGTACAACGGGTGTTGGTAAAACTGAATTAGCGAAAGCTTTAGCGGAGTTCTTATTTAATGATGAAAATTCACTTACCCGCATAGATATGAGTGAGTACCAGGAGCGTCATTCGGTTTCACGGTTGATTGGAGCGCCTCCGGGATATGTTGGCTATGATGAAGGCGGCCAGTTGACCGAAGCAGTTCGGCGCAGGCCTTATTCGGTCATCTTACTTGATGAAATCGAAAAAGCACATCCCGATGTATTTAATATTTTACTACAGGTATTGGATGATGGACGTTTGACAGATAACAAAGGCCGTGTAGTTAACTTTAAGAATACAATTATCATTATGACTTCTAACATCGGTTCTCACCTGATCATGGATAATTTTAAAATCCTGAATGATGTAAACCGTGATGAAGTAATTGCTAAAACCAAAAATGAACTGTTTGAACTTTTAAAGCAAACTATCAGACCTGAGTTTTTGAACCGTATTGACGAGCTGATTATGTTTACTCCTTTAAACCGCAAAGAGGTAAGGGATATCGTGGAACTTCAGTTCAAACAGGTGCAACATACGCTCGCTGAGATGGGTATTGAAATTGATGCTTCCATTGAAGCGCTTGACTGGCTTGCGGAATTGGGATATGATCCACAGTTTGGTGCAAGGCCATTAAAAAGAGTGATACAGAAACGTATCTTAAATGAATTGTCAAAAGAGATTTTAGCGGGCAAAGTTGATAAAGACAGCAAGATCAAATTAGATATGTTCGACAACCAATTTGTGTTTCTTAACACCCATCCTCAAACAGCTTAAAGAATTAAATTTGCGAAGGCAGGCTATGT